>JANPJM010000027.1:0-9453 GCA_031425525.1 Hymenobacteraceae bacterium | reverse complement strand
AGTTTCGAGTTTCGAGTTTCGAGTTTCGAGTTTCGAGTTTCGAGTTTCGAGTTTCGAGTTTCGAGTTTCGAGTTTCGAGTTTCGAGTTTCGAGTTTCGAGTTTCGAGTTTCGATCAAAGGAAACTGCTTATTTGCGAGACAGTTGCATAGCTTCTGGTTTTTGTTTTTCAGCCGAGTTCGGCAAAAAAGGATGGCTTGGCGCCATCCTTTTTTGTTAGTAGCCGCCGTGTTGCTGGCGGGCTTACCGGGCGAGCCGGTTGTGGCCAGAAGCGCAGCACGGCGTGTTGTTCAGGGCGAAGGCGAAACCGCGAAACCCGACCCATTTAGCCTCACGCCTACCCAGGCCGCTGCCTACGTGCAGGTGTTCAAGCTCCGTCTCGACTCGGCGCGGGCCTTGCTGGCCGGCGAACTGCGGACGGCCACACCCGACCCGCGCGCCGTGCTGGTGCAGGATTGCGCCGACTTCGCCGACGTACTACTGCGCCAGGACGCCAGTCGCTACCCCGCCGCGCTGAAGCTCATGGACAAGCACTTGCAGCAAGCGGAAGCCGCCGCCAAACGCCAACCCGGCCCGTGGCCCACCTTTGCAGCGGCCGAAATTCAGCTGCATCGGGCGGTGGCGCAGGTGTGTTTTCAGGATGAAATCAGCGGCGCGTGGGCCCTTCGGCAGGCAATGTTGCGCCTTGAAGCGGGCGCCCAACGCTACCCTGATTTTTTGCCGATTCGGAAATCATTGGGATTGTGCCAGTTTTTGGTGGGCGTGGTGCCCGATTCGTACCAGTGGTTTTTGCGGGGGCTGGGGCTGCGCGGTTCCACCACCGCCGGGCTGGCCAATCTGAGTCGGGCCGCCGATGCCGACAACCCGTTTCAGACCGAAGCGCGCATTTTTCGGGCACTCATTCGCGAGGGGTATTATCATCAGGAAGCCGATGTAACCGCGCTCACGGCCACGCTGGTACGACGCGAGCCCGACAACCTGCTGTTCTGCTACCTGCGGCTGGCGGCGCTGAAACGGCAAAAACAGCCCGATGCGGCCCTCAAAGCGTTCCGGGCACGACCGACGGGCCGGGCATACGTGCCGCTCTACTACCTGCACCATATTGCCGCCGATTTGCTGCTCTACCGGGGCGATTACGCGGGTTCGGCGCAGCAAAACGAGTATTTCCTGCGGCGCTATGCCGGTCGGCACTACCGCAAAGACGCGTGTTTCAAGCTGTACCTGGCCGCGTGGCTCCGCGACGACGGCCCGGCCGCCGCGCGGTGGCTCGCCGAAATAGATGCGCAAGGCGCCGCGCAAATCGAGGAAGACCGCGCCGCCCAACGCTTCTTCGACGAGCGTCCGGTGCTGAACGAGCGCCTGTACCGCGCCCGCCTGGCCGCCGACGGCGGGTACTGGCGCCTGGCCCAACGGCTGCTCACCGGCTTTCCGCTCAACAGCAACACCCCCCGTGTGCTGCGCGCCGAGTGGTGCTACCGGCAGGCGCGGGTGTACCACGGGCAGCAACGCCTCGATTCGGCGCGCGTCTTATACATCCGCACCATCGCGGTGGCGGAGGACGAGCCGCATTATTTTGCGCCCAATTCGGCCTTGCAACTCGGCTACCTGGCGCGCGCGGCGGGCGATGAAAAATCGGCCCGGCTCTACTTTGAACAAGCCCTCTCCTACCCCAAACACGAGTATAAGCGGAGTATTGATTCGCAGGCGAAAGCTGCGCTGAGCAAATAGGTGGCGCGGGCCCAGGCGTGTGACCCAGGCCACTCAGCCCGCCCAGCCCGCCCAGGGTAGCAATCCCTTCGGGATAGCAACCCTGGGCTACAGATTATAGAACCCCTTCAGGGTTCGGCGGACGGGGTAAAAGGCGCTTGGCAGTTCGCAGATTTGTGTAACAATGCTACTGCTCACTCGTCACTACTCACTCGAAACTCGAAACTCGAAACTTCCCATGCTCCTCCTTCCCTACCGCTCCTACGGCACGGCCAACCGGCTGTATTTCATTGGTCGCGTCCTCGATGACGCCCCGCTGCCGCCACCGGCCGAGCGCGGCTCGGTGTGGCGCGGCGTGAAAACGATGTGGCAACGGCTCGAAACCGATGAGGTGCCGGGCGCGGAGGTGGAAATTGCCTTACCGGGGCATTCGGCGCGCGTTGTCACCGATTCGGAAGGATACTTTCGGTTGAACCTGACGCCGCCCGCGCCGCTCCCCTGGAACGACGGGTGGCACACCGTACCCATCCGGCTGACGAAGCTGCCCGATGGCTACAAGGTGAAGGAAACCGATGGCCCCGACACCATTGCCGCGACGGCCACCGTGCTGGTGCCGCCGCCGGATGCCGAGTTCGGGATCATCTCCGACATCGACGATACGATTCTCGAAACGGGCGCCACCTCGCTGCCGCGCATGTTCCGCAACACGTTTCTGCGCACGTACCGGCGGCGCCTACCCTTTGCGGGCGTGGCCGAATTTTACCGCGCGTTGCAGCTTGGCCTGAACGGCAAGCGCAATAATCCGGTGTTCTACGTATCGTCGTCGCCGTGGAATCTGTACGATCTGCTCGACGATTATATGACGCACCACGGGCTGCCGGCCGGGCCGATATTGCTCCGCGATTTCGGCCTCAAACGCCACAATCTGCGCGAAGGCCATCTCGACCATAAGCTCCGCGAAATCGGACAGGTACTCGATACCTATCCGCAACTCACGTTTGTCCTCATCGGCGATTCGGGGCAGCGCGACCCCACGATTTACCGCGAAGTGGTGCGCCGCTACCCCGGCCGCATCCGCGCGATTTACATCCGTGATGTGGAAGCGGGCCAACCGGCCTCCTCCCGCGACAGCCTCGTGACGGGCCTGGCCGCTGAAGTGGAGGCCGACGGCGTGCCGATGCTGCTCGTGCCCGACACAGCCGCCGCCGCCGCGCACGCGGCCACGCTGGGGCTGGTGTTGCCGTCGGCCGTGGCCGAGGTGGCGGTGGATGCCGTGAAGGCGTGACCAAGCCGCTGGTGGCCCTGCCCGGCCCGGTTGCTGCCCGCCCGTGCGCGGGCGCCGGGCTACATCGTTTTCAGAAACGCCTTGATGGCGGCCGCGCCGCCGGTTTCCAGCGCGGCCACGTGGGCCGCCAGTCGTTCGGCGCGCTGCTGAAGGGAGGCATATTTGCCCGCGAAGGCATCGCGGATACCCTGCGCCGAGAGGGGCACGAAAAACGCCGTCCCGACGTCGGCGTACTGGCTTTCGACCATTTGCGCCTCGAACAGCGTCTGCTCCAGCTCCCTAACCTGCTCGCGCAGTAGCTGGTTGTAGGGCGCCAGTTGGGCGTCGGCGAGGGTTTCGAGGTGGGCGGGGTCGAGGCGGTTAAGCTCCAGTTGCAACCGCAGCAACGTGAGCAGCTCGTTGCGCTCGTAGGCCGCCGTGACCTGCTGTAGCAGGGCCGTTTTGCGGATTTTCTCGGCTTCGTCGCGTTCGCGGTCGGGGTGCAGGGCCTTCACCAGGTCGCGGTAGAGGGTGCGCACCGACTGGGTAGTCGCTTTCTCGGCCTCGGCCCGGCGGGCGTCGGCAGCCAACTCCTTAGCTGACTTTTTTCGCGCCGCGCGGCGGGCGTCGGCGGCGGCCTGCTCGGCCTGTTGGCGGGCTTCCTCGCCGGCGAGCAGTTGGTCGGCGTAGGCCTGAAACTTCTCGGGCGTCGAGATATCGACGGTGGGGTCGAAGCGGATGCCGAACTCTTCCTCGAACAGCGCGCGCAGCTCCTCCGGGGTCGCCTCCGCGAACGCCTCCTCCACGGGGGTGGGCGCGCGGCGGGGCGGGGCGTCGGTAGCGTACTGGTCCAGAATGGCCTGGAGCGTGGGATACCCTTTGGCGGGCAGGTCGGCGAAGGCGGTAGCCAGCAGTTGCCGCAGCTGGGTGCGCTCGCGGGTGGTCAGCTTTTTTTCGAGCCGGTAGGCGACGTCGAGCAGGGGCACCAGCGCGGCGCGTGCCCGGTCGAAGGTGGCCTGGAGGGGGCGGTACTCGGTCTGCACGCGGCGGTGCACGTCGTCGGTGGCGCGCCGGAAGGCGGCCAGCTCCTTTTCGAGCTTCTGCACCCGCTTGCTGAGACGGTTGAAATCTTTCTGTGCCTTGGTGAAGGCGCCCGCGGCGGGCGCGGGGATGTGGACGACGGCGGTGGAACGGGCTGCCATAGGGAAGTGCCCAAAAGTACGGTGGTGACGCACCTCGCCGCAGAAATCAGGGCCGAAGGCGGGCCGCTGGGGCTGGTGCCCGGTACGATTGGCGCCGCCGCCCACGCCGCCACCATCGGCCTAGTAGCCCCCCGCCGTGGCCGACGTAGCGGTTGATGCGGCGAAAGCGTGAGGGGGAACGTTATACATCGCCGTAGTTTCGGTCGGGCTGGCGCGGCCAGAAGTACCCTTTGATGCAATTGGGATTGCGAATACAAAGCTGGATGTGATTTTTCTCCCGGAAGCCCGCATTGGGGTATAGTTCGTCGCCCTCCCAAAACACGCCGCGGACGGAATCGAACACGCGCTGCTCCTTTAGCATATCGTGTAGGTTCTCAATTACCGCGCAGTCCAACTGCCGCAATAGCAGGTCGTCTGAGTTATTCTTGCCGCGTCGGTTAGCGGGTAGTTTTTCGCCAGCAGTTGCTTTGGCCTGTTCGAGGTAATCGTAGCTCAAACGTAGCAGTTGCAGCATCGACATCTCTGTCAAATCCAGACAATCGCCCAAATCGATCACTGCACCAATAACCGCCGGCACCGTGATGCGCGTATTGGCCCGTTCGGGGTGCTGCTGCAACTCTTGTGCGTACGCCAGGGCACGCGCCGGGCTGTTTTCCCAGAAATACCGCCCGTGGCCGAGCCAGTCGTAAACGTTACTCTTGAATGCTAGCTCGCCCCCCTCGGCGATCACGCGCTCGGCGACGGCGCGGTCGCAGCCGTGAAACCCTATGACGTAGTTAGACCGAACGCGATACACAGTTCCTTGTAGTGCTTGCCAGCCCGGCCTGTGGGGGTAAGTATTTTCAACTTGATCAGTTGCTCTCGCACCACTTGCGGATTGGCGATTGCCTCCCGCTTTTTCGCTTCCAGTACCTCTACCAGCTGATTGTATTCACGTTGGCTCATTGGACGCTGGGTGGTTGAAGTGTTGGTTGTTCTTCGTTTCACCAAAGATACAGTGCTACGTGTAACACGCGACGCATTGGCTTTTGTTGCCTACGTCTGCTACCGTGGCGCAATTCAGCCTTTCAACCACACCAGATACGCCGACAAAATCACCTCCTGCGGAGCGGGCGCCTCTGCCCCACCGGCCGCCGCCACCGGCGCTACTTCCTGCGCACCTAGCCCATCCGTCAGGGCTGCACCCGGTCGAAGGCGGCCAGCTCCTTTTCGAGCTTCTGCACCCGCTTGCTGAGGCGGTTGAAATCTTTCTGCGCCTTGGTGAACGCGCCTGCGGCGGGCGCGGGGATGTGGACATTAGCCAACCGGCGCCGGCCGTAGGCGCGCGTCCAGTATGATCGACTCGGTTCGCAGTATCTGAAGCTCCGCCGCCCGGCGATGGAGCGGATTCAGCAGCGCACACCGCGACGGCGAGGCGGGCAGCACGGCAGAGGGCACCAGCCAGCCCAATACGGGATGAGCAGGCACCAGCCAAGGGAGCAGAAATTCTGGCACCGTTGACGGATACAGTAGCTGGTTCCATCCCAACGGCAACTCTTCCAAAGGCAAAGTCAGTAGCAGCTCGTCGGGTACGCGAATAGTGATGAGCACCTGCGGCGGCAGATCATAAGACGGCGTGCCGTCCAGATGCACTAGATTTTCCAGCAGCGCTAGCTCTGGGGTAGTAGCGGCGTACACCAGTGGGGTACCAGCAAAATTCCAGCGACCTCCGGTTCTACGGGCGCCTTCCCCGGTCAGGCAAGAGGTAGCGTACAAGGATGGCTGAACACGATACACCAACATTGGGCGACGCGTTAACTATACACCCCGTGCGCCAACCGACCCAACTCTTCCCACACCAGCTGCATGCCGATGTTGGTATCTAATAACGATAGCGGCGACTGACCTTTTAGTGTAGGTAGCGGCCGGCGCATCCAACGGCTGAATTTCCCTTTGTCAGCAAAAATGGCGGCTCCCCACGCGCATAGCTGCCGCAGCCATAGCACGAGTTCAGCCCCGTCTTCAATTGGCAGTACACTTCTGCCCTCGCGCATGTGTTGCGCTAATTCTCGCGTCGTTAACCCTAGTAGTCGGGCGGCTTCGGCATTGGTAAGTGACAACTCTGCAATCAAGGCCTTTACTTCGGCCATTGGAACTCCGGCCCGCGCTTGCTCAATCATTCGAAAAGCCTCCGCTTGATTGGTACTGGATTGAGCATGCGGAAACAGACTTCCCGGATTACCCATATCGCCGCGCAGGCTGGTAGGGCCGGTAGCGCCGCCGCCGGGCGATTCGAATGAGCCTAAAGAAGCGTCCATAAAGGTGGCAATGCTGAAACGCAGTGAAGTAGCGCCTAACGCGAGCCTAAGGTAAATCGTTTTTGGGGTTCGCTGGGCGCAAGCTCTGCGCTACACCGCCGCCACCCCGTCTGTCAGCTGTGCGAGGTCTGCTATTGGCTTGTACTGCACCCCATCCGCAGTGAACATCGCGAAATGCGCCTTGCCGCACGAAATCTTGTCCTTCTCGGTGGGGCGTAGCTTCTCCCATTCGAGCCCGCTTTTCGTTTCGGCCACGAAGTACACGCGGGTGTCGCGCTCAAAAACTACGGCCCAGTCGGGGAGGTAATCGCCCAGCGGGGTGGGGATGCGGAAGCCGCGCGGCAGCTTGAAGAAAAGGCGCACGTTGGCGTCGATCTCGCAATCGAGGGCAAACTGGCGCTCAGTTTTGCTATCTATGGGGGTGTAGTTGTAGATCGTGCGGTCGGGGTTGATGGTTGGCTCTACCAGCCCGCTCACGTAGCGCTCAATCTCTTCGGCCTTGAAAATCTGCATCTCGTACTCGGCCCCCGCGATGCGCTCGTACTTGATGCCCGCCACCAGCAGTGCGTTGAGGTTGCGCCGGAGGGCGCCCACTACGGTGTCCAAAAACATTTGCGGGTTGATGAGCAACTCGCCCGCCCGCTCCGACTCTCGCAGGACGCGGTAAATCGTGGGCCGAGCCACCTCTACGCGCTGCTGGATGTAAGCGTACACGTCGGGCAGGGGCACTAGGCCGGTTTCGGCGTCGCGACGGTCTTTCGCAGTGGCTTGGCCAGTTATGCCACGTTCACCGTAGGTTAAAGTTGCTTTCACTGAGCGCAATTGCGGTCGCACCGTCTCGGTGCTGTCTTTGGTATCGCGCAGTTCGTTAGCAGTGGCGGCTACCAGCGCGTCAGAGTCTAAGGCCACGCGGTAGCGGGTGCGGTGCTTAATGCGGTCCCAGATATCGAAGAACAGCGGGCAGTTTTCGCGCGTCAGCTCCTTGCGGAGCCGTACTTGCTCGCGCGGGCGGTCAGCGGGCTTGATGCGGTCTTTGAACTCGACGCCGGTTTCGGCTTCGATCTCCTTTTGCAGCGCCTTCGAGAAGGTTTCGTAGCTCTCGTTGGCTACTACGGTCAGCACGTTTACGTCCTTGTCCTGCACGCGCTGGCCGGTGCTATCGACGGGCAAACGCAGCCCGCGCCCGATCTGCTGGCGCTTGCGGGTTTCGCTCTGGGTTTGGTTGATGGTGCAGATCTGGAAGACGTTGGGGTTGTCCCAGCCTTCGCTTAGGGCCGAGTGCGAGAAAATGAACTGCACGGGCTCGGCGGCATCCAGCAGCAGCTCTTTCTTCTGCATAATCAGCTCGTAGGTCGAGCGGTCGGCCAGGGTGTCGCCGGTGGTGTCTTTGGGACCGGTTTTCTTGTCCTGCGAGAAATAGCCGTCGTGGACTTGTGCCGCCTCGAAGGGCACCAACCCCTTGTTCATTGGCTTGGCGGCTTCGGCGCGGAAAGCAGTCTCGAACACGGCCACCAGCGGGCCAGGGCCGGCGGTCTTGGTGGTCTCGTCGTAGACGCGGTACGATGCTACCCGGTCTAGAAAGAACAGCGACAGTACTTTGACGCCGCGCCCGCGCAGGCGGCGCATCCGGTCGAAATGCCACTTGACGGTTTGCTCGATCTGAAACTCGATCACCTTTTCCGACACGCCGCCCAGCCCCTCGCCTACCCGCACCAGCCGCCCGCTCGATAGCTCGATGCTGCCGTCCTGTGGGTCGATCTGGTTGACCACGTAGCCGTCGCGGTACTGCTCACGGTGGCCCGAGAGCTGGTATAGGTCGTCGCCGGGCTCCACGGTTACATCCTTGGGGTTGGCGCCGCTGGCGGCGTTGACCACGATGCGCACTTTCGCCTTGACGGTCTTCTTGGTCTGCGCGAAGCCGCGCACGTCCACCAGCGCCGTGTTGCCACCGCCGTCGGCCGTGATGCCGTCCACGGCGATCTGCTTGACCAGCCCGAGGTCGTAGGCCTGCACCGGGTTGAGGGAGTAAACTTGGTTGTAGAGCGCCCGATGGGTGGCCGAGTAGCGCAGCGTGCAGAGCGGGTTTAGGTCGGCGATGGCGGCTTTGCGCACGTCGCTTTCCATATTTTGCGGCTCGTCGATGATAACGATGGGCCGGGTGCCCTGGATATAGTCGAGCGGGCGTACCCCCGACTCGCGGCGCTTGCGGATGATGGTGGCATCGGAGGCGAAGGCGTCGATGTTCATCACCAATATCTGCAACGAATCGGCGGTAGCGAACTGCCGGAGCGTGGTGAGCTTGCCTGAATCATACACGGCCGCATTCTGGGGCGGGGCGCCGTAGAGGGCCTGCAAGTGGTCGCGGGTGGCCCCGATGGCGTGCAGCGTGCCCTCCCGAATCGCCACGCTCGGCACCACGATCACGAACTTGCGGAAGCCGTAGGTCTGGTGCAGCTCGTAGATGGTGCGCAGGTAGGCGTACGTCTTGCCGGTGCCGGTTTCCATCTCCACCGTGAGGTGCGGGCCTTCCAGCTCCTCGGTTACGGTTTTGGTTTTGCCGGTCTTGGGGTCGGTCAGGGTGCGCTTGTAGGAGATGGGTTCCAGCGCGGCCGACTTATCCAGCTCGTTCCAGCGTTGCACGGTTTGCACGTTCTTCAGCAGCTGCTCGGGGGCCAGCGTGAGCTGGTTGGCTACGCCCTGCTCGGTCAGCTCGACCGAGCCGGTGGCGGCGCCTCCCGTGAGGGAAACGGAAAAGGGTGCTTTGCCCAGTGGCTGTCCTTCGAAACAGCCGACCACGGCGGCCACGGCGGCGAGCTGGTGCGGCTGGCCGGGGTCGAATTGAAGTTTCATCATTGGAAGTAAAGGCTCTGCATGCCAGCTAGGCGGGCTTACTCCCAATGATGAAACTTCAATTCGACCCCGGCCAGCCGCACCAGCTCGCCGCCGTGGCCGCCGTGGTCGGCTGTTTCGAAGGACAGCCACTGG
>JANPJM010000026.1:0-73116 GCA_031425525.1 Hymenobacteraceae bacterium | reverse complement strand
GTTTGCTGATGACAATATGAGAATATCAATTACCAGATCATCATGGCTTAAACCTGGTGCATCAACACATATCATTAATACATTCAATCTGCCTGATGAAATAACTGATGAGATGTCTGATTCTGATGCGTTCTCTCCTCCTCTTCTCATGCGCGGCCGTGTTCCTCGCCGCGCCCGCCTTCGCGCAAGCGCCCGACACCACCGATTACGCCCGGCGCTACGCCGCCACCATCACCGCGCCCGACCTCGAAAAGCACCTGCGCGTGCTGGCTTCCGATGCATATGAAGGCCGCGAAACGGGGCAGAAAGGCCAGAAAATGGCCGCCGAATACATTGCCAAACAGTTCGCGGCCGATGGACTGGCCGGGCCGGTAACGGGCAACTCCGACTCGCCGCACTACCAGCATTTCGAGCTGACCCGCACCGTCTGGGCCGATACGAAGCTGCAAATCGGCGGGCGTAAGCTAGAGTATTTGAAAGACTACTACCCCGTGGGGACGGCTGATATGCCGCAAACCGCGAAGCTGGAGGTGGTTTTCGTGGGGTTCGGGATCGAGGAAAACGGAAAATCCGACTACGCAGGGCCCGGCGGCGCCAATGTGCGCGGCAAGGTGGCGCTGATGTGGCAAGGCGAACCCATCGACGAGCGTGGCGCGAGCCGCTTCACCGGCAACTCGACCCGCTCAACGTGGACCACTGACGTAAACCGCAAGCTGCGCCTGGCAAAGGAGAAAGGGGCCGTGGCGGCGCTGATCGTCTCGGAACGGACGCCAACGAATTTCAAAGAATGGCTCCAGCGCGCCGCGCCGCATATGCGCGAAGCGCGCGTCGGGTTCCCGGTGCCCGCCGATGCGGGTACGCTACCCGCCATGCTCATCAGCCCCGAAGCGGCGGGGCTGCTACTGGGCCCGCTCGTCGAGGCCAAATCGAAAGGCTGGCCGATGGAGGGCGTCGTCACGTTTCGCGATAAAGTCCGCTTCCGCTCCGACGCTCAGATCACCCCGTTTCAGACCGAAAACGTGTTGGGCTACCTCGAAGGCACCGATAAAAAACAGGAACTGCTCGTCCTATCCGCCCACTACGACCACCTCGGCAAGCGCGGCAAGGTGGTCTTTAATGGCGCCGACGACGACGGTTCCGGCACCGTAGCCGTGCTGGAAATGGCGCAGGCATTCGCCGAGGCCAAGAAAGCCGGTCACGGCCCGCGCCGCTCGCTGCTGTTTCTGGCCGTCACGGGCGAAGAAAAGGGCTTGCTCGGCTCCGAATACTACACCGACCACCCCGTGTTCGACCTCCGCAACACCATCGTCGATCTGAACACTGACATGATTGGCCGCCTCGACGACGCCCACGCCCAGGATGCCAACTACGTTTACGTCATCGGCGCCGACAAGCTCGCCTCCGGCCTGCACCGCACCAACGAGGAGCAAAACCGCCGCTACATCGGTCTCAAACTCGATTACACCTTCAACGACCCCGCCGACCCCAACAAATTTTACTACCGCTCCGACCACTACAATTTCGCCCGCAAAGGCATCCCCGTGGCGTTTTTCTTCAACGGCGTCCACGCCGATTATCATCAGGAAACCGACGAAGTAGACAAAATTTTGTTTCCAAAAATGGAGCGCATCACGCGCCTCGTCTTTCACACCGCCTGGGAGTTGGCGAATCGGGAGGAGCGGCTGCGGGTGGACTCGAACAAGCCGTAGCAGAAATGCAAGATGTGACCTGCGACGCTCCGAGCAACTACTGCGTTATTTTGCGCGCATTTCGTTCTACTACCTCCACGAACGGATAAGCGTCATCAATGACCTACTTTATTTCCACCAAACACATGGTGTTCGCGCAACAAAGCCGGATGTTCTCTCTGGTCGCACTGACCACCTTTTTAATTACGTTTTCTGGCTGCGTTACACCCAAAAAATATGACGAGTTCGTTGCGAAACAATACAACAACCAGCTCCCGAATCAGCCCAGGAATAAGGCAGGAATAGCCATCACGCCCTTGGTACCGAACAACAGTTCGCAGATCTCTACAACCATAGGGAAAAACGACAGATTTCTGCCGTTGCTCGTCTACTGGCGCCACGACTATCGAAAAATCTGCCTTCTCAATACCAACATTGCTCTGGCAAACTTCTCAAACGCCGTTAATTCGCTAACACCCGGTTCGTTAGTCGAAAAAATGAATGGCGAGAAGCTGGAATTAGTAGTAGAGCAGGCCCCATCCACTTTTGCGCTTGTAACCAATGAGCATACTGCCTGGCTGTTGTTTGTCACGATTGGCTGGACAAAAAACTACATTGAACCTGATCTGAAGGATTTAGTCGTCAGCTACAAGCTAGGCGACGGCGCGGACGCCAAAACCGGGCGAATCGTCGTTAAAAATCCCGACACCGACAGAAGTCAGCGAACTTACGCGGCGTGGAAAGTGGCCACCTCAGAATATCTGGCCGAGTACGATGCGAGCATTACTACCATGACTAAAACGTTTGTCGATCAGCTGGTAAGGGAGTTGTAGCAAGTGCTTGGCTCGCGCGACCGGAATAGCGGGAGCCGGAGCGGCGCATACCCCGCCGCCGTACCTTCGTGGTATGGCCGTATCTGCCAAGCACCAGCAATTTCTGAACGCCTCGGAGACGAAGGCCTTCGACCGTGCGCACCGGCGTACCATCCGCTTCAATATCGGCAAGTACGACGCAGCCGTCACGCAGGGGCTGACGTACTACTCCGACCACGAGCTGGCGCGCACCCGCGCGGCGTACATCAAGGCCAACGCCCTCGCGAACCTCGATAAATACCTCATCGAGTGGGAGCGCAACTTTACGGCGCGCGGCGGGCGCGTGATTTGGGCGGCCACGGCCGAAGATGCGCTACGCGAAATCGGTGCGCTGCTGCACAAGCGCCGCGCGAAACTGGCGGTGAAATCGAAATCGATGAGTACCGAGGAAATTCATCTGAATGATTTCCTGGAGAAAAACGGCGTCGAGACCGTCGAAACCGATTTGGGCGAGTACATCGTGCAACTGCGCGGCGAGCCGCCGTACCACATCGTCACGCCGGCGATGCACTTGTCGAAGGGCGATATAGCGCAGCTTTTCCACGAAAAACTCGGCATCCCCCTCACCGACGACGCCCAAACCCTCGTACTCACGGCCCGCAAGCTGATGCGGCAGAAGTACACCCAAGCCGACGTAGGCATCACGGGCGCCAACTTCCTGCTGGCCGACGTGGGCGGCGTGGCCGTGACGGAAAACGAGGGAAACGGGCGGCTGTCTACGTCGTTTCCGCGCTTGCATCTGGTGGTCGCGGGCATCGAGAAAATTCTCCCCACCCTCGCCGACCTCGACCTGTTCTGGCCGCTGCTCTCCACGAGCGGCACCGGTCAAAAGCTCACCGTGTACAATACGGTGTTCACGGGGCCGCGCCAACCCAACGAAACCGACGGCCCTGACGAGATGGTGGTCGTGCTCCTCGACAATGGCCGCACGGAACTGCTCGCCCAGCCCGACCGCCGCGAGGCGCTCCAGTGCATCCGGTGCGGGGCGTGCCTCAACGTGTGCCCCGTGTACCGCAACATCGGCGGGCACACCTACGATACGACGTATTCCGGCCCCATCGGCTCGGTTATCAGTCCGCATCTGGTGGGGATGGAGGAAACCAACCACCTCAGCTTTGCTTCCTCGCTCTGCGGCGCCTGCACCAGCGTGTGCCCGGTGCGCATCAACCTGCATAACTTATTGCTGCTCAACCGCCGCCAAAGCGTGCGCGAAGGCCACCAGGGTGCGGGCGAAAAACGAATCATCGGCCTCTGGAAACGCGCGATGATGAGCCGCCGCCTCCTCGATCTGGCGCCCGGCCGCGTCAAAGCGTGGGCGCTGAGCTGGCTCCTGCGCCAATCCGGCTGGACGGACAAGCGCGCGCCCCTCGCAGTGGCGCCGAAGTCGTTTGCGCAGCTCTGGAAAGAAAAAAAGACATAAGGAGCGCGGGCCTCCGGCCCGTTTGCCCGGCTCGCTGAGGTACCGTTAGACTGAGCGGCAAGCGGGCCGAAGGCCCGCGCTCCTTTAGGCACAACTTTTGGCTTTGCGGCGCGCATCTCCCCTTTTTCTTTTCCCCCGATGCGTCTCTCTACTTTTTCCCCCGATGCCCCGCGACTGCTAGTTGTCGTGCTGCTGCTTTTCGGCACGAGCCTCGCGGCGCGTGCCACCGATTTGGTTCGCGCCCGCATTTACTCGCGCGGCAACGAGAATTTTCGGCTCCTGATCGATGGCCACGTCATGGGGCCGGTCGGCAGCAACGTGCAGTTAGCCGCTTTACCGGCCGGCTACCACTGGCTCGAATTCCGGTTTCCCAACCGCCGCCTCCCCGACCGCGTGACCGGCTACCGCATCCAGGCGTGGTTTGCGCCGGGTTTCGAGTCGGTCTACGAACTCGACCCCTTCCCGCCCCGCGCCCGCATGAGCCTGACGCGCGTCGCCTGCACGCCCCTCGCAACGTACCCCGACCCGCGCCAGTTTCAGTGGTACGATGCCACCGTCGATCCCGCCTACGACCCCACGTACGGCCCCGGCTATCAGCCCAATTACCAGCAGCCCCAGGTTCCGCAGCCCAATTATCAGCAGCCCACGCAATGCGCCAACCTGCTCCAGCCGCAGGATGTAAGCGCCCTCACGAGTTCCATTCAGTCGAAAGACTTTGAAAGCACCAAGATGAGCGTCGCGAAACAAGCCGTCGGCAGCGGTACCATTCTGGCCGAAGATGTAGGCCGCATTATGCGTCTGTTTGACTACGAAAGCTCGCGCCTCGATTTCGCCAAATTCGCCTACGCTCGCTGCTGCGACCAACGCAACTACTTCAAAGTGAATGATGCGTTTGAGTTCGAGTCGAGCGTGACCGATTTGCAGCGGTTTACGCAGGGCGGACGGTAAGCGAGTATTTCCGGTTCCTCCCTCGTTCCGAAGGGCAAACGCCCCCGGCTCACAATAGAGCCGGGGGCGTTTGCGTTGAGCGCCGAGGGTGGCCGCTTGCCGGCTTTACGCCGCCAGATATTCTGCCAGCAAATCGATCCGCTCGCCGGTTTCGCGGTCGAGGCAAATCAGTTTTTTCGTTTCTGAAAACGACCCCATATCCGAGTCGGAATTGATGAGCACGGCGCCCATCAGAAACACGTAGCGGCACGGGTAGGCGGTGGCCGCTACCAGCGCCTCGATGCGCGCATCAATGGCCTCAAAAATGACCTCCGTCGCTTCCTGTAGCGGAATGGCAGCGGCTCTGATTCGGTCTTCCGCCGCCAGCAAACGCTGCTCGATGGTATTCATCTGATGATCCAACTCCGTGATGTGGCCCGGCACCAGCGTGCCGGCCAGCAGCTTGCCGAGCGCGCCCTTGGCCGCACCGCAGCAGCCCGTGGTTTTGTGCTGCCCGACACGCAGAATTTCGCCGATGGCGCCGGCTTTCGAGACGCCGATATGCGGGCCGTAGTAGATGAAGACGGCACCGTCGTCGGGCACGTGGCCCGCAAAGGCGCCCATTCCGGTCAGGCCCGTGAACGGAAAGCCATCGAGGCCACCCATTTTGAAAGGCCCCCGAAATTCGAGTGCCCGCGCCGGGTACTGAATACTGTTTACATCATCGGAACAAATCGAATCGGCGAGCATGATTTGTCCCGGTTCGAGTGCAAAGCGGTCTTCGAGCAAATCGATGAAGCGATTGACGCTATCGATAGTCGTCAGGGCAGTGGGGTAATATTGGCGGATGATGGCCAGCTTCTCGCGTTTGAGCATGGGGAATCAGAAAAAACTAGAAAAAGAAGACAGAAAAATCACATTAAAATATCATTCATCGGCACGATAGCCGGCGGCAACTGCGTCTGGCCGAGCATTTCGCGCATATCGATTTCGATGGTGCGCGAAATATTACTAATCGGCACATCGTTGGCGCCGCCCTCGAAGGGATTGGCCGAACTATCGCCGACGATATCGAGTGCCACGAAAACCCACGTCAGCATCAGCGCAAACGGCACGTTGAGCCATACCGAATAGCCCTCCATGAAAGTGCCGTTCCCGATTTCGTTGAACTCCTTGATCAGCCCAAACGGCAGCAGCAGCACGAAAATATAGAGCAGAATGGTAGAGATGGACGAGAAATTGCGCGGATAGGGAAAATTCTTGATGCGTTCGGCGCGGCCCTGCAAATCGTAGAACGTGGTGATGGCGGTTTGCAACTGCATCAACTGTAATTCGGTCAGGCGGTCGGCGAGGGCGTTGAGAGCGGCCGATTGGGCCGCCATCAGTTGCGAAGCGCGGTTTTTTGTAGCCAGAATGGTGGCCTGTTCTGCTGGCGCGAGGTAGGTGGCAAGCTCGGCAGCGAGGGGAGTCGTGTATTCGGGCACGACGTAGAGTTTCGCGTATTCGACGTTCGCCGGGCGCGTCATGCTCTCCCACACACGCGGCTCGCGGAGTTGGTAGCGCAAGGCGGTGAGCCACGCAAAATGGCGGTCGAAAATGGCCACCACGAGCGCGCGGTCAGTCGGCGGCAGAAAATCGCGCACCATCACCCCAAATGCCCGACTCCCGTTGACAATCCCCCCATAAATCTGGCGTGCTTCCCAGAGTCGGTTATAACTGGCGTTGTTTTTAAAGCCGACGATGAACGACACGGCCGTGCCGAGCATCGCTACGGGCACCCAACTGATCGACAGAAATCGAAACCCGCAAACCCGGTACAGTACCGTCGGGATCAGAGCGAGCACAAAGAGGACGAAAATCTCGCGGCGCGTCCAGACGAGAAAGCCGATGAAGGAGTATTTTTTACCGGCGTGCATCGGGCAAGCAGACGGGAGTTTGGGAGATTATGACCGGGCGGCCGGCGGCGATGGCGGCCCGGCGCTCGCACTGTACTTGCTAATAATCAGCCCGACGAGTACCACCGAATAAAATTGCCCCGTAATGCCGAGCATCGCTGTGGCCAATTTACTGATGTGGTGCGTGGGCAGAATGTCGCCGAAACCGATACTCGTTACCGTGATGCAACAATAATACACAATGTCGAGATATGCCGCCGTAAAGCTGGTGGTAGCGATGTTGTGAAACGAGTTCGGGATGAGATAATGAACCGTCTGCATCACGAAAATACCGACATCGATCAGCAGCAGATACCCGCAGATGGCGGCCGATACGATATCGGTATTGATGTAGCTCGGCCGCACCAAAAACCGCATAACCGCCACGAACACCAGACCATAAAACGCCACGTAGCACACGCTCAGCACCGCCATCGTGGGTACGCTGCGCGGCACCACCAGCGCCACCAGCGGAAAGAGGATAACGACCACCGCCAGCGCGTTTTTCAGCAGCCGGCACACCCCGTGGCGATCCACGAACACGCCGTAGCTGCACACGCCGAGCAGCACCATATCGAGGGGCCAAAATATCCGTTCGTACAGCCGCAAATCGGGCAGCAGCACGGCATTGAACAGATGCAGCAGCAGCGCCGCGAGGAGCGTTTCGTATTTACGCCGTTGCAGAAACGCGCGCAATCGCGAAAATGGACGCGTTATCTACGTGGCGCTTGGCGCTACCGCAGCCGGTTCGAGGAGCGCACCAAATCGTCGTCGCGCTTGATGAAGCGGTTGGCGAGAACGTTGCAGAGCAGCGCCACCATCGGCAGCCAGAAACCGGGCAGTTTCGTGCCGATGACGGTGGTTGGTTCGCCGGGCGTGCCGCCCAAGTAAAATTCGGCCTTGTAAATCACGGTGTACACCACTGCGCCGAGCGTACCGGCAATCAGCACCGAATTGAGCAGCCCGAGCTTCATTTGCAGCAGCCGGTTGCGGTACTGAAAAATGGAGTAGAGCGCCGCCGCCGCCGCCGCCACCGCTAATACGCCGATGTACCACACCGATTCGGGCGTGTGCTGCGACGAACTGATGGCGCCACCCGGCGCCGTGGCCCGGCCCGCCACCGACGCGAGCGTGAAGGCCGTGAGCGTGGCGGTTTCGCCGGTAGCGGGGTCGGTTTTGGTCCAAAGCGGAAGAACGAGGACGGCGAGCATCGCGAGGACGATAATGGCCAGAAAAACGGATTGAATACGCTGAATCATGGGTTGGTGAAAGTTGGCCGAACGGCGACGCGCCGCTGCAAAAGGCGGTAGTTTCGTGGCGCGAAAGTACGCTCTTTACCCGACGGCCGTACCTGCACGGGCGCTCGTTCCTCCTCAATCAACCATCTGATGTCTACTTCCCAACCTCCGGTTTATATCGTCGATGCCGTGCGCACGCCGATTGGGCGCTTCAACGGCACCCTACGCGGGGTGCGCCCCGACGATTTGGCCGCGCACGTCATCCGCGAGCTGCTCGCGCGGCAACCCGGCTTCGACCCGGCGGCCGTGGAGGACGTGATTTTCGGCGCCGCCAACCAGGCCGGCGAAGACAATCGCAACGTCGCGCGGATGGCGGCGCTGCTCGCGGGCCTACCTACCTCGGTGCCGGGCACTACCGTCAACCGGCTGTGTGCCAGTGGCCTGCAAGCCATCATCGACGCTACACGCGCGCTGCGCTGCGGCGACGGCGACGCCTACATCGCCGGGGGCGCCGAAAGCATGACGCGCGCGCCGTTTGTGCTGGGCAAATCGGAGGGCCCGTTTGATCGCGGGCAGACGATGTACGATACCGTTCTCGGCTGGCGCTTTACCAACCCGAAACTCGCGAAGCTCTACCACCCGTACACAATGGGCGAAACGGCCGAAAACGTGGCCCGCGACTGGCAGATTTCCCGCGAGGCGCAAGACCAATTCGCCGTCGAATCGCAGCAAAAATATGCTGCCGCGCACGCCGACGGTCGTTTCGCCGATGAGCTGGTGCCCGTGCCCGTTCCCCAACCCAAAGGCGAGCCCGTGCTGTTTGCCCAAGACGAACACCCGCGCCTCTCGCCCCTCGAAAAGCTCGCCGAGCTGAAGCCGGCCTTCCGGGCCGCCGCCGACGGCGGCACCGTGACGGCGGGCAACGCCTCCGGCCTCAACGATGGCGCCGCCGCCGTGCTGCTCGTGAGCGAGGCCGCCCTCAAGCAATACAATCTGACGCCGTTGGCGCGCGTGGTGAGTTGCGCGACGGCCGGCGTCGATCCGGCCATTATGGGCATCGGGCCGGTACCAGCGCTGCAAAAAGCCCTGCAACGCGCGGGCCTCACCGTCGCCGACCTCGATCTGGTGGAATTGAACGAGGCGTTCGCGTCGCAGGCCATCGCCTGTATCCGCGACCTGGGCCTCGATCCGGCGCGGGTCAATGTCAATGGCGGCGCCATTGCACTCGGGCACCCGCTGGGCGCCAGTGGTGCGCGCATCACGGCCACGCTCCTGCACGAGTTGCGGCGGCGCGGCGGGCGCTACGGCGCGGCGGCCATGTGCGTGGGCGTGGGCCAGGGCGCGGCCGTGGTATACGAGCGCGTGTAGCGGATGTAAGCTTCAGAATACGGTGACGAGTACGATGGAAAATTTCACTGAAAATGTCCCTGAGATCATCCTGCTGCCCTCCGGCGGCCGGTTGCGCCCTTGGGCTAAAGCCGACGCCCCTGCCCTGGCGGCGCTCGCCGACGATCGCGCGATCTGGCGAAACATGCGCGATCAGTTTCCGCATCCGTACACGCCCGACCACGCCACGTTTTTCTTCAACACCGTAGCGAATCAGCCTGAGAAGGCGCTGATTCGGGCGTTGGAATTGCCCGACGGACGTGTAGCAGGCAGCGTGGGCGTACATTTCAAGGAAGACGTAAACCGCCGCTCGGCAGAGTTGGGCTATTGGTTGGGCCGCGCATTTTGGGGGCGTGGCCTGATGACCGAAGCCGCCCGCGCCCTTACCGAACACGCGTTCGCCACTTACGATCTGGCGCGCATCTACGCCATGGTTTTCGCCTGGAACCCCGCCTCCGGGCGCGTGCTGGAAAAGGCGGGCTTCACGTTGGAAGCCCGCTTACGCGACGCCATCACCAAAGACGGCACCACCGTAGACGGGCTACTGTACGCGCGGCTCCGGACGGCGGCGTAGCGCGGGGTTGGGTGGTTGGCGGCTGGGCTTTACCTTGCTTGCGTTTCCGTAACCGGCGCGGTCTGCCGGTTCCTTCCTAAATGGCCGCTCCCGTATCGCCCGTCGTCGCTGAAACTGTGCTGCTGGCGCCGCCGCCGCGCGGCAGTGGGCGGCGTACGCGGCGGGTGCGCGGCATCATCTTCCTGAAAGACGTGGCTGCGCTGGCGCTCACGGCGTTCGGTGGCCCGCAGGCGCACCTAGCGATGATGTTCCGGCTGCTCGTTGATAAGCGCCGCTACCTCACGAGCGCTGAGTTAGTGGAGCTAACGGCCCTCTGCTCGATGCTCCCCGGCCCTACTTCCACCCAAACCATCACGGCCATCGGGTTTCGGTTGGGCGGGCCTACGTTGGCGTACCTCACGCTACTGGTGTGGGCGGCGCCGGCGTGCATCCTCATGACGGCCGCCGCCCTCTCGATGAGCTACATCGACCGCGCGACGATGCTGCACCTCGTGCGGTTCGTGGGGCCGGTGGCGGTGGGGTTCGTGGCGTTTTCCGCTTACAAGATTGCCGAGAAGGTGATTCACACCAAAACGGCCGTCGCCCTCATGGTCGTGGGCGCCACGGTGGCCTATTTTTTCCAGAAGCCGTGGGTGCTGCCGCTGCTGCTCGCCGGCGGCGGCCTCACCACCACCCTGCGCTGGCGGCGCCTGCAACCCGTACGCGAAAAGCAGCCGATGCGCGTCGAGTGGGCCAATCTGGTGCTGTGGCTCGGCGTGTTGCTGGGCGCGGCGCTGCTGGGGCACTACACCCGCGCACTGCCGGTGCGCCTTTTCGAGAACTTTTACCGCAACGGTTCGCTCGTGTTCGGCGGCGGTCAAGTGCTTGGCCCGCTGCTCTTTGCCGAGTTCGTAGGGTTCAAGCACTACCTCAGCAGCGGCGAGTTTTTGGCGGGCCTGGGCTTGGTACAGGCGATGCCGGGGCCTAATTTTTCGCTCGCCGCGTACATCGGGGCCCTCTCCATGCGCGATTGGGGGCCACACGGCCAACTTTTAGGTGCGGCCGTAGGCGCCATAGGGATTTTCCTGCCCGGCACCTTCCTCATCTTCTTCCTGATCCGTATCTGGGATCAGTTGAAGCAGTACCGCGTCGTGAAGGCTTCCCTGGAAGGCATCAACGCCGTGAGCGCGGGCCTGGTCTGCGCGGCAGCCGTGCTGCTGTGGCACCCGCTGCCCGACTCGCCACTGAACGTGGGCCTCGTGGTCGGTACGTTTCTGGTGCTCCTTTCCGACCGGGTGCCCGGTTGGGGGCTGGTGCTGGCTGCGCTGGCGGGTGGGGCGCTGGTGGGGTGAGGGGCGGAATCTCAGCAACCGCTACCTGATGCTGGCAAACCCACCGGCCAAATTGTGTTTTTGGGCGAGAATAAGAATGACAAAATGCGTTGGTTCGGCCAATTGACTCCTAAGGCCCCCCCGCTGACCGCTGTTGGCTGGGTCTCATTTGATTGAAAACAAACGCTCATATCTCCGCCAGCCGGCAGCCGGTGGTGGTGGCAGAGCGGCTGGCCGGGGAGATGGTGAAGCAGTCGGTTTCCAAGTCTGAGTTGCTGACGATGCACACGGCCCGCCACACGTTCGCCACCCAGAGCCTGCTGCGGGGAATGCCCGTGGAAGTGCTGCAGAAGGTGGTGGGGCACAAGCACATCCAGACGACGCTGGTGTAAGCCAAAGTCGCCGAGGACTTGCAACACCAGACGATGCGGCGCGTGTGGGAAGGGGAGACGGCGGCGCCGGGAGGAGCAGCGCCGCCGGCGGCGATGGACGGAGTTTGTGAGGTGAAAATCGGGACGTAGGCCGCTCCTGGCTTACGGCATTCAGATCGACGAAGGCCCCGCACAGGGCGGCCCCCACGCCCCCTACCGCCAGAGCGAGCGCAAACCGATGTACCGCCAGTACGCCGACCAGCTCCTGGCCGCCGGCCACGCCTACTACGCCTTCGACACCCCCGAAGAACTCGACGCGATGCGCGAGCGCCTCGCCGCCGCCAAAGTGCCTAATCCGCAGTACAATGCCATCACGCGCGGGCAGATGCGCAACTCGACCACCCTGCCCGAAGATGAGGTGAAGGCGCTGCTCGAAGCAGGTGCGCCGTACGTCATCCGCGCCAAAATTCCGCGCAAGGAGGAGGTGCGGTTTCAGGATATGATCCGGGGCTGGGTAGTGGTGCACTCGGCGTCGCTGGACGACAAGGTGCTGATGAAATCGGACGGCATGCCGACCTACCACCTCGCCAACATCGTGGACGATCACCTGATGGAGATCACCCACGTGATCCGGGGCGAAGAGTGGCTGCCGTCGGCGTCGCTGCACGTGCTGCTGTACCGCTTTTTTGGGTGGGAGGCCACGATGCCGCAGTTTGCGCACCTGTCCCTGCTGCTGAAGCCCGACGGCACCGGCAGCGACGGCGACCGCCTCGGCTTCCCCGTCTTCCCGCTCGAATGGCACGGCGTGGACAGTGAGACCGGCGAACCGACCATCAGCAGCGGCTACCGCGAGGCGGACTACCTGCCGGAGGCGTTCGTCAATTGCCTGGCGTTTCTGGGCTGGAACCCCGGCACGGCGCAGGAGATATTCTCGATGGACGAGCTGATTCAGGCCTTCACCATCGAGCGCGTGAGTAAGTCGCCGGCGAAGTTCGACCAGCACAAAGTCCGCTGGTTCAACGAGCAGTACCTGCGCGCCAAGCCCGACGCCGAACTCGCCGATCTCCTCCAGACCTCCCTCGCCGGCCACGGCCACCCGGCCGTAGCGCCCGAAAAAGCCGCGCAGATCGCTCACCTGATGAAGGAGCGCGTCACCTTCGCCAAAGATTTCTGGCAGGAGGCGCAGTACTTCTTCGTCGCGCCCACCACCTACGACGAAGCCGTCGCCGCCAAGAAGTGGACCGCCCCCGTGGCCGCCGCCTTCGCCGATTTCGCCACCCGCTTCCCGCAGGCCCAGCCCTGGAATGCTACCGAAATCAAGCGCGTCCTCGACGAATCCCTCGCCGCCCACACCCTCAAAACCGGCCAGGTGATGCAGGCGCTCCGCCTCGCCATCACGGGCGGCCTGATGGGGCCTGACCTGATCGCCACCCTCGAAGTCCTTGGCCCGGACGAAACCGCCCGCCGCATCGGCGCGGCCGGGGCGGCGCTGGCCGCTTTCGCGGGGGCGTAGTAAGTTGCGTAGTTTTGAGATAGAAGGGTTTCGAAACTCTCCTACCCCAAAACTACGCATTACTTGCCATGCCTCGTCCCGCCCGCACCACCAACCCTGTCGCGCCGGCTCCGGGCGATTTCCTGCGGCAGCTACTCGGCCTCACCCAGCAGCAGTGGGCGCTGTCGCTCGGCACCACGGCCGCGCGCGTGGCCGATGCCGAATCGGGGCGGCGGTCGCTGCCGCTCGCCGTTCAGGACTTCGATCTGTGGCTCGCCCTCACCTCCGTGCCCGTGCGCCGGGCTGTCCTACCGGTGGTGCCCGCGCCGCCCCTACCCGTCGCCGAGGTGCTGCCGCTACCGCTACCCGTCGGGCTACAGCGCAAGCCCACTGAGCGCCGCCTCCGCGTGGCAACCCGCCAAGCCTACAATCTGCGGTTCGCGCTGACGCGGCGGCAGCAGCAACTCCACGCCCAGGCCGTCGTGCAGGCCTGCCGACGTGCCTGTGTGGCGGCGCTGGCAGCCCCGTCGGCCGCGGCCGAGCAGTACCGAAGCGCGCTCACGCCCGCGCAGGCGGCCGCCCTGACCGCGCGCGCGGCCCGGCTGGCCACCTACCTCGCCGACCACATCCGCATCGACGATCTGCCGGGCGGGCCGCTCGACCCCACGGCCTTTGCCATCGATCAGCTTCGGTTGGCCCTGCTCGAAACCGAAGCCGCCACGCTGACCGCGTGGCTCGCCCCGCCCGCGCCAGGGTAAACGCGCGCGCGCCCCTCCGTACCAGCCCGGATACTCAAAATACCCACCCGCCCGGATTGCGGACCGGGTAGGCGCGCCCGTTTCTTTGCAGCGGCTCATCAGCGGGGCTGCCGGGCCGGATAATGATTGAGAATGCTCTGGGAACGAACGCGCAAATCCCCGCCAACCTGAAGTTGGCGGGGATTTGCGCGTTTCGGGAAGCGGGCGGGTGCTGTTTCGGGTGGCTATGCGGCAGCTTCCGATGACAATGTCGGGTCTTGCGATAGTTTGGCGATACCTTTCTCCCTCTCGATCTCTTTTCCGATGAAGAATTTTTCCTTTCGGCGGCTGTGGCTGCTCGTGCTACTGCTGGCTGCGGCGGGGAGGGCTGGGGCGCAGGCGCCTACTTGGCAGTGGGCGGAAAGTCTAGGTATTGGAACCGGACGGAGCACGAATGTGGATGCTGCGGGTAATGTGTACTTAGCGGGCTACTTTAATGGTACAACGACGTTTGGGGCTACCACGCTCACTAGCGCAGGTGGTAGGGATGCTTTTATCGCCAAACGCAATCGACTAGGCGCTTGGCAATGGGCTGCACGGGTAGGAGGTACAACAGATGATTTTGCATACAAGGTAGCACTGGATAATAGTGGCAATGTTTATTTAGCTGGGAAATTCAGCAGTCCCACCATTAACTTTGATACTATAACCCTAATCAATGCTGGCGCCGACGACGCTTTTATCGCGAAACTAGATTCTGCTGGTATCTGGCAATGGGGCATTGGTGTTGGAGGTAGTGGGAGAGAAATCTGCATCGGATTGGCTATTGATAGCACAGGGGCGGTCTACACTAGTGGAAGCTTTGAAAGCACCTCCATCTCACTCGGGTCAACCGTTCTAAGTGTTAGTGGTAGTACAGATGGGTTTGTTGGCAAACTGAACTCAGCCGGGAGGTGGCTTTGGGCAGTAGGTGTAAGCGGAGCTGATACAGATGTCGGGTACAGTGTAGCGATGGCACATAGCGGCAGCGTCTATGTAACTGGTTTTTTTAGTAGCACCACACTTACTCTGGGAGGAACAACCCTTACCAATGCTGGCGCGGGCGATGGGTTTACAGCTAAGCTTAGTCCTAACGGTACCTGGCAGTGGGCAGTGAGCATCGGAGGTACTGATCAAGACTTTGGAGGTTATGTAGCCGTTGATAGTACCGACGCGGTTTATATAAGTGGCAGGTTCAGTAGCCGCTTGCTTAGCATTGGAGGCACTACATTACTTAACTCCGGTCCGACCGGCTTTGACGACGCTTATATTGCAAAACTTAACTCGGCCGGCTTATGGCAATGGGCAACACGTGCAGGTGGTCTTGGCAATGACTACGGTCAGGGGTTAACCCTAGATAAAGCTGGCGCTCTCTATGTTTCTGGCGGCTTTTTTAGCTCTACCATCCAATTCGGAACTACGACATTAACTAGGGCTGGAAATTATGGTACCAGTGATGGTTTTGTGGCAAAGCTCAACTCACTTGGAGATTGGCAATGGGCTATAAGCATAGGAGGTCAGGGCTCCGATAATTGCTTAGAATTAATATCCAGCGCCGACAAGCTGTATGTTACAGGAAGCTTTAAAAGTGGGGTTATTGATTTTGGGTCTACTACCTTAACACATACCGGCATGTCATACGATGAAAATATTTACATCGCACAACTTGGTATTGGGCCTAATGGGTTGCCTACACAGAGTTCAGCCCTCCCCCTCACCCTCGCCCCCAACCCCGCCCACCACACCGCCACCCTCAGTGGCGCCACGGCGCCCACGGCCACGCTGATCGATGGCTTGGGCCGGGTGGTGCGCACCTGGCCACTCGCACCTGGCCCCTCGACGCTGGATTTGCGCGGGCTGCCGGCGGGGCTGTACGTGGTGCGAGCCGGCGGCGCCACGCGGCGGCTGGTGGTGGAGTAAAAAGCGATTACCCTCCCTTGCCCGGCCTTTAAAGGCCGGGCAAGGGAGGGTAATCGCTCAGAATGGCAGAAGCCCCTACGCCACGCGCTGTTCCGGCAAACGCAGCAAATAATCGCCGTAACCCGACTTCCGCAGCGGTTCGGCAATCTCGCGCAGCTCATCGGTGCTGATGAAGCCTTGACGCCACGCAATTTCTTCGATACACGCGATTTTGAGCCCCTGCCGCTCCTCGATCACGCGCACGAACTCGCCGGCTTGCATCAGGCTCTCGAAAGTGCCGGTATCAAGCCACGCCGTGCCGCGCCCTAAAATACTCACTTTCAGCGTGCCGCGCCGCAGATATTCTTTATTGACATCGGTGATTTCGTACTCGCCGCGTGCGCTCGGGGCAAGGTCGCGCGCGATTTGCACCACCGAATTATCGTAGAAGTACAGCCCCGGCACGGCGTAATTGCTCTTCGGGTGCTGCGGTTTTTCCTCGATGCTGATGGCCCGAAAGGCGTCATCAAATTCCACCACGCCGTAGCGTTCCGGGTCGTTTACGTGGTACGCGTACACGATGCCGCCCTGCGGCTCGCGGTTGGTTTGCAGCAGTTGCTCCAGGCCGGTGCCGTAGAAGATGTTATCGCCCAGCACGAGCGCGACCGAGTCGTCGCCGATGAAATCGGCGCCCAACACGAAGGCTTGCGCCAGCCCATTGGGCACCTCCTGCACCACATACTCAAACCGGCAACCGAGGCGCGCGCCATCGCCGAGCAGCCGCTGAAATTGCGCCTGATCGTGCGGCGTCGTGATGATGAGGACTTCCCGAATCCCCGCCATCAGCAGAATGGAGAGCGGGTAATACACCATCGGCTTGTCGTAGATGGGCATCAATTGCTTACTGACGGCCAGCGTCAGCGGATGCAAGCGCGTACCGGAGCCACCGGCGAGGATAATTCCTTTCATTTTTCTTCTAAGAAGAGAGATTGCGAGTACCAAAATCGGCAGTGTGTGGTGGCGCGGCCTTCAGGCCGCAGTCAGTAGCTTGATCAATGCGGCCTGAAGGCCGCACCACTCCTAAACGGCCGCCTCGTTACCCTCCCGAATGAACTCCTGATGCGTCTGAAACCACGCCAGCGTGCGCTGCAAGCCTTCGCCGATGCGCACTTGCGGCCGGTAGCCGAGCAGACGTTCCGCCTTCGAGATATCGGCGAGCGAATCCTGAATGTCGCCGGCGCGCGGCGGGCCGAAAAGCGGCTCCAAGGTAGAACCAGCGGCTTCGCGCAGCAGGGCATACATCTCGCGCAGACTGGTACGGTCGCCGACGGCGATGTTGTACACCTCGTTCACGGCGCCGGGGTTATCGGTGAGGGCCGCCCGGATATTGGCCTGCACGCAGTTCGCGACGAACGTAAAATCGCGCGTTTGCTGCCCTTCGCCGTTGAGCGTGGGGGGCGTGCCCTTCAGCAGCGCATCAATGAAGAGCGGAATGACGGCGGCATAAGCGCCGTTCGGGTCTTGGCGTGGGCCAAAAATATTGAAATACCGTAGCCCGATGATCTCCATGCCGTAGGTTTTTGCAAATACGTCGGCATACAGTTCGTTGGCGTATTTGGTGACGGCGTACGGCGAGAGCGGGCGGCCAATGCGGTCTTCGACCTTCGGCAAATGCGGCGAATCGCCGTACGTACTCGACGACGCCGCGTACACGAACCGCTTGATGTTGGCATCTTTGGCCGCCACGAGCATCTTCACGAACCCGCCGACATTGACCTCGTTGCTCGTCACGGGGTCGTTGATCGAGCGCGGCACCGAACCAAGGGCCGCTTGGTGGAACACCACATCGATGCCCGCGCACGCCGCGTGGCAGGCGTCCTGGTCGCGGATATCGCCTTCAAGTAGCTCAAACGCCGGATTTCCCTCGAAAGCCCGCAGGTTTTTGCGGAAACCGTTTGAGAAATTATCAAAAACCCGCACCCGCCCGGCACCGTGCGCCAGCAGATATTCCACGAGGTTGGAGCCAATGAAACCGGCGCCACCGGTAACAAGAAACGCGCGGTCGGCGAGCGAGCCGGTATGAAAAGGAGTTTCGTACACGAAAGGTAGATTTTTGATTGAGTAATTGAGCGATTGAGTGATTTTTTGTTGCGTGCAATCACTCAATCCTCAATCACTCAATCATGCAATGAGACTTTACCGCGCGCTGTATTGCTGCTCGTAGTAGCCTTGATAGTTGCCGGAAGTCACGTTTTCGAGCCAGTCGATATTCGCCAGATACCAATCGACCGTTTTGGCGAGTCCTTCCTCAAACGTCACGGAAGGCTTCCAGCCCAATTCGGTCATAATCTTCGACGAGTCGATGGCGTAGCGCAAATCGTGACCGGCGCGGTCGGTAACGAACGTAATCAGTTCGGCGCTCGTGCCTCCGGGGCGGCCGAGGCGCTCGTCCATCAAGCCGCACAGGAGCCGGATGAGGTCGATGTTCGCCCACTCGTTCACGCCCCCGATATTGTACGTTTCGCCGAGCCGCCCCCGGTGGAACACCGCGTCGATTGCGGTGGCGTGGTCGGGCACGTAGAGCCAGTCGCGCACGTTTTCGCCTTTGCCGTATACGGGCACGGGCTTCATTTGCCGGATATTATTGAGCGCCAACGGAATCAGCTTCTCCGGGAAATGATTGGGGCCGTAGTTGTTCGAGCAGTTCGACATCTTCACCGGCAAGCCGTACGTATGGTGCCAAGCCCGCACGAAATGGTCGGAAGCGGCCTTGGAGGCCGAATACGGCGAGCGCGGATCATACGAGGTTTGTTCGGTAAACATCGTATGATCGAAGTCGAGCGAGCCGTACACCTCGTCGGTGCTGACGTGGTAGAACACGTGGCCGTCCATGCCTTCGGGCCGCGCGCGCCACGCATTACGCGCTGCTTGCAACAGCGTAACCGTGCCGATGACGTTGGTATTGACGAACGCCAGCGGATCAGCAATTGAGCGATCTACGTGCGATTCGGCTGCCAAGTGAATCACCCCATCGAACTGATGCTCGGCGAAGAGCCGCCCGATTTCGGCTGCATCGGTAATATCCGCTTTCAGAAACCGGTAATTCGGCTCGTTTTCGATGTCGGTCAGATTCGCCAGATTTCCGGCGTACGTGAGTGCATCGAGGTTGAAAATGGTGTACTGCGGATACTTCGTGACGAAGAGCCGCACCACGTGCGAGCCGATGAAGCCGGCGCCGCCGGTGATTAAGATGCGCATGTAGGCTAAAGAGAGAAGGAGGCAAAGTCCGCGTGCGGCGGCAAAAATTTCAGCAGCTAAAACGGCAGCGCCCGGCAGCGACCTTCCGGTCGAGGTGTTGGGCTACCGAACAGCGTTACCCAGCGCCTGTTGCCACCGCCAGGAGTCGGCCAGGGCATCCGAGAGCGAACGCTGGGCGCGCCAACCCAGTACTTGAGCGGCACGCGTGACATCGCCATAAATCGCCGGTACATCGCCAACGCGACGTGCCCCCAATACTATCGGCAGTTTCTGACCACTGACGCGCTCGAACTCGTGCAACACTTCGAGTACCGTATTACCGCGTCCGGTGCCCAGATTGAAGGTTTCAAGGGCCGCCCGGTCGGTGACGGCTTCGTTGAGTAACCACCGCAGTGCTACCACGTGGGCATCGGCCAGGTCCACGACGTGGATGTAATCTCGGATACACGAGCCGTCCGGGGTGTCGTAATCCGTCCCGTAAACCGTCAGATGATCGCGTAGCCCAGCCGCCGTCTGCGTCACAAATGGCACCAGGTTATTAGGCACTCCCAAGGGCAATTCGCCAATGCGGGCAGAGGTGTGTGCGCCCACTGGATTAAAATACCGCAGGGCGCAAAGCTGTAGGTTTGAACGCCCACTTGCCGCCAAGTCGTGAAGGATGTCTTCGCACACCTGCTTGGTGTTGCCGTACGGCGAGGTGGCACGGTGCGTGGGCGCCGCTTCCGTGACCGGTAACGCGTCAGGAATTCCGTAGACCGTACACGACGACGAGAAAACAAAGGCCCGACACGCGGCTCGCTCCATCGCTTTGAGCAGCGCCAGCATCGAACCTACATTATTGTGGTAGTAGCGAATCGGCTCGCTCACCGACTCACCGACCGCCTTGAAAGCCGCAAAATGAATGACGCCTTCGACCTTGCCCTCCGCTTGGAATACGTCGTCAAGGGCGGCTTCGTCGGTGCAATCAACTGAGTAAAAGGGCACTTTGCGCCCTAAAATCGCGCTGATGCCCTCCAGAGCCGTTGCTTGGGAATTACTCAGATTATCGACGATGATGGGTTCATAACCGGCCTCCGCCAATGCCACTACAGTGTGCGATCCGATGTAACCCGCGCCGCCCGTCACTAGAATTTTCATATGTACTTGCGGGTTAGAGGCTCCAGTAGGTCATCTCCGAACCAATTTTATTCCGGTACAATCCTTTCACATCGACCAACACGCCGCTTCCGCCGCTCATCAGCCCTTGAAAATGCGCGGCATCGAGCGTCACGTACTCGCGGTGGCTGACGGCGACGACCACGGCGTCGTACGTCGTGCCGACCTCCGGCGTCAGCCGAAAACCGTACTCGTGGTGCAGTTCTTCGGAATCAGCGTAAGGGTCGGTGACATCTACGGTCACGCTGAATTTGATGAGTTCGTCGATCACATCCACCACTTTTGAGTTGCGAATATCCTCGACGTTTTCTTTGAAGGTAGCGCCCATCACCAGCACGCGCGCCTTACTCACGTCTTTGCCCTGCTTGATCATGAGCTGCACGGTTTTCCGGGCGATGTAGGCGCCCATGTCGTCGTTGGTCGTGCGCCCCGACAGGATCACCTTCGCGTGGTATCCAAGTTCTTTAGCCTTGTAGGTGAGGTAGTACGGATCAACCCCAATGCAATGCCCGCCCACCAAGCCAGGGAAAAACTTGAGGAAATTCCACTTCGTGCCGGCCGCCTCCAGCACCTCGAAGGTGTTGATGTTCATCCGGTCGAAAATCAGCGAAAGCTCGTTCATCAACGCGATATTGACATCGCGCTGCGTGTTTTCGATGATTTTGGCCGCTTCAGCCACTTTGATGCTGCTCGCGCGGTGAACGCCCGCGTCGATCACTAATTCGTAGGTTTTCGCCACTACTTCGGCCGAATCGGCGTCGCAGCCGCTCACCACTTTCACGATGCGCTCCAGGGTATGCTCTTTGTCGCCGGGATTGATGCGTTCGGGCGAGTAGCCGACTTTGAAATCGGCGTGGAATTTCAACCCCGATTCGCGTTCCAGTACCGGCACGCAGTCTTCTTCCGTGCAGCCGGGGTACACGGTCGATTCGTACACCACGTAATCGCCGCGCTTCAGTACTTTGCCCACCGTGGTGGAGGCGCCGAGCAGCGGTTTCAAATCAGGCTGGGCGTGTTCGTCGATGGGTGTCGGCACGGCCACGATGAAAAAACGCGCCTCGCGCAGCACCTCCAGCGAATCGGTGAAGGTGATGTCGCAGTTGGCGAACGCCTCCGGCTCCAATTCACCGCTGGGGTCTTGGTGGTTGCGCATCATCTCGACGCGCTTGGCGTTGATGTCGAACCCAATCACGCGCAACTTACGGGCAAAGGCCAGTGCAATGGGCAGCCCGACGTAGCCGAGCCCGATAACAGCCAGCGTGGCCTGCTTGTCGAGCATTTCGTCGTAGAGGGTCGCAGAAGCGATAGAATGTGCAGTCATCGTAAAGGAAAAAGCAGTCGGGAAGCGGTTGCGGTAGCGTTTGGGGAGGCGGCTGACGGGACGCGAGCGGGGTTAAGCCCGCGCCAGCACGCCGCTCAATCAGGATTCTTAAAGGAAGTATCGGAGCCGACGGGGCGCACGGTTTCGGGCAAAATCAGCTCATACTCCTCGCCGCCCTGCGGGCAGCGGGCGTGGTTGGTCGTGGGGTCGAAGTGTAACCGGTGGCCCGCCGGGCTCATCCAGCCGATAATGCGGGCAGGCGTGCCCACCACCAGCGCGTATGCCGGCACATCGCGCGTGACCACCGCGCCGGCGCCCACAAAAGCATACGCGCCCAGCGTGACGCCGCACACAATCGTGGCGTTGGCGCCCACGGTTACACCGCGCCCCACGTGCGTGGGGGCGTACTCATGGCGGCGCACCACGGCCGCGCGCGGGTTGCGCACGTTCGTGAACACGCACGAGGGACCCAGAAAAACGCCGTCTTCGCAGGTCACGCCTTCGTAAATCGAAACGTGGTTTTGCACCTTGACATTGCGCCCCAGACGTACGCCGGCCGCCACAAACCCGCCTTGCCCAATCGAACAGCCGTCGCCCAACTCGCAGCCGGGCATCAGATGGGCGAAATGCCAGATTCGGCAACCGGCGCCCAGCCGGGCGCCCGCCTCCACAATGGCGGTCGGGTGAACGTAGGGAGCGGTAGCAGACAGACTTTCGGGCGCGACGGACATGCAGGGCAGCACCCGGAGCCGGGCGTGGGCAGTTACGGCCGCAAAGGTACGGCGCCCAGCCGGAGGGCCGGGGCGGGCGTTGTTATTTTTGGATGTTGCCCGATTCATGCGCTCGTGCAAGCCACCAGCGGCGTATTCAGGCCACCCGCGTACCCGTCACGAAGCGCGGCCGATCCGTGAAATCGTTGTGGGCGGTTACGGCCGCGTACCCCGTCGCGCGCAGCAGATCGGCCACAGCGGCGGCATACTCAGTGTGGGTTTCGAGGTAGATACGGCCTTTCGGTCGCAGCATGGTGCTACCAACTTCGGCCAAGCGGCGGTAGTATCGTAGCGGGTCATCATCGGGCACGAAAAGCGCCAAGGCCGGTTCGTGGTCGCGGACGTGCGGTGCCATTTCCGCCGCTTCCCGCTGCGGCACATACGGCGGGTTACTGATGAGGCCATCGAGTTGGTCGTCGAAAATTTCCGGCGTCAGGGGCTGAAAAACATCGTGTTGGAGCCACGTTACGCGGTTGCCGTACCGCGCGCCGTTGCGCCGGGCAATGGCTAGCGCCGTGTCAGATATATCCAGCCCCCACACCTCGGCGCGCGGCAGAATTTGCGCCACCGCCACCGCTATGCACCCTGAGCCGGTGCCGACATCGAGCAGACGCGGCGCGCGCGCATCCCGCAGCTCCACCGTTATGAGTTGTACCAGTTCTTCCGTTTCGGGCCTTGGAATGAGTACGCCCGGCCCTACTTCCAGCTCTAACTCCAGAAACGGCGCCTCGCCCAGCACATACTGCACGGGTTCGTGCGCGAGCAGCCGCCGCTGGTCGTCGGTCAATTGGGTTAGGGTGGTTGCTGAAAGCGCATCAGCGCCGCGCAACGCCAATTCGTGGGGCGCCAAACCCAGCCGGTGGCCCAGCACGCGCCGCGCCAGCACACGGGCTTCTGCGACCGAGTAGGCGATTTCGAGCGCTCCGGCAAAAGCGCGCAGGATGGTAGCGAGATTGGTTTGGGGCGGTAGCACGCACAAAGCAACGGTGCGCGAAGCGTTTCATCAGCTGCTGCCATCAGCGGAAACTGCCTACTCGTCGGCGGGCTCCTTGCGTTCCCACCAACACATCATCACCAGAAGTAGCTTTACTCCCCTGATGATGCCCCCCTATCCTATTCCTCCCACCGATCTCCTCCTGATGCGCCGCGCCTTGGAGCTGGCCGCGCTCGGCGGCCCGGCCACGCGCCCCAACCCACAAGTCGGCTGCGTCATCGCCGACGCGGCCGGGAACATCCTCGCCGAAGGCTGGCACCGGCGCTACGGTGGCCCCCACGCCGAAGTGGAGGCCGTAACGGCCCTCTTCGCGCGGCCCGACGCACCGTCCTCGCTCGCGGGTATGCGCGTGTTCGTTACCTTGGAGCCGTGTGCGCACCACGGTAAAACGCCTCCCTGCGCCGATTTGCTGATTCGGCACGGCGCCACCGAAGTGGTGGTTGCCACGCTCGACCCTAATCCGCTGGTCGGCGGGCGCGGCGCCGCGCGTTTGCGGGCCGCCGGTTGCGCCGTCACCGTCGGCTTGCTGGCAGAAGAAGCGCGGTGGCTCAATCGGCGTTTTTTCAGCGCACAGGAACGTGCGCGGCCGTGGGTGGTACTCAAGTGGGCGCAATCGGCCGATGGTTTTCTGGCTGCCGCCGCCGCCGAACCGCCGGTACCCGCAAACGTAACGAGTGCCGTTGGGCGCCCAACTGCCATCAGCGGCGAGGCCGCCCGCCGTCTCGTCCATCGGTGGCGCACCGAAGAAGCAGCCATTCTGGTCGGCGCCACAACCGCCCGCACCGACAATCCGCGCCTCGACGCCCGCTACTGGCCCGGCCCCGCGCCCGTGCGGATGGTACTCACCGGCACCCGCGCCCTACCACCCAATCTGCACCTACTCGCCTATAACGAGCCGGAAACCCTGCTGCTCGACGGCGCCGATTTACCCGCCGCCTTAGCCGCGTTGCACGCTCGCGGTCTGCATTCGGTGCTGGTGGAAGGCGGAGCGCGCGTCCTCAATTCTTTTCTCGCGGCCGACTTCTGGGACGAAATCCGCGTTCTCACCAATTCTACGCTCCGGCTGCACGCGGGCGTGACGGCGCCGCAGCTACCGCCCGCCGCCCGACTACTGCGAACCACCCGGCTCGCCGACGACCTCGTAGCCGAGTATCGCCGTTAAACTTCCGTTTCAGCTACGCGTTAGCCACTTTTTGGCCCCGCACGCGATTTACCTTCGCCCCCCGGAGCGTCCGATTCCGGTTGTTACGTATGACGCTGAAAGAACAAATTACCCGGCTGCCCCACCAGCCCGGCGTGTACAAATATTTCGACACCGACGACCGCATCATTTATGTCGGCAAAGCCGTCGATCTGCGCAATCGGGTTTCATCGTATTTCAACTCCCAGGCCCAGCACAACACGAAAACCAAACGGCTGGTCGCCAATATTCGTCGGCTCGAATTTCAAATCACCGATACCGAATCCGACGCTTTTCTGCTCGAAAACAACCTCATTAAGCAGCATCAACCGAAATACAATATTCTGCTGAAGGATGGCAAATCCTACCCCTATCTCTGCCTGACGGCCGAACGCTTCCCGCGCCTACTCACCACCCGCCAGAAACTCGCCGATGGCAGCCGCTACTATGGCCCCTATGCCAGCGTAGGCGCCATGTACACGGTGCTGGAGCTGATCAGAACGCTGTACCCGCTCCGCACGTGCAGCTACAATTTGTCGCCCGAAAACGTGGCGGCCGGCAAATACAAAGTGTGTCTCGAATACCACCTCGGCAATTGCAAAGGGCCGTGCGAAGGCTTGGAAGACGAGGCCACGTACGGCGCTTACATTTCGCAAATTCGCAACTTGTTGTCCGGCAACCTCACCGTAGCGCGGACGTGGCTGCGCGAGCAAATGGGCAATGCTGCCCAGCAACAGCAATTTGAGCAAGCGCACACGTTCAAAACGAAACTCGACCGGCTCGACGATTTCCAGGCCAAATCAACCGTCGTCTCGCAAACACTGACCAATATTGATGTAGTGGCCATCGCGTCCAACGAACAATTTTCGTTCGTCAATTACCTACACATCGTCAATGGTGCCATTATTCTCACAAAATCAGTCGAGCTACAAAAGCGGCTCGATGAAGCCGACTGCGACATTCTACCGAGCATCATCCTGAATTTGCGCGCCGAATTTGAAAGCACCGCGTCCGAAATTCTGGTCAATGTCGAATGCTCAGTGCCGCTGCCGGGCATTACGGTAGCCGTTCCGCAAATTGGCGACAAGAAAAAGCTCCTTAATCTGGCGCTAAAAAATGCGCTCTACCTCCGCAAAGAAAAGGAGTCGATGAACGAGAAGTCGAAGGACGTGAACGAGGTGCGCATCATGGAAACCATGCAGCGTGATCTGCGCCTGACCGAGTTGCCGCGTCACATCGAATGCTTCGATAACTCCAATTTCCAAGGCGACAATCCCGTCGCCGCGATGGTCTGTTTCCGCAACGCTCGGCCGGCCAAAAAAGAGTATCGGCATTACCACATCAAGACCGTTATCGGCCCCAACGATTTTGACTCGATGTACGAAATCGTCACCCGTCGCTACCGCCGCCTTCTCGACGAAGGCGCCACGCTACCGCAACTCATCATCGTCGATGGCGGTAAAGGCCAACTTTCGATGGCCGTCAAAGCCTTGAAGGATTTAAGCATTTGGGGCCGAATCCCCATCATCGGCATCGCTAAACGGCTGGAAGAAATCTACGTCCCCGGCGATTCGCTCCCGCTGTACATCGATAAAAAAAGCGAAACCCTACGCCTCATTCAGCGCATGCGCGACGAAGCGCACCGCTTCGGCATCACGTTTCACCGTAGCCGCCGCGATGCCGCCACCCTAAAAACCGAGCTCACCGATGTAAAAGGTCTAGGCCCGGTCACGGCCGACAAACTCCTCACAAAACACAAGTCCGTCAAAAAAATCCGCGAACTGTCGGAAGCCGAGCTCACCGCCGAAATCGGCGCTGCCAAAGCGCGAGTACTAAGAACGTGGTTTGCTGAAAATCAGCAAACCGCTGCCTCCGCCTAATTACCTGTTTAAACGCTCAGCCAGACGTTACAAGCATCTGCTATTGCGAGGAGCGCAGTAATCTCCTTCTGCTCACCAATGCCGTTTGGCTACAGGGGTTACACAGCAATGTCGTTTCCAGTCAATCGCTTTGCAGGTGCCTGTTCCAGCCCACAACCATACATCTTCTCGTTCTCCTTTGCGTCCTTAGCGGACTTTGCGAGAAATAACCATAATCTTGCCTCAAGCTTGGCCTCAAAGACCACCGCTGAGTAAGCTGCGCAAGAGCAGAGGTGCGCCAACCGCTCACTCATCGCCTAACGATAAAACGCCCCGGCAGCCAAAGGCTATCGGGGCGTTTTTACACGTAACGAACGCGGAAACCTGCGTTAGAACGACCAGAGGTTGTACTCGTACTCGATCATTTCGCCGGCTACTTGCTGCGCGGCCAAAATGCCTTCTTGTGCGCCACCGTAGATGTCGGAAAGCTCCTTGTCGTCGGCGTTCGATACTTTGGTGATGTACGAAGAGAACATCCACAGATCAAACGCATCAGCCAAGTTCTTATGCTGCGCCGTGTTCGAGTTGTTGAACCAGATGGCCGATTCCGGATTGTCGCGGAAAACTTTCACCAGATCGGCCCATTTGAAGGTAGCAATCGGCACGTTATAGCCTTTGGGCGTTTCATCGGCCGGTACCGAGATGGCAATAGACTGAATCTCGTGGTACATCCGCGAACGCTTCTTATCGAAAACCATATCTTCCTTCAACTCCATTTGATAGAGTTGCTTAGGAAAGTATTCGGAGGCCGCAATTACCGTTGATTTGGCACCGCCAGCGGGCTCATCGCCCCAGCCACCGCCGGTATCTTCCTCAACTTTGTCGAAACCAGCCTTTTTCTCTTCTTCCGTCGGCCCGGTATCAGCACCCGGCACCAGCAGCTTCTTGTTGAATTCCTCCAACGTCACAACCCGCGTCAGCGAGTCGCCGCTGTAGGCTTGCAACTTGCCAGCCTTTACCGCATCCACGATGATCTTCGTGATCTGGTGGTTATTGGCAAACATCGGCTTGTTCTGCTTTTCGCGCAGATCGATGGTCCGCCAAATGCTTTTGCGGTACATCACGTCCGAATTCGGAATCGCGCGAACCGTGGGGGAGCTAACGGCAGTCGTCGATTGCTCGGCGCCATTGGCCGCGCCCGGTTGGGCAACGGCGAGAGCGGGGCACAGCCCCAGCAGGGCAAACAGGATAATGCGCATAGCGGGCAAACGGAGCGAAGACAAAGGTTAGTTCAGCCGGCAAGTTAGTTCAACGGAATGTTGAACAGCGTGTTCTGGAGACCCGAAACACTCTCTACCTGGTTGCGGAAGTTCATCCGCTTCACTTCCTTCACTTCCACCATATAGCGGTCGCCGGCTTGTGCCTGCGAAGCGTAGGAATTGAGGTTGATCGACGATGAGCTAACCGTCTGAGGAGCGCCCACCGGACGGCGACCACGCACCAGCGCAATCTCGAAGGCCGTTACGCGGTAACGGGCGTCTTCCGGCAGGAAGTTTTTGAAGCTTTCGTCAGGCTTGGCCGTGATCGTGATTTCACGTGGGCCCGGCGATGGCATTCCGCGCTTCATATCAATCGGACGGCCACCGGACGTAACCATAATATCCGGCTTCGGGATCAGGCGGACTTTGAAATCCTGGTCGCCGATTTTGTTACCACCGGAGCTTACGCTCAACTTCACTTCTTTCGACGACGGGATCAGCGTCACTTCACCTTTGTTGGTGCCTTTAATCACTTGGGCACCTGTTGCGCCGAAGCTTGGGTCGTAGGTCGAGCCCAGCGCCGGTACCTGCACGTTCAGCTTATTGCCGCAGTTGAGGTAAAGCGCCTGCACCGAAGCCGACTGCACCTGCATCACGGGCTTAGCCACGATGTACTCCTGCTTCACTTTGAAGAGCGAGTCTTTGCCATCGCGCTTGATGATGATCGTACCTTCCCACGTTTGCTTGGAGTTGCCGTCCTTGTCGTAAGCACCCGCCTGGGCAGTGAATTCTACTTCACCACGCCCCTCGGAGTTCACTTTGATGTTCTGACCACGGGCCTTCATCACAGGCGTGATCTGGCTCGACGAGGCAATCAGGTACATCTCGGCCTTGTACTTGGTACCAGCGGCCACTACCTTGGACTCGGCCGACACTGCGGTGCCGATTTTGTCGAACTTGATGATTTCTTTACCCAACTGACCCGAAATCATCCCAAGTGCTTCGGCTTCGTAACGACGAACGGCGTTTTCCTTCTCTGCCAGTACGGCAAGGGCGGCTACCATCGGCGTGTTACCGAAATTCAACTCCGCGAAGTTTTTGCTCTTCTGGTGTTCGTCTTTCCGGGCGATTGGGTCATCCTTCGCATCGAGCGCTAACGGCGCCGCCGTCGGCGCATATTGCTTGATGAAACCGACGTAATCGTCCAAGCGCTTTTTCAGCTCGTTGGCTTTACCCGGGTTCTTGTTATTGCCGGCGCCGATCATCTCCATCGCCACGGCGTCTTCCGCGCTGGGGTTGGCGTACGTTACGCCATCTTCCGCGAAGCTACCGGAACGCTTGATGATGTCGCCGCGCAGCGCGTTGATGTAAGCCACCATCTCCTCGGATTTAGCCTGCACCTTTTTGCCTGACTCAACACGAGCCATATCCTTTGGCAGCTTGGTTTCAGCTGCCTTCTTTTCCATATCTTCCAGTTGCGCCTTGGTGCTATTGGCGGTTTTGCCGTTAGCACCCATAAGCGCTTCGTCGAGTGTGCGGAATTTCAGAAGAATGGCCGAGTTGACCTGGAGTGCCAGCAGAGCTGTCAGCACCAGATACATCATACCGATCATTTTCTGCCGTGGTGTTTCTTTTCCTCCTGACATTTCAGAGTTTCAGTTGAAGCTGCGTTGTCGAAAACTGCGCCTACCGGGTAATCTAACGCGAATGCCGCTTACGCGCGCATGGCGTTCAGCATGTTGCCGTACACCGTGTTCAACGAGTGCAGGTTGCCGGTGAGCTTGCTGACTTCCGTCTTGAACTGCTCGGTGTCTTTGCTGGCGTCTACCATGTTTTCCATGGCCACGCTGAGCGTGCCGTAGAATTTGTTGAGCGAGCTCATATGCTTGTTGGCATCCGAAAGCTCCATCTCGTACACGGCGTTGAGGGCCGCCAGATTTTTGGTAATGTTCTGCACCTGCTCGTGGTACTCACGGGCATCGGCTGAAGCAGCCGCCATTTGCGACATAGCTTCTACCGTCGAAGAATAAGCTTCGTTGATGCGTTCCAGCGACGACGAGGCGTTACGGATTTTGGTCGTGTAATCCTGCGTCGCAACGGTAGCGTCGCCGAGATCAGCCATTTTCTCCGTCGAATCGCTCAAGCGGCGCAGACCGTCGCCGAGCGAATTAATCGTCGTGGGCGTGACGTTGGCATCTTTCAGCATATCGTCGAGTTTGCGGGTCAGGCCCGTGCCGTTGCTTTCTTCCAGCGAACCGGCAGCACCCCCAGCGTAATCATCGGCAAGCTGCGGGTACACCAAATCCCACTGTGGCTCGTGCGGGACGGGCTGAAATGCGCTGAGTGCGAAAATCAGGGCTTCCGTGCCCAGCCCCACGATGAGCATAATATCGGCGCCGTCCCAGTGTTGAATCTTGAACAGTGCGCCGATGATAACGACGGCGGCGCCAAGACCGTAAACTTTGGGCATCGCCACGTCGTAGAGAAAGCTCTTTTCCTTCTTAGCCATTGTGGTGTGGGGGGTTGGGATTCGTGAAAGTGAAGACTGAAGTGAAAACGGGAAGGTGTTGGTGCGCTCGGATAGCCCAGCGCGATTTAAACAAGGAAATGGTGAGCCAAACGAAAACAGCGGGCGGCCGAACAAGTCCGGCCGCCCCCAAAGTTAGCAAGAAAAATTCGTCAGTTGGCAAGCGAATTCTTTAAAAATTCGCAACAGTGTGGCTTACTGGCCGCCAAATTCAGAGCCCGACGACCGTCCGAGGTAGATCATCGCGCAACGAAAGCCGATGTACGAACGGGCAGAGTCCTGATACTCAAAGTTTCGCGTTCCTGTCTCCAAGAAATACGGAATATCCTTCCACGAACCACCACGCACCATTTTGCGAGGCTCGTTATCATTGAAATAAGTGGGGTTCAAGTCCCACACTACCGGTACGGAAGCCTCGTAATAGGCATCTTCGCACCATTCGGCTACGTTGCCGGCCATATCGTATAGGCCGAAATCGTTGGGGAAGAACGCGCCAACGGGAGCGGTATACGAGAAACCGTCGCTGTAATAATCGCCCCGGCCCGGCTTAAAATTGGCCAGCATGCAGCCTTTGATATTACGCAGATAGGGGCCGCCCCACGGGTACGTGGCCAAATCGCGGCCACCGCGCGCGGCATACTCCCACTCTGCTTCCGACGGAAGACGGAAGTTAGGCAACGGCGCCAACTCGTTATCGACCTGAAACTGGTTCTTGAATTTTGTGCGCCATTTGCAGAAGTACTGCGCCGCGAACCAATCGACGCCCACCACGGGGTAGTCATCAAAGGCGGGGTGCGTGTAGTAGTACTCCATCATGGGGTCGCCCATGTGGTACGTAAAATCGCGCACCCACACGGTAGTATCCGGGTACAACTCCGACATCACGTACTCCTGGCCCAGTGCCTCCATTGAGTCCTGCCGAATAACGTCCATGAACTGACGGTACTCGTTGTTCGTGATTTCGGTCTCATCCATGTAGAACCCGCCAATCGTGACCTGCTTGTTCATGTTGGTCATCGACGCCGCGATGTCCTCGTCGGTCTGCCCCATATGGAACGTCCCGCCGGGGCAAGGCACCATTCCGTAGGGAACGGCTTGCGAATTAAAGATTGGCCGGTCCTCGGCTCCCGTCAGGTCGCCTTGCGGCCCGTGGCCAAAGCCACCGCAAGCCCCGAGCAGGCCGGCCGTGAAAGCGAGGAGGGACAAGGAAGCGAGTTTTTTCATTTTACGGAGGAGAGGTTGCCCGTGGTGCTGGACGACCGGAGTAGAAACTACTTTTTTTGAGGACACAAAATTAACGCGCTAAACGACAGACTTTCAAACCCAAAACCGCTTAACCTGCCGAATCGGCAATTTTACTCGACGAACACGGTCATTATGCCCGGTGAACACCGGCGTAACGCAAGACAGCGGTTGCTTCGTATGTTGAAAACGAAGCCAGCCGCTGCCATGGGCGCACACCCTAACGTGCGCTATACCGTGCCCTTTCGTAAAAGGTTCACGCGAAGGATGCTTTAGAAGCTATACCGCGGAGTACGAATGGCTGGACGGATGCGCATGACCGGCTCCGGCAAACGTAACGAAAGCATGATCTCGTGCGAACTGCGGGTACGGGCTTCTGGATCGAATACCACCAGATCGAAGGAGTAGCCGACGCGCATCATGTTGTTTTTGCCGAAGGCAATGCCCGCCAAGCCGGTAGCGGCTTCCTCGTGACGGTAGCCCACGCCACCCCAAAAACGGTCGTTGAACGTGCCGCGCGCGCCCACTTCAAAAGAGAGGCTTTCGCCAGCACCCGCAAAGTCCATCTTGGCGATGGCGGTTGGGGTGAGGACAAACGACTCCGAGATATCGAAATTATAGCCTGTGGTCAAATACGCGTGACGCTCCGCTAAGACTTTGGCTTTGTTCTTTCCGGCATCTACAGCAGCGAACTGGTATTCGGCACCGAGGAGATTATTGACACCCAACCCAACATAAAGATTTTCGCCCTGATACCACAAGCCGGCACCGGCATCGAACTTACGGTCGGAGGAGTTGAAGGGCACATTGGGATCGCCGGCATCCTTTGCGCGGTATTCACCTTTGCTGATATTATTGAAAATACCTTGTACCCCGATTCCGAGCTTACCGGAATTCATTTTGATGTGGTAGGAGTACGAAACCTGCGCGCTGAGCGTTTTGGTAGCCCCGATTTCATCGCGGTAAACGCCCAAGCCCAAGCCGCCACCGATAGCTGCTACGGGCAGCGAGCCGGTCAGCATGAACGTTTGCGGCGAGCCGCCTTTATCGTTGAAGGCCGCCGTGTAACCGGCGTATTGGTAACGACCGAGAAAGGTGAACTCCGGACGGTTGGTGATGCCTGCGTACGCCGGGCTGAGAAACATCCCGTTGAAGCCGTAATGGCTGAACTGAGGCTGTTGCTGGGCGTTAGCGCCAAAGGCCAGCGCGAGCAGGCCGGTGGCCAGAAGTAGGCGTTTCTGCATGATGCGAGGGTGCGGGAATAAAGGAGGCGACTGGTGAAGAAGATAGTGCGGTGGCAGAAGCTCACCGACAGCGGCTTCAAATGTAGGCAGAAGCGCGGATTATTTTCTACGCCGTGGGCTACAATTCACGCAATCGTCGGGGGGGCAGCGCGCGGGATCAGCGTTTTTTAGCCTCCGTATCGGGGCTGTGTTCGATGATGTACCGCTCGATGGCGCCCGTCATGGATGGGGCGTTAGGATGAGGTGCTTCGATGTCGAGGCGAAGGCCGGCGTCGAGTACGGCCTGCGCCGTAGTAGGGCCGAAAGCCGCGATTCGCGTCTCATTCTGCTGAAAATCAGGGAAATTGACGAACAGCGAACTGATCCCGGAAGGCGAGAAGAAGGCAATGCAGTCATATTTGACTTCTGCCAGATCCGACAAGTCGCTGGCGACGGTTCGGTACACGATGGCTTCCGTGAAATTGAGGTTGTTGGCCCGCATAAAATCCGGAATATCGTTCTTCCGAATGTTGGAACACGGGAAGAGAAATTTCTCCGTCTTATGCTTTTTCATCACGTCGAAGAGGTCACTGGCGGTTTTTTCGCCCACGAACAATTTGCGTTTCCGCAGCGTGATATACTTCTGGAGGTAATAGGCCGTCTGATCGGAGATGCAGAAATACTTCATCTCGGCGGGCATCTCGATGCGGGCTTCGGCGCAAATGCGGAAGAAGTGATCGACTGCGTTGCGGCTAGTGAAGATGATGGCCGTGAAGGCGAGCGGATTGATCTTATCGCGCCGAAATTCCTTGTACGTGACGGGCTCAATTTGAATGAACTCGCGGAAATCAACCTTTACACCGTACTTCTGCGCAATCGTGAAATAAGGAGAAACGTCGCCGGCCGGTTTGGGCTGGGTAACGAGAAGGCTGGTAATGCGGGGGAAGGGCCGCTGCGGCGCGGCGCTGGTCGATTCGGCGTTTGCAGCCATTTTCACGAATGAAGGACGGAGTAGAGGAGGAGTATAGGCGAGGTAAAAAAATGCTGGCTGGTACACCAAACGGCACGCAGCCCCGCTCCGAACCACAATTCGGGGCGGGGCTGCCCGAAGCGAAATCAAAACAAGGGCGAGACGATCAACCGAAACAGCACGAGGAAGGGAATCACTTCAGTAGCACAAAGGTACGCAAACAAGTGCAGGTTGAGCAGGGGATAGCGCGCCCGAACCGCCCACACGGCGCGCACCACCACCGCGAGCAGCAACAAGGCGAGCAGCAAGTCGGATAACCGGCGGGCGGCGGTGGGCGCCTGCGACGCGATGACCAAATGCAACAGCACCGTCGGCGGGATGTATGCCCCGGCGAGCAGTAGTGTTCTGACGAACGCCGCGTATTGGATGCCGACGAGGGCGGTGAGGTCGAAGACGTAACCGACGACGCTCAGAAACACGAACCGCAGCAGCACGAACGCTACTACGAGCCCCGTATACAGGCCCACGCGCAGCAGGATGTCGGCATCGGTGAGCGGGAAAAGGTTGCGCAGCACGACCGCCGACTCGAAATTTGACTGCACGACGACAATCAGCAGCGCAAACGAGAAAGCGAAACCAAACCCAAACAGTGCCGTGAGCGACGTACTCGGCAGCGCCCCCACCGCCAAGCGCACTTCGCCGCCCTGCCGCGTAGCGAGTTCGAGGCGCAAAAACCGGCTCAGACTGATGCCGAAAACCGTGCGGAGCGTGCCGTAGAGCAGCCCCACGAGCAAAAGCAACACGATGAATACGTTGCGGTTTACGTCGGCGGGCACGAGTGGGCGAGGTAGCATTCGCCCGCCCGCCACGACCGTAGCCGCCACCGGTGATGCCGAACCGGGAGGCAGGAAAATAGCCGGGTCGGCGGGGGCTGTCGGGTGCCAAACTGCGAGTAATGCCCCCGGATGGCGGCGCGCCACAGGCGCCAGGTCGAGTTGGTAAGTACCTGAAGTGGGCGCGTTAAACAATAACGCGTTATCGGCGAAGATGCACTGACCGCCGCGGGCGCGCACGCGCACCAGCCACGCCGCCGAGCGAGTATTTAGCCGCGTCGGCAACGCCGGCAGCCGGTGGTACAGCACCCGTTGCGGCGGCGTGCTGCCCGCCACGAACGGCCGAAAAGTGCCGGAGGCGTCGTCGAGCCACAGCCAGGCAGTGCCCAGGGTTTCGCGCGGGACGGGCGGCGCCAGCAGACGGCGTTGCCCGTAAACAGCCGTGGCAGACTGCAGCCATAACCCCAGCAGTAGCGCAATGGCCCACGCAACGCGCGGCGGCATCCACGGGCTGCGGCGGTTTAGGCTGGCTAGCGATGCCGGCCGCTGGGCTCTAGTTGGTACCACGCTGCGCTGCCGCGAAAGCGGCGCTGATTTACTCGTCGGGGGTGGCGGCTACGCGCTGCCGGATACGGCCGTGGTATACGCCAAGTACAGCACTCAGCATCAACGAGATAAGCCCAAGCGCCGCGATGAGCATCAAGTTGCCGAGGTGGAAGAATGCCACCACGAACAAGCTTACCGTTAGGGAGAGGGCGCCGAGAATGATGACGGTGCTCATCTGCTTGAAACCCATCGCGAGGATACGATGATGCACATGGTTTTTGTCGGGGGCAAACGGCGACTGCCCATTCAGCACCCGGATAACCGAGACGCGCAACGTGTCAAAAAGCGGCACGAACAGGATGCCGAGCGCCACCGACGGCGACGCATCGCCGGCGGGGTGCAGTTCGATGAACTCAATGGCGAGTACCGACACGATGAAACCGCAAACCAACGACCCGGTATCCCCCATAAAAATGGTGGCCCGGTGGAAGTTGTAGCGCAAAAAACCGAGCATTCCACCCACCAGGCACATCGCCACGAAAGCATAGTTGCCGTACGTACTGCCGCCGTACCGGTAGAAATAGGCGCCGAATATGGTGGTCATGATGACCGTCAGGGAGCCCGCCAGGCCGTCGAGTCCGTCGATTAGGTTAATGGCGTTGGTGACGCCCACGATCACGACGAAAGTGAATGCGTAGCTCAAGCCCATCGGCAGTTCGTGAATGCCGAAAATGCCGTGGAAACTCGTGACGCGCACATCGGCCATAAACATCACGATGCCGGTTGCCAGCAGTTGCGCGACGAATTTTTTGAAGGGCGAAACGCTCACCAAGTCATCTTTCAACCCAATGAAAAACAGCACGGTACAGCCCGCCAGCAGCTCCTGCAACCCGTTTTGTAAGGGCGCGAAGATGGTCAGGGCCGACAAAAAGCCTGCGTACACTGCCACCCCGCCCAAACGTGGGGTGAGAGAGACATGCACTGTGCGCCCATTGGGCTGGTCGAGCATATTTTTCTGGTGCGCGATCCGAATGATCGAGGGCACGGCGAAGATGGCGACCAGAAACGCCCAGCTAAACGCGAGCAGCAGACGAAGATCAGTAGGAGTCAAATTCATAGACCGGCAAGTGCGGTAAAATTACGGCGAACTTTCGAGCGACGTCGGCGCAAAGGTCGGCCCAAGAATCGATGCGTGCTACGGGTGTACTTTTGGGTAACTCATATTCACGCAATTAGCCTTCGACAATTATGCCGTTTTCATCCTGTGTTTCTGTCGTGTTAGCATCATCGCGGCGCGTTTGGTTGAGCGCGGTAGTAGCGACTGTTTTGGGTCTGCAAACGGGTTCGGCGGTGGCGCAGCCGCAGAATTTGTTGCCGCACCCGCCGCCCCTGCCGGAGCTTACGCTTCAGGCGGCGCCAGAGGGCGCGTACAGCCGCGTACGGGTGTGGCTCGGCCCGCAAGGGTTACGGGAACTGGCCGCGTTAGGCGTCGCCACCGACCACGGCGAAAGCAAAGTGGGCGTGTGGTTTACGTCTGATTTTTCGGCGGATGAACTGGCGACGTTACGCGCCGCCGGCCGCCGGTGCGATGTACTGATTGCCGATGTGCAGGCGCACTACCGCCAGCAGAATGAACCCACCAAGCGCGCGGACGGCAGCACGGGGGCGGCACGGGTACAATCGGGCTTGACGTGCGATGCACGAATGGCCTACCCGGTGCCCGCCAGATTTCGGCTAGGTTCAATGGGTGGCTTTTTCACCTATGATGAGATTTTGCAAAAACTCGACTCGATGCGGCTGCGCTGGCCGAATCTGATTACCGTCAAACAGCCCACCGGGGCGGGGCTCACCGAGGAAGGCCGGCCGGTTTACTGGGTGAAAATCTCCGACAACCCCAACGTGAACGAACCGGAGCCGGAAATGCTCTACAACGCCGTTCACCACGCGCGGGAGCCGATGTCGGTGGCGCAGATGCTGTACTATATGTATTATCTGCTCGAAAACTACGCGACCAACCCCGATGTGCGCGCCATCGTGGATAACACGGAGCTGTACTTCATGCCGTGCGTCAACCCCGATGGGTACATCTATAACGAAACGACCAACCCCTTCGGCGGCGGCATGTGGCGCAAAAACCGTCACGATAATCTCGACGGCTCCACCGGCATCGACCTGAACCGTAATTATTCCGCTAACTGGGGGCTCGACGATATTGGGTCTTCGCCGAGTGGGTTCAGCGATGTTTTTCGGGGGCAGAACGCATTTTCGGAGCCGGAAACACAGGCCGTACGCGATTTTTCGCTTCAGCACGCCTTTCAAGTCGTCCTCAACTATCACTCGTTCGGCAATGTGTTCATTTACCCATATGGCTATGCGCCGAACGTGTATACACCTGATTCGGCGCAGTTTACCGACTACGGCCGCTGGCTCACCCGCGACGACCGCTACACCTTCGGCACCTGCAACCAAGTATTGGGCTACGTAACCAACGGCGACGCCAACGACTGGCAGTATTCCACGGTGCAGGGTTCCAAGCCACGGGCGTTTACGTTTACGCCGGAGGTTGGGCAGGCATCGGAAGGCTTTTGGCCGCCCGCGAGCCGCATTCAGCCGCTGTGCCACGAAAACCTGACGCGCAACCTCGACGCCGCCCGGCTGCTGCTCGCCGATGCCGTGCTGACCGATGCCTCGCCGCGCTTCGTGCGGCAGCGCGCGGCGTTCGCGCGCTATTCCATCAAACAACTTGGCTTGAAAACGCCGGGAACGTACACCGTCAGCCTGACGCCGCTGGGTGGCCTGGGCACGGCCGGGCCGAACAAAATCTACTCGCTCACGAGCGTACGGCAGGAACGCCTCGATTCCATTTCGCTTACGTTGCCGGGTTCGGTGCGCATCGGGCAAACCGTGCGGTATGTACTGAGCGTGAGCAACGGCCTGTTTACCCGCCGCGACACCATCAGCAGGGTTTTCGGCACACCCACGGTGGCGTTTGCGTCAAATGCCTCATCGCTCACCGGCTGGGCGAGTGCCAGCGGCTGGGACGTGGATAACAGCACGTTTCAATCGGCCCCGGCGTCGCTGACCGACTCCCCGTTCGGCAATTATTCCGGCGGACAGGAATCCACCATCACCACGGCGCAGCGCATCGATTTACGCAACGCCAGCCACGCCGAGCTGACTTTTTGGGCGCGTTGGGCCATCGAAACGCGATTCGATTACGCGCAGGTACTCGTCTCCGATGATAATGGCAGCACCTGGCAAGCCCTGTGTGGGCGCTACACGCGACCCGGCAACGATTTTCAGCGCCCCGGAGAGCCGATTTACGACGGTTTCCAACTCTCCTGGCTCCGGGAGCGCGTCAATCTCGATGATTTTGCGGGGCAGCAAATTCTGGTTCGCTTTGCCGTCGGCGCCGATTTTCAGAACGAATACGATGGGCTGTACATCGATGATGTGCGCGTCGAGCAACTCGTGACGCCTACTGGATTCGCGCCGCAACTGCCTGTCAACGCTTTCCAAGTGTATCCCAACCCAGCGGCCGATGCCGTTACCGTAGCACTCGGCACGGCGCCTGAGTCCGGCACCATCCTCACCGTTCACGACGCCGTGGGCCGCGTGGTAGCGAGCCTCCCGCTCACCGATGCCCGCCCCGTACGCTTGGATGTGCGCGCGTGGCCCACCGGTTTCTATGCCGTGACGGTAGCCAACCCGGCGCGCCGCCCGACCACCGCGCGGCTCGTGGTAGCGCGGCCGTAAGTGGGCGTGCTGCCTGGCATTACGTGGGTAAGTGCGGGCAGCGAAATTGTTTTTGCTACGATTCAGCACGGGCTTTAGGCCGCAGTTTGCCGCTCGGTTTCAGCGACCGTTTGAGTTGTCAAACTGCGGACTGAAGTCCGCACTACATTGCTCGTTCATAGCACGGCAGCCGCGCGCAAACCGGCGGCGCGCTGTTGCTTTGCACTTACATGTCTGCCCGCTACGCTCCCGCCATTCGTCTACGCGCTGCCCTTGGCCTTTTACTGCTTCTGAGCGCGCGAGTGGGCGCGGGGCAGGTAACGGCCGGACGCGTGCGGCACTACGATAATTTGCTGTGGAAGCAGCCGTATTACCGTGGCCCCCTGAAAATAGGCTGGAGCGTGGGGCGCACCCTCTACCAGGGTGATTTATCGAACGGCCTGAGCGGCTCGAAAGCGCGCACCAGTGTTGGCATGGCGCTGAGTACCACGGTATGGCCTAATCTGGAAGCCGCGCTGGAAGTACAATACATTCGATTGGCGGGCGTCGACCGCATCCCCGAACGCGGCTACCAATTCACGTCGCGCTTGGTTGAGGCAACATTACTAGGCCGATACTACTTGGAACGCTACCAATTCGACCCGGCCCTCGACTCGCGCGAGCAGCGGAAAACGCACTGGTACCGGCCATACGTGGTAGCTGGGGTTGGGCAGGCGCTGTGGTGGGCCAAATCGTCGGGGGGGCCGACCTATTTCAGCGACGGCACCTTGAACGCCCCGGAACAGAAATACCCCGCCTACACCACCGTGGTGCCGGTAGGCGCAGGCATCGGCCTTCGGTTTTCGTCGTTGCTCTGGATTGCGCCGGAGCTTACCTATCGGTTTGCGTTCACCGACAACCTCGATGATGTGGGCAAACGCCGAGGCAACCCTGCACGCAACGATGGCTACTGGCAATTTGCCGTGCGGTTTCAGTATGCGCCACCGCGTTCGCGCGGCAAGCAGCTGCATTGATATTATGATGATCAAACACAGCAACGCCCGCCGCCGATTGTGGTCGGGACGGGCGCTGTCGAGGTTTATTTTCCTGACGAAGATCGCTGAAGCTAAGTCGTACGGCAGTTGGCACAAGGCACCACCCCGACATAAACTCAATGATCCGCTTACTGTACTGCTACTGTACTGTTTTGAGCAACCGCTGCGTAGCGCGCGGCTGGCCGGGAGCACTTACCGTCACGATGTAAGACCCGGCAGGCAACGCCGCTACGTTGCAGGTGACCGTGGCGGTAAGGGCGTCAGGCGTGAAGCGCAACACTTCCTGCCCAACCGAATTAACGATTTGCACGACCGTACCGGGGCCGCTGGTGGGCAGTTCCACGTGCAGTGTCTCGGTTGCCGGGTTAGGGTAGATAGCGAGGGCAGCGACGGCGCCCGTGCCCGGTTTCACCGCCACGATATCGGAATACGCCATCTTGCCGTCGTTGTCTACTTGCCGGAGGCGGTAGTAGGCCACGCTCGTCAGCGGCTGCCCATCAATGGCGGCGTATTCGCGCTGGACACTGGAGCTACCGGCCGCCGTTACGCGGGTCAGCTCGCGGAAATCGCGACCGTTGGCCGAGCGCTCCACCGCGAAATAGCTGCTGTTGCGCTCCGAAGCCGTGGCCCAGGCCAAAGCCACCACGTTGCCCCGGCGCACGGCCGTGAAGCGCAACAATTCCACGGGCAGCGGGTCTTCCATACTCTGGCCGAACGTGATTTGCGAGTACTCAGGCGGCACCAATCCTTCGATCCAACCGGCGGCGAAATCACGGGCCACTATGCTCAAGTTATCCCATTGGTTGGTGAGCGTATTGTACCCGGCGACCGTCAGCAACGTTGGATCGGGAGAAATACCGGCGGGAATGGGCAAGCGAAATATACCATTGGTAAAACCGGCCGTGCGCTCCACCTGCCAGCGGGTATCGCCGACTAAAGCCCTCAAACCGTTGTTGCCGGCACCACGGTTGAGTACCGGATTTACCACTGGACTGCGGTCTACGGTCACGGCATATGTGGCCTCGCCGGTCGAATCCTCCAGCCGAACCGCCAGCGGGCGGTAGGCCATCGCATCGCCGATTGGGTACTCGTAGAGCGTCTGTGTGTCATCCAACTGCCGCTGGAGTACGCCCTGAACATAGGCAGTATCGGAGCCGGAGCCCTGCAAACTCAACTCCGCGGTAGAACTCAACGTCAGCAAAGACGCCGCCGACGATATCAACCGGCCACGCGCCAGCAAGAGATCGCTGTTGATGAGTACCGACCGACTGAGCGTAACCGTAGGTGTGGCGCCCGTATTGTTGATACCAAGGCCGCCAGCGTATAAAACAGCCGACGCGGCGCCGATTTCAGTTGGTAAGCCCGACCCCGTTGCTTGCGGCCCGGTACCATTGTAGATGTAGTAGCCGAGCGGGCTGTACGTGCGCTGAAACGGCGTAATGCTGCCTACGCGAATGTTGCCTAAGTTCTGGTCGGACTGGCCGATGGCCGTAATGCCGTTGGGCGAGCCAAACGATGCTTCCGCGCCGTCGGCTAGGGTGAAAGTGCCGGTGCCGGTTAGCGTTTGGTCAGCAAAATCGACATTGGCACCGCCGTTGGCGTTGAACAGAATGGAGCCGCTGACCGTACCGGCATTTTGAAATTTTCGACGTGGCCCTTGCGCAAAGTTGAAGGTAGCGGTGCCTGAGCCTGTGGTTTGCAGCGTAGCGCCAACCGACAAGCTAACGTCACCCGTCACGGCTACGCTGCCAGGCCGCGTACCTTGGGTAATATTGAGCGCACCGGCATTGAGGTTGAGCGCGCCGTCTACTTGAAGTTGGCCGGTAGCTAAACCACCAACGGCGGCATTGACAGTAAAATTTCCCCCCTGAACGGTGAAGTCGCCGGCCACATTCAACGAACGTGATCCGCTCACGACGGCGTTTACGAGTACGCGCCCGCCGGTCTGGATATAATTGGCATTGAGACTGACGGGGAGCGTCCGGGTGGTGCTGGCTAGTTGGAGCCGTCCGGTTGTGCCGGTGCTGATTACCGTCATATCGCCGGCCACGGCAGTAGTGACCGCTGCGGTTTCCAGCGGCCCAACCGGCCCGAGCGTGAAGGTGCTGGTTTGCGCGGGGCAGTTCCAGGTAATCCGACCGAATTCCTGGCCTAAGCGCCCAGTCAGCGTGGTCGCGGTGGTGACACCATCGAAGAACAGCAGCGAACTTGGCGACCACGTAGCCGCCGGTATTGAGCCGCCGTTGGCCGAATGGCGCCAGATGCCGGTTTCATCTACCAAAGCAGTAGCGCCGGGCGCCACCACCAGCCCTGATATGATGCTTAGTTCGCGATAGGTACCTTGCACGATGATGTCGAAGGCCGAGGCGCCCGAAGCAATCGTCAGATTATTGGTGCCGGAGTGTTCCAGAATGCTGCCGTACTCGACAACCAATTCGTCGATGGTAACGGCGCTGTTTACGGTGACGGTGGTGCCGGAACTGACGTAAACGGTTGCGGCGGCCGTAGTAGGCGCAGCAGTGGCCGGCGTGTAGTATCCATCGGAAGCGGTGCCGGAAGTACCAGCCACAAACACCTCCCAGATAGCAGGATTGGTGAAAACCCCGTTTGCGATCGAACGATAATCGTTGAGGCGATTAGGTGGGAGCGGAACTGCCGCCGAGGCGGCCGAACCACCGAAACAAAGGAGGAGAAAAGCGCCGCCCATTAAGCGGCGGAGAGAAGCGTTTCGCATAGCAAATGCGGGATAGAAGTGAAAATCAAACAGGTTCGAAAGTGGCGTAATCGATAAGAGGACAGATGCAAATAGCGAGGCAAGAACGGGCGTTCTCAGAGCAAATTCAACGATGCAGGGGCACCATAAGTTGTAATTATTCAACAATTTTTTGACTTTTAATCGAATGATTTACCTACATAGCAAAGGGCACCGAGAGGTACGGCAAGTAGCTACTTGGTAAACGGTGGCATTCACTTGGTGAACTCAGTACTATGTGGTGTGAACGGAAAGCAGAAGCGCCTCCCCGATTATCAACGTCCACCGCGATTTCCGTAATTTTTTTTTACCTGCATCAGCTAGCGGACTTGCAAGCAGTTGCCCGAACCGAAATCAGCCAATGGGGCCACTGTTGTGGTTCGCGGATGAATTGAAGACACCCGTTTTGGTAGTTCAGGCCGACGCGCTGCCGTGGTGGGCTTCTCGCCGAAAAGCGTCGGTCTGCTTATACTAGCCGGGCTGTTGTTCCTTTGTAGCTGGAACCTACTGCCTTCGGGCAAGCGTATATTCACTAGCCGCCGCAGGTTGTGCCGGCTCCAACCCCTACATATGGCCCGATCGCAGGCAACATTCGGTAAGAAAGAGAACGAGAAAAAGGCGCTCAAGAAGCGCCAAGACAAGGAAGAGAAGCGCGTGGAGCGCCAGGCCAACGCCCAGAAAGGGCAGGGCCTGGACGCGATGATGGCGTATGTCGATGAGAATGGCAACATCACGTCGACCCCACCCGACCCGACCCGCAAAAAGCAGGAGGTGAAGTTGGAAGACATCGACGTGAGTGTTCGAAAACAAGCCGACCGCGAGCAGGAAGACCCGATTCGCACGGGAACGGTGACGTTCTACAACGATTCGAAAGGCTACGGCTTCATCCGCGATTCCCAAACGCAGGAGAGCATTTTCGTACACGCCAATTCGTTGAGCATCAGTATTTCCGAAAACGACAAGGTGACGTTTGAGGTAGAGCCCGGCCAAAAAGGCCCGGTAGCTGTGCGTGTGCGGATGACGGAGAAGCCCGCCTAAGCACGTTTACGCTGACACACCAAAGCGGCCGGGGCAGTGATGCCTCGGCCGCTTTGTCGTGTTCGAGAGAGTGTTCAGGGGAGTGGAATCAAAAAAAAGCCCCGCCCCGATGATCTCGGGGCGGGGCGGCGGACAGGGCGCGCGATGCGCTTACTGCTTGACTTTGTGGCCGTCGTCGCCGTCTTTGACTTTGTGGCCGTCGGCGTGCTTCACCTTGGTGTCGCCATCCTCACCGATTTTCATTTTGGAGCCGTCGGCGTACTTGATTTTGACTTCGCCGTCTTTGCTGACTTCGCGCGAGATTTCGGCGGGGCCGCGACGGGCCGGGGCTTTTTCGACCACCACCATCGTGTAGGGCGTGCCCTCGTAGTAGGCGGCGCGGTTCTGCTCGTAGGTGCGGTAGCGGGCAGCATCGAGGGAAGCTTGCAGCTCGCGGTCGGCGGCGTCGTTGGCGGCACGGAAGGCGGCGTAGCGGCCGGTGGTGTCGGCGGTGTATTGCGCTTCAGCGGCGGTCAGGCGGTGAGCGCGCGTACGGTACACCGTGCGCACGCGGCGCACCAGCACGGTATCGTCGAGTTTCAGATCGGCGACGACGCGGTCGCTGAGGGTAGGCACGGCGTTCCAGTAGGTGGTCGTATCGACCGTAGTGGTCGTCGTGACGGCGGTGCCGTCGGCCGTGGTGGTGGTTTCGGTGGTTTTAGCGTCGGGCGAGCAGGCGGTGGCCAGCAGACCGGCGGCGCCAAGCAAAGCGAAGACAAGGGAAGAGCGCATAGCGATCAGGGGGAATTAAAAAATGCGTGGGGTTGGGCCGCCAATGCCGGCGACGGGAGCGCTGTACGCACCGGATAGAACCTAAGTTGTTCGGCGAGCAACCTACCAGGCGCCGGACGCGGCCCTAACGTCGCCGGGAAGCCCTTGCCATGAGCCGGAGAGCCATTGCCAACGGCCGGAGGGGCCTCGCCACTGCCCGGCGTCCTATCGCCAACCGTCGGCGCGTACTTGCCAACGGCCGGAGTGTACTCGCCAACGGCCGAGCGGCTTACCATTAGCCGGAGAAAATGCGCTCGAACGGCATATCTGGCTTTAATTTGGGGGCGTGGAACGCTCCGCGATTCCTTTTTTCACCGTTTCCCCCTTCCCTACCCCTATGGCTTTATTAGAGGACACCCTTCGCAACCGCTACACGCGCGACGCCGACACGGCGGCGGCGTTCGCGGAAGACCACGCCGACTGGCAGCAGATGGACGAGCTGGCACCGCTCTACGCCGAGCTGGTGGCGAATAACCTGGAAGCCAAGACGCATTTCGATGCGCTGGTGGAGTTCGACGAGCGCACCGATGCGGAAGACAAGCAGGAAAACCGCGCGGAAGGCGTGGCGCTGGCGATGCAAGTCGTGACCGGCCTGATGGCGTGGGCGACGGGCAAGCCGGGGCAGGAAAAGCTGCTGGCGGCGATGGAGAAGATCAAGAAATCGACCCTCGACAAGAAGGGGGAGCTGGAGTACGCGCAGCTGGTCAGCCGCGTGTACACGGCCGCCGCGCCGGTGAAAGGCGAGCTGGTGAAGTATTTCGTGCCGACCGACGTGACCGACAAGCTCGGCGTCCTGCACGCGGCCTTCGAAGAGATGCGCAGCGACGGCCGCCTGACGCAGACCGAGGCCGCTGCCACCCGCAAGGCGCTGGTCGCCGTGCTGAAGCGCAACGACCAGAGAAAGACGGGCGTGTACGACCGGATGCGGGTGTATTTGAAGCCGTTCCGCTACGGCAACAAAAAGCTGTTCGACCGGCTGACGAACGTGATGCAGACCGTGGACCGGCGCGGGCGGAAAAAGGCGGCGACGGGAGAAGGTGGGGAGCAGGCTTAGTTTGCGTGCCGCCCCGGTCTGCTGAAAGGTGGGCCGGGGTCGTGTGTTTTCCTGCTACCTGAATGAGATTTTTGTCCATCTACTGCCTGCTCTCCGGCTGCTTGCTGCTTTCCTGCGGCAACGCGGATGAGCGGAAGACAAAGCCGGCGCCTGCTGTCGTAGCTGCTGATACTGTTGATACTTCTTCAGCGCCACCTTCGGAAATCGCCAAGGTAGTATTATCAGATACCTTGCTCCTACCTAACGGTGTGGTAATGCGTTTGGAACCTATCAGTGAGTCGGAGTTTGATACAGCGCCTTCGGTCTTACAATTAGAAGGTTATGCAGGCTTGGACCAGGTTCCAAGTGATGAATTGGAGAACCGTCGCATTCTGCCAGAATCAGCCACTGTAAACCGCCAAGGCCGTACGCTTACTTTAACCGCACTGTCTAGTGCGACTAAGTTGGTCAGCGATCCCGCTGGCTCTTGCGGGGTTGACTACTACTTTATGACCAGTTTGCCACAAATACACCAGTGGCTGATAGAACGATGGGAAGCCTGTGAAGATAGGAGTTACGTCCTGGTAGACCAGCAGACGGGTAAGCAAAGCATACTGACTGGTTACCCCATAGTTTTTCCTAAAAATCAATACATCGCCTGTGGAACGAATGACTTCTCAGGTAATGGAAATTTTGCCTGTGAACTCTGGAAGTCAACGGCCGCCAAACCACCAAAGCTGCTTTGGCATCGAGAACTGAATGAAGGTGTGGCCTCGCTACGCTGGGAGAACGATTCGACACTCCTATTGGAGCAGGAATGGATAGATCCTAGCAACAGTGACGGCTCAATGGCCACACGTTACGTGCGACTACGATTGCCTTAAACCCCAAACCGGGCGCGCCTCCCACCGCAGGGAGGCGCGCCCGGTTTGGCGTTTGGCTAAGCGTCGGCCAGCACGATGCGAGATTGCTTCGTCGCAGAGCCTCCTCGCAATGACAACATTTTTTGTGAGCCGTCGTGAGCCGCTTACATATGAATTGCGCGGTTTTCGGTGGCGGCCAGGCACGCCTCTTTCATTGCTTCGGCGTAGGTGGGGTGCGCGTGGCTCATGCGGGCCACGTCTTCGGCGGACGCGCGGAATTCCATCGCTGTGACGGCTTCGGCGATGAGGTCGGCGATGCGCGGCCCGATCATGTGGACGCCGAGAATCTCGTCGGTAGCCTGGTCGGCCAGCACTTTGACGAACCCGTCGAGGTCGCCGGAGGCGCGGGCGCGGCCACTCGCCCGGAACGGGAACGAACCGACTTTGTAAGCGCGGCCTTTTTCCTTGAGTTGCTCTTCGGTGAAGCCGACGCCCGCCGCTTCCGGCCAGGTGTAGACCACGCCGGGAATCAGATCGTAGTTGATGTGTGGCTTTTGCCCGGCGATGGTTTCGGCCACGAAAACCCCTTCTTCCTCGGCCTTGTGAGCGAGCATCGCGCCGCGAATCACGTCGCCGATGGCGTAGATGCCCGGCGCCGTGGTTTGCAGGTGCGCATCGACTTTAATGCGGCCCCGTTCCTCGAACTCGACTCCGGCGGCCTCGACGTTGAGAGCCGCCGTGTACGGCGAGCGGCCGACCGCCACCAAGCAATAATCGCCTTCGAGCTTCAACTCCTCACCTTTCGGCGTGGTGGCCGTAACCGTGACGGCCTCACCCGCCCGCGTGGCGCCCGTGACCTTATGGGAGAGGTAGAATTTGATGCCGATTTTGCCTAACACGCGCTGTAATTCCTTGCCGATACTACGATCCATGGAAGGCACGAGCGAATCGAGGAACTCGACGACCGACACTTTGGCGCCCAAACGCGCGTAGATCGACGCCATCTCTAGGCCGATAACCCCGCCGCCGATGACGATAAAATGCTTCGGCACTTCACGGATATTCAGCGCTTCGGTGGAGGTGATGATGCGTTCTTTGTCTTGCGCGATGAAGGGCAGCACCGTGGGCTTGGAACCCGTGGCGATGATCACGTTCTGGGTTTCCAGCACCTCTTCGGCGCCATCGGCCTTCGTCACTTTCACGTGCGTGCGATCCACGAACGAGCCGGTGCCCTGGTGAACAGTGATCTTGTTTTTCTTCATCAGAAACTGAATGCCGTCGGTATTGGCCTTCACGACGCCGGTTTTCCGGTCGATCATCTGGCCCATATTGACGCGCAGATTCTCCAACTCGATGCCGTGGCCCGCGAAGGTGTGGGCGGCGTTGTGGTAATGCTCCGTCGAATCGAGCAGGGCTTTACTGGGGATGCAACCTACGTTGAGGCAGGTGCCCCCAAGGGTCGGGTATTTTTCGATGAGGGCAGTTTTCAGGCCCAATTGGGCGCAACGAATGGCCGCTACATAGCCGCCGGGGCCGGAGCCGATAACGATAACGTCGTACATCTCTGATTTGGGGTAGAATCGCCGGCAGCCGAGACGCAAACTGCGCCCCGCCGAACCGTGGGGCGAAGGTCGGCACCGCTAACCGAATCGGGCGCCGCCCTTCGCCCGGAGATTACCGCCTTTGGGCCTTGAAGCCGGGGATACCGACGCCTGGCGGCGTCTATAACCGTTAGCAGCGGCGCGCGAGGCGCAACCTTCGGCCCTACGCCCCGGCCTCTGCTGTTTGCTACCTACCCACTTATATGACTACCTCCGTTTCGCCCCGCCCGACGCGCGCGCTGCTGTTTCTGGCCTTTGCTGCGCTGTACATCATCTGGGGTTCAACGTATTTGGGCATTCGGGTAGCCATCGATTCGATGCCGCCGCTGCTGATGGCGGGCACGCGTTCGGTGCTGGCGGGCGCGTTGCTGTACGGCTTCACGCGCGGCATCCGGCGCGAGCCGGCGGCCACGGCGGCGGGCTGGCGCACAGCGCTGATTGTGGGCGGCGGACTGTTGCTGGTGGGCAACGGCGGCGTCACGCTGGCCGAGCAATACGTGCCGAGTGGCCTGGCGTCGTTGCTCGTCGCGACGGTGCCGATGTGGTTGGCCGTATTGGGCTGGCTTGGCGGCGTGAGCGTCCGCCCCCGCCCGCTGGTGTGGTTGGGGCTGGCGCTGGGGCTGGCGGGCGTGGGCTTGCTGGCGGGCGGGCCGGTGGACGATTCGGTACCCGTTTCGCATCCGGGGCATCACGTGTTGGGCATCGGGCTGCTGTTGAGCGCCGCTCTGACGTGGGCCGCTGCCTCCCTGTACGCCAAGAAAGTGCCCACCGCGCCCACTGTGCTCGTAGGCGTCGCGATGCAAATGCTGTGCGGCGGCGCGATGTTGTGCGTTGGCGGGCTACTGTTGGGCGAAGGCCAGGAAGTGCAGCTCGCGACCATTACGGCGGCCTCGTGGTGGGCGTGGCTGTACCTGATCGGTTTTGGGTCGTTGCTCGGTTTCACGGCGTATGCGTGGCTGCTGCGCGTAACAGAACCCGCGCTGGTGGGTACATATGCCTTCGTGAACCCCGTGGTGGCCGTGCTGCTGGGATGGGCGTTTGCCGGCGAACACCTGACGGCCGGAATGGGCGGTGGGGCGGCGCTGATTGTGGTGGCGGTGGCGCTGGTGGTGCTGGGGGCGAATGGCCACAAAACGCCGAAGACGCAGGTACAGGAACCGTCCGAGCCGGCCGCGATTTGAACGTAAGCGTACCGACTACACCCGCTGGCGCCGCGCCGTCAGCCAATAATCCAGACTCCAGCGGCCCGGCCCGGCGAAAAAGAACGCGGCGAACAGCAGCAAAAATAACAGCGCAACCTGGCCTTTACCGAAAATATCGTCGCCGTGCGCGCCGAATACGGCGACAGCCATTGTCACCATCAGCAGCAAGGTGGCGGGGCGCGTGAGAAGGCCGATAGCCAGCAGCAAACCGCCGAAAAACTCAGTTCCTTTGGCTAAATAAGCCATCAGCCGCCCGGCGGGCAGATGCAGATCGGAGGCGAGCCACGTGCCCATTTCGCGCATTCCATCGGCGTTGAATACGTCGAGACCGTGATGGGCGATGAGCAGCCCCGCCGCCAACCGGACGAGCGCGAGCCCGGCCGCCCCGCGCGCAGCGGGAGAGAAGAGTAACGATTGCATACCGCAAGGTATTGATGAAGCCGTTTGTCGGGAGCAACCGGTGGTTGGCAGCGCGGTCTTTTGGTCAGAATTTTTGCTGATTTTTTCCGTTTTCCCTACGCCCCTAACGCCATGTTTCAACGTTTGCGCACCATAGTGTACTCGGCGCAGTATCTGGCCAAAGCCCGCGAGTTTTACCGGCAGCCCCTCGGGCAGGAGCCGTATTTTGATGAGCCGTTTTACGTCGGGTTCGATGTAAACGGCTATGAGCTGGGCCTCGACCCCAACGCGCCGGCGGCGGGGCAGGCCGGGCCGATTACGTATTGGCGGGTGGCCGATGTGGATGCCGCGTACGAACGATTGCTTGCGCTCGGGGCGAGCGTGCACGAGGCGGTACACGAGGTGGGCGGCGGCATTCGGCTGGGGTCGGTCATCGACCCTTGCGGCAATGTGGTCGGAGTCATCAGCGAGCAGACGGCGTAAGCGGCCCGTACGCCCTGGCCATCAAAAACGGCTTGCCTGACTGTGACGAATACCTCTCCACCGCCATTCGAGCTGTTCCCGATTGATCACTGGGCAGAACACGAACCGTTCATCAGTCGGCCGCATACGCACCAGCACTACGAGATTTTCTACTTTTTGCGCGGTCACGGCGTTCATCACATCGATTTCGTCGATTACCCCATCGCCGACCACGCCGTGTTTCTGGTCGCCCGCCACCAGCCGCATTATTTTTCTGCCCCGGTGGGTGCGCGGAATACGGGGTGGGCGCTATCGTTCGAGTCGACCTTCTTTGAGCGACTTGCCCCGCCTTTCACGCCCCTATTTGGCTCTTTCACGCAGTCGCCGGCTTACTCTCTCGCCGGTAGTGGCGATGAGCTGGACGCCGCTTGGTTCGCCCGCCTGAAGCAGGAGCTTGTTTCAGGCCAACCCCACGCCCTGGCTATCGGGGTATCGCTCGTCAATATCTTGCTGGCGTACGTGAGCCGCAGGGCACCGGCCGCCACGGCCGCATCCGGCGCCCTGCAAGTCCGCTACCAACAGTTTGTCGAGGCGCTGGAAACGCATCTGCACACGCGGCACACCGTAGCCGAATATGCCGCCTTGCTCCGGTTGCCACCCAAGCAGCTCAACCAGATTTGCCGACGGTTGCGAGGCCAGTCGGCGCTGGCGACCATTCACGAGCGGCTGAATCTGGAAGCCCGGCGGCAGTTGTTCCGGTCGGAACGAGCCGTCAAGGAGATTGCGTACGCGCTGGGCTTCGACGACCCCGCCTATTTCTCAAACTTCTTCCGGCGCCTCAATGGCCAGTCGCCGGAAGCGTTTCGGCTGGCGCAAGCCCAAATTCACAAGCACTAGGACGTTTTGTGCAAGTGGTGCGACGGGCGACCACAAGACCTTTGCGGGCACCAACCAACGTTTTTTTCGCAATGCGAAACGTCGCATGGCTCCTGGCCGGGAGCTTATTCATCAGCACGTTTAGTGCTTTTTCACAAACCCCAACCCCAAAAGTTTCTCGTATGAATGTTCAAGAGTCCAAGCGCCGTCTGGCCACGCGCTTCGTTGAGCTGATGGCCCACAATCAGGTAGAACAATTCGGCGAAGTCGTGGCCGAGGATTACCGCCAATACAACCCGATGGTTCAGCAGGGGCTGGCGGGTATCGTTGAAGGCGGCAAGTGGTTTCACAGCATCTTCCCGGACGTGCAAGTCCGAATCGAGTACATCGCCGTGGAAAACGATATGATTTTTGGTCGCTTCACCTGGACCGGCACCCAGCGAGGAGAATTTATGGGAATTCCGGCAACCGGCAAAACGGCCACCTGGACTTCTATGGACCAGTGGCGGGTAGCAGATGGCAAGCTCGCAGAACACTGGGACGTGGTAGATTGGGCAGGGCTTATTCAGCAGCTCAACGCGCAATAAGCTGGCTCCGCGCCGGCGCGGTCTGCCAGCAGTGTCCGTACCCCCAAACGACGTCGCCCGGCTCCGTGCATTGCGGAGCCGGGCGACGTCGTTTGCGGACACTGCCGCTAGAAGTTCGGCGAGAGCAGGTACTTCGAGTAGAAATCGTCGATCACTTTCACCGCTTCGGTGGCGGTATCGACGATCTCGATCAGGTGCAGGTCTTCGGGCGAGATGTTGTGCTCTTCGTTGAGCATCACGTTCTCGACCCACTCCATCAGCCCCGACCAGTAGGCGCGACCAACCAGCACGATGGGGAAACGGCCGATTTTGCGCGTCTGAATGAGCGTGATGGCCTCGAACAGCTCGTCCAGCGTACCGAAGCCGCCGGGCAGCACCACGAAGCCCTGCGCGTACTTCACGAACATCACCTTGCGGACGAAGAAGTAGTCGAAGTTGATGATCTTGTCGGGGTCGATGTAAATGTTGTTGAACTGCTCGAACGGCAGCTCGATGTTCAGCCCCACCGACTTACCGCCCTCCGAGTGGGCGCCCTTGTTGCCGGCTTCCATGATGCCGGGGCCGCCGCCCGTGATCACGCCGTAGCCGTGGCGGACGAGCTTAGCGGCGATTTCTTCGGCGATGATGTAATACGGATTGTCCGCTTTGGTGCGGGCCGAGCCGAAGATGCTCACGCACGGGCCGATTTTAGCCATTTTATCGAAACCTTCGACAAACTCGGCCATCACCTTGAAAATCTGCCACGAGTCGGCAATCTTGATTTCGTTCCAGTCTTTATCGACGAACGCCTGGCGGATGCGGGTATCGTCGGCGCCGTCGAGGTCGGCGGGCGACATCGTTTTCTTGACTTCCGAAATCGACACGCCTTTATCGGCGTTTACGTCGGGTTGGAGCAGGATTTTGCCGGAGCCGCGATTGGCATCTTCTTCTTGCAGCTTGGTTTTGCTGGTTTTGGGGATTTTTTGCATTTAGCTGAGTTGCGCGGCCCGCGCGGTTGGTAAGCCCGCGAGCCCGGTAAAATGAGGAAATGTACCCCTGACCGGGCGCCGAAAAACAGCGGCCGATGGGGCTTCTTTGTCGCGTACAAGCTCCGTTTGAACCGGTTAGCTGCGCGCCAGCCACAAAAAAGGATGCGAAGCTAGGCTTTTTCCGCCGAAACCCCCACCGCCGACGAACAAAAAACCCTGATGATGCGCGTCAGGCACCATCAGGGCAAGCGAAAACTGCGTCAGGCGCGCGGCGTGGGCAGGTTATTCTTTTGTGAAATCGAGATTATCGATCAGCATTCCTTCCTTCTGCGATTTCAGTTTGATGAGTACCCGGTACGACCCCGCCTTGGTGGTGTAGCGCCCGATAGCGTACGGCGTACTGGCATCGGAGGCGCCTTGATGCACGTACTCAAACGAAACCGGCGGGTTTTTGGCGAAGAAATCGCGCACCACGAACTCGGCTTGGGTTTGCGAGTAGGTTTGCTTGTTGCCATCGACGCCCAAATCGACGGATGGCCCGAAAAGCGCGGCGATATCTTTAGAAGAACCACTCCGCAGGGCGTTTTTGACGTTGCCGAGGGCATCGGGAGCAGCGGCCGTGGGGGCGGGCGCCTGGGCGGTAGCCGGCAGCGCGACGGCCTCACCCCAACAGATGAGTACCACCAAAAGCAAGCGCAAGAGCGTGGTACGGAAGAAAAGGGTCATGGACGGAAGCAAGAGGCCGGAAACTGTCCGGGTGCAGGGGTTGGTGGGGAGCCAAAATGGTGCCACGGCGTCGCGTGGGCAGGTAGATGTGGGTAGCGGGGAATCGGCGGCGGCCCGCCTACCCCATACGGCTATCTTTGCCGCTGTGATGCACACAGAAGCTGCTTTTTCGCCCGCGCGTGGCGCCATGTTGATTATTCTCGACGGCTGGGGCCTGGGGCCTGACCCGGCCGTTTCGGCGGTGGCGCAAGCCCATACGCCGTATTTCGATGCGCTCTGGGCTACCCGGCCGCACAGCCGCTTACAGGCGTCGGGCGAGGCCGTGGGCCTGCCCGACGGCCAGATGGGAAACTCCGAAGTGGGCCATATGAACCTCGGCGCCGGCCGCGTAGTGTACCAGGATCTGGTGCGCGTGAACGTGGCGATCAGGACGGGTGAACTGGCGCAAAACCCCGCGCTGGTGGCCGCACTGGCGTATTTAAGCGCTACGCCCGGCGCGCGGCTGCACCTGCTGGGGCTGGTGTCGGATGGCGGCGTTCACGCGCATCTGGAACACGTGAAGGCGCTGTGCAGCATCGCGAAGGCCCACGATTTGGGCGGCCGGACTTTCGTCCACGCCTTCACGGATGGCCGCGATACCGACCCGATGAGCGGCCTCGGCTACCTGACCGACTTGCAGCAGCATTTGCACAGCGGAGCGGCCGTGGGCGAAATCGCTTCCGTCGTCGGTCGCTACTACGCAATGGATCGCGACAACCGCTGGGAGCGCGTGAAACTGGCTTACGACCTACTCGTGCGCGGCGCCGGCACCCCCACCACCGACCCGCTCGCCGCTATCGAGGCGCAGTATGCCGGCGGTATTACCGACGAATTTCTGCTGCCCATCGCCGTGACCGACAGCGTCGGGCAGCCGCTCGCCACGCTGCGGCCCGGCGATGTGGCACTGTGCTTCAACTTCCGCACCGATAGGGGGCGCGAAATCACGCAGGCGCTCACGCAACGGCCGTTTCCGGAGCAGGAAATGACGCCCGTGCCCGATTTGCGCTACCTCACGATGACGCTCTATGACCACACCTTCGTGGGCGTAACGCCGCTGTTTGAGAAGGATAATCTCGACCAGACCCTCGGTCAAGTGCTGGCGGAGGCCGGTAAGCGGCAGATTCGCATTGCCGAAACCGAGAAATATCCGCACGTGACGTTCTTTTTCAGCGGCGGGCGCGAAGAGCCTTTTCCGGGGGAAACCCGCATCATGCGCGCCTCGCCGAAAGTGGCGACGTACGATCTGGCGCCCGAAATGAGCGCCTACGCCCTACGCGACGCGCTGCTGCCCGAACTGGCCGCCAACACCGCCGATTTCGTGTGTCTCAACTTCGCCAACCCCGACATGGTGGGCCACACCGGCGTGTTCAGCGCGGCTGTGCGCGCGTGCGAGGTGGTGGATGAATGTCTGCAAGCCGTAGTGGAAACGGCCCGCGCGGCGGGATACGCCGTCATCATCATCGCCGACCACGGCAACGCCGATGTGATGATCAACCCCGATGGCTCGCCGAACACGGCGCACTCGACCAACCTGGTGCCGTGCGTGTTGGTGGCCGACGGCGCGCCGCACCTCACCCTGCACGATGGCAAACTCGGCGATATTGCTCCTACCCTGCTGGCGTTGCTGGGGCTGCCGCAACCCGCTACTATGACGGGCCACGTACTGCTCGGCTAACGCCGCTCACCACCGCGTGGGGTGGGCCGCCTCCCGTGCGGTCGGCGCCGGCTTCCGATAGTAGAGCGCCGGCTCGCGGAGTAGCAGCGCCGAATCCCGGTCGGCAGTCGTCATCTCTCGTAGTCCTGACGCGGGCTCCCGGGAAGGCTTTGCAGGCTCCCGACAAAGTTTTTCCAATTCCCGATATAATTTTTCCAAGTGCTTCATCTCTCCGGGAGTCGGCAACGGTAGACCGGGAGCCGTTTTCGCCTCGGCGCGCCTGTTAGCTTGATATACTTTATGCACAAACAAGTTAGCACGGCACTACTGCTGTTGGTGGTGGCCGTAACGGGATGCGGCGCTCCTCAGACCGCTACCGCCCCTACCCTACCGCCGCAATATTTCGACCTGAAAGGGTTTCTCGATGAGCAGCGAGCGTACCTGGAATCGGTATCGCCGGGCGTCACCCGCACGGTGCGCGCCAGTGGCGCGCCCGCCGAAACTCAGCGACTGGTGCGGGTGGAATGGGAGCGCGAGCTGCATTTTTTCTACGAAGCCGACCTCAACAAACCGGCGTTGCGCGGCGCCTACGCCAGCACCAGCACGCGCCTACCCGATGGCGCCACCCGCCGCACCTACCGGCGCCACCCCGATGAGCGCACGGCCATCCGCGAGCTGACTGTCGAAACGACCGCCGCTGGTGCCGTGCGCCAAATCGAGGCCGTGCAGGACGACCGGAATGCCCTTTTCGCGTCGGAGCGCCGCATGACGCTCCGCTGCGACCCCGCCCTCAACCACAATCGCCTGACGAGCTACGAAATCGACGGCCGGCAGAAACTCATTTTCTTTGAGCCGACGACGTACGCCGTGAAGGCGGAAGTGGAGTAAGTGGTCGTTAATCGGTTTTCGTTAACCGTTAGCCGGAGTTCGTTAGTCGTTTTGGTCGAGTTTCGTTGATCGTTTTTCGTCAACCGATTAACGGCTAACGAAAAACGGTTAACGAAACTCAAAATTCCTCCCCCTGGCCCGTAGCCACTACCCAACGGCGGGCAGGCCGCGCGCGATGCTCGCCGAACCAAATGCCCTGCCACTGACCGAGGGCGAGGGCACCATCCGTGACCGGAATCAGCACGGAATTGCCTAAGAGACCGGTTTTGAGATGCGCGGGCATATCGTCGGGGCCTTCGGCGGTGTGCTGAAAGTAGGGCTGACTTTCGGGCGCCACGCGCCGCAGGTACTCCGCGAAATCGTGGCGGACGGTGGGGTCGGCGTTTTCGTTGAGGCTGAGGCTAGCCGACGTGTGCAGCAGGAAAAACTGCACGAAGCCCACGCGCAGCCGCCCGATTTCGGGCAGTTCCGAGGCCAATAAATCCGTGACCAAATGGAACCCCTGCGGGAGCGCCGGCAGCCGAAATTTCTTCTGAAACCACATCCTGCAAGGTAACGCCGCGCAAGCCGAACCACATGCTGAAACAACGGGCCGGGCTCGCGGCTTACCGCGTAGCTTTACGCCCTTAGCGCGCGCCAATCACCCTTTTTGTATGTCTGCTGAACCAACGGCTCATTCGGCTTCTTCGGCCCAAGATTCTGCTTCCCACGCGGCCCTGCCGCCGATTACGCTGATGGGCGCCGGCCTCGTGGGCTCGCTGCTGGCGTTGTATCTGGCGCGGCGCGGCTACTCCGTCGAGGTATATGAGCGGCGGCCCGATATGCGCCGGGCGGGCGCGGCGGGCGGGCGCTCGATCAATCTGGCCCTCTCAGACCGGGGGTGGCGGGCGCTGGAAGGGGTGGGCATCGGCGACCAGATTCGGGCGGTCGCCATCCCGATGTACCGCCGTGTGATGCACGCCCTCGACGGCACGCTCACGCCGCAAGCGTACGGCCTGACGGGCACGGAGGCCATTTGGTCGGTGAGCCGGGGGGGGCTCAACCAAACTCTCCTCGACCTCTGCGACCGCACGCCTGGCATCAACTTACACTTCGAGCAGCTTTGCCAGCACGTCGAGTTGCCCACCGCTACGCTGGAGTTGCGCGACCTGCCGACCGGCCGCGTCTACGAGGTACCCGCCGAACGCCTGATTGGCACCGATGGCGCGTTTTCGGCCATCCGTACCGCGATGACCCGTACCGACCGCTTCGATTATTCCCAGGATTACCTCGATTACGGGTACAAGGAACTGACCATCGCGCCGGGCGCCAACGGCACGTGGGCGCTCGAAAAAGAGGCGCTCCATATCTGGCCGCGCGGCCAGTATATGATGATTGCGCTGCCGAATCTCGACGGCTCGTTCACCTGCACGCTGTTTTTTCCCTACGACGGCGCCGATTCGTTCGCCACCCTCACCACCCCGGCGGCCGTGGAGGAGTTTTTCGGCCGCGTCTTCCCCGATGCCGTGCCGCTGATGCCGGAGCTAACGGACGATTTTTTCCACAACCCCACGGGCTCGCTCGTGACGGTGCGGTGCTTTCCGTGGACGTACGGCGCCACCACCGTGCTGCTCGGCGATGCCGCGCACGCCGTAGTGCCGTTCTACGGCCAAGGAATGAATGCGGGGTTTGAAGATTGTCGCGTCTTCAATGAATTGCTCGACGCCCACGGCGATGCGGCTTGGGCCGAAGTCATCGCCGAATTTGCGCGGCAGCGCAAGCCCGACGCCGACGCCATCGCGCAACTCGCGCTCGACAATTTCGTGGAAATGCGCGACCGCGTGGCCGACCCCCGCTTTCTGCTCCAGAAGAAAATCGAATCCCGCCTCACCCACGACCACCCCACGTGGTGGCTGCCGCTGTACTCTCAGGTCACGTTTTCGCCTGAAACCCCCTATCATCAGGCGCTCGCCAACGGCCGCCGCCAAGAGGAAATCATGCGCCGCGTAATGCCGCTGATTGAAACCCCGGAAGATTACGACAAGCCAGAGGTGCAGGAAGCGATTCGGCGGGAGGTGGGGGTATAGTTGACGGTAAATTCAACCGTCTGTCTCACCACTGCCACTCGGCGGTCGACAGGCGCCGATTTTTGCGGAAATGGGTCGTACTTCAGTACGATGTATCGGGTTCTGTCATTGCGCGCGCAGCGAAGCAATCCGGCGAATGCGACCATAGAGCCCGTTACCGTGTAGCGTGCGCCGGATTGCTTCGTCGCAAAGCCTCCTCGCAATGACAGATCAATCGGATGTGCAGAAAAGGCAACTCAACCAAATTTCCCCATCCCCAAAAATTCCTTCACCATCCCCATCCTAGTCGAACTTAATCGCCGTCACGGGCCGAATTCGCGCGATGAAAATCGTCGGTACCAGCACCGCGATGAGCGCCGTGAGCAAAATGGCGCCGTTGAGGCCGAGGATAATCATCAAATCCCAGCGAATCGGCACGGTGTCCATATAATAATTTTCCGGGTCGAGGGGCAGGATGTGCGTGTAGTACTGAATGGCGCAGAAGCCCAACCCCACGATATTGCCCCACAGCAGCCCTTTGAGGGCAATCGGGATGCCCTTGTAGAAAAACACGCGCGAAATCTGGCCGTCCGTCGCGCCGAGCGCCTTCAGTAGCCCAATCATCGAGGTGCGTTCGAGCATCATGATCAGCAGCGTCGAGATCATATTGAACGCCGCCACGAAGATGATGAGCACCAAAAAGATGACTACGTTGCGCTGCAACAGCTTCAGCCAGTCGAAAAGCTGCGAATATTGGTTCGTGATTTTATCGACGGCCACGTCGGCCGCGAGGTTTTTATACAGCGAATCGGCCACAGCGTCGAGGCGCGTCACGTCTTTGAGCAGCACTTCGTAACCGCCGACAGTGCCGGGCGGCCAATCGTTGAGGTCGCGGATTTGCTTGATGTCGCCGAGGACGAATACTTCATCGAACTCGTCGAGTCCGGTTTTGTAGATGCCCTGAATCCGAAATTTCCGCAAACGCGGCGGGTTCTGGATGAAGAAGAAAATCGTGGAATCGCCGACGGACAAGTTTAGCTTATCGGCAATTTTCTGCGAAATCAGCACATCATCCGACGGCGTGCCGTCTTCGTTGAACCGGATGAACTGGCCCGCCACCAAGTTCTGCACCATCGGCGCCTTCACGTAGTCTTTGGCGATGCCCTTTACCACCACCCCCTGCACCTCGGTGCGGGTCTTGATGATGGCGGTTTTGCGTGCAAAGGCGTGAATCTGGTCGATTTGCGGCGCGCGCTGCAAGTCGTCGCGCACGAGACTGGCGGGCATCGGCGAGCCCTCGACCGAATTATTATCGTCGTAGCGAATGACGTGCAGGTGCGCCCCAAACGTAAATACTTTACGTTCGATCTCGTGCCGAAAGCCTTCCAGAATGGCAAAAGAGACGATCATGACCGCCAACCCCACCGCGATACTACTGATGGCAATGCGCGTGACGGTTGCCGAAAAGGAATCAGGACCGTTGTCGTCGAATTTGCCGGCGAGGTAGCGAGTTACGTTCACGGCGGCAAGTTACGGCAGGGGCTACCTTGTGGCCCAATGCGGCGTCTGCTTCCTCTTCTCGATTTCTCGTTTTTGGCGTGCCGTGGTTGGCATGCGTTGGTAAATAGCCTCTTGGCCCTCGGTCTGCTCGCTGGCCTGACCCAATGCGCGCCCACCCGGCGTAGCACCGCAGGGCCACCGCGCGCGCCGCGTCCGCCCGTCGCCACGGTGCCTACCGCCCAGCCCACGCCACTTCCGGGTTCATCGGGGCCGGGCGCATTGGCGCCGGTAGTAGGTGCCGCCCGGCTGACCGAGTATCTACAGGCTCTGGCGGGCAAGCGCGTGGCGCTGGTGGTCAATCAAACATCGCGCGTGGGCCGGGCCCACTTGCTCGATACGCTGCGGGCGCTGGGCGTCAACGTGGTGCGGGTGCTGGCGCCCGAACACGGTTTCCGGGGGACGGAAGACGCGGGTAAAACCGTCGTCGATTCGGTGGATACGGCCACGGGCGTGCCCGTCGTCTCGCTCTATGGCGCCGCCAAAAAGCCCTTGCCGGCGCATTTGACCGATGTCGATGTCGTCGTGTTCGATTTGCAGGATGTCGGCGTGCGGTTCTACACCTACCTCTCCACGCTGCATTACGTGTTGGAAGCGTGCGCCGAACAAGGTAAGCCAGTCGTCGTCCTAGACCGCCCCAACCCCAATGGCAACTACATCGACGGCCCCATTCTGGAACCCGACTGCCGCTCGTTCGTCGGCCTCGACCCGCTGCCTATCGTCCACGGCCTCACGTTGGGCGAGGCCGCGCGGATGATGATCGGCGAAGGCTGGCTGGCCGGCGCCGCCAAGCCCGACTTAACGGTAGTGCCGGTTGAAAGCTACACGCACCGCACGCCGTGGGAATTGCCCGTGGCGCCCTCGCCAAATTTGCGCACGGCGCGCGCCATCCGCCTCTACCCCAGCCTGTGCTTGTTCGAGGGCACGGTGGTGAGCGTCGGGCGCGGCACGGGGCGCCCTTTCGAGCAGATTGGCCACCCGCAGTACCCCGATACGACGGCGCACGTTTTCGTGCCGCGCCCCGGCCCCAGCAATGCCAGGCCGCTGCTGGCAAACCGGCGATGTTATGGCCCCAACCTCGATGTTGAGCAGCCCGTGCCGGGTCTGATGCTGCGTTGGTTGCTTGATTTCTACCAGAAATCACCGGATAAGGCGCGGTTTTTCAATCCCTTTTTCAGCAATCTCGCGGGTACTAAAAAACTGCGCCAACAGATTGAAGCGGGTTTGACTGAAGCCAAAATCCGCGCGACGTGGGCGCCGGGACTGGCGGCGTACCGCACCCGAAGAGCGGGGTATTTGCTGTACGCGGAGTAGCCATCCAGCGATTGGCAACGTGGCGAGCGCCGTCCCGGCGCCGCTTCAAAGAAAAATTTTACCGAACAGTCGCCTTCACGCGACGCCAGGACGGCGCTCGCCACGCTCCCGGCTCATTGCCAGAACCCGTGACGTCTGATATACTCCTCCACCGCATCGGGCACGAGGTAGCGAATCGATTTGCCATCGCGCACGCACTGGCGGATGTACGTGGCCGAAATATCGAGCAGCGGCGTGGGCAGTAGGCGCACGGCGGGGTGCGTGTGCAGCGGCGAGGTAGGCGTGCCCGGCCGGGGGTACACGTACAGCGGGTAGCGTTCCAGAATGACGTGGTGGTTTTTCCACTTCGGAAGCGTCGGCAGGTTGTCTTCGCCGAGCAGGAGCGCAAACTGGTACGTGGGGTATTTGCTTTCGAGGTACGCGAGTGTATCGACGGTGTACGACGGCTGCGGCAACCCAAACTCGACGTTGCTGACGTGCAGCCGGTCGTTGTACTCGACGGCGAGACGGGCCATTTGCAGACGCTCGGCGGCAGGCAACAGCGTGGCGGCGGCCTTCAGCGGATTATGCGGCGATACCACGAGCCACACCGCGTCGAGGTCGGTGTGTTGGGCCATCACGTTCGCCAGAATCAGGTGCCCGACGTGGATGGGGTTGAACGAGCCGAAGAACAGGCCGACGCGCATGAAAAAGAATTGAGTGATTTGTGATTTGTGATTTGTGATTGCGTGCTGCGTAAGCCGAGCGAATCACTCAATCCAAAATCACTCAATCCAAAATAAACGCATTAACGAGCTTTTCGGCCTGCGCAATGGCGTCGGGCAGATGGTCATTGACCACTACGGCATCGAATTTATCGGCGAACGTCAGCTCGAAACCGGCTTTGTAGAGGCGGCTGCTGATGCTGGACGCCGAATCGGTGTTGCGGGCCGTGAGGCGCTCGGCGAGGGCTTCAAGCGACGGCGGCTTGACGAATACGCCCAGCGCGCGGTCGCCGAAATAGCGTTTTACGCTCAAGCCGCCTTTTACGTCGAGGTCAAGGACGGCGTGGCGACCGGTGGCCCAAATCCGCTCCAATTCGGTTTTAAGGGTGCCGTAATAGGCGCCCTCATACACTTCCTCCCACTCCACGAATTCGTCGCGCTCAATGCGCGCGCGGAATTCTTCAACGGTAATAAAATAATAATCTTTGCCGTGTTCTTCCGTCCGGCCGCGCTTGTCGCGGGTACAGGCCGAAATGCTGAACGTTAGGCGCGGGTCGTGGCCCACGAGGTGGCGCACAATCGTGGTTTTGCCCGCCCCCGACGGGGCACAGAAAACGATGAGTTTTCCCACGAAACCGGTTGCGGGGCTGGTGGCCGAGTCGGCTACCGGCGCGAACACGACCGCAGGGTGGGCCGTAGAAGGGGCCACAGACTGCGCCGCAGAACCAGAAAAAGCAGGGGCACCGACGACGGGCGGGGCGGGGGCGGAGGCAAAGGGCAGCATCAGGCCACGAAGCTACCGCCGCGCGCGCGGAAAAGCCGACTTTTGCGCGCACGGCGAGCCGGGTGCGAGGCCGTTCGTTGGCCCCGGCACCCGCTCGGCCGTAGTTACCCGCTAGGGGTGCCCTAGCGCTTTTTGGCGCTTTCCGGCATTTTAGGCGCGTTACTGAACCGTTTCGAAGTGTTCGATGGAGACCCGGATGGCGTTGGCGAGACTCGCCGGAACGCCTTTTTGCTGCACGTTACCTTGCAGAAAGGCAATAAAGAGTCGTTGTTTATCGATAGTCGAAAAGCAAGGGGAACAATCCTGGGCGTGGTCGATTAAATATTCCAACTCATCGGCACTGGCTTCGCCGGCCTCTACATGGTCGAGTACGTCGGCGAGCTTCTCGCAATCAGTCTCCGCTGTGGAAGCGGCTTCCTGGGGCGCGGCAGCCGCCGAATCGCGGGGGCCGTGGTCAATCGTATTCATCGGGTGGTCAAATGAGCGGTGGAAGAAATGGGGGAAATAAAAAAAGACCAGAACGATAACAGCCGCCGTTCCGGGCGATAAGGCCGGTGGTGAAAGCTGCGCGGTAGATGCCGCCCAAACGTGCCTAAGGCGGGCATAAAGTTCACTTAGCCGGCACTTTCGTCGGCATCAACCTCTGACTCAGTCGTTTCAACACCTTCTTCGCCGTAGCCCATCGAGCGGGCGTACCGGCCGAGCTTGTCTTTGAGGCTTTGGCGGGCACGGTGCAGACGCGAGCGCACGGTACCGATGGGGATGTCGAGAATCTTCGCCATTTCCTCGTACGTGAATCCCTCCAAGTCGCAGAGAATGATGACGGTACGAAAATCAATGGGCAACGTATTGAGTGCCTTCGCCACCTCGTCGCCGATGAGTTCCTGCGTCACCTGGGCACGCATATCGGTGGTGGAGCCGCCGGCGTCGGCGTCGCTTTCCACGTCTTCGGAATTATAATAACCCTCGATTTCCGAATAATCGACCTTCGCGGGCTGCTTGCTTTTACGGCGGAAATCGTTGATGAACGAGTTCTTGAGAATCCGAAAAAGCCAGGCTTTGGCGTTGGTGCCCTGCTCGAAATAATCGAAAAAGCGGTACGCCTTCAGGTAGGTTTCCTGCACCAGGTCGTTAGCGTCGTCTTCGTCGAGGGTCAGGCGAAAGGCGAAATTGTAGAGGGCATCGATGACCGGCATCAGCTCGGCCTCGAAGCGACGGTCTTTTTCGGCTTTACTGAGCAGGCGGTTGCGTTCGCGGTAGTCGCTCATAATGGGGATGAATGGCGCGGGCGTAGAAAACGGCCCAAAGGAAAGGGACAGACGCGCAAAAGGACGTCGAGTGCTATGTTTGGGCCTTGTACCTAAACCAGCGGGGTGAGGTTTTGTGGGGAGGCCCGCAAGCGTCGGGCCAGCGTGTATTGTTGCCACGGCGCCACCACCAACACGGCGTAATGCAGGATGAAAGGATTCAGGCCGTACTGCACTTCGAGCATCGAATCGAAGAAGAGCGCAAAGGCACTGGCGGTCACAAAATGCCGCACGAACGGGTCGGCGTGGGTGGGGCCGGCCACGGTGGGCAGCAGCAACAGCACCAGCAGCAACGCGAGGGTACCCACGCCCCCGCCGAGCAAGTATTGCAGGTATTGGTTGTGCGGCAAAATCTGGTTTTCGGGCCTTAGGCCGAAGCTGCGACGGGCGTACTGCGCGGCCATGGCATGCTTGACATCGGCCTGGCCCACGCCCACGCCCCAATGCTCACGCACGAGGGTGCCGGCCGTAGCCCACGCCGCCAGCCGCTGCGAAAGAGAATATTCGTTGATATCGGCGCCGCTGCGGAAGCGAAGCAGGTCGTGGCGGGTTTGCGCCACCCGCGCCCGCACCGACGGCAGCCCGTAGTACGCCGCCACCGGCAGCCCCACCAAGCCCGCCACCATCAGGGTGCCGAGCAGCACCTGCCGCCGCCCAATCAGCGTGCGTACCACCGTGACCGCCAGCGCGCCGTAGAGCGCCACCAACCCCGTGCGGTACGCGAGCAGGTGCATCGTGGCGGCGCAGATCACGGCCGCGCCGCCCGCCGCCCACCGCCACCGCCGCGCCGACCGCCCACTGCCCAACCGGCCCGAACACGCCATTTCCAGGCCGTAGAGGGTGCAGAGCGCGAGCATCACCCCAAAATAAATGTGCCCCACGCCCGTAACCGGCGTAAGGGTTTTGCTGCGCGAGATACTTTCTTCGACGGCCGCGCGGTGCTGAAAAAAGTACGTGAGCGTAGCCACCGCCACCGCCGTGCCCATCGCCAGCCACCAGCCCGCGACCCGGCCCAGCAAGCGCGCGGGTAGCGGCGGAGCCAGCGCCAGCGCCAGCGGCACCACCAGCAGCAGTAGTTGCCGAAAAAGCTGATGGCGCCATTCGGCCAAATCTTCCGTGATGAAACCGCTCAGCAGCAGCCACCCGTAGAGGGCGGCCGGCACCAGCGCCACGGGGTTGCGCCAGTAGGCGCGCCAAGCCGCGGCGCGGTGTTGGTTGAGGCCCGCCGCCAGCAGCACCACCACCGGCGCGAGCGAAATGAGCGCCCGTCGAGCCGTAAACAGCGCCACGATGTAGAAAATGAGCGCAAAAACTACGGCGGGCGTCACCAACTCGTTGCGCCGTTGGCGCGCGCGCAACGCGGCCCACCAGCCGGGTGGCGCGGGCGGCGCAGCAGACGACGGCGGAGCAGGCACGGGCGCGGAAGGCAGCATAGCGGGTGGTAGCGAGCGGTAGCGGAAGGGGCGGCGGTGAGCCAACAATGAGTCGCCGCAGAAGGTGGCGGTCGGAGCCGAAGGTACGCCGCTTGGCTGTTAGGGGGCTTCCGGGGAGGCGCCGAGTGCGGCCATCACCTGCGTGGGGCTTATTTCGGGCAGACAATGACAGGCGAGCGGGCGCCCTACGCAATCGGCGCACGCCGTGCGCTCGGGCGTGACGAGCGACACCGCCCGCGCCCCCAGCGTCCCCCAACGCCCCGGATGGATGGGCCGCAACGGCGGGAACAGCCCCACAGCCCGCCGCCCCAGCGCCGCCGCCAAGTGCAGCGGTCCCGTGCCCGACGCCACCAGCGCATCGGCGAATTGAATGACGGTCAGTAGTTCGGGCAGCGTGAGGCGGCCGGTGAGATCGGTGAGGAATGGGGCGTTGTCGCGACGGAAATCGGCGAGCAGCGCGGCTTCGGCTTCGGAGCCGGAGAGCAGCACGCGGTGGCCCGCCGCGTGCAGGGCGCGCGCCAGAGCGGCGTAGTGCGTCAGGGGCCACTCGCGCCCGCTACCGCGTGATTTGGGGTGCAGAATGACCCGCAGCCGCCCCGGTGCGGGCGGCGGCCCAAGCAGTGCCGCTACGGCTTCAGTAGGCGCCCCCACCCGCGTGAGGCCGTACAGCGCGGGAATGGCCGCCAGCGGCGGGAACTTGGCAATGCCTACGCCCGCCAGCAGCCGCAAATTCAACTCTGCTTCGTGTAATTCGGAGTTTTTGCGCGAGAGTGGTACGCGGCGGTTGCACGTGAGCCAGTGCCACCACCGGCGGGTAGTGCCCACCCGCACCGGCACGCCCGCCCGCACGGCCAGCCACGCCAGCGCGCGGTCGGGCAGGGCGTGCAGCCAAACATCGAGCTTCAGCCCCCGAATGCGCGCCACCTGCGCGGCGGGCGGCAAGGCACGCAACTCATCGGCATCGACAAACTCATCGACGTGCGCGCACGCCGCGACCACGGCCGCCGTGTACGCGCGCCCCAAAAACACCACCCGGCAGCCGGGCCGCTGCGCTTTCAGCCAGCCCGCCATCGGGAGGGTTAAAACGACATCGCCGATGGCATCGGGGCGGGATATGAGGTAGGTCATGTATTTGTTGGCCGGTTTTCGTTTTTCGTTAACCGGTTTTCGTTGGCCGGTTTTCGTTTTTCGTTAACCGGTTTTTCGATTGGGATTTTAATAATCAATGATCAAGTGTCGCGTTTCGGTTACCGATTAACGAAAACCGTTTAACGACTCCCGCCTCGAAGTTTGGCGTATTTCAGGAACACCCCGACACTGGAGAGCAACGCGATACTGAACCCCGCAAAGCCATCCAAAAAACCGGCTTTCAGGAAGTAGATACTGATGAATTTCCAGATCGGCTTCAGCACCAGATGCGCCCAATTGGCGGTTTTTCCGCGCTGCCGGAGTTGCTCGGCGCCGAGGGTGGTGAAGCGGTCGAGCTGCTGCCAGTGGGTGCTGATGGTGGGGTAAGAGTAATGGTGTAGCGGCGCACAGAGGCGGGCGGGCGCGGTGCCGTCGGTGGGTTGGTAGCGTTCGTGGAGCAACTCGCCTTGCCAGCGGCCGCGGCGACGGTCGTAGAGACGGGTTTGCCAGTCGGGGTACCAGCCGCTGTGGCGCACCCAATGGCCGCAGTAGTTGGTGAGGCGCGGCAGGGCGTAGGCGGCGTGTTGCCAGGCGGCGAGGGTCGCGCGGACTTCCTGGCGGAGCGCCTCGGTCAGTTCCTCGTCGGCGTCGAGTTGGAGGATATGGTCGTGCAGAGCCAGTTCGGTGGCGCGGTTTTTTTGCGCTACATACCCCAGAAATGGCTGCATCGCCACGCGCGCGCCCCAAGCGGCGGCAATTTCGCGGGTAGCGTCCGTAGAACCTGAATCGAGGACGAGGACATCAGTGGCGCCCAGTCCGGCGAGCGCGGCCAAGCAGCGCGGCAGATTGTGCGCCTCGTTGAAGGTGATAATGACGACGGAAAGCGGCGGCACGGGCAAGGGATTGACGCCGCAAAGGTGCGACCTTGCCTTCCATTGCCTTCCCTACCGCCTGGACGCCGTGTAGAAGTACCCAGCAAGCCCCAATACCAGCAGTGCCGCCACAACTAGGAAGAACACTTTCCAGCCGGAAACGGGCCGGTCGCCGGAGATGCGGCCGGTTTGGCCGTTTACCAGAAACCGGTACAGCTTGCCCCGGTAGAGGTATGAGCAAATCCAGAGCGGCAGCAGCAAGTGCTTGAAGGTCTGGCCCGAAAGGGTGGTATCGACGTGCAGATTGCGCTGCGTATCGCCGCCGACCAGCTCGCTGCACGCCGCTTCTTCGCGCGCTTCGATGGTGCGCTGGGCTTTGGCGGCGCTTTCGGGCAGGTCGATGCTGTACACTTCGGCCTCCCAGCCGAGCAGCACGCGCGGGTCGTAATCGACCACATCTTCGAGCGCAAACGAACCGCACTCGCGCACGTGGGTTTCCTGAGCGGTGAGGTTGCGCGAGGCCATCTCCAGCAAATCATCGTAGAAGTGCGCGTGATTGCCCGCGCGCGGCTCCCAGCGCGTGCGCCGCTCTTGGGTGGTGACAGTATTGCCGTTGGAATCGCGACTTTGGACCGACACGTAGTAGTAAAACCCTGCTTCGGCGCGCCACACCGATTCGGCGTGCGCGTCGAAGGTCCAGAACGGTACGTACAGGCCGTGCAGATTATCGAGGACGGCGCCGTTTTTCAAGTCGCCCGGCGCCAGCCACGACCCGCCGACCCACGCCCGAAACGTATCCGTCACGTTGCCGCGCCCAAACCGGAACGGCAGCACCCCGGCCGGTGCAATCAAGCGGCTGCTCGTGGCCTCGGCGTTCACGTTTTTCGACCCGCAGAACGCGCACTGAATCGTGGGAGCGTCGAAGTTCACGGTGGTGCGCGCGCCGCAGCCGGCGCACGCCAGCACGCGCTTTTCTTCGGTGGGGGCGCGCGGCAGTGCGCCGTTTTCGAGTTGAAAATCGAGGACGTTTTCGGTGAGTTGGTTTTTGGTGAACGCAAGCGTCTCCTCGCTGCCGCAGTGCGTGCAGCGCATCTTTTGCGCCTCCGCCGAAAACTGCTGCCGCGCGCCGCACGTCGGGCACGGGGCGTTTACGAGGCCATCGACATCAAGGGGAAGATCAGCGGGAGAAATCATCGCGGAAAGCTGGTGCGCCACGGCGCAAGTGATCGAAAAAAGCGTCGGAATGGTCTGCGCCATGGCGCAGCACACCAAAACGGCCATCAGGACGACCTGCGCACGTGCGCAGCACACCAAAACCCTCGTCGGGATGGTCTGCGCACGTGCGCACCCTATCCAAACGGCCGTCGCAATGGCCTGCGCACGTGCGCAGCACGGCAAATCCCTCGTCGGGGTGGCCTGCGCACGTACGCAGGCCACCCCGACGACTTACAGCCGTGCCAGCAGCTCGGCTTTCTTGGCCGCGAACTCCTCTTCCGTCAGGATGCCCGCCGCTTTCAACTCGCCCAACTCTTTGAGGGTGGCCAGAATCTGGGCGCGGTCTTCCTTGGGCGCGGCAGCTGGTTGGGCGGCGGGCGCGGGCGCCATCGCGCCGCCCATCATATTGCCCAAACCACCCATCAGCAGGGCGGTGCCGCCGATGCCGCCTTCCTGTTCCGAGATATTTTCGATGGCCATACCGGCCTGAAACTGCTGAAAGCGAGCCATATCGCCCGCCATATTCATCTGGGTGGTTTTGTCGAGGAACTGCTCGACTTCGGGTGGCAGGCTGGTGTTTTCGATGTAGAACTTCGTGAGTTCCAAGCCATACGTCGTGAAATCGTCAGCGAGCAGCGGGCGCAGTTTCTCGCCCAGTTCTGAGTAGTTGCGCGCCAGATCGAGAACCGACACGTTGGCCTCGCCGATGGCATCGGAAAACTTATTGACGATGGCCGTCCGCAACTGGCCTTCCACATCGGTGATGCGCACGACGGGCGCCGTGCCCGCAAATTCCTTCAGAAACTTGCCCGCTTCGGCCACGCGCAGCGCGTAGGCGCCAAACGCCCGCACCCGCACCTGCTTGAACTCCGGGTCGCGAACGATGATCGGGTTTTGCGTACCCCACTTGAGATTGGTAAACTGCCGCGTCGAGACGAAATACACATCGGCCTTGAACGGCGACTCAAACCCGTATTTCCAGCCCCGCAGGGTGGTCATGACGGGCATATTCTGGGTCGTGAGCTGGTAGCGGCCGGGGCCGTACACATCGGCAATCTGACCCTCGTTCATAAAAACCGCCACCTGCGACTCGCGCACCACCAACTGCGCGCCGTGCTTGATGTTGTTCTCCCGATCCGGGAATTTCCAGATGACGGTATCGTTGGAATCATCGACCCAATCGATGATTTCGATCAGCTCGTTTTTGATGAAATCGAAGAGGCCCATGGCAGTGCGGGCGCGCCGGCAGAAGGTGAAACCGACGCGAGCCGAAACCTACGCATAAACCGGGGGCTGTGCGCGGAAATGGGCCGTAAATCACTCGTTTATGTGAGGGCAAGTATGGCCCACGGCACGCCCAACCGGTCGCTGGTATATTTGGCGGGTATCTCCGGCGCACACTCCATGAAGTATCTGACCGACGTTTTGACGCAGCAGGGTTTGCCGCCCGCCGACGCGGCCCGCTTCGCGACGCATTTTCAGCCATTGACATTGGCACGGGGCGAGTATTTCGTGCGTCAAGGGCACATCCATGATACGATGGGGTTCGTGGCTGAAGGCATTTTTCAGTATTACCACCTGCTCAGCAGCGGCGATGAGCTGACGACGTACGTTACAAGCGACGGCGGCTTCATCGTCTCGCTCACAAGCTTTCTGCGCGGGGCGCCGGCCATCGAGAACATCCGCGCGCTCACGCCCGCGACCGTTGGCGTGGTGACGCGGGCCACTTTCGACGCGCTGCGGGGTGAAATTCCGACCCTAAATGCGTTTTATCTGGGGATGCTCGAATACCAGATCGTGTGCATCGACCAGAGCCGCAATGCCCTCCTCACCCAAACTGCCGAAGAGCGGTACCGCCACCTGTTGCGCGATGAACCGCACCTCTTGCAGCGCGTGCCGTTGCAGTATCTGGCGTCAGTCTTAGGGATCACGCCGCGCCATCTGAGCCGCATCCGCAAACAGATTGTGTAAGGCGGCGCGGTGCGCATTTTCGGACAAATGTCCGGTAGCACCCATAGCTTGCCCCAAGACCTTTGCCTTGTCATCAACCCTAACGACGACAATGCGCCATTTTCTTTTCGTGGCACTGCTGCCGCTTGTTTTTTCGGCGAAGGCTCAAAGCCGTTTTGCCACCGCCGACGAACTCAGCATCAACGGTTTCCGCAATCCTTCCATCGGCGCCGAGTACCGCCACGGCATGGTGTCGGGCCACGCGGGGTACTACGTCACCAATTTCACGTCGGGCGTCACCACGCAGTTTCTGAAAACGGGCGTCACGCTGTGGGTGCTGCCGGTGGGGCAGCGGCAGCCGGTACCATCGTCGTTCTACGTCGGCGTCTCATACCTGCGCGGCCTCAATCGCGACTATGAAAACCGCAACGCCAGCGCCGCAGAAGTCGGTTTTCGGTGGATGGTCTGGCGCGGCCTGAATTTGCGAATCGGCGCTATCGCGCTAGCCGCAAAAGGGCAGGACATTAAAATAAACCCCACGCCGGGGATCAGTTACGCGTTTTTGTTGAGGGGCCGACAGTAGCCGGGCGCCCAGTTCAGGCCACCTGGCGCGTATCTCCTGGTTGAAATGGACAAATACGCCTTGTTCTGAGCGCCTGCTTGAACACAAAAAAGGCTGAACCCCGCGTGAGGTTCAGCCTTTTTTACACGAATACAAACCGCCTAGTACCGATACGCATCCGCCTTGAACGGCCCGGCCACATCGACTTTGATGTAATCGGCCTGTTTCGGGGTCAGCTCATCCAGATCGACGCCGATTTTGGCGAGGTGCAGACGCGCCACTTTTTCATCCAAGTGCTTGGGGAGCGTGTACACCTGGTTTTCGTACTGGTCGGCGTTTTGCCACAGTTCCAGTTGCGCGAGCGTCTGGTTCGTGAACGACGCGCTCATCACGAACGAGGGGTGGCCCGTGGCGCAACCGAGGTTCACGAGGCGGCCTTCGGCGAGGATGATGATCTCCTTGCCGTCGATGTTGTAGAGGTCTACTTGCGGCTTCACGGTGTCTTTGGTGTGACCGTAGTTGCCGTTGAGCCACGCCATATCGATTTCATCGTCGAAGTGGCCGATGTTGCAGACGATGGCTTTGTCCCGCAAGGCGCGGAAATGCTCTTCGCGCAGGATGTCGCAGTTGCCGGTGGCGGTGATCACGATGTCGGCGCGCGGAATGGCGTCGGCCATCCGCTTCACTTCGTAACCGTCCATGGCGGCTTGCAGGGCGCAGATCGGGTCGATTTCGGTCACGATCACGCGGGCGCCCGCGCCGCGCAGGCTCGCGGCGGTGCCTTTGCCTACGTCGCCGTAGCCGGCCACGACGGCCACTTTACCGGCCATCATGGTGTCGGTAGCGCGGCGGATGGCGTCCACGGCCGACTCCTTGCAGCCGTACTTGTTGTCGAACTTCGATTTCGTCACCGAGTCGTTCACGTTGATGGCCGGCAGCGACAACGTACCGTTCTTCACGCGCTCGATCAGGCGCAGCACGCCCGTGGTGGTTTCCTCGGAAATGCCGCGAATACCGGCGGCCAGTTCCGGGAAGCGGTCGAGCACCATATTGGTCAGGTCGCCGCCGTCGTCGAGGATCATATTGAGCGGCTCGCGTTCTTCGCCGAAGAACAGCGTTTGCTCGATGCACCAATCGAACGACTCGGCGTCCATCTCTTTCCAGGCGTACACGGGCGTACCGGCGGCGGCAATGGCGGCGGCCGCGTGGTCTTGGGTCGAGAAAATATTGCACGACGACCACGTGACCTGCGCGCCCAACGCTTGCAGCGTTTCGATGAGGACGGCGGTCTGAATCGTCATGTGCAGACACCCAGCGATGCGGGCGCCTTTCAGCGGCTGGCTCGGGCCGAATTCGGCGCGCAGGGCCATCAGGCCGGGCATTTCGGCTTCGGCGAGGCGAATTTCCTTGCGGCCCCATTCGGCGAGGCTCAGGTCTTTTACTTTGTAGGGCACGTAAGTAGTCGTGCTGGCGGCGGCAACCGTGGACATCAGGCTGTTGGCTAATTGAAACGTAGTGGAATCGGTCTGCAACCGCAAAGTTACGCCGGGGGTTTCGGGCTAGTCCGACAAAAGCGCCGACCTTGCGCCTCGTAACCTCTCCGGGCCGTCCTGCGCATCCGTCGTTCGCTCTTCGCATTTCCTGATGAATCGTATTTTTTCAGTCTTCCGGCGCGGCGCGGTTAGCGCATTCGGCACGGTTGGCGCGCTGCCGGTGTGCCTATTGGCGGTGTTGCTGGTGCTGGCCTCGCGCCCGGCGGCGGCGCAACTCACCCAAATCGAGCAAGTGCCCACGGCCGTGCAGCCGCGCTGGGTCGATTTATCGCCCCCCGACTGGCGGCGCGGTAAAAACGGCTGGCAAACCAATTTCACCTATTTCGTGGGCACCAGCCAAGAGCCGCGCAACGCCGGGTTTTTCGGCCAACGCCTCCGCCGCGAGCTCACCGACCTCGGCGGCCTCACCCCCGAAGCTGAGGCGGCCCTGAACCGCTACCGCCGCCAGAAAAAGCTGTTCCTGACCGAGCGGTTCGTGTTCGTCTCCACGCTCATCGTGGCCGGCGCCGACATCATCCGCAACGATTATTCATATTTTGAGAACTCCGAGATCATTATCGGCTCCGTGGCGCTCGCATCGCTGATTTCCAACTTCTGGATTTCGCGCAACACCAACTCCCACCTCCAACGCGCCGTGATGGAGTACCAGGGCGGTCTGATTCCGCAAGCGCCGCGCGGCTGGGCGCCGCATTTGCGCCCGGCATTTGGCGGCGTGGTGCCGCAGCGCGGCGGCGGGCTGGGCGTGGTGGTGGGGTGGCGGTTGTGAGTTTTGAGTTGGGAGTTCCGAGTGATTTAGGGCGAGGAATAACTGAGCGCGGATTGTCGCGCGGGGCTCTGCCCCGTGTGGAGTATGTGCGGGCGTCTCGCCCGCCAGTGGCGCAGCGCGGTTGCGCTTCGTAAGTTGTCAATCCGGCTTGGTTAGTTTTGGCTTGGTTAGTTTGCAAACTAACCAAGCCAAAACTAACCAAGCCGGATTGACAACTTACGAAGCGCAACCGCGC
>JANPJM010000025.1:0-42873 GCA_031425525.1 Hymenobacteraceae bacterium | reverse complement strand
CCACCCTTCCACCTTCCCACCCTTCCACCTTCCCACCTTCCCACCTTCCCCAATGCAACTCGGTATCGATTCTTTCGCCGCCGCCCCGCCCCTTGAGCCCGGCACCGGCCCCACCACCCCCGCCGAAGCCGTACGCCAACTGCTGGCCCGCATCGAGCGCGCCGACGAAGTAGGGCTCGATATTTTCGGCATCGGCGAACATCACCGCGCCGAGTTTCTCGACTCGGCGCCCACCATCCTGCTCGCCGCCGCCGCCGCGCGTACGCAGCGCATCCGCCTCACGAGCGCGGTTACGGTGCTGTCGGCGGCCGACCCGGTGCGGGTGTTTCAGCAATTCGCTACCCTCGATTTAGTCTCCGGCGGGCGCATCGAAATGGTCGTCGGACGCGGCTCGTTCACGGAAGCCTTCCCGCTCTTCGGCCTCGACCTGCGCGACTACAACGCCCTTTTCACCGAAAAACTCGACCTCCTCCTCCAGATTCGCGCCCACCCGGAGGCTGTCCACTGGTCGGGCCGTTTCCGGCCGCCGCTCACGGGGCAGGGCATTTTTCCGCGTCCGGTGCAGGAGCCGCTGCCCATCTGGCTCGGCGTAGGCGGCACCCCCGAATCGTTCGCGCGGGCCGGCACGCTGGGGCTGCCGCTGATGGTGGCGATCATCGGCGGCGAAACCCACCGCTTTCGTCCGCTCGTCGATTTATACCGTGAGGCGGGCCACCGCGCCGGGCACGCGCCCGAAACGCTGCAAGTCGGCCTCCACTCGCTCGGTTACGTAGCCGAAACCACCGAGCAGGCCGTGGCCGAGTACTACCCCGGCTACGCGCGCACCTTCACCCGCATCGGGCGCGAACGGGGCTGGCCGCCGGTCACGCGCCCGCACTTCGACGCCGTACAAGGCCCACGCGGCGCCCTGCTGGTGGGCGGCCCGGAAGAGGTCGCCGCCAAAATCCAACGCCACAGCGAAGCCCTCGGCGGCCTCTCCCGCGTCACCCTTCAAATGGACTCTGCCGACTTGCCGCACGCCCAGATGCTGCGCGCCATCGAGTTGCTGGGTGAGCGGGTGAAGCCGCTGCTGGAAAAAAGGTAGCGCGGACATTCTGTCCGCGTCGCATTAACCCGCCCCGCCGCCCCCGATACCGTACTTCCCGGCTTTCGTGCGTCATACGCAGTACTCCCGCATCATCCACGGGCTTACGCGCCGCGCATATGTCAGTTTCCAGGTCTATTTTCTGGTTGAGATCCCGGTTAGTTGCCTTCGTTCGTGCCGGGTGCGGACGGCTGACCGGCCCGCTGCCCGTCGTCCTGCTCGCGTGCGGGCTGGCCGGCACCGCCGCCGCGCAAGCCCCGGCCCGGCCCGCGCCGGGCCGCCCGTTTATTTTGCCCTTGTCGGCAGCGGCGGTTTCTGCCACGGCGCCGGCCGGGGCGGCGGGGCGCGCCGCTACCAATCCCGCGCAGGTGCTGCGCGTGGCCCGCGAACGCCTCGGCTTACGTCCCGCCGATACGCTGGCCCTCGTGCGCGAGGAGTTGGATGCGCGCGGCGAACGCCACGTGCGGTTTCAGCAGCAGTATCGCGGTATCCCCGTCGAACACGGTGTACTCACGGCCCACTACCGCGCGGGGCAGCTCGCAGGCCTGAGTGGCGAGCTGAAACTACCCGATCTGGCGCGCCCCATCGTGCCGGCCCTCTCCGAAGACGTGGCCCGCCGCCAGGCGCTGGCTGCCGTGGCCGCCACCCGCTACCAGTGGCAGGAACCCGGCGCCGACGATGCCCTGCGGCGCCTCACCCACGACCCCGCCGCCACTTATTTCCCGACGGGAACCCTCACGTGGGTCGAAGATTTTCGACGGCCCGGCACGCCGCCGGTGCTGGCGTGGCGGTTCAACATCTACGCTATCGAACCGCTCAGTCGGGAGCTGGTGTACGTCGATGCCGCCAGCGGCGAGGTCGTCCTCCGCGACCAACAGTTGTGCTACGCCCACGCGCCCGGCCCCGCCGGGGCGATGGGGCCGGTGGAGAAGGGGCTACCTAACCCGGCCCATCCCGCCCGCCCGCTCGTGGCGCCCGGCGCGGCTACTGCGTTGGGCACTTTCGCGACGCGCTACTCCGGCGCCCGCACGGGCCTGACCGGCCCCATTGGCACCCGCTTCCGGCTGCGCGATTCCACGCGCGGCGGCGGCATCAATACCTATAACCTGCGCCGCGCAAACAGTTTCACCACCTATTTCGATTTCACCGACAACGACAACAACTGGACGGCCGCCGAACACGCCAACGCCGCCAAAGACGACGCCGCCCTCGACGCTCACTGGGGCACGCAGATGGTGTACGACTACTTCCGTACCGTCCACGGCCGCAACTCCTACGACGGCGCCGGCGCGCCCCTCATCTCGTTCGTCCACTTCGGTAACGGGTTCGAAAATGCCTTCTGGAACGGGCAGAACATGACGTACGGCGACGGCAGTCGCATTTTTACGCCCCTGACCTCCCTCGACATCGTGGGCCACGAGCTGGGCCACGGCGTGTGCGAGTATACGGCGCATTTGGTCAGCGACGGCCGGATGCGCCAGCCGGCGTCGCTCAACGAGGGCTTTTCCGACATCTGGGGCGCCTGCGTCGAACACTTCGCTGACTCCACTAAAAACATCTGGGAAGAGGGCAATGAAGTTACCATCGGCGGCTGGTCGATACGCTCCCTGCGCGACCCCAACACGTCCTTCAACCCCGATACCTACCGGGGCCAGTATTGGATCGAACACCCGTACGCCACTCCGCACCGCAACAGCACCATTCTGAGCCATTGGTTTTACCTCTTGAGCCAGGGCGGCGCGGGCATCAACGATATTGGCAGCACCTACGCCGTGGCGGGCCTGGGCATCCGGCGGGCCGCCCGCATCGCGTACCACACTGAGGCGCTGTACCTGACGCCCACCTCCAATTACCCCGATACCTACCGCGCGTCGCTGGCTGCCGCCGCCGACCTGTACGGCCCCGATTCGCCGGAGCGCCGCGCCGTGGCCAACGCCTGGTACGCGGTGGGCGTCGGCGATGGACTGCCGCAAATCAGTAGCCTTCAGCCCGCGCAAGGCCCCGTGGGCAGCGAGGTCTTGATCACAGGCCGCTTCCTGGCGCCGGTCGAGCAGGTGGCGTTCAACGGCGTTCCGGCCCCCAATTTCACTATTCTCGACTCGGCGCACCTGCTCGTGCGGGTGCCGGTGGGCGCCACCACTGGCCCGGTGCGCCTCACCGCGCCCATGGGGTCGGTGGTCTCGACGATGATGTTCGTCGTGACCTCGCAAGGCCCGGCGCCCGTGCTGACGGCTTTCGGGCCGGCCGCCGGGCAGCGCGTCGGGGGCACGCTCACGCTCACCGGCCGGCACCTCACGGGCACTACCGCCGTCTGGATCGGCGGCGTGCCCGCGCCCGGCGCCGTGGTGCGGTCGGCGACGCAGGTAACGGTGGTGGTGCCGCCGCTGGCTGTCACCGGCGCCCTCACCCTCGAAACGCCCGGCGGCCGAGCCACCGCGCCCGCGCCGTGCCGGGTGTTGCCTACGGTGCTGACCTTCAGCCCTGGCAGCGGCCCCGTGGGTACGCGTCTCACGCTCACCGGTAGCGGCCTCACGGGTGCTACCGCCGCGTGGGTGCGCGATTCGGCGGCGGCGCTGGTGCCCGGCAGCACGGCCACCACGCTGGGGCTGGTAGTGCCACCCGGTGCCGCCACCGGCCGGGTGCGGGTGCAAACGGCCGGTGGGCAAGCCGTTTCCGTGACCGATTTCGTGGTGACGGTCAGTCCAGCGCCCACGCTGCTGACTTTCAGTCCGGCCAGTGGCGGGCCGAACACCCGCGTGACGCTGCGCGGCGCGGGGCTGGCGGGCACATCGGCGGTAGCATTCGGCGGCGGCTTCGCGGCGGCGTCTTTTGCCGTCGAAAACGATTCGCTGCTGACGGCCGTCGTGCCGCTGCTGGCCCGTACCGGCCCGATTACGCTCGTCACGCCCGGCGGCGCGGCGGCTACGGCTACGGCCTTCACCGTCACGGGCAGCGTGTGCCAGCTGACGGCTGCCATCGCCGTCGATGGGGTAGTGGGTGCCACGTGCGTACCGACGGGCGGACAGGTGCGGCTGCGGGCTGTCACCACCAATCCCAACCTGACGGCGGCCTACACCGTGGCTCCGCTGCCGTTTGCGCCGCAGCCGGAGCCCGATTCGGTGGCGCGGATTACCGGGTGGTTTTCGGGGCAAGCGGGCATACCGATTGGTTTCCCGTTTCAATTTTTCGGACGTCCGGTCACGGTCTTCAATCTCAGCGCCAGCGCCAATATGCAATTCAGCTCGCGCGAGTGGGCGCCGAATAACTACGCCGAAGTGCCGCACCCCGCGCTGCCTCATAACTTCATCTCGCTCGCCTGGTCTGGCTGGAACTCCTACGCCGGCGGCAGTATCCGCTACGGCGTGCAGGGCACCGCACCCAACCGGCAGTTGGTGGTCAGTTATTACAAAGTGCCCCACTTACTGAGCCTTTACGATTCGCTCACCGCCCAGATCGTGCTGCACGAAACTACGTTCGCCATCGACCTGATCTACACCACTACCGGCCAGAATCTCTCTTACATGACCGTGGGGGCTGAAAACAGCACCGGCACCATCGGCGCGGCCATTCCGGGGCGGGGCGGCCAGCGACTCTGGCGTGCCGATTCCCTGGCGTGGCGCCTGACACCCGCTTCCGTCCTTAATACGCCCACCTACGCCTGGAGCCCCACGCGCGGCCTCAGCGACTCGACCGCCGCCGAAGTAGTGGTGGCTACGCCCACGGTGCCCACCACCTACACGGTTTCCGTGCGCGATGGCGGTTGCTTACGGACTGCCACCGTGCTGATAACGGCTGCCCCGCCCGCCCCACCCGCCGCCGCCGCCCGCGTGCGCTGCGGCCCCGGCACGGTCACGCTTACGGCCGGCGGCGCTCCGGCGGGCGGCACGTATCAGTGGTTCGAGGCTCCCACCGGCGGCGTACCGTTGGCGGGGGCTACGGGCGCCTCGTTTACCACGCCCAGCCTAAGCACCACTACCACGTATTACGTGGCTACGGTAGCACCCGGCGGCTGCGTATCCAGCGAACGGGCCGCCCGCACGGTCCTGATCGGGGCGCCCGCCACACCGCCCACGGTGCTGGCCGAACCCGCCACGGTACTGCTTGGCCAACCAGCCACTTTGCGGGTCGAATTTCCGCAGCCGGGCGTGGTGTATACCTGGCGCGGGCCGGGGCTGCCGGTGGCGGGGGCGGTAGGCGCGGCGGTGCCGGTTACGCCGCCCACCGCTGGGGTGGCTACCTATACCGCCACGGCCGTGGCCCTGGGCGGTTGCGGTGTCGCCGCGCCCGTGGCGCTCACGCTCACCGTAACCGCGCCCGGCGGGGCGCCCGTACTCAGCGGGTTCAGCCCCAGCAGCGGCCCGGTGGGGTTGAGCGTGCGCCTGACGGGCATCGGGTTCGGCGCCGTCACCGGGGTGGCCTTCACGGGCGCGGGCGGAGTGCCGGTGGTCGCGCCGATTCGCGCGCGTACGGTCACGAGCCTGACAGTGAGCGTACCGCCGGGCGCGCTGCCTGGCGCGTTACGCCTCACGTATGCGGGGGGCGTAGTGGTGTCAGCGGATCGATTTTGCGTGGAACTGCCGGCGATGGCGGCGGCCGGTAGACGGTGCGGCCCCGGCTCCGTGGAGCTCGCGGCTACCGGCGCGCCCGTCGGCGGAGCGTACCGCTGGTACGATTCGCCGGTGGCCAGTTTACCACTCGCGACTACCACCACCGGCCGTTTCAGCACCCCGAGCATCAGCGCGACGCGGCAATTTTGGGTAGCGGTGGTGGCCGGCAGCGGCGCCGCCGCCTGCGAAGGACTGCGGACGGTGGCCCTGGCGCGGGTGGTGCCGGTGCCGGTGCCTACTATCGGTGTGGGTTCGTCCACCACGATTTGCGCGGGCACCACCACGTGGCTCGCGGCATCGGGCTGCACCGATGTCGTCTGGAATACGGGTGCGACCACACGGTCAATCATCGTCGATTCGAGCGGCACTTACTCGTTTACGGGTACCATGTTCGGGATGTGCCCGGTGCAGTCGGCGCCGGTACAAATCACCGTTACTCCGCACCCGGTGGCCGCGTTTGCCTATGCTACCCCCACGTACTGCCAAAGCGCGCCCGACCCGGTGCCCACCGTCAGCGGCACGCCGGGCGGGCGCTTTACGGCCCTCCCTGCCGGGCTCGCCCTCGATTCACTTACCGGCGCGGTGGGGCTGGCGGCGTCGGTGCCCGGCACGTACCAGATCACCTACACCGCCACCACGGCGTGCGTCGATACGGCGCGTCTCACGCAGCCCTTTACCCTGACGGCCGCAGCGGCGGCGCCGACCCTCACGGCTGGCGGTCCTACCTCGTTCTGCTCCGGCGATTCGGTGCGCCTTACCGCCGCCGGGGCACCCCCGTATCAGTGGAGTACCGGCGATACCACGGCCGCCATTGTGGTGCGCGTCGGCGGGGCGTATTCGGTGGTAGGGCGCAGCGCGGGCGGTTGCGCTACCCTGCCCGCCCGTCTGATGGTGGTCGTGCAACCCACGCCGCCTACGCCTACCATCAGCCTCGTTGCGCAGCCAACCGGCCTGGTGGTGCTGACCAGCAGCGCGGCCGGCGGTAATCAGTGGTTACGCAATGGGGCGCCCATCGCGGGGGCTACGGGCACCACCTACACGGCCAGTACCAGCGCACAAAGCGGGGCGTACACCGTCATCGTCACCGATTCGGCGGGGTGCCGCTCGGCGGCTTCCGCAGCGGTGGCGGTAACGGTGACGGGGCTGGCGGCGGCGGCCGCGACCGTGCCGACCCTCAACCTGGCGCCCAACCCCGTGCCGGTGGGCCAACCCGCGCACTTGACCATCGGCGGTCGGGTTGGGCCGCTGATGGTGGAGGTGCGCAACGTACTCGGGCAGCAGGTGCTGCGCGTGCCGTTGCCACCCACCACCGCGCCGCGCACCATCGAACTGCCCACGCAGCACCTGGCGCCCGGCGTGTACACCGTGTGCGCGGGCGGCGCTACCCGGCGGCTGGTGGTGGAGTAGGAGCGGCGGGCAGTGGTGGCGGGCAGCGGTGGTTTGTAGGGCGGCCGAAAGTCCGCCGTTTACCGGCTGATCGTACGGGGTGGCCGGTCGAACGGCGGACGGAAGTCCGCCCTACCTTAGGTGGTACTTTCGTTGAACGATTTTCGGCTTCATTCCATCGGCTTTTTCGCCGACGATAAAAAATCGCCGCTAATATTATAGAGCAAACATTCGATTAAACCGATTGCCGGGACGGGCTTCCTTACTGCCCCGTGTGAGCCAGGCGAGACGTAACGGTGCCCAACCCGGAAACGGCGCGCAGCACATAGACGCTCGCCGGGTACGGCCGCAAGTCCAGAAGCACGGTGCCGTTGCTGAGGCCGAGCGTTTGAATCACGTGGCCTTGCAGCGTCAGTATCTGTAGGGTAGCAGGTAGCGCGGGCGGCACCTCGACGTTATACGTCCCAGCTGTCTGCGCGGGCCACGCCGCTACCTGCGGCGTGCCGGTAGGCGCTTGTATCTGCACCCTAACGGCAGTTGAAAACACGCTGGTGCCGTCGTAGTCCACTTGGCGCAACCGGTAAAAAGCGGTGCCGGGCAGCGGGCGTTCGTCGTGCCACGCATAGGTAAGCAGTTGAAAACTATTGCCGTTGGCGTCGAGCCGACCGATTGCTCCAAATTCCCGTCCCGTCGCCGAACGTTCGATCACGAACTCCCGGGCGTTCCGCTCCGAGGCCGTAGCCCAGGTCACGTTCACTTTTTCACCGGCCGGCACCGCCCCGAAACGCACCAACTCGACGGGCAATGGCGGCGGATCGATGAGCGCGCAGTTAGCGTCGTTATTGATCGGAATATCGCCGTTGCAAGTTCCGGTGCCGCAAGTTGTAATTGCGTTTCTGACGCATACCGCCAGCCCTGCCTGAATCGCGTTCTGCAACGCCCCGTTCGAGCCCGTTACGCACCCCCGCACCAGCAGGGAGCCCGTGCCGTTGAGGAGGGCATTGCCCGTCACGAGCGCCAGATTGCCGCGTACTTCCGTCGCGCCGTTACTCGTTAGGATCGCTTGGTTGTCGAGCGTCAGATTACACTGCGTCGTTACCTGAGCGCTTGTTTGCACAACCAATTGCGATTTCTGCACCGCGATCTGCGATGTCCGCAGTACCGCCGACGCATTCACGATAACTCGGTTTAAAACCTGCGGGCCGGAACTGCCCCCGACCGTCAGGATACGGGCCGTGCCATCCTCGATGAGCGAGCCCGTGCCGTTGATGATGATCTGCCCGTTGTTGCCACTGGTCGTGAAGTCCTGATTGAGTACCACCGGCCCGTTGATGATGACGCGGCCGTTGGCCGTAGGTACCGCGCCACAACCCCCACCACCAACAACTACCCATGTAGAAGGTGCCGAAAACAACCCGCCGGCCACGGTGGATGTGTAAATGCATTGCCCCCGGCCGCTGAACGATTGCAACAGCAAGGGCAGAACCAAAGAAAGGAAGAAGAATTTTTTCATGAGAAGATCAAATAATGTGGAAACGAGACGAAGGGAAAACAGAAAAGCTCAGAATCGTACGTTCCGGTTTGGAATTAGTTTGCTGATAAATTGTCGTGCATTAGCGAGTAGCCGCAGAATTCCCGCGTTCCGACAGATTTTTGGGCGATTCCACTAAATATCCCTCCTATCCAAAAAAAAAAGGCCCGCCTCCGTTACCGGAAGCGGGCCTTTTCAGTGGTTGGATTGGTGTGAGAGAAAACGCTAAACCGCCTCCGCTTCGACTTTCGGCGCACCGGCCAAAATCTCGTCGTTCGCGAAATCCTGTCTTCTTCTGTACTTTAGTCGGACGACTTTTATCGCGTCTGCCCGCGCCCGGTGTCAGGGTTTGAAGGAAAATGCTGCTTGCAGGAAGCATCAGATCGTCCTGACAAACGCTTCTCCGGACGAACCTCCAATAAAAAAATTACAGATGAAAAAAGGTTTGCTACTCTCCTTGCTGTTGTCGTTTTCGGCCAGCGTGTTTGGTCAGGAGGGGTATGTAGCGGAGTACAATGCCGCGATGAACAGTGTAAAAAGCAAAGACTTCGCGAGAGCCAAGGTCGATTTCCTTCGCCTCAATAAGCAGTATCCCAAGCAGGTTGATGTGTTGCACTGGTTGGGTTTAGCGTACGACATAAGCGAAAATCTTGATTCAGCGATCCTGTGTTACCAACAGTCATTGGCGTTAAATGAAGTGGGTAAGTCGGATATGTTTACCCAGATCCGGCTGACGCGCGCCCTGTTGCGCCACCTCGACTTTGAGCGGGCGTACGCCCAAGCTATTGTCGGCGTCAGGAATTATCCGGATGATCCCGTCGTCATCAACGAGCTTCGCGATGTTTGTAAGTGGGCCTACTATATTAAGTATCACGCGCTCAATCCGCAGTATCTCACTAATCGGTTGGTGCAGGAGGTGTACTCGGTGAACTCAACCGGGGAAGAATATCTCATTCTACCCAATCTACGCAACAAGCAGGATGATGCGCTGGTGTTCGAACTCAAGCAGCGTACCGACGGCCCCACTGACTATCTGCAGTGTCATTACCGGCGTAGCGAAGAGAAAGTAGAGCTTAAATTCAAAAAGCTCTGGCGGGCCGATGGAAACAAAGAACTCTTCAATAAGTACGAGAAGATTCCGGCCACCGTGTTTGCCAAAACTAATGAAACTCCCTTTGTCCGGCTGGGCGCTTTCTTGGCAGGTGCCGAAACCGACGCTGAAATCGAGGAATGTCTCGCGATCGGTGATTTCGGTTTTCGATTCTGCGCTTGCGCTGCCGTAAATGCCACTACTTCGGCGGCCGTCAAAGAGAAGTGCAAAGCTGATCCTTCCGTCGAGATTCAGCAAATGACGAAGATTATGCGCTACTACCGTTGAGATGCGTATTGGCGGCCAGTCTCGTGCTGTACATCAATCGGTATTTTGAGTAAAAAGGCCCGCCTCCGTTACCGGAAGCGGGCCTTTTTACTGGTTGGATTGGTGTGAGAGAAAACGCTAGACAGCCTCCGCTTCGACTTTCGGCGCACCGGCCAAAATCTCGTCGTTCGCGAAGTCAGCGTATTTCTTGAAGTTGTTTACGAACTTCTCGGCCAGCGCGTTGGCCGTGCGGTCGTAGGCGTCTTTATCGGCCCAGGTGTTGCGCGGGTCGAGGATTTCGGCCGGCACGCCGGGGCACGCGGCCGGCATCAACACGCCAAATACCGGGTGCTGGCGGTACTTCACCCCATCCAAACCACCCGTCAGCGCCGCCGTCAGCATGGCGCGGGTGTAGTTGAGCTTCATGCGCGAGCCGGTGCCGTAGGCGCCGCCCGTCCAGCCGGTGTTGATGAGCCACACGTTCACGTCCGAATTTTCATCGATCTTCTGGCCCAGCATTTCGGCGTATTTCGTGGGGTGCAGCGGCAGAAACACGGCCCCGAAGCACGCCGAGAATGTGGTTTGCGGCTCGGTAACGCCCATCTCGGTGCCGGCCACCTTGGCGGTGTAGCCCGACATAAAGTGGTACATCGCCTGGCTCTTCGTGAGCTTGCTGATGGGCGGCAGCACGCCATAGGCGTCGGCCGTCAGGAAGAAGATGTTCTTCGGCACCGGCCCGCGCGAGGGGGTTACGGCGTTGTCGATGAAGTTGATCGGGTAGGCGGCGCGGGTGTTCTCCGTGACGCTCTTGTTGGTATAATCTACCGTGGTGGTGCCGGGGATGAAGCGCGTGTTCTCCACGATGGACGTGGCGCGGATGGCATCCCAGATTTGCGGCTCCTTCTCCTTCGTCAGGTCGATGGCTTTGGCGTAGCAGCCGCCCTCGAAGTTGAACACCGAGTCGGCGGCCCAGCCGTGCTCGTCGTCGCCGATGAGGCCGCGGTTAGGGTCGGCCGAAAGGGTGGTTTTGCCCGTGCCGCTCAGGCCGAAAAACAGCGCCGTATCGCCGTGCGCGCCGATGTTGGCCGAGCAGTGCATCGAGAGCACTTTATGCTGATGCGGCAGCAGGAAGTTGAGTACCCCGAAGATGCCCTTCTTCATTTCGCCCGCGTAGCCGGTGCCGCCGATCAGGATCATCTTCTTCGTGAAGTTCAGGATCGCGAAGTTCTTCTGGCGCGTGCCGTCCACGGCGGGGTCGGCCTCGAAGCCGGGCGCGCAGATGATGGTGAAGGGCGTTTCGCCTTCCGTTAGGTTCGTGAAGCCGCTTTCGGGCCGCAGAAACAGGTGGTGACAAAACAGGTTCTGCCACGCCTGCGTGTTGATGACGCGCAGGTTGAGGCGGTACGCGGGGTGGTCGCCGGCGGCGGCATCGCGCACGTACAGCGGCTTATCGGCGAGGAAAGCCACCATCTTGGCTTCGAGGGCATCGAACTTGGCCGCGTCGAACGCGATGTTCACGTCGCCCCAGTTCACGGCGCCTTCCGTCACGGCGTCCTTCACCACGAAGCGGTCTTTCGGCGAACGGCCCGTAAACTGGCCGGTATCGGCCATCAGCGCACCGGTATCGGTCAAAACACCTTCCCCGTTTTTGAGGGCGTGCTGCACGAGTTCTTCGGGAGTCAGGTCGAAGTACGTCGGGGCGGTGCGGGTTTCAGGGAAGCCGACATACGTCAGGCGACCCGTGGTGGCGGACGGCGCGGTAGCGGCCATACTCGGGGCGGGGGAGTGGGGTGAAAAGAAGGAGAACCGGGGGAGTGCCCGACCGGACGAAAATTCGCCGTTGGGCCTTACAAAGGTAAAAATAAAGCCGGTTCTGGCCGAAAAAAACGCCTTTTGCCGGAACGAAATACAAAATTTCCGCTTACCTCGCCCAAAAAATGCGATAGATGGCGCCGAAACCCGATTTTGGGCACGTTCGTCGCAAGCGGTTTGCGGCCGTGGCGTGGCGGTTTTGCAGTAGCTTTACCCGCAACCCCGGCGGCGGCGGCCGGTCATTACCGCTCCGGCGCCGGAATGTTCGCTTTTTCCTGTCATTTTTCCCTTCACTACAACCCGTTTTTTGCAGCCTATGGCTTCGCCGACCGCTACCACGCTCTCGCCGGCTCAACCGGCTTCCACCGGCCACCCGCCCGGCCTGTTCGTGCTGTTTACCACCGAGATGTGGGAGCGCTTTGCCTACTACGGTATGCGCGCCATTCTCAAGCTGTACATGGCCAAAGCGCTGCTCTTCGACGAGAAGTTTTCGTCAGAAATTTACGGTTCCTACACCGGGCTGGTGTACCTCACCCCGCTGCTCGGCGGCTACATCGCCGACCGCTACTGGGGCAACCGCCGCTCGATCATGGTCGGTGGGCTGATGATGGCGCTGGGGCAGTTTATGCTGTTCGTGTCGGCGTCGTCGCTCCAGAATCCGGGTAGCTCGCACCTGTTCTTCTACATCGGGCTGGCGATGATGATCTTCGGCAACGGGTTCTTCAAACCGAATATCTCGTCGATGGTCGGCACGCTCTACCCGCCCGCCGATTCGAAGATCGACGCCGCGTACACCATCTTTTACATGGGCATCAACCTCGGCGCGTTCTTCTCGCCGTTTGTGTGCGGGGGGCTCGGCGATACCGGCAACCCCGCCGATTTCAAGTGGGGTTTTCTGGCGGCGGCCATCGGGATGGTCATCGGCGTCATCACTTTCGAGTTGCTGAAGAACAAGTACGTGGTGAAGCCCGACGGTTCGGCCCTCGGCGCGCGGCCCGAACGCAAAGTGCTGGCCGAGGGTGAGGCGCCCGCCGTCACGATGAGTTCTGGTAAGATGCTTCAGCTCGGTGGCCTGTTTGTGGGCGTGTTTGCCGCGTGGTACTGGGGGGTGCAGGTCGATTTGATCGGCGCCATCATCTTCACGGCAATGCTCGTGGTGCCGCTCATCGTCATCTCTGACCCCAGCCTGACGGCCCGCGAGAAAGAGAAAATCTACGTCGTGCTGATTCTCAGCTTCTTCGTTATCTTTTTCTGGGGCGCGTTCGAGCAAGCCGGTAACTCGCTCACCACCTTCGCCGACCAGCAGACCGACCGCCAGTTGGGTTCGTACCTCGTCCCGGCGTCATTCTTTCAAAGCATCAACGCGCTGGCCGTCATCGGTTTCGCGCCGATTTTCGCCCTCCTCTGGGGCTTCCTCAACCGGCGCGGTCTGGAGCCGTCGTCGCCGCTGAAAATGGCGTACGGCCTCGCGTTCCTCGCTCTCGGCTACCTCGTGATTGCGCTGGGCGTGCAGGGAGCCTCGGCCACCACTAAAGTATCAATGTTCTGGCTAATTGCCCTGTACGTTATCCACACCTTCGGCGAATTGTGCCTGTCGCCCATCGGTTTGGCGCTCGTAAACAAGCTATCGCCCGCCCGTTTTGCCTCGCTGATGATGGCCGTATGGTTCCTCGCCACGGCCGCCGGCAACAAGTTTTCGGGCACGCTCGGCGCGCTTTACCCAGAGCCGGGCAAGCCCGCGCCGCACTTCGCCGGGTTCGAAATCACGGGCCTCTACGAGTTCTTCATGGTGTTCGTGGTGCTGTGCGGCGCGGCGGCTTTCGTGCTGCTGCTCATCTACCGCATCCTCGTCCGGATGATGGATGGCAACGAGGCCCCACCGCCGATGACGCCGCTGGTGGAGCATCAATAGGGATCGGTGATTTCTTTTGGTTTCGCTGATTTTTTTGATTGGTTTTGATTACTGAAACCGCCCCACCAGCCTTTGGCCGGTGGGGCGGTTTTTTTGTTGCACGGAGCGAAGCAGCGCGTTTTGCTTGCAAACCGCGCTACATATACCGTCGTCAAGCCCATTCTAAGGTTGGCTAAAGCCCTCCCCATTGTTTTGTCATTGCGAGGAGGCTTTGCGACGAAGCAATCTCGCAGTAGACGAGCCGCGCCGCGCCCGCTGCGAGATTGCCACGTCGGCCCTTCGTACCTCAGGGTAAACTCCGAGCCTCCTCCTCGCAATGACAAATGCGGGAAAAATTCTGGCCGACCGCTTAAATAATGATCGCTGCCGCTACCGAACGGTAGCCCTTTCAAGGCCACGAGTTTTAAGGCTACTTTTGGGTGATGCGTACGCTGACTTGCTTACTGTTTATGCTGCTGCTGCCCGCTATCGGGTTGGCGCAACGCGATGAGTTGAACGAGCGTGACTTTAAGGTAGTGGATGCGGTAACGGGTCTGCCGGTTAGGGCACACTTCCAGAGTAGTTTCTACCTCGGGAATCGGTTGCCGGCCCCGCGCAATGGCCGGGAGTACGATTCGCATTTCGAGTATCAATTCTTCGCTCCCGGCTACGTTAGCCAGATCGTGAGGGAGTATCAAATTGGGAAAGCAGTTCCCCACGTCGTCAGTCTACGCCCGCTCGAAACGGTACTGACCGAAACAGTAGTCGTGGCCAGCCGCCAATACGAGTACAGCAAGCGCGTACCGCAGGTGGTACGCACCATCGCGGCGCGCGAGCTGACCACGGCTGCGCCCGCCACCACCGCCGACGCCCTCGCCCAAACCGGCGAAGTGTTCGTGCAGCAAAGTCAGATGGGCGGCGGCTCACCGGTGCTGCGCGGCTTCGAGGCCAACAAAGTGCTGCTCACCGTGGACGGCATTCGGCTCAACAACCTCATCTATCGAGGCGCTCATTTACAGAATGTTATCACGCTGGATCCGGCGATTCTCGACCGCGCCGAAGTGGCGATGGGAACCGGTTCGGCCGCTTACGGCTCCGATGCGCTCGGCGGGGTGGTGGCGCTGTTTACGCGCTCGCCGCTGCTCATTGAAATGGATGATGTTGAGGAGGCGGCTCACGCCGATACGGCCCGGTTCGGCGGCACGGCTTTTACGCGCTACGCCACGGCCAACCACGGCCAAACCGCGCATCTCACGCTCGACTACGGCCGGAAAAAAGTAGGCGTACTCTCATCCGTCACCCTTTCCCGCTTCAGCGATTTACGGGTAGGCGCCACCGGGCGCAAAGCCGATTGGGACAATTGGGGCTTGCGCCCCGTCTACCAAACCCGCCAGGGCGAGGCCGACGTAGCGGTCGACAACCCCAACCCGGTGGTGCAACGCGGCTCCGGCTACGACCAAGCCGATGCGCTGCTCAAGGTCGTGTACCAGCCTCGCCGGGCATGGCATCATACGCTCAACCTGCAAGGCTCCACCTCCACCGACGTGCCCCGCACCGACCGCCTTTCGGAAATCCGTAACGGCCAACCGCGCTTTGCCGAGTGGACGTATGGCCCGCAGCGGCGCGGGCTGGCGGCGTGGCAGGTAGAGCACGCGCCGGTATCTGAAAACAGGCGCTTTTCCAACCGGCTGAACTTGTCTGTCGCCGCGCAACACGTTGAAGAGTCGCGCCACGACCGCCGCTGGCAGGCGCCCCGCCTCAACAACCGCTTCGAGCGAGTCAGCGCGTTTTCCGTCAACGCCGATTTTATACGGCGGCTACATTGGGATTTCAAGGAAAACGTGACGTTCTGCTACGGCACCGAACTGCTGTACCAAACCGTGCGCTCCACGGCCTACACCACCCCAGCGGGTAGCGGGCGAACCGCCGCCGACCGCCAACCGCTCGACACCCGTTACCCCGACGGCGGCGCGTCCGTGCGGACGGGGGCAGTGTACGTCACGGTTGAACGTCCGCGCGGGTCGCTCACGCAATCGGCGGGCGTTCGTGTCACGACGCAAACCCTGCACGCCACTTTCCGTGACCGTACCTTCTTCCCATTCCCCTTCGAGCGGGTGCGGCAGCGGCAAACGGCGCTCACCGGCCATACCGGCCTGACGTGGCAAGGCCCACACGGCTGGTGGCTGGCTGCGCGCGCCGCCGCCGGCTTCCGCGCACCCAACGTCGATGACCTGGCGAAGGTGTTTGAGTCGGTGCCCGGCGCGCTAGTGGTGCCCAACCCCCGGCTGCGGCCCGAACGCACGTGGTCGGCCGAGCTGACCGTGCGCCGCCAAGCCGCCGGATGGCTCGACGCCCGCCTGACCGGCTACCACACCTGGTACCGCAATGCGCTGGGGCTGGCGCCGGGCCAATTCAACGGCGCCGATCGGTGCTGTACGACGGTCTGTTGAGCCAGGTCGTCACCACCGCCAACCGCGACCGCGCGCGCATTTGGGGCGCCACGGCGGCGGCCGTCGCCACGCTCGCGCCGGGCCTCAGCTTGCGCTCGACTCTCACGTTCACGCGCGGCCGGTTCCAGACCGACTCGGGCGCCGTGCCCCTCGACCACATCCCGCCACTGTTTGGGCGTATGGGCGTACGCTACCAGCGCGCCCGTTTCGAGACGGAAGCCTACGCGTTCTACCACGGCGCCAAAAAGCGGAAAGATTATAACCTCCTCGGCGAAGACAATATTCAGTACGCGCTGCCCACCGGCACGCCCGCGTGGTACACGCTCAACGTGCGGGCGGGGTGGCAGGCGCGGCCGTATCTGTACGTGCAGGCCGCGCTCGAAAACGTCCTCGACCGGCATTACCGCACGTTCGCGTCGGGCATCAGCGCGCCGGGGCGGAATCTGGTGGTTACGGTGCGGGCGAGCTGGTAAGGGGTGGGGTAGGGGGCTGATTCTTTGGGCTTTGAATGCTGATGCGCCCGAGACTATATTGCGGCGTTATGTACCTCCGCAGCAAATTGGGGCTCCTGATACTGCTCGTGTTGCTACTGCCGCCGACACCCCGCGCGGCGTTGGCGCAACCAACTCGCGTCGATTCGTTGTGGGCGCAGATGCGGCTGCCGAACCGTCCCGATAGCTTTCGGGTCAAGGTGCTGCAACGGCTCGAATATGAGCTTATTGACGTGTACCCCGATTCGGCCGAACGCATCGCGCAACAGGCGTTGGCGCTGAGTAAGCGCGCCGGGTTTGCGTTTGGGCAGATTCAATCGCTCAACGCGCTGGCAATGGGCGCCAACCGGCGTTCCGATTCGCAGGCCGCCATGCGCTACCTCACGCAAGCCATCGCCGTGGCGCGCACTACCGGCGAACGGCGCGATGTGAGTCTGACCTACGACCGCCTCGCCGACGTGGCGTTCGCGCAGCAGGATTTTTTGCGGGCCGTGCAGTTTGCCAAAGCCTCGCTCGCGGCGGCCACCGCCGAACGCCGCCGCGCACCCGTCGGCGCGCTTTCATCGCTGATGTCGGCGTATCTGGAACTGGGTCGGGTGGCTGAGGCTCGTCAGATGTTTCAGCAGTTGCAGCGCCAATCGCATTACGATCCCACTTTCGACAACGACCAGATCGAGTTTCAGACCATTGCCGCCTGGGCCAATGGTATCCGGCGATTTGCGCCCGATACGGCCGTCATTTATGGCGAACGCGCGCTGTGGATGGCCAACCGTCTCCGCAACCCGCCCGCGCAGGCGTATGCTCGGATGAGCCTGATTCAGACCTACGCCGCCCTCAAACGCTGGCCTGCCATAGTCCAGTTGGCGCCCGAAACGCTGACCCTTTTGCGGCGCTACCCCAACCCCGGTTTCGAGGCCGAAGTACAGCTTGCCTACGGCGATGCCCTGCACCACCTACGTCCCACCGACCCGGCCGGCTACCGCGCCACCCGGCGGGCGTTAGTCCTCAACGATACCCTGTACGGCCAGGAGCAGAGCGACGCGCTGGCCGCCGCGCAGGTCAAGTTCGATGTGGCGGGGCAGCAGGCGCGCATCCGTTCGCTGGAACAGCAACGCCGGATTCAGCGCCTCGAAACCGACCGGCAGACGGCCCGCACGCGCTTGTTGCTGGCGGTGGCGGCGGGGTTGGCGGCGCTGCTGGGCGCGGCGGCCTTTTTTTACCGTCGTTTGCAGCGCTCGCGGGCCGCGTTGGCGCGCTCCGAAACCCAATTGCGGCAGGCCAACGCCACCAAAGACCAGTTGATGGCGATCGTCGGCCACGACTTGCGCGGCCCCGCCGCCGCCCTGCGCGTGGTGGCGCCGCTGCTGCGCGAGCAGGGGGTGGGCGCGCCGCCCAACCGGCACCAATCGCCGGAAAAACTGGCAGCGTCCGCCGAAGAAACCGACCAGATTCTGACCGCCCTCGACGCCAGCTCGCAGCAAATGAGCACCTTGCTCGATACGCTGCTGCATTGGGCGCGCGAGCAAACCGGGTCGCTGCTGATTCGGCCGCGCCCGCTGACGGTGAGTGCCTTACTTGCGGAAGCTACTGCGCCGTATCAGGCGCAGGCCGCCCTGCTCGGCATCCGGCTGGAATGCACATCTACCGCCGCGCTTACCCTGCACGCCGACCCCGACCTGCTCCTCACCGTGCTGCGCAATCTGGTGGCGAACGCCGTCAAGTTCTCGCCGCGCAACGGCGTGGTGCGGGTCAGTGCGGAACCCCGGCCGGGCGGTACTCACGCGGCGGGTGTGCTGATCGTGGTGCGCGACGAAGGGCCGGGCCTCGACGCTGCGCGGGCCGCGCGACTACTCTCGGTGGTTGCCGAGGCCACCACCGAGTCTACGCCCGGCGCGCGGGGCGAGAGCGGCACCGGCCTCGGTTTGCCCTTGAGCGCCCGCTTTGCGCGGCTGCTGGGCGGCGAGCTGTGTCTGTTGCCCGCGCCCGCCGGGGGCGGCAGCGCCGTGGGCTGTTGGGTGCCGTGCGCGCCACCAACGGCGGCGGCCGTCGCCACGCGCCGCGCCGCGCGGAGAGGTGCCGCTACCGCTTCGTAAACATATACGGGTCGTACTCCAGAAAATCATTGACCTTGATGGTCATCGTCGCGATCTTCTCACCTTCGCCGCTGAAACGCGCCGGGTAACGACCGTACGCCGGGTTGGAATAAGTCAGGAGCCATTCCTCGCCCTGCATCCATTCGAGCTTGGCGGTAAGGCCGGGCAAATGCGGAAACGTGATTTTGAGGTCGCGCTTGTTGGCGTCGGCCGCCACCGAAATCACGCCCATCAGGGTATGTTGGTAGTTGCCGACATACGCCGTGATGGCGTGCGGCGGTGCCTTTTGCTCGCGGCCTTTCGCCACGGCCGTGTTGAGGTTTTCGCGCTCGCGGGCTTCGGCGGCTTCGGCGGCGCGGGTGGGGGTGAGGGCTTGCTGGCTGCGGTTGACGTACGGCACGCCGAGGTAGGCATCGAGGAGCTGATACCGCAGCGTCTCGAAAAACGCTTGATTATCCTGATTGGTGAGAATGACGATACCCAGACCCGCTTCCGGCACGAAGCACGTGCCCGACACGAATCCGTCGGCGCCGCCGGTGTGCCAATAAATCTGGCGGCCGTTGTAATCGCCGGTGTACACGCCGAGGCCGTAGGCTTGAAAATGCATCGGGCGGCGCGCGTTGCGGCGGCTGCTCACGAGCGTGTTGGCGTCGCGGGTGCGTTGCAAAACCGTCCATGGGAGCAGCCGCTTCCCGTCGGCGGTGCGACCCGAATCGAGCTGAAAACGCATCCATTTGGCCATATCCTCGACGCACGACACGATGGACGCCGCCGGTGCCAGGGCATCCACTTTATCGTACGGCAGCCTATCGAGCTTGCCCTGGCCGGTGGTGTAGGGGCGGGCCAGGTTTTGGCGCACCTCGATGCCCGCCGTCAGAGCGGCGGTATTGCTCATTCCGAGCGGCCGAAGGTATTCGGTGGTAATATATTCTTCCCACGATTGCCCACTCACTTTCGCCAGCACCTCGCCGGCCGCCGTGAACGCCGAGTTGCAGTAGCCGTATTCCTGCCGAAACTCGTGATCGGGTTGGAGCAGACGCATCCGGCGCACGATTTCCTGGCGGCTCAAATCCGAGTTCCAGAAGGTGAAATCGCCCTGAAACGTTTTGGTGCCGAGGCGGTGGCAGAGCAAATCGCGCACGGTGCAAAGGCGCGTGCTGGTCGAATCCCAGAGGCGAAAATCGGGGAGGTGTTTCGTCACGCGGTCGTCGAGGGAGAGGCGCTTTTCCTCCACCAGCGCGCTGATGGCCGTGCCCGTGAACAGCTTGGTATTGGAGGCGATGTAAAAAAGCGTTTTGCTATCGACCGGCTCCGGCTTGCCCACTTCGCGTACGCCGTAGCCCTTGCTCACCACCACCTGCCCATCCTTAACGATGGCAATCGCGAGGCCCGGAATATTCCAGGCTTTCATTCCGCGCCGGATGTAGCCGTCGAGCGAATCGCGCACGAAGGCGGTGCCGGCGTTGGTGGCGCCACCCGACGTTTGCGCGGATACAGAAAATACCGGAGCCGCTGCCAGCAGCAAAACAACTGAAAGTAGCATTTTTTTCACGGTCGCGAAAGTAAGCGGCGAATGCTGGCTATAGGTTACCAGTGCGGTAAACGGCTGTATTTGAGTGGTCAATAGAGTGTTCTTTCTCTTTGACCGGGTTGTATCCGGCCCCGCTACGGTGCCGGCGACGCAGCACGCGGCTCGCGCTCCTTACAGCAAGTTCGAGGTCAGGATACGGTCGGCGTAGGCGTGGTTTGCTGGCAAACGGCTTCTCACCACCCGCCGAACGCGGTTTGCCAGCAAACCGCGCTACGTACACTGTCTCCACGCCCATTCCTAAAAAGGATACCCAATCCCCAGATTGAACGCCCGCCGAAACTTCGGCAGGACATACCGCGATTCGCCCGCCGCGACGGTAGGGTCGTAGACGCGCACCGCCGCATCGAGGCGCAAGACCAGGAACGAGAAATCGAAGCGCAGCCCCACGCCCGCGCCGAGCGCCACCTCCTGCCAGAAGGTGCGCGGGTCGAAGCGGGCGCCGGTGCGTTTGTCTTTTGATTCTGTCGAGTCTCCCGAGGTCGGAAGCGTCCAGATGTTGCCGGCATCAACGAAAACGGCCCCTTTCAAGAAGCCGTACAGCGGCGCGCGGTATTCGAGGTTGCCTTCGAGGAGCAATTCGCCGGGCTGCTCCACGGCTTCTACGCGGCGCTCGACGACGGTGCCGGCCGCGTTTTTCACCAGCAAATCTTCCTGATGATAGGAGCCGGGGCCGAGGCGCCGGGGACGCCACGCGCGCACTGACGATGGCCCGCCCGCGAAGAAATATTTGTCGTACGGCAGCACGCCGGTTCCCGCGAGCGAGAGGTTACCCGACCCCGCCGCTTGCAGCGACCGCGCCACGCCGCCGTTGAACCGCGCCACCACGAAGCGCTCCGGCCCGAGTTTCCAGTACCGGCGCACGTCGAGCGACGCCTTCACGAAGGAGTAAACGGGCAGCGTCGTCGGCAATACGCGGTCGTAGCCGAACAGCAGGTTGGTGAGCCCGCCGACTTCCAACGCCAGGCGCGAGTAGCGCGCGTCGCGGGTTTGGGCGAAATCGTTGGAATTATAGAGCCGCTGAAACGAAAGGCTCGGTACCATTTGGCTCTGAAACGAACGAATCAGCGGAAAACCAATGGTTTCGTATTCTTCGAGCAGCCGTAAAAACGACGGGTCAAGAGATGCGTTGATGATGCTCACATCGAACGGCGCCAGCACGTATTGCAGCTCCGGGGTGCGCTGCCAAATGTAATCGTAGGTAAACTCCAGGTTGGTGCGGCGGTACTCGCTCCGATCCACGAAGGTGTACGCCGTACTCAGGCGGGTGCGTGGGTTGAAGGGCGCCATCCGCCGGTCGAAGCGCGGCCCCGCGCCGAGGATGCGCGGAAAGGTGAGGCTCAGGTTGCCGCCTAGTTGGGTCGCGAGCAGTGCCTGGGTGTTGTCGCCGACGAACGGCAACTGCCCTTCGAGGCCCGCGCGTAGCCCGATATCGAGTACCTCGCCGCCCTGAAATACATTTCGAATCCGCAGCCTTTCCGACCCAAACGGCCCCGGCAGCGTCCGAAAAACGGTCAGACCGGCCTCCGTGGTGGTCTGGTATTTTTTCTGCGGCGTGAGCGAAACCCGCGCGTAGAGCCACCGTTGGGGCGGGCCGCTGCCATCGCGGGCGTCGCGCGCCACCGAATCGGCGGGCACCGGCGCTTTCCGGAAATTGACGCTCACGAACCGAAACAGATCAAGGTCGGAAAGCTGCCGTTGCGTGCGGTTGGCGGCATCGGGTGAGTACAGATCGCCGGGCCGCACACTGAGCTTGCGGTCGAGCGCCCACGGCCGGATGCGGTGCTGGTACGCGAGGTAGCGCACCGAATCATACAGGAGCGTATCGCGCTTGAGGCCGAAGCGGGTCAGGTCGGCGTCGGCCACTACCTGCACCCGCCGAATGCGGTACACCGGGTGGTAGCGCGCCCCCGGCGGGTTGGCAATTACGGTCGTGAGGCGCACCTGCGTGGGGTTGGTCGTATCGGCCACGAACGAGATGTATTGCGGCTCAAACTCGTAATAGCCGTGATTTTTGAGTAGCCCATCGAGGCGCGTGCGCTCTTGGCCGAGCAGGTCGGCGTCGTAGCGGGCGCCTTCGCGCAGTAGGCGGCCGTCTTCGGGCTGGGCTTTGCGCGCGGCGCGGTCGGCGGCCACGAGGGCCGCCACTACGGGGTCGGCGATGGAATCGGGGAGGGCCGCCAGTTCCGCCGACGGCCCTTCGTTGATGGTGTACGTCAGGCTTACCTTCCGGTCTTTCACGGCCGCCGCGACCGTAGCGGTTGCGCGGAAAAATCCTTTCCCCGCCAAATAAATTTCTAGCTGGTCGAGGGTTTTGGCCGTCTTCGTCGAATCATAAATCACGGGCACTTCGCCGAGCTTGCGCATCAGAAAGTTGCCTTTTTCCTTCCGCAGCACCAAATCCTTGATGCGCCGCTCGCGCTTCTCAAACAACGACACCACTTTCAGCGAGTCGCCGGCGGCGGCGCGAATCCGGTCATCGTACTTTTTTTCGAGCTTAGTGAGGCGCTCGTCAATCTTCTCCGGCTTGTAGGTGCGCCGGCCCTGCACCCAAAACCACAGCTTGGGCGCGCCACCTACCACCGGCAGCGTGGTGTGCGGCTTCTGCTGATACAAAGCTTCCAGCGCCGCCTGATCGGCGTTTTTGACGCCCTTGATCTCGGCGCGGTACAGCAGGTTTGCCTTAGGCGCCAGAAAGGCCGTGGGGGTACAACCGGTCAGTGCCGCAAAGGCCGCGAACACCACCACCACCAACTGCACCAGCCAGCGTCGGGCGCCGAAGCCCGCGCGGTGTCGCACCTTCGCAGCGCCCATTTCGGCCGTTGATTCTGCACTTGCTACTACGGATGCTGACAAAAGCAACACTACGATTTCTAACGGATCTGCAACAAAGAAAACACCGAGTCGCCTACGGTCGCTTCGTGGTGGAAGGCGCCAAGTCGGTCGGCGAGCTGCTCGATTCTGGTTTGCGCACCGAACGCGTGTACGGTACGGCGGCTTTCGGTGTCGAAAACGACTGGCTCCTGCGCCGCACCGGCGTCCCGTTCGAGGAAGCCACCCCCGACGAACTAGCTCGCGCCGGTTCGCTGGTCACGAATAATGCCGCGTTGGCCGTGGCCCACCTGCCCGACGGCGTATTGCCCGGCGCTGCGCCTCCCGCACCACCCGCCACCGTCCTCACGCTGGCCCTCGCCGACGTGCGCGACCCCGGCAATGTGGGCACCATCATCCGCCTGGCCGACTGGTACGGCGTGGCCGCCGTCATCTGTTCGCCGACCACCGCCGACCCCTTTTCCCCCAAAGCCGTCAGCGCGTCGATGGGGTCGGTTTTCCGCGTACCCGTGGCCTTTGCCGACCTCCCCGAATTGCTTACCGAGCTGCCGCCCACGTTTCCGGCGGTTTGGGGCGCCGATATGGCGGGTGCCAACGTGCATACGCTGCAATTGGCCCCGGCGGGCCTGCTGATTATGGGTTCCGAAAGCCACGGCTTGCCGCCCGACGTGGCGGCGGGCCTCACGCAACGGCTCCACATCCCGCGTCGGGGCGGGGCCGAATCGCTCAACGTAGCGATGGCGACGGCCATTCTGCTCGATAATTTCTACCGGAATTAGCGACGGGTTTCAGGTTGCTGGGTTTTTTTTCGCGCCCAACCGCTTGCTTTTCACGCCTCAACCGCGTGACGCGCCGAAGGGGCCGCATTTTTTTTCGCTTCGGGCTTGCCTTGCATTCGTCGGGCGGCCTACCTTTGCATCATCAAAACGGCGGTATCGCTGCCCGCTTGATGGTTCTGGTTCGGTAGTTCAGTTGGTTAGAATGCCGCCCTGTCACGGCGGAGGTCGCGGGTTCGAGTCCCGTCCGGACCGCCAGAATGTTGAAAAGCCCCTTAGGTGCTGCACCTAAGGGGCTTTTTATTTTGCGGCGTCTGTCTGTTCTATGCCAGTGCGCCTTTGTGTGACTGCTTACCGCGAGCTTGTTCAACGGCTTGCAGCAGCCAAGCAGTAGTCGCACGGCCCCAGTCCCTCTGTGAGGCCACCCTACCGGCGGATGGCGGGGCAATCACCCGTGCTTGCCGCGATGATAGCCCTTACAGGGCTGCCGAACCGGTCTAGCTGTACAGTTAGGGTGGCTGTGCTGCCGGAATAGCTTTTCGGAGTTTGCGGCTCGTCTGCCGGTTGTAGAACACTCGTGGGCGTGCTACGTGCCTTCCGCCCGCCGCCCGCGACTCAATTCGCCGTCTGTTCAGCCGAAAGAAAATGCCTTGAATGCCCTATCTGCGGCACTTGACGTAACCCAACGTTAAGGTTGCGTTAAATCGTCGTCAATCGCTTCAGTTTGAAGTAGCAAGGGGAAGCGCTGCGTCTAGCTTTGCTGCGCCTTCGCGCTACGGCCCGGCGGCGAGCCCTTCCCCATCTCATCCCCCATTTCCGGTTATGTTGAAGCGTTACTTGCGCGCCGTAGGCGTGTGCGTGGCCGTTGGTGTATTGACCACGGCCTGCGATAAAAATACCATCGAGCCACAGCTCGACGAGGTGAGCCAAGGTGAAGCTCGCCAAAATTTCCCCGGAAATCAGCCGCAACAGGAGGCGGCGGCTACCCGCGACAACCACCTCAACCTCGGCAATCCGAGTGGGGCCGTGGCCAGCACCAGCTCGCCCACGAACTACCTCATCGACAATGGGATGTTCGCGCTGTCGTACAACAACACCCTGCGACGCCCCAACTGGGTGAGCTGGCACCTGAGCACCGCCTGGAAAGGCTCGGCCGCGCGCTCGACTTCCTTCATCACCGACCCGACGCTGCCGAGCGGCTGGTACCGGGTGGCCACCGGCGACTACACCAACTCGGGTTTCGACCGCGGCCATATGTGCCCTTCGGATGATCGCGATTATTCTTCGACCGAGAACAAATTCACGTTTCGGATGACGAACATCGTTCCGCAGGCGGCCAACAACAACCAGCGCGGCTGGGCGGCCCTCGAAACCTACTGCCGCACGCTGGCGGCGGCCGGCAACGAGCTGTACATCATTTCGGGTCCGGCGGGCTCCGGCGGTACCGGCCTCAACGGCTACCGCACGAGCATCGGCAACGGCGTGGCCGTGCCCAGTTCGACGTGGAAAGTGGTGGTGGTACTGCCGAACGGCTCATCGGATGTGTCGCGCATCAGCGGCAGCACGCGCGTCATCGCCATCAATATGCCGAACACGCAGACCGTGGGCACCACTTGGGGCAGCTACCGCGTCAGTGTCGATGCCATCGAGAGCCTGACGGGGTACAACTTCATCTCGAACGTTTCGACCTCGATCCAGAGTACCATCGAGAGCCGCGTGGATAACGGTCCGACGCAGTAAGCAGCGGCCAAAAATTGGCGGCAGCGCGCTAGCGCTCGCCTCTCGCAAACAGATACGCCCCCGCTCCACACGTATGGAGCGGGGGCGTTTTGCTTGTCGCGTGGGCCGCGCGGGCCAATCATTGCTCAGGTATCCACGGTGGTGGTGCGCACGCCGAGCCAGCTACCATCCGGCGTTTGGCCGATCAGGAACAGGTCTTGTGGCGCCCCGGCGCCTACGCGCACCGCCCGCGCCTCGCGGACGTGCTTGCGCAGCCACGCCAGCAGCGCAGCGTAGATGGGCGCCTGCTTCACGTCGATCTCACCGGCACCTTCGCCGGGCGCCACGCGCTCGAAAAATATCTCGTCGAGCGGCTGCTCGCGAACAGGCGTGTCGGCCGGCCGATGGGTTTCGGCCCGGAGCGCGGCGGCCAGCGATTCAGTGGGCGGCACGCGCACGATTGTTAGGGGGGCTTCTGATTCGCTGATGAAAATCAACCCTACCGTCAGGCGGTGGAGTTGGGCAATCGGGCTTTCGGGTTGGACGAGAGCGGGGGGCGGAATCATCGGAGTAGGCTGTTGGGTTGAATCGATTTAGCTGAATACGCAATTGCAGAGGCGAAGGTCGGTTGATGGCAGCGGATGGGTAGATGAAGGAATTGCCAAGACGGAACGGTAGATGAAGAAATTGCTGCCTTTTCTTTTGGTCGTGCTGTTTGTTATTTGATGTAGTTTACAAAGTCTATCAATAAATAATCGCTTGTCGTTGGATCAACGGCAAATATTTGTCCTGTATTTTTGTTTTCAATTGTTGCAAAGTCGTGGTCTTTAAAAAAATTTGCATTAAAGTACTGGTGAATATTTGTTCCTAAGAAGTAAAGTTGCCCGACTTGGGGTTTAGCAGTCCAGGTGTCGGAAAGTTTATGTTTATCCAAAAGGTAGTTACAAGTTGTCGCAAAGAACGAAGCGTAACCAACGCAATGTGCTGTTTTGGAAGCTATGAGTTTGTTTGGGTCAGTGTCGTTTTTGTTGGCAGTAAAGTTTAGCTGTTCCGAGGTTATGGAAAGTCCGAGTTTGATGATTTGCTCAATGTCAGGGTCTATCTGCTGGGCAGCACTTGCGTCGATAAAGCCAACAAGTCTGGCGTCCGTTGCGGCGTAATTCGTCCGAAGTCCAACCGATTTATACGTCACCAAGTGTCTGTAAAACCACCCGCGAAATAAAAGTCCAACGGTCGCCAGAAGTAAAATCGCCAGAGCAGACCATTTGATGATTTTCATTTTGTTGCACGATGGTTGGTTGAATTTACCGCTCACGTGACGATACTTACCCTAAAACGGATACCCAATCGCCAGATTGAGCCGCCCGCTTTTTTCGGCGGTCGTGGGCGTGCCGTAGCCGGCGCGCAGCGGCAGGGCGTAATCGAGGCGGATGACGAAGAACTGAATATCGACCCGCAGCCCGGCGCCGTAGCCGATAGCGAGCTGCTGCAAAAAGGTGTTCGCCCGGAACTCGCCGCCGGGGCGTGTGGGGTCGGGGTTGAAGAGCCAGATATTGCCCGCATCGACGAACAAGGCGCCTTTGAGGTACGGAATCAGGTCTTGCCGGTATTCGAGGTTGCCTTCGAGGCGGAGGTCACCCACCTGATCGTAGAAACTGGTGCGGCTTTCGGTGGGGGTACGGTAGGCGCCCGGCCCGATGCCCCGCGCCGCAAACGCGCGCACGGAATTGGGGCCGCCTACGCCGTATTGCCGCAAATACGGCAGCACCGTGGAGTTGCCGTAGGGCGCACCTACGCCAATCAGGGCGCGCGCCACGAGGCGGTTGCCTTTGGTGGGGTCGGCGGAAAGGCGGTAGTATTCGCGCAGCTCCAAATCGAGCTTGGCGTATTGGCTGAACTCCTGCCCAGCCAGCGTGAGGCGCCCGGCGTCGGTGCGCTGCCCCAAGCCACCGGCTACGAGGCTTGCCAGATTGCCGCTGACTTCGAGGCCGCCACTGAAAAATATCTGCTGCCGCCGCTGCTCCAGCACTTGCTGGTTGTAGGTGTAGCGGTACGAAGAGCCCAGAATGAACTGCTGCCGGAACGAGTTGGCGAGAAACGGCCGGTCGATGAGGAGTTGCTGGAACTGCGCCGACTGCTTCGCCACGCGGTTGTACTGCACATCGACGGGCCGAAACTCCTGCTCGTTGGTGATGCGCGTTTTCCAGGAATAGCCGTAGTTCAGGCTGAATACATCGACCCGAAAGGCATCCAGGCGCTCGACGTACCGGTAGCCCGCGCCGAATGACGTGCGGGGCTGAAAATCAGAGTTCGGCAGCGTGATGTCGAAGGGCGGCGTGATGAGGCGCGGCACGAACAGCTTGGCATCGAGACCGATCTCGGTACTCGTCAGGCCGATGGCGTTGGTATTGGCGCGGGTCTGGTTCTCGAAGGTGGCCGTGAGGTTGAGGAGCAATTGCTCGGCCCCGCGCAACGCCGACCGGTTGCGGTATTCGGCCTTGAAACCGGGGCCGGTAAAGCCGTTCGACTTGCTCAACAACTGCAACTCGGCGCGCAGGCTCTTCTTCTTGAGCTGCGTCATCAGCACATCGGCGTCGAGGCGCGGTAGGCCGAGGCGGGCGCCCGAATCCGGCACAACGCCGGCGGCAATGTCGGCGGCGCGCTCGGGCGGGGTCTGGTTGGTGAGGGGCGGACTGAACGCGGCCGGGGCGCCCAACGAATCAGAAGTAGTGACCGGACGAAACCGAATCTCGACGAATTTGAACGTCCCCAGGCTCATCAAGCGGCTCAGGGTTTGGTCGCGCCGCTTACGCCGGTACAGCGAATCGGCGCGCGGGGAGAGGAAGACAGCGCCCGTGATGGCTTTGGCCTTGAACAGTTTTTCGTCGGGGAAATACCGGTACTTCTCAAACAGAATGGGCCGCCGCGTGGTGGTGTCGGTCAGCACATAATTGGTGTTGAGGTTGATGTTCCGCAGCACGTACGGCACCCGCGCACGCGGCGGCACCGATCCTTTGATGGTCACGAAAATATCGACCTCGCGGTTGAGCGTCGAATCGACATCGAATTGAATGGCATCGGCGCCGAAGTAGTAAAATCCTTCGTTTTTGAGCAGTGCGTCGATGCGGAGGCGCTCTTGCGTGAAGAGGTTAAGGTTGTAATCGTCGCCGACTTTGAGCAGGCTCGTGCCCTGCGTGCGCCGGATGGCGGCGTGGAGTAAAGAGTCGCCGACGGGCCACGTAATGGTGCGGATGGTGTACGCCCGCCCCACATTCGCGAGGTAGTCCACGCGCCCCGTGCGGGCCTCTTCTTTCACCTCGTGGCGCACGGTCTCCTGGAAAAACCCGTGGTTGTAGAGCCGGTTGCGGATGAGTGACTCGGTGGTGGGGATGCGCACCTGCGAGAGCAGCACCGGCGCCTCGCCGAACTTGTCGGCCAGCGCCTTGCCGAGGCCCTTTTTCTTGCCTTCGCCCAAATGCCAGAAGTACAGCTTCGGCCGCATCCCCAGAAACGAGCCGTTCGGCTTCGGCCGAATCACCGATTCCAACTCCGTTTGCAACTCGGCTTCGTTGCGCGGGCGCGTCGGCGCGTCAATTTTGACGGTCGAGCCGACATATAGCTTCTCTTTTTCGGGGATGTACTTCAGGCCCGAACACGCACTGAACAGCAGCGCAAGCCCCACCAGCCCGAGGCGGCGCCCTGGCTTGGCGGGGAAGAGTTTGTACGGAATTCTTTCAAAAACGGAGAATACCGTACAGAAGATGCGTGCTATTTTGTGCGATATTTCTTCAAAACCTAAAAATTCTGTACAAAAAACACGCTTCCCTCCGGCAGTAAACGGCGTATGTTTCCTCATGGCATTTCCTGCTTATCCGCCGCCTTTTCGGCTTTCTCATCGTCCGTGACCATCTGGCCGGGGCCGAGGGCCGGGTCGGTCGCGGTGGCGTCCTTTTCTTTTTGCTTATCGTCTTTTTCGTTCTTGCGATTGGTGCGACGCTGGTCTTTGGCAGCGGGGGCGACTTTGGCGAAGAGTTCTTTCAGGTCGCGGTAGTCGCGCTGGTACACCAGCGCGGCGCCGGTGCGTACGATGGCGCCATCAATATCTTCGAAGGCGTTTTGGCGATAGGCGCGCAGACGCAGACGGCCGTCGCGTAGCACCGTGTATTCGAGGCTCACATCGCCCGCGAAGTTGGAGGCCGCGCTCGCGCCCTGGGTGGCCTGCGTGCCGGAGTTGCCGCTGAGCGGCACGTCGGTGCCGAGCCGCACCGACAGGCGGTTGTTGAGCAACTGGCGCCGCACGGCCACGTTGAGGTCGGTGCGGCTTTTGGCTTCCCCGGAAGAGTAATCGGCTTGGTTGGTCACGCCCAGATCGACGCCCAGATTCGAGAGGTACTTGCCCGTCAGGTTTTGCAATTGGTCGGTTAGCACCTCGCTCGCCGAGCCGCGCAACTGCGTGGCGAGGAAATTTTCGCTCGCGGCACTCTGAAACGGGTTCTGCTGAATAAAGCGCCCCAGAATAAGCAGCGAAAACACCTGCTTGCTCAGTTCCGACGTTTGGTTCGGCTGCCGGAGCTGCGCCAGCTTGGCTTCTACCTGTCCGCCGAGCGCCCCGCGCTGGTCTTCGGGCAGGGTGATGTCGAAGCCGATGGCTGGTTTGCTGAGCTGCTCCGTGACGTTGAGCGCCACCCGGAAGGGCAGCCGGTTGCGGGCCACGGTGTTGGCGGTGGCATCGTCGATACCCTGGCCTGCAAGCAGGTCGGCGGGGGCGGCTTCCACCCGGTAAATGGCCGTCAGGTTGAGGTCGGCGTTGTACGGGTCGCCGCTCCAGGTGATGGTGGAGCCGCGCCGGAGCCGGAATTCGCGCGTCGCCAGATCGTAGAGCGAGAGCCGGTAGAGGCCGCGCGCCACCGTCAAGCGGCCACTTAGCCCGATGTTGCCCACCGCGTCCATCGACACATCGAGGGTGCCCTCGGCGCGCACCCGCAGGTTATCGCCGGAGGCTGGGTCGATGATGAGGACGAACGGCGTTTTGTCGGTGATCGTCACCACGGCTTTGATGTTGTAGCCCACCGCGCCGGTCGGTGCGGCCGTGCGCGCCGAATCGCGCGCCAACTGCCGCAGCAGCACGCTATCGAGCGGCGCGCTCTTGTCCACGAACCGCACGATGCCTTCTCGGCCCTGCACGGCGGGGTCGTCGGGGGGCGTTTCCACGGTCAGGCGCGAGCCTTCGGCCACCGTCACGCGGGTATCGATGCCGATGAGCGTGAGCGGCCCGGTAAGGCGCGTATCCGAATCGACCACCACGCGACCGTAGAACAGCGCATTGTCGGCGCGGGTGTTGTTCACGGCCACAAACCGCGTGGTGACGGCCCGCAAATCGAAGGTGTAATCGAGGAGGTTTTTCGTCCGTAGATATCCATTTGCCACCGCCGTATTCCCCGCCGAATCAAGCACGGTGAAATCGCGGAACGCAATGCCCTCGGCGTCGAAGGTCAGCGTCTGGCTCACCAACCGGTACGGCGCGCCGAGTTGCGGCACCGCAAAGCCGGCGTCGGGCGTAGTGGTGAGGGCCCCGCGCACCTGGGGCGCGTCGGTGGTGCCGTCCACGGTCAGGCGTCCGGTCAGGGCACCGCTGGTGCGCGCCACCTGGCCCGCCGAAAACGGCTCGATCAGTTTCAGATTCAGGCGCCGGACATCAGCGGTGAAATTGAGCGGCGCGCCGCCTGAAGTCAGGTAGTAGCCGCTGACTTGCACGTCGTTGGCGGGCTGGTCGGGGGCGGGGGCGCCGCCGGTCAGGCGGGCGTCCACGTTGTAGCGGGTAGGGGTGGGGTTGCTCGCGCGCAGGGCTACATCGCCGATGGGTGCTTTCTGGAAAACCAGCCCCGTGATGGTGGCATCGGCCACGAACCCCAGCGTGGGCGTGCCCAGCCCGCGCACCTCGGCCGTCCCGTTGAGGGTGCCCGCCACCAGCGAATCCTGCTGTTGCACGATGCGCGCCAGCTCGGCCAACTGAAAATCGGTGAACGACACGCGCAGCGGCGAGGTAGGTACCGTAGGGTTTTGGCTCTGCACCGCCAGCGCGCTGCGGCCGTTGGTGAGGCGCAGACCATCGGCCAGCACCGCGCCGCTGGGGTAGTAGCGCACGAAGTTGCCGGTGCCCGCCGTCCAGCGTTCGTAGTTGAGAATTTGGTCGGCGGCGGCCACGAATTCGTAGGCCGTGCCCGCACGGCCGCGCTCGCGCACGGGCACTTCGCGCACGGCCCCGGCGAGGGCGAGGCGCTCGCGGTCGGCCGAATCGCCGAGGATGGCGATGCGCGTATTCAGCACATTGCCCGCCACGTTGCCCACCACGCTGGGGCGCCGCAAGCGCAGCGTGGTATCCTGCGCGGCCTGGGCCAAACGCAGCGAATAATCGAGCTTCTGCGGATCGGAATCGATGTTCAGTCGGATTGAATCGAGCTGATAACTGCCGTACCGCAGCACCGGAATGCTAGTGGCGGCCGTGAGCTTGGCCGCCGCGCGGCTGTACTCGCCGGCCAGCGTAAACGGCGAAATCTGTTGCAGATCGGGCACCAGCTTGCGCGCCAGTCGGGGGTCTTTGAGCTGCACCGAGTACGTGAAGCGCTGATTACCACCCGCCGGCAGCGGCCGAACACCCGCCAGTTCGAAATACCGGTTAATGTGCCCCTGAAGCTCCGACGCCAACTCGCCGAGCGGCACCGTACCGTCGAGGTTGAGGGCCAGAATGTTTGAGTCGAAATCGAGCGCCGTGCGCCCGCCCGTCTGCATGATGCTGCCGCGTACCGAGTCGAGGGTGAACGGCTGGCCGTCGCGTACGATGATCAGGTTGCGCCCGCCAAACGTGCCGTTGAGCGAGTTGGCATCGGCGCCGCGCAGGTCGGCCGTGAGCTTGCCCTGCACCAGCAGCTTGCCGCTGTACAGTTTCATGGCTTGCAGGTTGGCACCTTTTATATCGACATCGAAGGCGTAGGCGGGCGTTTTGGAGTCGCGCAGATTGACCACGCCCGTGAGGTCGAAAGCCAGATTTGGGTCGCGTCGACTGGTGGCGCCGATGGTGTAGCGGTTGCGGTCGAGGCCGACGTTGGCGATGATGCTGCGGTACGTATAGCCGCCGTACCGTGCGCTTTGCACCGTGGCTTGGGCACGGCCCACGAGGGTGGCCGGGTCTTGCAAATTGCCGCTGGCCGAAATGCGGCCGGTAGCCGTGATGCGCCCCAAATCGGGGTTTTTGAGCAGCTTCCCGGCATCAAACCCCTTCACTGCAAACGTACCCACCAGCGGCTGACGGCCGTTGGCCTGGGCGGCGCCCAAATCGCCGGAAAACGCGACGTTACCGTACGTTGTGTTCACGGTGAGCGCCGTAGTGAATTGCAGCGTGGTCGGGCGCCCTTTGAACGTGCCGCTCAGGGCCATACTCGGCGGTAGGCTGATGGTTGGCGGGATGGTGCCGCGCGGCACGAGCGCCTCAATGTCGGCGCGGGTGGTGCGGAAACGGGTGATGTCGAGGTCGGTGTACAGGCGCCCGTCTACTTCGGGCAGCCCCCGGATTCGGCCGCGTCGAATCAGCACATCGGTGCCGCGCAGCCCGCGCACGGCCAGATTCTCGACCCCGAAATCGCCCACCCGGCCCGCCACGCGGCCATCCACCAGCACGCCTTGGCCGGGGTTGCCGTTGAACGGTGGCGTGCCCGCCAGGTCGGGCGCGAGGTACAGAATGTCGCGGAAGCCGATGCGGACGTTTCGAAAATCGCCTTCAATTTTCAGATTCGGCAGTTTTTTAACATCCGCCAGCGCATCCAGACTTTCGTAGCCAATGGCGAGCGTGCGCGCCAAGTGCGTATGCGGCGTGCGCAGGTCGAGCGAATCGAGGCGAATCTGCACCGAATCGTACACCACCCGCGCCCGCCACGAATCGACCCGAAATCCGCTTTTTTCGGCCCCCGCGAGCTGTGTGAGGTTCACGGTCGTGCGGTTTTCGGTGAAATCGAGGGCCGTGGTGTTGAGCGTCAGGCCCGTGAAATGCAGGTGGTTGTAATCGAGCGCGGGTAACCGCGTTTTCTGGCGCGGTTGGTTGAAATTGTCGAACTGCACCTCCACACCGCTGATCTTCGACTCGGCGAGCGTCACGTGCCACCGGAGCGGCTCGGCAGGCTGGGCGCGCTGGGCAGCTTCGTTGAGGTCGCGCACGGCTTCGGCGGGGTTCACGACGCGCTGCTCCACCGGCACGGCCTCGTTTTGGGCGTACGCCAGGCGCGCGTTGGTAAGGCTGAGGCGGGTAAGGTCGATGCGTTGATTCGGTAGGTCGATGGCGCGCGCCGTCAGCTCGCCCGCCGGAATGGTGGTGCTGATGAACTGCGCCGCCGGTTGGTTGCGGTAGCTGAAGCTCACCGAATCGAGCCGGAGCCGGTTGAGGCCGAATTGCAGCGTCAGCGGCTCGGCCGGACCGGGGTCTTCGACCTGCGGCGCCGTTTTGGTTTGCACGATGGCCACGCTCGCTCGGCGCAATACAGCCTGATCGATGCGATAAATCGCGCGATCAACGTCCACTTCGTCCATCTTCACATCCACCTCACCGAGGCGCGCGCGGATGTCGGCGCCGGCCACTTCGTCGGCTTGCGTAAAGTAGATATTCGTGAGCCGCGCCCGCCCGATGTTGTACTTGATGCCCGACGCCTTGGTGTCCACGGGCGCCGTGGGGTCGGTAAAGGCGGCGATGATGAAATCGTAGTTCGTGACCGAATCGGGCTCGGTGCGGGTCAGGTGTACACGGCCGTCGTTCAGTTCAATCTCACTGATACTGACCTGCTTGCTCGTGAGCGCCCAAAAATCGATACTCACGCCCAAATGCCCGACCGCGAGCAGCGTATCGTTCCGCTGGTCGGCGAGGTACACGCCGTCGAGGTTGAGCGCGTGGCGGAAATCGGTACGGAACCGCCCGATTTTTACCGTCGTGCCGAGCTTCCCGCGCAGGTAATTTTCGGCCTTGCGGGCCACAAAATCCTGCGTACCATCGAACTGAAGTGCTACCCACGCGCCACCAATCAACACGATCAACAGCCCGAGCAGCCCCAGAAAAAAATACAGTACTCGTCGCAGAAATGTGCGCAAAACAAACTCAGACTAAATATTACGACCAACTTCACTGCCGCTACCGCAGAGATTGCTAGCAAATTTTTCAAAAATCAAAAAATTTGCTAGGTAGCTGCCTTAGCCGGCTCTAGTGGCCCAAACGTAGCAGGGCGCTGCGCGGTTGGATTTTGGGCGGTTTTTGGGTGGTGTAGGCGTTGCGCGCGCAAAATTTTGTCATTGCGAGGAGGCTTTGCGACGTGGCAATCCTCGTTTGCTCGGCAGATGTAACGCGGACTTCAGTCCGCACTAAAACGCTCGAAAACCAGCGCCGGATTGCCATGTCGTCGCGGAGCCTTCTCCTCGCCATGACAGTACTAGGTTTCCAGACCGCCCAAACCAAAACCGCCCGCTGGCGTCAGCCAACGGGCGGTTTATAACAGAAGGAGGGAAGCCCACGCACCCTGCGCCCTTACAAATCAGAAGTAGCCCGCTTCACCGATTTCTGCGCCGCCTGATATTCTTCGTACAGCTTCTTGTGCGTAAACCGCACCGAGGCGTTATGGAACGCGGGGTCTTCGCGGTACGTCAAGCGCACGACCTTGCCGACCCAGTTGCGGTCTTGCCCGGCGGCGCTCACCAAGGCGCCTTCCCCGAACTGGCTTTCCAGCACTTCGCGCAACTCGTGCGAGTTGGTGAGGCCCTTCGTAATCAGTGTCACCTCAAACAGGCGACCCATGTAAAACCCGTACTCAATGCGCGAAATGGTGGCCTTGCCCACTTTCATCGCGTCGGTGGGGCGGGTGGCGAGCAGCTTGGCCGCCGTGGCCTCGCCGAGTTGCAGCCCCTCGATAGCACTGGTATCGGTCTCGAACTTGAGGTCGCGGAACCCATACTTGGTATCGAGGTCGCCGACGGATTGGGCGTGGGCCGCGCCGCCGAGCAGCACGGCCGTTAAGAAGGTCAAAAACGATTTTTTCATCGGAAGTAGCCGGCGGAGCCTGGCAGTTTAATTTGATTACAAGTTTCAGACGTTGCAGTCAAGCCAATCACTCGAAACTCAAAACTTGCAACTCGAAACTCAAAAGCGTTCGGAGAGCAAAGTAACGGTGCCGGAGCATCGGTTCCCGGCGCGCCTTACTACTTCCTTGCCAAGTGGACGCGCGCGCGCCCGGCCCCACACCTCCCGGCTTTACCTTTGCCGTCTGCCTTTCCCCGTTTTCTTCGCTCACTGCCTTCCCGTTGCCCGTCCGTTATGGCCCGTACTCTTTTGGATTTCGAACAACCCATCGTCGCCCTCGAAGATAAGCTGCGCCAGATGCGCGCCCTCGCCACCGAGTCGGGTGTCGATGTCGAGGTAGCTGCGCACGCCCTCGAAGCCCGCATCCTCAACCTCAAGCGCGAAACTTACGCCAACCTCACGCCGTGGCAGCGGGTGCAGCTTTCGCGCCACCCCGAACGCCCCTACACGCTGGATTATATTGAGGGCCTGTGCCCCACGTTCGTCGAGCTGCACGGCGACCGTACCGTCGCCGACGATAAGGCAATGGTCGGCGGATTGGGCGAAATCGATGGCCGCCCGGTGATGTTCATCGGGCAGCAAAAAGGGCGCACCACCAAGCAGCGGCAACTGCGCAATTTCGGGATGCCCAACCCCGAAGGCTACCGCAAAGCCCTGCGTCTGATGAAATTGGCCGAGAAATTCAACGTGCCCATCGTCACGCTCATCGACACGCCGGGCGCCTTTCCGGGGATGGAAGCCGAGGAGCGCGGCCAGGGCGAGGCCATCGCGCGCAACCTGCGCGACATGTTTCTGCTGAAAGTACCCGTGGTGTGCGTCGTGATCGGTGAAGGCGCGAGCGGCGGCGCCCTCGGCATCGCCATCGGCGACCGCGTGCTGATGCTCGAAAACACGTGGTACTCGGTCATTTCGCCCGAAAACTGCTCCACCATCCTCTGGCGCTCGTGGGAATTCAAGGAGCAGGCTGCGGAAGCCATGAAGCTTACCGCACCCGATATGCACCGCGCGGGCCTCGTCGATGGTATCGTGCCCGAACCGCTCGGCGGCGCCCACCAAGATGTGCCACATATGATCGCTACGATGCGCCATACGCTGACCAAAATCCTCGACGAACTCGCCGCCCTCTCGCCGGAAGACCGCATCATCCAGCGGATTGAAAAATTCGCAGCAATGGGGGTAGTGGTGGAATAGAAAGCTCCAAGCTGTGAGCTTCAAGCCGTAAGCCCGAGCGGATTGCGGCGCGCTTGCAACTTGCGGCTTACAGCTTGCAGCTTCTTATGACTCTTCATTCCCTCGATACCGGCCTTTTCAAACTCGATGGCGGCGCCATGTTCGGCGTGGTGCCGCGCGTGATGTGGGAGAAGCTGGTGCCGCCCGACGCGCGCAACCTCTGCACCTGGGCAATGCGCTGCCTGTTAATCGCCGACGGCGACCGCCTGACGCTCGTCGATACCGGCATCGGGACGAAGCAAGACCCGAAATTTTTTGCCCACTACGACCTCCACGGCGATGTCTCGCTGCTAGGGTCACTGGCAAAACTCGGCGCCGGGCCGGAGGACATTACCGACGTTTTCCTCACGCACCTGCACTTCGACCACGTCGGTGGCGCCGTGCAGCGCGACGGCGACCAGCTCTACCCCACCTTCCCGCGCGCCACGTATTGGAGCAACCGCCGCCATTGGCAGTGGGCCACCGAGCCGAACGCCCGCGAAAAAGCATCGTTTCTGACCGAAAACATCCAGCCGATTCTGGCCTCCGGGCAGTTGCAGTTCGTCGAGGATGGCGGTTTGCCGTCGAGCATCGCCGAAGTCATCCACGTCGATGGTCACACCGACCAAATGATGCTGCCTGTGATGCGCTACAAAGGCCGCACGCTAGTGTATTGCGCCGATTTGCTGCCGAGCCACGCGCACCTGCCGCTGCCCTACGTGATGGGCTACGACACCCGCCCGCTCCTGACCCTCACCGAAAAAGCCGCCTTCCTCGACCGCGCCGCCGCCGAAGACTGGATTCTGGTCTTTGAACACGACGCCCAGCAGGAAGCCTGCACCGTGCAACGCACCGACAAGGGTGTACGGGTTGGCGAGTTTGTGCGGATTGGGGAGTTGTAAACAAATTTGTCATTGCGAGGAGGCTTTGCGACGAAGCAATCTCGCGTGAGTGCGGCCACCGCTGAAGAACACCGAGCAAACGGGGATTGCCACGTCGTCGCAAAGCCTCCTCCTCGCAATGACAGAATCAGAAACCAGAAACCAGAAACTAAACCCTTCCCCCCGCATCGGCCTAGTGCTGTCGGGTGGCGGGGCGCGGGGTATTGCGCATTTAGGCGTGCTGGAGGCGTTGAATGAGCTAGGCATTCGACCGGCGCACGTGGCCGGCACCAGCAGCGGCGCCATCGTGGGGGCATTTTATTGCGCTGGGTGGGCGCCGCGCCGCATCCTGGCCGAACTACAACAGACTAATATTCCGCGTTTGCTGCGGCCGGCATTTACGGGGTTTGGGTTGTGGGCGCCGTCGCGGTTGAGTGGCGCGTTTGGCCTGTTGCGCCACGAGGCCGCCGAGGCGCTGTTTGCGCGCCATCTAGGCACGGGCGTCCGGTTCGAGGATTTGCAGATTCCGCTCACCATCGGCACGACCGATTTGTACACCGGCGAAGCAGTTTTTTATTCCTCCGGGCCACTTTTGCGGCCGTTGCTGGGCGCCACGGCGGTGCCGGTCATTTACCAACCGGTGGCGCACGACGGACGCTTGCTCGTCGATGGCGGTCTGCTTAACAACCTGCCCGTGGAAGCCCTGACCGATGGCCCGAACCCGTGCCCGGTGGTCATCGGCTCGCACACGAACCCCATCGATGTCAGCAATCAGCCGCGCACGTTTCGCTCGCTCGCGATGCGCACGTTGCAGCTTGCCATCAACAATAATGTACGCTCGCGGCTGGTGGCGTGCAACATCGTCCTCGAACCGCCCGCGTTGCGTCGCATCAGCCCGTTGGGCTACCGCCGCGCCGATGAGCTGTTCCACATCGGCTACGACCACGCGATGAGCCGCGCCGACGAGCTTAGGAGGGTGGGGGGGATGGAGGGTCAGAGGGGTTGAGGGAAAAGTGCAGACATTTGTCACCCCCTTTCACCTCCCCACCCTCTAACCCTCCCACCCTCCCAAATGGGTTTCTGGAAAATCGTCGCCAACACCGTATTCAGCATCAGCGGCTGGAAACTCTCGACCCGAATGCCCGCCGGCATTACGCAAGCCGTGATGATTGCCGCGCCGCACACCTCCAATTGGGATTTGATTTATGCGCGCGGGGCATTTTATCTGATGGATATTCCGGTGCGGTTCACCGTAAAAAAAGAATGGGTACAGCATCCGCTGCTCGGCTGGTTGGTGCGCTCGGTGGGCGGGTTGGGGGTTGATCGGTCGAAGAATAATTCGCTAGTCGATGCGATGGTCGCGCTGTTTCGCGAACACGACCCGCTCGTGATGCTCATCACGCCGGAGGGCACGCGGAAATACCAGCCAAAGTGGCGTAAAGGATTCTATTACACCGCGTTGGAGGCGGGGGTGCCCATCGCGCTCGGTTTCCTCGATTACGAGAAAAAGGAAGCCGGTGTCGGCCCGCTCGTGTACCCGACCGGCGATTATGAAGCCGATTTGGAAACGATTCTGGCCTTCTACCGCACCAAAAAAGGCCGTTTCCCGGAGCAGGGGGTACGGTAAAATGTAATGCGCAGTTTACCGGCAATTTGCGGCTATTTGGGTTGTCAAACTGGGGACTAAAATCCGCACTACAACGCGCTTAGAGCGGATTTGGAGTCCGTGTACGGCCGCGCTGGGAGCGCGGGTCTCTGGCCCGCCTGCGGTCATCAGTGCGCAGCCGCCATCGCGGGCCGGAGACCCGCGCTCCCACCAGCTAGCGACCCTAAATGCGCGCTAATTCTCAATTAGCGCTACCCATTTATCCAGATACCGGCTCAAATCAAATTCAGCAGCGCGACCTTGCGCCAGCGCCGCATACTGCTGCCGCCGCTCCTTGTTGCGGAGCATTTCAAGCAGCGCATCCGTCCAGACACGCACGGCGGCCGACGGGTCGGCGGCGGGTTGGAGGAGGGGGAGCAATACGCCAAATTCAGCAAATTCGGCTGTTTTCAATGGCGAAGTGGGGATGGCCGACGTGGGCGCCAGCAACTCGCGCGGGCCGGTCGGGCAGTCGGTCGAGATGATGGGCAAGCCCACGCCGAGCGCCTCGATGAGCGCCAAAGAGAAACCCTCGAAATCAGACGGAAAAACAAACATATCTGCCTTCGCCATATACTTGAACGGGTTCGTTTGAAAGCCCATGAAGTAAATGTCGTAATCGGCGGTGAGGGGCGCGTTGGTCGTAGCGTCCCAGCAGCGCAAACCCAAGCCGTGGGCGCGCGCCAGGAGCGGCTCGCGTAGGTGCCCGTCGCCGAGTAGGAAGAGTTTAGCGACGGAATTGGCGGCGCGCAGACCAGCCATCACGTCAAGCAACGGCGCCTGATTTTTCTGCTCGGCCAGCCGCCCGGAAGTAATCAGAATCGGAAAAGCATCGAAGACGGCCTGCACGGCGGGTTCGATGGGCTCGGCGGCCTTGGGGCGTACCGTGGCCAAATCGACGCAATTGTGCAGCACGCTGGTGCGGGCGGCCGACAGCCCAAACGCCTCCGTCATCTCCGGAATGATATCGCGACTGACAACGGCTACATGATTAGCCCGGCGGTATAGCCACGGAATCAACATCCGCAACTGCAACACGCGGTTGAGGCCGGTTATGTTGGAATCGGGGGCCGTGCGCGAGCCTTGGATTAAAATAATTCGCTTATCGCCAATACCCGAAAGCATATTGATGTAATCGGCGCCGGCTAATTGACTAATTGTGACATCAATTTTATTGTCTCGCTTTATTTTGCGTAACTTCTGCACTCGTTGCATAAAATTGCGCGCTTTTTCGACCACCGTTCGGCCGCCGGACACATCGAGCAGCACCAATGGGTTACCCGTTGGGTAAGTAATACCTTCGTCGGTGTTGAAGGCGCATTCCAGCACGTTGTAACGTTTGGAAAGCTCGGTGCTCATAAACGAAAAAGCGCGCTGGGCGCCCCCAAAGTCAAGGTTTGGGATGACGAGGAGAATGTTTTTTCGACGGGGTTCTGACATGGGTACTGGGTGTTAGGGCTGCAATGGAATTAACTAGGGTTTTCGCAGGGAAAGCCCGTACTTGGGCATCAGGCCGCCACCGTACGCAAATCGACGGGCAGGGCGCGGCTTACGCCCGGCTCGGTCATGGTGATGCCGTACATGACATCGGTGGCGGCCATCGTGCGCTTGTTGTGCGTGACGATGATGAACTGCGACGACGCGCTGAATTCCTTGATGATGTGGTTGAATTTGTCGATGTTGGCGTCGTCCAGGGGCGCGTCTACTTCGTCGAAGATGCAGAACGGCGCCGGTTTCAGCAGGTAAATGGCGAAGAGCAACGCCACGGCCGTGAGCGTTTTTTCGCCGCCGCTGAGCTGGTTGATGGTCAGCGGACGCTTGCCTTTGGGGCGCGCCAGAATTTCGATTTTTGATTCGAGCGGATTCGTGGCGTCCACGATTTGCAAGTCGCAGGTATCGCCTTCGTGGAAAAGCGAGCGGAAGACGCGTCCGAAATGCTCCTTGATCTGGCCGAAAGCGAGTAGATATTTTTCCTTCGCCACGGTATCAATCTCGCCAATGGCGGTCAGGAGCGTGTTTTTGGCATCGAGCAAATCGTCGCGCTCGCGGCGGATGAATTCATCCCGCTGCCGAATCTCCTCGTAGGCTTCGTGCGCCAGCGGGTTCACCGGCCCCAGCGCATCGAGGCGCCGCCGAATGTCGAGCATCCGGCGGTGCAGGTCGTCGAGAGAGAATTCGGCCAAATCGGCAAATTCTTTTTCGCCTTCTTCGGCTGGTATTTCTTCGTTTTCGCCCAGGTTCAACCCAAATTCAATGGTTAGGCGCTCGCGCACGGCCACGAGGGTGAGCTTCGTTTCGCTCACTTTTTCGGCAAGCTGCCGGGTCAGCTCATCAGCCAGGCCGCGCTGGCGCTCGCGGTCGCGGCGTTGGCGCTCGGCTTCATCCACATCGCCGCGCGACTTGAAATACGTGGTTTCCGCTGCAGTGAGCGCCAGTTGGGCGGCGTCGCGGGCGGCCCGCACGGCCGTGAGCGCATCGTCATCGGCGGCGACGGCGGAGCGGAGCGGCGTGGCCTCCGTTTCGTTGGTAGCCAGTTCGGCGCGCTGCTGCTCGGCCCGGCGGGCGGCGGCTTCGGCAGCGGTTTGTTTATAGGTGATTTCCTGCTCGGTGGCCGCCGCTTGATTCTGCAACTGATGCAGCCGGATGTTGACCTGATTGAACTCCGCTGATCGCTCGGCGGCGGCCTGCGTGGCGCCGTCGAGGGTGCGGGTGGTGGTGGCGGCGGTGCCGTCGGCCTGCGCCAACGTGGCACGGGCGGCCTCGGCGGCGGGCGCCAGCGCAGCGGCTTTGGCGTCGAGTGCCGTGAGGCGGGCGGCCAACTCGGCGAGCTGTTTTTCGGCCCGCTCGTGATTGAGGGCGGCTTGTTCGGTGCGCACCAGCGCGGCCTGGTGCGTGCGGGCGGCCTGCTGGACGGCGGTTTCGGCGGTGCGGATGTCCTGCGGCCGGGCAGCGGCGCGAAGCTGGGCAGCGGCGGTACGGGCGTCGTCGTGGGCGGTTTGCTGGGCGCGCACCTGCTCGGTGAGGGCCACCACTTCGGTGGTCAGCGTTTCCAGCTCCTGCTTGCGTCCAAGGCGCGCGCCGGTTGCTGCACCAGTCAGCGCGCCCACCGTGCCGCCGCTCAGGTAGCCGGGCCGGCGCCAAGCGCTACCATCGCGCAGGAGCCAGGTGTGCGGCGAATCGGCGGGGAGGTCGGCCAGCGGGCGATCCGTCAGGTACACATCGGCGAGGAGCGCGTCGAGTAAGGGCGCGTAACGCGGGTCGGTGGCCGACACTAGCGGGCTCAGCGCGTCGGGGGGGGGGGGGCCCGGGCCCCCCCCGGAAGTGGGGGGGGGCGGGGCGGGGCGCCCGGGCGGCCCGGGGGCCCCGGGGGGGCGGTTGGGGGGTGTGGGTGGAAGACCCCCCCCCGCGCCCGG
>JANPJM010000024.1:0-8176 GCA_031425525.1 Hymenobacteraceae bacterium | reverse complement strand
GGGCGCCCGCAGACTCTGGCGGGGCGCCCGCAGACGACGGCGGGGCGCCCGCAGACCACGGCGGGGCGCCCGCAGACTACGGCGGGGCGCCCGCAGACTACGGCGGGGCTCCCGCAGACTACAAGTGTTTCAGCATTGAGTGCGGCTACCGACCACCCGGCAACCCTGGTTTTGCCGGGGTTATGGGCTTCGGCGGTAGCTGCCGATTCGGCTATTCAGGCTGAAAAAATCGGGGCTGAAGGAGTTATAGAAGCCGATTCGGCCGCGCGGCACCGTGCCCGGCTGGTGGCGCTGGTGGCCGGGCAGCAACCGGTACTGCTGGCCCTGGAAGCCGAGGTGGATAGCCTGCGCGAACGGGCGCGCCGCGCCGTGGCGCCGGCCGACACGACTCGCCCCACGGCCGTCCTGGCCACGCTGCCCCCGCTGCCGGCGCCCGATTCGGCCCGCCGCCCGCCGTTGGCGCCCACGCGCCGCTGGGCCGCGCTGCTCCTCACCGAAACCACCACCGCCTGGGGCAGCCTCCCCGGCTACGACCCCGCCACCACCCGCGAGCAGCTACTGGGCGCCACCACGCGCACCGTCGCCGCCGAGTTCCGGCCCGCCGACCGCTGGGCCATCCGCGCCGGGTTCGGCGAAACCCGCCTGCGCGACCAATTCCGGTTCGCCACCGATTCGGTGCATCATTCGGCCAAACACGACACGACATGGACGAACGCTATCGAGGTGCATCAAACGCGTGATTCGTCGTTTACGACTCGCCGCGACTCTATCGGGCACCCCGAGCCGATCATCAACCAGCAGGGCCAGGTCGTGGGGTACACCACGGTGTACGTCCCGTTCGTCGATACGACGTACCACATCACCACGCGCCACGATACCATCCGCACGATGACGGAAAACGTCGTCATCAGTGCGCAAACCCGCACCGAACGCCGGCAACAGGATCTGCGCCCCAATTACCGTTTCTGGACCATCCCCGTGGCCGTGCGCTACGACGTATTCCGGCACGGCCGCTGGAGCGCGGGCCTGAATCTGGGCGCGCAAGTGCTCGTGTTCCGGGGCGGCTCCCGCCCCCTCCACGACGGCACCACCGGCACCTACGTGCTGCGCCGCGTGGGTGTCACGGGTGGCCCGTTCCGCCCCGTAAGCCTGGCGCTCAGCACCGGTCTCGAAATCCGCTGCCGCCTCACCGACCGCCTTAGCGTCGTCGGCGGAGGCGGGGCGCGCGGCTGGGCCGTGGGGCCGCTTCGGGCCGCCCCGTTGCCCCGCTGGACGCTGGCCGCCCACGGCGGACTGAGTTGGGAGTTGGGCCTTTAAGGCGTTTTTTCGGCTGGCACACACGGCGCTACAACTTTTTTTGACTCCGCTGGAAGTATTCAGGTATCTAATTCGGTCAACAAAAACAGAAGCCCGCTCAGGAAATATTCCTGCCCCCTTGCGGCTAGTTTGTCTTTTGAATTTCAACTCCACGAGCATGCGTTCTCTTTTTCAATCGTTGTTACCTCGCGGTCGCGCCGTTGCGCGGCTCCTTGGGGCAGTGGTGAGCAGCGTGCCGGCCACGGCGCAGGTTGTGCCCTCAGGGCAGGTGCAGTGGGTGGCGCCGATCTACAGCCTTCCGGCTGGCCCAATGCGCAACCTGGCCAACCGAGGTGCTACGTTTGATGCCTACGGCAACGCCTATGTGGGCTTCGAGATGGAAGGGGAAGTGGCGGTCGGCGACAGTATCCTTCGCAACGGGTACCACAACGGGGTGGTGCGCTACACCCCCACCGGCCAAGCCACGTGGGTGCGCAACTTTGGCCCTAATGCCCATATCACCGGGTTAGCCGCCGACCAGAACGGCAACGTAGTAGCCGCCGGCTGGTTCGATGGCCCCATTACCCTCGACGGTCAGGTGTTGCAACCCCAGGGAAGCGATATTTTCCTCGTGAAATGGGATGCCGCCGGGCAGATGGTCTGGGCGCGACAAGGGCTGGCGGGCACGAACCCCGCCACACGGCGCGTCAGCCATTTAGCGGTAGATGCGCAAGGCGAAATCTACATCGCTGGCACCGCCGACGGGCAAGCCGCTTTCGGCGCATCGGCTTTGGTGGGTTCGCCGGTACTGATGAGCTCCGAGGCAGACGCTTCCTATTGTGCCCGTTACAACGCCGCCGGCGATTTGGTGTGGGTGACCGGTTCCGACAACCACAGCGTGTCGCCGTACGGTACGCGGCGCTGGACGAACGTGAGCGGCCTCGGCACCGATTCGCTTGGCCACGTGTACCTCACGGGAAGCCTGCCGTGGCAGTTTCGCTGGGGCGCCGGGGCACCTATCCTTGGAGATACGACCAACTTACAAACGTTCTATTGGCTGCGCCTCGATGCTGCTACCGGCCAATATCAAACGGGTTTTGCGGAAAAAATGGACGGGGCGGGCGGCGCCCGGATGGCAGTAGATCAGACGGGGCATTCCTACCTCGTGCAGCAACTACTGACTACGTCCCAGCTCAACGGCACGCCGCTCCTGGTGCCTCCGCCACCAGCAGGCAGCAATTTTTCCTCCGCAATATACGTAGCGCGCCTCAACCCCGACGGCCTGCCTCAGTGGGTGGAGATGCTGACTAAGAACGCCCCAAACGATATGCTGAACGTGATGGGTATTTCCGTCAATGAGCAGCACCGGTTGGCGATTGCCGTGACGTATCGCGGCGATACGCTCGTGGTGGGAGCCGTGGGCCTGGGCCGCCACCGCACCGCTGTGCCCGCTGCCCTCGTATTTGATACGCAAGGAGGCGCTCCCCAATGGACGAAACTGCTCGCTACCGGCACGACCAGTTTCCATCAGGCTCAGAAAATCAGCCTCGACGGCAACAGCAACGTACTGGTTGCAGGCGCTTACGTGTCCGATACCGCCCGTTTCGGCTCTTTGGCGGCCGCTACACCCGGCGCGGCGCTCAACCGGGGCAAACTCTTCGTCGCCTTCGTGCAGCCGAGCGGCACGGTGCCGCCGCCGGCAGTGCCCAACGTCATCGCCGGCACAGTGTACATCGATGCCAACGCCAACGGCCGGCGCGATACCATGGAAGCTCCGGCACCGGCCGGTATCGTGCTCGCCCTCAGCGACCTCGGCCCATACGCCGTGACCGATTCGGCAGGCAACTACCGCCTCGAATTCGGCATCGGCACGTTCAATTTGGTATTTGCCGAGTTGCCCGCCAATTATCAGGCGGCGCCCGTGCTGTTGGGTCCGATTGGGGCAAACGCGCTGGGGGTAATATCCATCGTCAATCAACATGTACCGATTGTACCAGTTGCATTGCGTCCCGACGGCCGCCTCACCCTCACTGCCTACACCGACGCCGAGCCCGGCTTACCGCTGCGCTACCGCCTGACCATCGAAAATACCGGCACTGCTCCGTTGGCGGGCAGCACGGTCGCGCTCGATTTCGATTCGCGTCTGACCTATGTGGGCACCAGTCTGCCGGGCGCTACCGTCAGTGGCCGTCGCCTGAGCGCCGCCGCGCCCGCTCTGCTGCCCGGCGAACGCCGCGCCTTCGACGTTACCTTTCAAGTGCCCACCACCACGCCCGTAGCTGCCACGCTGGCGTGCGAGGCCACCCTGGCGGTGCCCCTCGACGGCGCCCTCGCCGACAATACCAGCACCGCCGCGCGTCCGGTAGTGGCCGCCCGCGTGGCCCACACGGCCGAGGTCGATCACACCTCCTTGAGCCTACCGCAAGTGGCCGCCAACGAGTGGCTGACGTACACCGTGCGCTTCCGCAACGATGGCACGGCGCCGGTGCCCACCGTTGCACTGGCCGCCACGCTGGCGGGCGCACACATCCGCCGGGGGTCGGTGCAGGTGTTGGCCTCGTCGCACCCGGTTACGTTCGCCATCGGTCCAAACACGGTCGATTTCACCCTGAATGGCGCCAATCTGCCGCCATATAGCCAAAACACCATCGGCGCCCTCGGTTTTGTCACGTTTCGGGTGCGGGTGCAGGCCGGCCTGGCTGCCGGTACGCTGATCCGGCTCGATGCCGCCCTAACGCTCGGCGCGCAAGCGCCCGTGGCCCTGAGCGCCCTCACCCGCATCGGCGGCACTACCGGGCTGGCCGCTACCGCTGCCGCCGCCGCCGAAACGACGCTCTGGCCGAACCCCGCCCGCGAGATGGTATCGCTCGAAACGGCCCTGCCCGGCCCGCTGGCCGTGGCTCTGCTCGATGGGGTTGGCCGCGTGGTACGCACCGCCACCCTATCCGAAGCCGCCCGTCGCCTGTCGGTGGCAGGGTTGCCGGCGGGTTTGTACACGCTCCGCGCCACGGCGCCTGCCCCGGCAGGGGGTACGCCCATAACCGTGGTGCGCCGCCTGAGCGTGGTGGCCGCCGAGTAAGAGTTGTTTCAACCGAACGGCGAACCCGTGTAGAGGCTACCCATTGCGGCCAGTGCGTAACGCGAGCATCAGACGCCGCCAAACTACCTGTTGCGCCGTCTGCAAAGGGTGGCCCCGCTGGGGCAATCGGCAGAGGCTTGAAATTCGAAAAATACGCCGGTCAGAAATTTTACGCATTTTTTTCAAAACCCGGCAGTATTTCGCTCAACACCTCAGTCAATGTAAATAGAAGCCGAATTCGGAGGCGCGACTCCGAAATTGATTTCTGCATTCGACACGTGCCGAAGTACTTGTTTTATCGCATCAGCGTGCGCCCTGAAAAGCCCACGTTATCCGTCCCTAAACGGGGGGAGTCGGCGGTTGGCCCGCCGTGAGGCCGGACGCCAAGCGGGCGACCGCTCCGGCCGACCGCAGCCGGCCGCCGATAACCTCCGGGGAGCTGGTTCCTCCCCATTTTCTCCGCTGATTTTGCTCTGCAGCACCCGCGTTTTCGCGCGGGCAGGGAGCCGTTTTGTGTCCATTTTTTTCACTCATTTCCCCCCGTTTCATTCATGTTTTTCTCAAAAAATGCCCTTCTGGGTACTGCAAAGCCCGTTCTTCGCCGCGCCTTCAATCGGGCGGCCCTGTTGGTTGCGCTCCCGGCGCTGCTCCTGAGCGCCACGAGCTGCAAAGACGACGACGACCCCGCGCTCACCCCCGCGCCCACTCAGCAAAACATCGTGCAGTTGGCGCAAGGCAACGCCAACCTCTCGACATTGGTGGCAGCCGTGGTCAAAACGAACCTCGCCACTACCCTCAGCGGCACTACCGAGCTGACGGTTTTTGCGCCTACTAATACCGCCTTTGAGGCGCTGGACGCTCCCTTCAAAACCGCCGCCAGCATCAATGCCATCACCGATGCTGCTACTATTGCAACGTTGCGCGGTATTTTACTGTACCACGTGATTGCCGGCGATGTAAAAGCCGCCGCCATCACGAGTGGTGCTAAAGTGACGCAGCGTACGGCCACCACTGGCATCAACGACAACACGATTTACCTGTCTAAAAACGCGACCGGCGTGTTCATCAACGGCGGCTCCCAGGTGACGACGGCTGATGTCGATGCCTCGAACGGGGTGGTACACGTCATCAATAAAGTATTGGTGCCGCCGTCGAAAAACATCGTGCAAATTGCCCAAACCACTCCCGGCTTCACGGCGTTGGTGGAGGCGGTGGTCAAAACCGGCCTCGCCGGTACGCTCAGTGATGAAGCGATCAATTACACCGTTTTCGCGCCCACCGATGCCGCGTTTGCGGCTCTGCCGATTGCCGATTTCCGCACCGCCGCCAGCATCAACGCCATCACGGATGCCGGCACCATTGCTACGTTGCGCAACGTGCTGCTCTACCACGCCGCCGCCGCGCGCGTGTTCTCCTCCGACCTCACCAACAACCAAACCGTGACTACCGCCGCTGCCGCGCCCAACAATACCGTCACCATCACGACCACGGGCGTCGCTAAAGTGAAGGGCCGTAGCAACGCCACGGCTGCCGGCATTTCGGCCGTCGATATTGTGGCGACCAATGGCGTCGTCCACGTCATCGATCAGGTGCTGCTGCCATAAAAAAACGTAACGCCAAGCTCCTGCTTGGTGTAGCTCGCCGCGCACCAAGCAGGACCTTGGCGTTACGTTGCACAACCGCCATAAAAAACGCCCGCCGACATAATAGTCGGCGGGCGTTTTTTATGGCCCAACCCGCGCCCAATTCGGGCCGTACCGGTTGCATCTCCCTCATTTACCGCTTCCGAATTTCCAGATGAACACCACTTCTCCCGCCTCCGCGCGCCCCACATCGGGCACCACGCAACCGTCGTGGCTTGGCACGGCGCCCGTGCCCGAATTCGCGCCGCTCACCGCCGATGCCACGGCCGATGTGGTAATTGTGGGCGCCGGTATCGCGGGCCTGACCACCGGGTATTTGCTGGCCCGTGCCGGGCGCCGCGTGGTGGTACTCGACGATGGCCCGGTGGCGTCCGGCGAATCGGGACGTACCACCGCGCACCTCGCCAACGCCCTCGACGACCGTTTCCATTACCTGGAGCAGCTTTTTGGCGAAACCGGCGCCCGCCTGGCCGCTGAAGCCCACGGCGCGGCCATCAGCAAAATCGAGGAAATCAGCAAGACCGAAAATATTGCCTGCGATTTCCGGCGCCTCCCCGGTTACCTCTTCGTAGGCGACGGCTGCGACCCCGACGAGCTGGAAAATGAACAACAAGCCGCCACCCGCGCCGGGCTGCCCGGCGTGCGCCTGCAAACCGAAAGCGGGCAGACGGGCGTGCGCTGGGGCGGGCCGTGCCTGGTGTTTCCGCAGCAGGGACAGTTTCACATCACGAAATATCTGGCGGGCCTGGCGCGCGCCATCGAGGCGCACGGTGGGCGCGTGTGCGGCCACTCGCACGTGGCCGAGGTGGCGGGCGGCACTGAGGCGCACGTGCGCCTGACGGCCGGCCCGACTGTGCGCGCCGCCCACGTGGTGGTGGCTGCCAATGTGCCCTTCAACGACCGCGTAGTGATGCACACCAAGCAGGCCGCGTACCGCACCTACGCGGTGGCGCTGCGGGTGGCGGCGGGCAGCATCGCGCCGGGACTTTACTGGGATACGGCCGACCCGTATTACTACGTGCGCTTGCAGAAAACCGACCCTACTGGCGAGTTCAACGGCGACGACCTGCTCCTCGTCGGCGGCCTCGATCACAAAACCGGCCAGCCCGACACCGACCCCGAACGCAAGTTCGACGAACTGATCACGTGGGCGCGCGCCCATTTCGACGGTCTCGGCGCCCGCGCCTACGCCTGGAGCGGTCAGGTGCTGGAACCCAACGATTCGCTCGGCTACGCTGGGCATAACCCGCTCGATGACGCCAATGTGTGGATCATCACCGGCGATTCGGGCCACGGCATGACCCACGGCACCCTCGGCGCGATGCTCATAACCGACCTGATTCAGGGTAAACCGAACCCGTGGGCCGCGCTTTTTGACCCCGGCCGCGTGACGCTCAAACCCGGCGCCATCAAGGAATTTGCCCGCGAAATGAGCAACGTCGCCGCCGAATACACCGACCTCCTCACCGGCGGCGATGTAGCCTCCGCCGATGAAATCAGGCCCGGCACCGGCGCCGTCCTGCGGCGCGGCGCCACCAAAATTGCCGCCTACCGCTCGCCGGAAGGGAAACTGCACGAGTGTTCGGCCATTTGCCCGCACCTCGGCTGCGTGGTAGCGTGGAACAACCTCGAAAAAAGCTGGGATTGCCCCTGCCACGGCTCCCGTTTCGAGGCGACCGGCGAGCTGTTGGCCGGCCCCGCAAACAGTGGGTTGGCGGCGGCAGGGTAACGATCACTTTTACTTCCGGCTCAAGCATTCCGTCAAGTATATTCGGTACCTGCGGTCGTCGGTGAGAGGGAAATACATGCTTTTTATTCCATTCTCGACCACTTCTACGCAAGCTACTTTCGCTTTGGTCTTCTCCGATAAGGAAGAGCCTTTTACGTGGCTGTTTTTCATCGTGCCCTTGTACTGGCGCTTTATCTTATTGGCCTTACCCTGGATTATATAAACGGTAACTTGCTGGCCTTCGAGCTTTTCAATTTCCCCAATTCTTTTTGCTCGATCATATCTTTTTGGCGGTGGTCTATAGTCGTGTGATCCGGGCATTGTGATTATCAATGACGAGCTTAATTCTCGCTTCGTGCATTTTGCGACATTTACTGAACGAGCAGGATTTGCGCACCAGCACCCCGCACCGCTGGCGTAGGGAGCAGT
>JANPJM010000023.1:0-190197 GCA_031425525.1 Hymenobacteraceae bacterium | reverse complement strand
GGGGTCCATTCACGTCCCCTTTTAAAAAAAACCTGGGTTTAAAAACGTGGTCATTCCCCCCCCAACTACAGCCGGTGCCTGCGCGCAACCGTTGCCGCCCACCACCCCCGCCCACAAGCCGCCGTTACTTTGCACGCACCTTCTGCCCCGACCTCCCATGTTACCCGACCCCGCCGCCGCCGATTTAGAATTCAACGAAGAAGAAAACGCCGCCGAAGACGAATTGCTCTTCGAGGAAGACGATGATTGGTTTGCCGATGGCGATGATCTCGGCGCCGGCGACAACGGTACCGATGACGACATCGACGGCGCCGAGTTCAGCGACGATGACGACGCCGATTTTTTCGGAGATGACGAGGACGATTCCGACGCCGAAGAAGGCGCTGAAAAAGCCCCGCCGCCCACCGAGGCGACTACGGCGCTGCTGAATCTGCTGCGCGCTGCCATTGCCGAAAACGCGCTTTTCGACCCCGAAACCGCTACCGTGCTGGTGGCCGTCAGCGGCGGGAAGGATTCGGTGGTGCTGCTCGATGCCCTGCACCGGCTGGGGGTGCGCGTGGCGGTGGCACATGCCCATTTCGGGCTGCGCGAGGAGGCCGCCGACGCCGACGCCGAGTTCGTGCGCAAGCTCGCCAAGCAGTACAAGGTGTCGTATCATCAGGAAAACTTCGCCACGGCTGCCTTCGCCGAAAAAGAGAAGCTCTCGGTGCAGATGGCCGCCCGTACGCTGCGCTACGCGTGGTTTGCGCGGCTGTGCGCCCAGCACGGCTACGCGGCCCTCGCCACCGGCCACCACGCCGCCGACGCCGCCGAAACCCTGCTCCTGAACCTCACGCGCGGCACTGGCCTGGCGGGGCTGCACGGTATTCCGGCGCGCGCGGCGCTGGGCGGCGGCGCGTTGCTGGTGCGCCCGCTGCTGGCGGCGTCCACGGCCGAGCTGTACGATTATCTGGTCGAGCGCCAGCTGACGTGGCGCGAAGACGCCTCCAACGCCGATACCACGCACTACCGTCGCAACCGCCTGCGGCACGACGTACTGCCCGTGCTGCGCGACCTCAACCCCAACCTCGACCAAACCCTCGCCCTCTCCGCCGAGCGCGTGCGGCAGGCCGAAGCCCTGGTGGCCGAACGGGTAACCGAGCTGTCGGCCGCGCATCTGGTGGTCGAGCCGACGGTCACGAAGCTTTCGGTGGCGGCCCTGCAAAACACGCCTGCCACGGCGTTGCTGTTGGGCGAAATTCTGCGGCCCTACGGCTTCGACTATGCGCTGGCCCGCACCGTGGCGGCGGCGCTGGGCAAAATCCAGGGCGGCGTATCGGGCACGCGCTTCGAGACCGCCACCCATCGCCTCGTCCTCGACCGGGGCCAGCTCGTGATTACCCCGAAAGACCTGCGCCCGTTCGGTTCCGTAGAATTGACCGAGGCCGCCACCGAGGTCAAGCTGCCCGGCGGGCGCGTGGTGCGGGTAGCGCGCGCGCCCGGCGCCGGCTACGTCATCGGGCGCAAGCCGAATCTGGCGGCGCTCGACGCCGCGAAGCTGCAATTTCCGCTCACGATTCGCGCGTGGTCGCCCGGCGATTGGCTCATCCCACTGGGGATGCGCGGCAAGCAGAAAGTGAGCGATCTGCTCATCAACCTGAAAGTCCCCGCCAACCTGAAAGACCGCGTGCTGGTGCTGGTAAACGGCAACGGTTCGCTGGTGTGGGTCATCGGCCACCGCTTGGATGACCGGTTCAAGGTGACGGACGCGACGGGCGAGGTGGTGGAGGTGGGGGTGATGTAAGAATACAGCGCGCGGGCGAGCCATCAAAGGTCGGCTACCGCGCCTTTTGGTATGGATTTCAGGCAGGTGCTCAAATCCATACCAAAAAACGACGTCGCCATTTGGTATGGATTTCGGATCGTTACGCAAAGCCATACCACTTTCTGCACTGTCGTTGCGGGCCGTGCGGCGGGAGCGGCCGATAGGCGTAAAGCTCACCATACAGTATACAAAACCGCCCCCGGCCGACTCACATCGACCGGGGGCGGCTCCGGGTTGATTGGTAAAAGAATTTCCCTACTTCACGATCTCCACGGTGCTTTTGACGCTTTGGCCGTTGGCCGTAGTGAAGAGGTAGAAGTAGGTGCCGGCGGGCAGGTCGCCGCCGTCCCACGAGTTGTCGTAGTTTTTGCGGCGGTACACCTCGCGGCCCCAGCGGTTGAAGATGGCCAGCTCGTTGTTGGGGTAGAGCGTGGCGTTATCGATCACGAAGCGGTCGTTGAGGTTGTCGCCGTTCGGCGTGATGATGTTGTACGTCGCCACGGCGTTGGTGAAGCTCACGGCCGTTTCGTTGGAGTACGACTCGAGCGTGTTGGACGCCAGCGCCGCCCGCACCCGGAACACCTGATTGAACGCCTCGCGCCCGATGCCGGCCGCCGTGTACGTCAGGTTGGTGGTGGTGCCCAGCACATCGTAGCCGCCTGCCGCGTTTTTGCGCAGCACTTCGTACGTAATCACCGGCTGCCCGGCGTAGGCATTCCACGTCAGGGTTACGTCGCCGGAGGATTCATTGCCCGTGGCTTGCACCCGGATGGTGGTCTGCTCGACGCTTTGCAGCAACGTGCCGCAGGTGTTGGTCAGGCTCACGCGGTAGTCGTAGGCAGCGGCATTCGGGTCGGCGGCATCGACGAACGTATTCGTCGGCGCTGCCACCGTACCAACTTGCTGGAAGGTGCCACTCCCGGCCACCCGCCGCTCTACCACAACCTGCTGCCCTACTTGGGCATTGAGGCCGCCGAGCGTCAGCTCGATCAGGGTGGCGGGCTGCAGCAGGTTCACGGTCGCCAGGGTCAGGCCCGGCGCCGAGGCGTCGAGCGCCACGGTCAGCGGCGAGGCCGGCCCGGCGCAACCCGCATTACTCGTTTCGATTACGCTCAGGCTCGGGGCGGCGGTGCCGTCGAAATCGACGGTAATGCTGCCCGTGCCTTGTCCGGCCGTGATGATGCCGTTCGTCACCGTCCACTGGAAGGTAGAGCCCGGTAGGCCCGCTACGGTGTACGTTTGGCCAGTCAGCCCTTGCGGACAGATGGTGGCCGAACCCGTAACCACGGCCGCCGTCGGCACGGCGTTCACCGTGAGCGGAGTGGTAATCACGGGGCCAACGCAGCCCGCCACGTTGGTTTCCTGCACCCCAATGGTGTAGGTACCCGCCGTGGCCGCCGCGTACTGGAAGCTGTTGCCGGTAATGCCCGTCTGCACCGCGCCATCTACTGTGAATTGGTAGGTCGAAGTGCCGCCACCACCGGGCAGCGTAAACGTCACGGCCGAACCGGCGCAGGTGGCTGGTACGCTCGCTTGCAGTACGAGGGTGGGGTCAGGCGCCGGCAGCACGTTCACGGTCAGCGCGGCCGAGGTGCCGAAGCAGTTCGCCAGCGGCGTGCTGCTCGTTTCCGTCACCACCAGCGTAGCCGTGCCCGGCTGCGTGAAGGCGATGCTGATGTTGCTCGTGCCCTGGCCCGTAATGGTGCCTACGGCCGTGCCGCTCAGTGCCCAGTTATAAACGGAACCCGGCGATGGCACCGGAATCGAGAACGTCTGCGGCCCGCCGTTCACGCAGAACGACGGCGTACCGACCGGCGTCTGAGTAGCCAGCACCTGGTTCACGACCACCGGCAGCGCAATCGGCAGGCTCCGGCACGAGGTCGTGCCATCGATAGCCACCACCGAAACCGAAGCGCCAGGGTTGGCCGCGCCGAAATCGACGGTGATGCTGGCCGTACCTTGGCCGGTCGCCACGGTGCCACCGATTACCGTCCACTCGTAGGTCTGGCCGGGTGCGATGGGTGGCACCGAATACGGCACCCCCGTGAGGCCGGGGCACACCGAGGGCGGCCCGGTTGGGGTCAATCCCGCCGGCCGCGCGTTGACGGTCACGGTCTGCGTGGTGGTGTTGGCGCAGGTATTGGCGTCGGTGCCCGTGGCTGTCACCGTGTACGTGCCCGGCGCCAGCGTGCTGGGGTCGAAGCTGGTCGCGGCGTTTGTGTTCACCGTGAAGGTCAGCGGGTTGGCCGAGCCGTTGAGCGTGCCCGTCAGCGGCACGGCGCCATCGCCTTGGCAATACGCCGGGCTCAGGCCCGTGATCGCCACGCTCGGCAGCGGGTTCACCGTCACGGTTTGCGTGGTGGTGTTTTGGCAGCCGGTGGCCGTCAGGGCGCCCGTAGCTACTACGGTGTAGGTGCCGGCGCCGAGGGCGGCGGCGTCGAAGCTGGTAGCCGCCACATTATTGACCGTAAAGGTCACGTTACCGGCGCCGCCGGTAACGGTGCCGGCCAGCGTCACGGGTGGGGCGCTCACGCAGTACGCCGAGGCAAGGCCCGTGATGGCCACCGCCGGACGTGGATTGACGACCACCGTTTGCGTAACCGAGCCGACGCACGAGTTGGCGTCGGTGCCGGTGGCGGTTACGGTATAGGTACCGGGCGCCAGCGTGCTGGGGTCGAAAATGCCCGTTGCGTTGCCGTTCACGGTGAACGTGATAGCGCCGCTCGGCGTCACCGAACCGGCGAGGTTCACCAGCGGGTCGCCCTGGCAATACGCTGGGTTCAGGCCGATGATGGCCACCGTGGGCACCAAGTTGATGGTCACGATTTGGGTGGCGGTGTTTTGGCAGGTAGTAGCCGTCAGCGTGCCCGTTGCGACAACCGTGTAGGTGCCCGGCCCCAGCGTGGCGGGGTTGAAGGTGGTGTTGGCCGTTCCGTTGATGGTGTACGTCACGGTACCGGCGCCGCCCGCGAGGGTCGAGGTCAGCGGTACGGCGGGCGCGTTGGCGCAGTACGCCGCGTTCAGGTTCGTGATGGCTACCGTGGGTAGCGCATTGATGGTCACGGTTTGGGTGATGGTGTTGCGGCAGCCGGTAGCGGTAAGGGTACCGGTGGCCACTACCACGTGCGGGCCGGGGGTCAGCGTCGCAGGGGTGAGGGTAGTGGCGGCGTTGCCGTCAATCGTAAACGTCACCCCGCCGAGCGAGGTGCTGGCGTTCACGGTGGCGGCCAGCGGCACGGGCGGCGCATCGGCGCAATACGCGGCGTTGAGGCCGGTAAATGCGACGGTCGGCAGCGCGTTGATCTGCACCGATGTGGTGTCAGTGGTCGAGCAGCCATTAACGCCGGTTCCCCGAATGATGATGACGTGCGGGCCGGGCGCCAACGTACCAGGGTTCAGCACCGTGGCTGGATTTCCGTCAATCGTGAACGTGCCACCCGCTACCGCGTCGATAGTGCCGGTCAGCGTGACAGGCGGCGCATCGGCGCAGTACGCCGTTTGCAGCCCCGTGATCGCCAGCACCGGCAGCGGCCGGATGGTGATGGTGAGCGTGTCTTCGTTTCCGCAAAGACTGGGTGTGGAAGCTGGAAAAAGACCGTAAACAATGCGGTAAGTGCCTACTCCTAGCGCCGCTGGATTCAAAGTAAAGGAGAAGGTCGTGCCGACGTTCGTCACCAGTGGAAAGATTGGCGGATTTGCGTCCAGTAGAATAGCCGCGCCAGTTCCGGTTTGGGTGGAGGCGAAGCTAATCGTCACTGGCGCGGCATTCACACATACCGAAGTCGGGAAAGGCGCTAGCGTATAAACCGGCAGCGGGTTTATCGTCACAATACGTTGCAGCGTATCCTGGCAGGCATTGAGCCCAATGCCGCTGAATACCACCACGTGCGTGCCCACGCTCAAAGCGGCGGGGTTGAGGACGGTGGCGGCAATGCCGTCAATCGTGAAAGTGCCACCGGCTACCGAGTTCACCGTACCAACGAGCGGTATGGGGGCGGCGTCTTTGCAGTACGCGGCGGCCGTCAGACTGGGCACGGCCAGCGTCGGCAGTATTTTGATTTCCACTTGCTGCGAAGCGGTGTCGCGGCAGGCGTTCGGGGCGGTGCCCACTACCCGTACCACGTGTACCCCAACCGCCAGCGTTGCCGGGTTAAGGCGAGTGGCCGGAAGATTATCAATTGTGAAAACGGCGTTGGCGCCCGTAATCGGCGCCCCGTTGGCGGTGGCCGTTAGCAGCACTACCGGCTCGTTCTGGCAGTACGTCGCGCTGAGGCCGGTGATCAGCACCGTGGGCGCTGCGTTGATCGTGACAGTGCGGGTAGCCGTAGCGGTGCAAAGGCCCACGCCCGTACCCACCAGCGCCACTACGTGCGGCCCGGCGCCAAGTGTCGCGGGGTTGAAAACCGTCGCGGGGTTGCCATCAATCGTGAAGCCGGAAGTAGCGGCGGTGCCGTTCACGGTGCCCGCGAGCGTAATCGGTAGGTCGTTGGAACACACCGTAGCCGGCAGGTTCGGCGCCAGCACCACCGTCGGCAGCGGGTTGACGGTTACGCTGAAGGGCGTCGAGATAGCCGCGCAGCCGTTGGGGTCGTTGAGGGTGTACGTAAGCTGGAACGTGCCCGCCACGCGAGGCGTAAACACGTTGCCCACCAGGTTGGGCGCGCCGCCCGCCCCCGTAATGCTGAACGTGCCGCCCACCGGCGAGCCCACGAGCGTAACGCCCGGTGCCGTAGGGTTGAGGCAGTACGTCGGCGCCAACCCATTCAGGGTAGCGGTTACGCCGGAGAAGACCTCCACCGGCACCACAAAGGCCGGGCTCAGGCAGCCCCGCGTCGAGGTGGCGGCTACGCTCAACGAGCCTGTGCCCACCGTATTCCACAACACGCTGACGGTTGCGCCGGTGGCCGGTCCCTGGATGGTGCCACCCGTTACCGCCCACTGATAAATCGTGGTGCCCGTTGGTGCGCCCGTAGCCGTATAGCTCTGCGTAGAGTTGGGGCAAACGGTGAGGTCGCCGGTGACGGCCGTTGGCGCCGCAGGGCGCCGCACGGTCAGCACGAACGGAATGGACGTGGTTTTGATCGGGCAACCGAGGTTGTCGCGGGCTGCAACGTTTACGTTGTACACGCCCGCCTCGCCGCACCGCGAATTATACACAAAGTTGCCTACCAGCGCACCGGTGCCATTGATCACAACCGGCACGTTCGGGGCTGTGCCCACCTGCCCGTTAAACGTGGCATCATAGCCGCCGGGGCCGTCGAGCAGAGGCGAAGTAGCCGTCAGCGTGATCGAGTTGGTCGAAATGGCGACAGAAGCGTTCACATTGAAGGTGGTGGGGTTGGCGGGTTCGCCTTCCTCGACTGTCCGCGTTGTCTGACCGGCATTGAACACCAGCGACGGCGCCGTATTATTCTGGCAAGTCCGGACTTTGAGCTGAATCTCGCGGTTGATCGTGGTGAGCAGCACGTCGGTGCCGTTGATGGTGCGGAACTCGCTCACCTGCACTCCCACCACGTAATCACCCTGGTTAGGTACCAAATACTTCGATTCGCCCGTCAGCGGGTTGATTTGCGCGTAGCCGCCCGGCCCGAATGGCTCTGAAAAGCTATAACCGCCGGCGTAGGTAACTGGCGTGAGCGGCTGGTATGTCGCCAGCCCGCTCAGCTCAACGGGGCCGGGGCTGCCGTATGGTGCGTAGAAGTTGTATACCAGTCGGTCGCCTTCCGCATCGAACGCGTTGTTGATGATCGTCACCGTATCACCAGCGCAAATCAACGGCACTGGCACATCCGAGAAAATCGGCGAAGTATTAGCGAAGGCAGCAGTTGGGCGGGGTAGGTCGATTTCGAGTACCTGTGGCGATTGTCCCATTGGCCCCACGGAAACGTTCACGACCGAGTTGTTGCGGGCATTATCGGCGTACACCACGTGAAATCCTTGGCTCACGCCCGCAATCGGCAGCTCCACGATGGCGGTGTAATTGACTACCCGCGCGCACCCCGCCGAGATGTTGCAGCCCACGGGTGGCGGCGAGGTGATGACCGAATCGCTGGTGCGGAAAAACGGAAACAGATCAGGATCAACCGATGAGGCCGTCATCGTAGAGCCATCGTCGCAATCGTTGATGGCTCCTACCCCAAACTGATTGTTGAGGTCGGTGATGCGTGCACCGGTCAGTTTATTGAAAATGGAAACCGACAGCACCGAACGGCCGCACGGAAACTGCGAGCCTGTGGGCCCGCCCGTCTCGCAGTTGTAGTAGATCGAAAACGTGACTTCATATCGCGCCCGCCGGTCGGGGTTGGTGCCGTTGAGGTCGAGGAAACGGTATTTGGCTTCGCCGCCAAGTAAGTGCGTGGCGGCAGCCGGCTGGGCCAGGCCCAACGTCAGGAGCGCGGCGAGCAATAGAAACGACAGCCGCCGCATTCGGGCGCGACAGGGTTGAAATGGGCGCATCAGCGATGATCGGGTAAGAAAAGAAACCACAGGGGAAGCAAGTGAAGCAAGCAAAAAAGTGCGCGCCGGGTGAGAGGCCGCGCGGCAACCGCGCAGGTTGCTTTTGCTACCGAAAGCCCCGGCCGCCACACCCGAAAGAGGCGGCGAACGGGGCGTCGGCAGTCCAGAAATTAGTCTCGCACCAAGCGAATGGTGCCGCGCAGGGCAGCAGCGGGGCCGTCGGTCTGCACCACGTACACGCCGCGCGTCAGGCTCGAAAGGTCAACTTCGGCACCGGCGCCGGGGCGCACGGTCAGGGTGCGGCGCAGCACCACTTGGCCGAGTACCGAGCGCACGGTCAGGGTCAGGGGGGCGCCGGCGGCGGTGCCGGGTACCTCGCCGGTCAGGCGCACCAGCACGCGGCCATCGACGGTGGGGTTTGGCGCCACGCTTAGGGCCAGCGGTTCGCGCAGGTTGGCGGTAGCAAGTACCGTATCGCGCACGATTACGGTGTAATCTTCCATCTGTCCATACTGCGGCTGCGTGGCCGAGCCGCACGGTTGCAGCACCGGCAGGTTGGCCCAGTCAGACCCCACCCGCAGCCGCAGCGGCGTGTTGAGCGGCGCCGTGCCGGGCACGGTAAACGTGGCCTCATTGACGCCGTTAGGCGAATTGGCCGACAGCAGCACCCGCTCGTTCACGAAGCCGAACTGGCCATCGTTGTTGTAATCGATCCAGGCGATCACACGCCCGTTCATCGGCTGAATGGTGGTCACGCGGATAGTCGCCGCTTTACCCCGGTAAATGACGGCGGTACGGCCGCAGGTGTAATCGCGGTAGCCGTCGGTGTCGTCGGGCGTGCTGTTCGCCAGGGTGCTACCGAGCGCGCGCACCCGCACCGAGTCGATGCCGAGGCCGAAGCTCGGCGACGTAGAGGGCGGGCGGCAGGTGGGCGCCGCTGGTACCGCGCCGCCGATCACACGTACGGCAGCCACGCGCGTGATCGAATCGAGGCCGTACGCGTTGCGCACCACCAGCTTCACGGTATAGGTATTGGGCGTGGTGGGGTACTGGTGCAGCGGGTTGCGCTCGGTACTCACGGGCGAGTTGTCGCCGAAGTTCCAGGTCCAGCTCGTGGGCGCGTTGAGCGAGCGGTCGGTGAACTGCACCAGTCCACTACAGCTAACCGAGTCGTTCGTCAAGAACAGCGCGCGGGGCGGCGTTTGCGGCCCGCTGATAACCACCAGATAATCTTCCACCTCAATGCCGGGAGCGTTGTTGGGCGGGCAGGGGTTGTTGGCAAGCTGCTGGTTGCGCGTCGTGAGGATGCGCATCATCGTCGGGCCGGCATTGGCCGAAGCCGGTACCGTCACGAAGCCTTGCAGGGCGAGGTTGTTGGGGTCGCCTTGGGCCTGAAACACGCGTTCGGAGGTTTCCCAGACGCTGTTTTGGTTGTAATCGATCCAGGCCGAGGTGGTGAATACGGGAGGGCCACCGCCGCCGCCGCCCGTAGTGCTGGTCGTAACCGTCAGGGAGGCCGATTGGCCGAGGATCAGGCGGGCGGGTGGGTTATAAGTAGCGATGTACGCGCCGGGGTCGAGGACGGAAGCGCGGTCGATGCCGGCAAACTCGACGCGGTTGATCCAGATGCTCTGGGTTTGCAGGTTCGTCGGGATGCAGTACGTACGGCACGGGAGCGTGACGAACGCGGCGCCCACCTGCGCCGTCGAATCGGAGCCGAACGCATTGTTCGTCACCAGCGATACCGTGAACGTGCCGGTGGTAGTGTAGGTGTGCGTTGGGTTCTGCAAGGTGCTGGTGGCGCCGTCGCCGAAGTACCAGAGCCAGCTAGTGGGGGCGTTCTGCGAGACGTCGCGGAAAGTCTTGGTCGAATCGCACGGCCCCGAAGCATCCACGGTAAAGGCCGCAACCGGCGGCAGCGTGTTGGCCCGCACGATCACGGTATAATCTTCCACCTGCCCAATCTGCGGCGGCGCACACGGCCCCGATACCTGCCCCACGGCGTCGCTCGAAATCCGCAACCGCAGCGGGGTATTGATCGGTGCGGAGAGCGGGATAGCCACCTGCGCCACGGCGCTGTCCTGGGCCAGGGCCGTTAGTATCAGCTCGTTGGCCGTGAAGATGCCGTCGTTGTTGTAATCGATCCAGGCACGGAAATCCTGCGCCAGTGTCCCGGAGCGCTTGACCACCAGTTGGTAGGTATTGCCGCCTGCCACCAGGGCGCGCGACGAACACGTCGCATCTTCGTAGCCCAGCGAGCCGTTGCCCGAAGCGCGGTCAATCGTCGCGAAGCGCACCCGGCTGATGCCGTAATTGCAGCAATACGCCACGGTTTGCGGCGTACAGGAAGCGGCAATCGGTACCTGCGTGTTGTAGCGGATGTAGTTGGCCCGCGTGACGGTGTTGGTGCCGTTGGCGTTGGTAGCGGTAAAGCTGATAGTGTAGCGCCCGGCGGCGGCGTAGGTATGCGTCGGGTTTTGCTGGGTGCTGGTGTTGCCGTCGCCAAAATTCCAAAGCCAGCTCGTGGGGGCGCCGCTCGACTGGTCGGTGAAGCGCACGATGCCCGAACACGTCACGGTATCGGCGGCGAAGCCCGCGACGGGTGGAGAGGTGTTGGGCAGAATTGTGACAGCGTAATCTTCCGTCTGCCCGTACTGTGGCGACGAGCAGGGCGTCATCACCGGCGACGAGGCATCGTCGGCCGTCACGCGCATCCGCAACGCCGTGTTAAGCACTGCCGAGGCCGGTACCGTCAGGGTGCCCGTGTGTACGCCGGTAGCCGTGCGGTCGAATACCAGTTCGGTGGTGGCATTGAAGATGCCGTTGTTGTCGAAATCGACCCACACCCGCACGCGTTCCGGATCGGTGGAAGCCGTCGTCACGGTCAGTGGGTACACCGCGCCTGCCAACAGCGAGGTACTGCCACCCGTTATGCACGAATAATCCTGATGCCCATCGCCGATAGCCGTCGTGCGGTTGAGCGTATTGAGGGTGACGTTGCTGATCCCTTGCCCGAAAATCGGCGCGTCGGGATCGGTAGCAGCCCCCGGGGTACAGGTATTGGTAATCGGGCATTGGGCCATCGCCATCGGCGCCAGCCCGCCCACCAGGGGCAACACCAGCAAGCCGCGCCGCAGCAACGGCAAGAGGCGGAAACGGTTCTTCATACTGAAGAGTAAGGGGTGAAATCGAAGGCGTGAGGGAGCGCGTGAGGCGCTTAGAGTCAGAAAACCTCTAAAAGTAAAGCCGGCAACCCGGCCGGGGGCGGAAATGGCTGCCGTAGGGCGCTAAAAGTACCGAATTCAGCGGCTAACGTCAGGCACCCTGCCGTACCCCACCGGCAGCAAGACGGGCGAACGTTACCGAACGTTGCCACGCCCGCTGAACAGCGGGGGAGCGGGTATTTTTGCCGCCATCTTCTCTTCCAGCTTCTATCCGATGGCGCCGCAATCGCAGAAAGTAATTCTCATCACGGGTGGCTCGGCGGGCATCGGCCGGGCGCTGGCCGTGGCCTTCGCGCAAACCGGCGCGGCCGTGGCCTTCACCGGGCGCGATACCTTGGGGTTGGCCGAAACGCAGCGATTGGTGAGTGCCACCGGCGCGCGCGCCCTCGCCATCCGCGCCGATGTGAGCGTGCCCGCCGACTGCCACCGCGCCGTGGCCGAAACGGTGGCGGCCTTCGGGCGCCTCGACGTCCTCATCAACAACGCCGGTATTTCGATGCGGGCGCTGTTTGAGGACGTGGATACGGCTGTGCTGCGGCGCCTGATGGAGGTCAATTTTTTTGGTACGGTTGAAACCACGAAAGCCGCGCTGCCGCATTTGGTCGCTGCGCGCGGGTCGGTGGTGGGCGTGTCGAGCATTGCTGGGTATCGGGGCCTACCGGGCCGTACGGGCTATTCGGCGTCGAAATTCGCGATGCACGGCTTCCTCGAAGCCCTCCGCACCGAGCTGCGCCCGCGCGGTGTCCACGTGCTGCTGGCGTGCCCCGGCTTCACGTCGTCCAACATCCGCTCGACGGCGCTCCTCGCCGATGGCCGCGAACAGGGTGCCTCCCCGCGCGAGGAGGCGAAAATGATGACGCCCGAAGCCGTCGCCGCCGCCATCGTCCACGCCGTTGCCCACCGCCGGCGCGACCTGGTCCTCACGGCGCAGGGCCGCCTCACGGTCTTCCTCAACCGCTGGCTGCCGGGCCTGGCCGATAGGTTGGTGTACAACCATTTCGTGAAGGAAGAAGGCGGGTTTTTAGAGCGGATGTGAGGACGTGAAGAAGATGTGGGGATGTGATGATGTATGCGGACTTTCGCGCGGGGCTCTGCCCCGTGTGTAAGTATTTGCGGGCGTCTCGCCCGCCAGTAGGCCGGCCAGTAGCTCGCTGGATGCTCCAGCACAATACGCGCATTCATCACGTCTCCGTTAACCGCACTCTGTGGCGGGCGAGACGCCCGCAAATAGCCCACACGGGGCAGAGCCCCGCGCGATTTCACCACATCTCTCACATCTCTCACATTCCCCACATCTTCTCCTCATCATTCCTGCGTGGCCGTCAGGCGCTATCAACCGCTACTCTTCGCCGGGTACCAGCAAATCGAGCGCGGCGCGGTACGAGCCGGCCACAGTGGCACGGGTCGTCGAGTCGGGAGCGGCCGATGAGTCGGCGGGGGCCGGCGGTGGCGATGGCGCCGCGTGGCAGCCGCTGCGTGGCCGAACATCGTCGGCATCGGTGGTGGAACAGGCGCCGAGTACGCTGCTGAAGGCCAAGCCCAGCAGAGCAAAGCGCAGACAAGGAGACGGTAGCATATCGCTGGTAACGTTACAGACTGGTAAGCTGAGAGAAGCCGACTACGGGCGTAGCCGCCACTTTCTCCGTTGACTTATCAAAGCTGCAACTCACCTACAGGGCTTTGCAAGCGGGTTCGACCGATAGTCCAAACACATCGACCAATCGCCGGATTTTGCCGGTCGATTCTCTCGTCTGATTCGCCCAATAACGGAACGGCGTGCGGCAGTGGCAGGTACCTCCGCTAGATTGCGGGCCGGCCGAGTAAGCAGGCTGCCCCGCCTAGAGCACAAAAAAAAACCGGCTCGGTAGGGTGCCGAGCCGGGATTGGTGCCTGTGCGGCACACATACGTAAAAACTATTCGCCTGGGAGCGTGAACTGGCTGAGGAGTGTCCGGTAAGAGTCGGAAATATCGAAAGCGATTTTGCCCCCTTTTTCCGGGGTACCGCTACCGGTGTTTGAACAACCACCCAATACGGCAGTAAGTAGCACCAGGGCAATCCAATGAGTAAAACGGCGAGTCATAGGGGGAATCATTTAAAGCAGAAGCGTTTGAACAGAACAAAGATGCAGGGTTGCCGATATGGTTTGCAAGGGCGCATATCCGAAACGCGGCGAAGTGTAGGTGAACAGCAGGAATCAGGGGGTGAATCAATCTGTTCTGGAATTAATCCTATGATTTTGAAGACTTCATTCGCTGCATCGAAGGCTTTCAGACGCCGGGCGTCGGGCGATTGTGGCTGATTATAAGGCTGCTGAATGCCTCAGGCAGCCCTCCGTCTCAACTCCAACTATCAAAAAGGAGCTGATACGCCTCCTTGTACTGCGGGCTGACCGGAATCGTGACTTCGCCAATCTGCACGGCGTTGCGCGTGAGGGCAGTAAGGCGGTCGAGGTTGATGATGAACGACCGATGAATGCGCATAAAGCGGCGCGGGGGCAAGCGGTCTTCCAGGGCCTTAAGCGACGTTAGCGAGAGCAACGGCCGGGGTTCCGAACGGCGTAACACTTTCACGTAGTCTTTCAAGCCTTCCAGATACAGAATATCGGCCAACTCGACGCGCACCAGTTGGTACTCGACGCGCAGAAAAATGGCGTCGGGGGTGGGTTGAAGCGCAGGTGGCTCCGAGGCATTGATTTCCGCTGAGAGGGCCTCCGACGGCGCGCCCGTCGCACCGCGCCGCGTCAGGACCGCCCACGCTTGGGCTTTGAGGGCGGCGTGCATAAATTCCCTGTAGCCAAACGGTTTCAGCAGATAATCGAGCGCATCGACCCGAAAACCATCCAGCGCAAACTGCGTGAAGGCCGTCGTGAACACCACGCGCGGCGCCGGGCCGCCGCGTGCGGCCAGCACCCGCGCCAGCTCCAGGCCGTTGAGGTCGGGCATTTGAATATCAAGGAACAGCACGTCAATGGGCTCCGCGTCGGGCTCGTGCAGCGCCCGCAACGCCGCCACGGCGCTGGAATATGTGCCCACCAGCCGCAAAAACGGCGTTTGCGCCACGAAAGCGCTCACGAGCGCCAGCGCCAGCGGTTCGTCATCGACGGCGAGGCAAGTCAAGGTTTCCATTTTTTGGGGGCACAAATCGAGTTTCTCGTTTCTTGGTTCTCGTTTCAAGAATGTCAAACACGAATCCGAAGCCACACCCGAAACTCGGCGCCGTGGGGCGTGTCGCGCGGCCCAATCGTGAGTTCGTGGCGGTCGGGGTAGAGGAGCGCCAGCCGTCGCCGGGTGTTGGTCAACCCGATGCCGTTCGATGTTTCGAGCGACGCCGCGCGCACGTCAAACCGCGTGTTCACCACCTCCAACTCTACGGTATCGGGGGTGGGTTGCGCCACCCGAATCAGCACCCGGCACGGTGCTTCGGCGCTGACGCCGTGCTTGAACGCATTCTCGACGAACGGCAGCAGTAGCAGCGGCGCAAACGGCGGGTCGGGCGCGAGCGGCAGCAGCGGCAACGCCAACTCGACGGTGGCCGTGGGCACGAGCCGCAGTTGCATCAAATCGACGTAATCGCGCAGAAAATCCAACTCCTGGCCCAGGCGCGCGGTACCGGTTTCGCCCTCGTACAACACCGACCGCATCAGGCGCGAAAGCTGCACGAGCGCCTGCCGGGCTCGTTCGCCGTCGAGCAGCGTCAGGGCGTAAATATTGTTGAGCGTATTGAAGAAAAAGTGTGGATTGAGCTGTGCTTTGAGCAGCGCCAATTCGGTGGTGGCTTTTTCCTGTTCGAGTTGCTGCCGGGCTTCGGCATCGGCTTGCCATTTGGTTGCCACGCCCAACCCCGCGCCGGTAGCCAGCACCAGTACCGCCGTGAGTAACAATATGGTATCAAAATCGCCGCCCCCGCCTCGGCCGCCGCCGCGCGGGGGCGGCGGCCGACCAAATGCGGGCCGGGGGGGGCGTCTCAGCCCGTCGTACCCTGGGCGCGGCCACTCGTGGCCCCAGCGAGGGGCGGCAGGCGGCGGAAACAGCCAACTATTGACGTACCACGACCCTACGCCAATCAACAATACCAAGCCCACGGCCACCACTGCATACCGCGTCGCGTGCCCGCGCAACAGCCAGCGCGGCACCAACACGAGCGTACTGAGGTAATACGCTGCCAGTAACAGCCCCAGCAGTACGCCCTGCCGCCCCAACAACCACGGAGGCGTAGCCGATTCGGCGCCGGGCGGGCGCTTAAACAGCACCACCACCAGCAGCCCCCACACGAGAACCTGCACCAGCAGCGGCACCAACTGCCGGGATGAACGAGCGGAAACGGGCAACACAGGAGCGAGAAACAGGAGCTTGATGAACCAATGGCAACGCCCACCAAACTACTCCGGTGGTTGCTGCCGCAAGCTACTGGTCAGGCGGCGGCCTGTCGCTCAAAATCCTCAATTTCTCCACCCAACACCGACGAGCAACCCCTTTTCACCGACGACGCCCCGCCGGGCGCGCGGCACAGCGGGGCGTCGGGGTGTAGTGCGGACATCCGTCCGCCCTGTGACAAAATTCGTTGTGCGGGTGGCCAATAAACTGCGGACTGAAGTCCGCCCCACAGCTCGGCAGCGTGCTGCCTCCTATCGCTCGTTTTTATCGTTTTTTACCGCATTGCGGGCGCCTTTGTACGCATCCTTGGCCGCATTGCCCACTTTGGAGGCGCCCTCTTCCAGCACTTCACCCGTTTTGCTGGCGCCCCGGCCAATGGCCTCACCGGCTTTGTAGGCGCCGGTTTTGGTGGCGTCGGCGCCCTCGGCTGCACGGGCTTCGCCTTTATCATAGGATTTGATGGCGGCGTATTTGATTTTTTCCTTCGCGATTTCGGCACGGTCGGCGAGCGAAAGTTCTTTTTCCACCGCGTCCTTGCGGGCATTCAGAGCACGCCAATCGTCGTTTACGGCGCGCCACTCTTCGATACCGTACCGGCCTTCGTTGGCTTTGGCGTTGCGCACGAATTCTTCGTAGGTAGCGCGCAGGCTGGCGGCGGGCAGGGCGGCGTAACCTGCGGCGGCGGGGGTGTAGGAAACGGTTGCGGTGTTCGAAGCGGTGCCGGTTGCCGGAGCCGTTTGGGTGGCTTGGCGGGCGCGGTAGGCAGCTTCCCGTTGCTCAAACGCGGTGGTGTAGCGCGTTTTCAGCGTAGCGATTTCGGCGCGTTGCTCATCGGTGAACTGCTCGGCATCGCGCTCGGCGGCGGCAAGTTTGGCATCGAAATCAGCTTTGCCCCGGTTCATTTCTTCCGAAAATTCGGTGTCGCTCACATCCACGCGCTCAATGTCGCGCTCGACGCCCTCTACGTACGTCTTGAAGTCGTTGTAAGCCGTGGCGGTATCAGCCGAAGCCTCTTGCTTCTCCGCTTTAGAGCAGCCACTCAACAAAGTGCCCACTGGGGCGCTCAGGCCCAAAGCAAGTGTCAGCGCCCAAGCGCCGCGAAAACGAGAAATATTCATCGGGAAAAGAAAAAGTATGTTGAAAGCGAAACAATGCAGCACCCCGATTTGGGCGTGCCGGGCGTTGTACGGCAACCAACCCGCGTGTGGTTTCGCAAGCGGGGGCAATACGGTGCATTCGGCCAGTCAGCCGTTCAGCCTTCAGGGCAAAAAAACGTGGGGTGGCGCGTAGCTCCGCCGCCCCAACCGCGCCCCGGCCCGACCTTCGTATCGCCGTCAGCATTCGCCCCAACCCGTTTTCCTTGATTTCGCTCCTCGATCTTCCCGCGCAGCACGCGCCGCTTCAACCTGACCTAGAGGCCGCCGTGGCGCGGGTACTCGCCGATGGCGCCTTCATTCAGGGGCCGGATGTGGCGGCATTTGCTGCTGAGTTGGGCGCCACCCTCGGCGGTGCGCACGTGGTGCCGTGCGCCAACGGCACCGATGCACTTACGATTGCTTTTCTGGCGCTCGGCCTGCAACCCGGCGATGAAGTCATCGTGCCGGCGTTTACCTATGTGGCCACCGCCGAAGCCGCCGCGCTGCTCGGCTTGCGCGTGGTCTTGGCCGATGTGCGCCCCGACACCTTCAACCTCGACCCCGCCGCCGTCGCGACCGTGGCTACCAGCCGCACGCGCGCCGTGGTGCCGGTGCATTTGTTTGGGCAATGCGCCGATTTGGGCGCTCTGCTGCCGTTCGCCGCTCGCCACGGCTGGCACATCATCGAAGACACGGCCCAAGCGCTCGGCGCGCAGTACACGCTGCCTGATGGCCACACGTTGTTTGCCGGCGCGGCGGGTAGCGTGGGCACCACGTCGTTTTTTCCGTCGAAAAACCTCGGTGGTTTCGGCGATGGTGGCGCCTTGCTTACCGCTGATGCCGCGCTCGCCGCCGTTCTTCAAGAGGTCGCCAACCACGGCCAGCCCGCCGGCACCAAATACCGCCACGCGCGGGTAGGGCTCAATTCGCGCCTCGATACGTTGCAAGCGGCGCTGCTGCGGGTCAAACTCCCGCACCTGACCGCCTGGACGGCCCGGCGCCAAGTTCTGGCCGCGCGCTACGACGCCGGGCTGGCCGCCGCCCACGGCGTGCGCCCACCCACCCGCGACCCCCGCTCGACCCACGTCTTCCATCAATACGTCGTGACGCTTCCCACCGAGGCCGCCCGCGACGGCCTGCGCACCTTTTTGGCGGCACGTCACATTGCCTCCACGGTGTATTACCCCTTGCCGCTGCACGCGCAACCGGCGTATCCGGGACTGGGCGTGTTGGGTGCATTCCCCGTTAGTGAGGCGTTGTGCCGCACGGTGTTGGCGCTGCCCATCCACCCCACCCTCACCGACGCGCAGGTGGATGAGGTTTGCGCCGCCGTAGTCGATTTTTGTGCCGATACGCTCGCCTGACCGCCCGTTCCTTACTTTATGATTCGATTCGTTATCTGCGGCGTCGGCCACATCGGGCGGCGGCACGCCGCGCTGGTGGCGCGCCAGCCGGGCGCCGCCCTCACGGCCCTCATCGAGCCGCGCCCCGAGTTGGAGGCCGGGTTGGTGACCGAGTTTGGGGTGCCGGTTTTTGCGTCGTTGGCGGCATTCGTGGCGGCCGGTATTGCCGCCGATGTGCTTACGGTGGCGACGCCCAACGGCTCGCACGCGCCGCTCGCCATTGCGGGGCTACGGGCGGGGCTGCACGTGGTCATCGAAAAGCCCCTCGCCATCCGGCGCCTCGATGCCGAGGCCATCGTGCATACCGCCCTCGATACGGGGCGGCGGGTGTTTGGCGTGATGCAGAACCGCTACTCGCCGCCGGCCGCCTGGCTGAAATCGGTAGTAGACGAGGGGCGGCTCGGCCGCATTCATCTGGTGCAACTCACCTGCCTCTGGAACCGCGATGCGCGCTATTACCAGCCCGGCTCATGGCGTGGTACGCGGGTCGACGACGGCGGCACGCTCTTCACCCAGTTCAGCCATTTCATCGATTTGCTGTACTGGGTTTTTGGCGACATCACGGCCATTCAGAGCCGGTTCTACGATTTCGCCCACGCCGGGCTCACCGAGTTCGAAGATTCCGGCCTCGTCACTTTCGGCCTCGTGCGCGGCGGCGCGGGCGTGCTGCATTACAGCACCGCCGTTTGGGACCGCAACCTCGAAAGTTCCATCACGGTAGTGGCCGAAAAGGGCTCGGTAAAGCTCGGCGGGCAGTATCTCGACAAAGTGGAAGTCTGCCACGTACAAGACTATACGCTGCCCGCGCTGCCGCCCACCAACCCCGCCAACCAGTACGGCGCCTACCAGGGCTCGGCGGCCAATCACGTGCAGCTCATCGAAAACGTCCTCGATGTGCTGCGCGGCGATTCGCCGGTGAGTACCAATGCGTTGGAGGGGCTCAAGGTGGTCGATATCATCGAGCGTATCTATGCCGCCGGGAAGTAGCGCCCCGCGCTACAATTCTACTTGATTTTCACCGACGCCATTACCTCTTTGGCAACGGGTTTCCAGGTATCGGCCAGCACCACGGGGCACGCAAACGTGAACGTCAGCAACTGTGGCGACTCCTTTTCGGTCTTCGGCGGAACGATGGTGTAGAGGATGTAGGCATAACGCCGTAAGGTGCCGCGCTGGGCGGGCAGGCGCGGCCCGACAGCTTTCGTATCGGCGTTGCCCGCCAGACTTGCCGTAAACTCCAAGGCGATGAACTCAGTCGCGTTGATGGTGACCAGCTGCTCCTGCGCAAACTGTACGTTGTTGCCGTACAGGTTCAGAATATTGGATTTGTAAAACCGCAGCAGCATCGCCAGATCGCCAGCCTTGAAGGGGGTCGTTTTCTGCGAAACCACGAAATCGACCTGCCCGCTGGGGCTGGTGTAAGCAGCCAGCGGCTTGCGCGGCGCGGGGTACTTAGTGGCAATGGCGTCGTCGGGCATCACCTGAAAATCGGCGGGAAGCAGGGCACTCATTTGGGGCGCCAGATTTACGCGCCGCAGCTTGGCTACCGGCGGGCCGTTGAAAGCCACCAAGCCAAGCACGGCCACAACCAGAAACGACGACCGACGGAAACAGCTAAAAATCATTTAATCAGGAGTGTTGAGTACGCTGCCGAATGCGCCGCTGGATGTGCCGCCGCGTACGCCGCGAAGCTACGGCGGGCAACCCCCGTGCCGTGCTGTAGTGAGCCGCGCGGACGTAGGTACTGTTTGAAGTACGGCTTTTGGTATTTTTCTCACTTCCGGTTGTAAAATAAACAAGATTAGGTTGGACTGCGATAAAAATGCAGTTGGTGAGTTCGCCGACTGTAAGCCATATTTGGCCGACAAAAGTCGGGTGTTCGCCGTTTATCGCCCGTTGTTGAACTGGTGCATAATTTGATAACCCTAGCTAATCCGGCTTGTGCTTACCTTTGTATTTTAGCACGTTGAATGAACGGATTTCTTATCCGTTCGTTCTTTCGTAACTCTCGTATCTGGTATAGCTTTCCTTTCTACATCGTCGCTTCCTTCCCGTTTTTTATTCCCCTGCGCTCGACACCCATGAAACAGTTCTTCTCTGGAAATATTTTACCCTGGCGCCTTCTGGCAATAGGTAGCCTACTGTGTTGCCTGCTTGGTGCGGCACCACGGGCGCAGGCTCAAATCGTGATCTTCAACACGCCCGGCGGCGGCGCGCTGCCAACGGGGTGGTCGTCTGCCGACAGCGGCGACGAAGACATCGATCAAGGCAGTTATTATCTGCTTGAAGCCGGTCAGACCGAAACCACCGAAAACGTGCAGACCACCAGCTACAATCTGGCGGGGTACACGGCGGTTTCGTTTTCGGTCGATATTCGCTCGTTTGCCTCCGGCACGCATAACGCCCTTACCGTGCAGGTATCGACGGATGGCGGCGTGACTTTTCCGCAGGTATACACCACGCCCATCACGACCGCCGCGTACATCACGCGTACGGTTTCCATTGCCACCGTGAGCGCGACTACGGTCATTCGGTTGGTTAATCTGGGGGCAGCCGGGCGCGGCATCCGGCTCCAGAATCTGTATCTGGAAGGCATCCCACCGGCGCTGACCAGCATCACGACGGGGACAATCACGGGTTCGCCGTTCTGTATAGCCGCCACGGGCGTGGCCGTGAACGTGCCGTACACGATTTCGGGCACTTACACGGGCGGCAACGTCTTCACGGCGCAGCTTTCGGATGCGAGCGGTTCGTTCGTGACGGCTACCGTCATCGGCACGCGCACCGCTACGAACGCCGGTACCATCAACGCCACCCTGCCGACTTCCGTCGCGAGCGGCACCGGCTACCGCATCCGCGTCGTGAGCTCGACTCCCGCCACCACGGGCGTCGATAACGGCACCAACCTGACCATCACGAACGCGGCCAATTCCGTAGTGACGGCGCTGGTTACCGGCCCGGCCAATGGACAAATCGCGTTGCAGTGGGATAACCCCACATCGTGCTTCGATGGCGTGTTGGTGGTTGCACGTCAGGGTTCGCCGGTTTCGGCGGTGCCGAGCGGCGCCGCCACGTATACCGCCAGCGCCACTTTCGGCAGCGGTACCGCGTTGGCACCCGGCGAGTTTGCCGTGTATCAGGGCAGCGGCACGGGTGTCACCGTTACGGGCTTGACCAACGGCCTGACGTATCATTTTGCGGTCTACGCGCGGCGCAGCACGGTGTATGGCCCGGCCGTAGTGGCCTCCGACGTGCCAACAGCCGGCCCAGCCCTCACCGAAGTGCTGGTGCCGCGCTACATCGCTGGCCGCCCAACCGCCGGTACCACGCACATCAACCGGTTGCCGTATGCTTTCCGCGTCACCCTCAGTGGGTTATTGCCGAGCACGACGTACCGCTACGCCAACCGCGCCGTCAGCCTCACCGACCCGACTACCTCCAACGGCTTCGGTACCCCGATTTACCCGCTTGCGGGTGGTTTCACGCGGGTTGCCGGCACCAACCCCACCATTACGCCGCTTACGGCTGGTTTCGGTACGCTCACTACTTCGGCATCGGGTACTTACACCGGGTGGTTTGTTTTGGAGCCGAGCGACGATGCGCGTTTCATTGGCGGTGAAGACCTGCGGATGGTGATTTTGCTCAACGACGGCACCCCGTTTGGCCCCACCGTGGGCACGGTGGCCACCCGCGTCCGGACGGCTAGCAAAGTGCGGGCCTTGGAACTGGGCACCGGCCCGGCCCAAGCTACGGGCATTGCGGATTCGTCGTTGGCGCCGGCCCGCAACTTCGTGTTGCTCTATGATAATACGGTCGGTACGGGTCGTCCGCTGGCGGCGACGTTCGTCGAGTCCGACGGCACCGCCAATAACAATACGAACCGCTACACGGGTTTTTACGCTACCCGCGTAGAAAACAAGCTCGGCAAATGGGGCACGCTGGTGCCCAATACGAATGCCGCCGGGGTGCAACGCATCGAGCAGCGCGCGCTATCGAACGGCGCCATCGTAGGGTGCCCCGCTACCGATGCCGACGGCGTATGGTCGAGTCTGGTTTCGACGGTCAATCCGGCGGGTGGCACCTTGCCCTTGCTGCTCTCGGCCGTGGATGCGCCGCTCCAGTGCGGTGTATATGTAGGGATGAACCCGCCGACGCAAATCCAGGCGGAAGGCAACGGCGTGAGCAGTTTCGTGGCGGTACGCATCACGGTAAACACGGCGCCCGCCACCGCCCTCACGGTGCAGGTGAGCAATGCGGGCGGCGGCACGGCGACAGTCGGCTCCGACTATCTGTTCAATTCCCAGAGCCTGGTATTCCCCACGAGCGGCACGTATCCGATGACGCAAACCGTGAACGCCGAATACATCGGCGATGTGCTGGTGGAAGCCAATGAGTTCTTCCGGCTGTCGGTGACGGTTACGAGCGGTACGGCAACGGTGCTGGAATCGCCGGGTCGGATGGTCATTGCCGATGACGACTTCCTGCCGACCGGCCTCATCATCAACGAAATATCGAAGGGGCCATCGGGCTCGAAGGAATATGTCGAGCTGCTCGTGACGGGTACGCCGGGCACGTCGGTCGATTTGCGCGGCTGGACGCTTGACGACAATAACGGTATTTTCTCAGGGGCTACCACTACTGGAGTCGGCATCAGCGCCGGCCACTTCCGTTTCGACAATCATTGCACCTGGGAGAAAGTCCGCGTCGGGTCAATCATCGTCGTGTACAACGAAGCTGACCTCAACGCCGCGCTGCCGCCAACGGTAGACCCCACCGACGGCGACCTCGATTTCCTGTACGTGGTGCCGGTGCGCAACACGGGCGGTTGCGGCACTATTTCCGGCGCCTCCGGCTACTACCTCGATGGTAACTGCACGGCCCCCAGCACGAGTAGTGCCACCTACACCGATGCTACCGTGGGGCCGCGCTGGAGTACCATTGCTATAGGCAACACCGATGCAATTCAGCTTCGCCGGCCCGGCAGCCCGGAACCGACGTTGTACCACGGGATTTCGTTTGCTACGTCGGGGTCGTCGGCGGTCAATGCCCTCAACCACCCCGATTACGCGACGCTCGGTACCAACTCGCTTTTCTTTCAGGGCAACAACCAGACGTACTACTTCAGCAACGCCAACGGCAACGATTTCCGCGATAAGCTGAACTGGGCCGCTCAGGTTGGGAGTGGGCAGGAAACCCCCGGCACGCCCAACGGCGTGCGCAATGGGCAGTTTATCGAAAGCTTGCGGCAGCCGTCGGCGCCGGTCACCAGCTCGGCATCCTACACCTGCGATGTGCGTCCGAACGAGACGCGCATCTTCCAGACGAACGACAACCGCCTGATCCTGCGCCTTGCCAACCAGAGCAGCACCGATTATGGCGCGGTGGCAACCCAGACCGTGGTCGGGTCGAATGCGCAGAACACGAACCTCGAAGGCGACCCGATTTTTATGGGTAAGCAGTACATCGTGACGCCCACCACGGCCTCGCCGGCTACTTACCTCATCACGTTCTACGTGACCGACGCCGAACTGGCCTCGTACGCCTCGTTCGCGAGCGCTACCACGGGCCAGCCGCTGACGGCGACGTTCCTGCGGTCGCGCCTGCAGATTTATAAAAACACGGGTACGGTGCTGCCTTCGGTGGCGCCGGACGGGTCGGGGATGGTGATTTCGTCGCCGATCATCGGCTCTTATAGCTCCGGGGTGACAACCTACTCGGCTACGTTTGCTTCGTTCTCGGCTTTTGCGCTCGGTGCCACCACCAACGAAGTGCTGCCCGTAGAGCTGACCCGCCTGACGGCAACCGCCGCTCCCAACCACGCCGTGCGCGTAGATTGGGCCACCGCATCGGAGAAGAACGCCGATTATTTTGAAGTTCAGCGTTCGACCGATGGCCGCGAGTTCAGCGCCATTGGGCAAGTGGCCGCGCACGGCAGCACGCAAGTGCCGCAAGTGTACACCTTCCTCGATGGCAAACCGGCGGCTGGGCTGCTGTATTACCGCTTGCGCCAGGTAGACCTCGATGGCAAGGCGCACCTATCGGATATCGTCACGGTGCGGTTGGGGGCGCCCACTACGGTGGCACTCGAAGCGTGGCCCGTGCCCATGGACAAAGAGTTGCACCTGCGTCTGACCGCGCCGGTAGCCGGGGCCGCCACCCTCCGCATCATCGATTTGCAGGGCCGGGCTGTGGTGCAGCGCACCGTTACGCTGGCTGCGGGCACCACCGAGTTGCTGGTGCCCACCGAAAGCCTCGCCGCCGGTTCTTACCTCGCCGAAGTGCAGTTGGCTGATGGGTCGGTGGCCCGCCGCAAGGTAGTGAAGTAACTGAAGTTTAGCGCGGCTTCCAAGCCGCAGTTTTATTGGTCGCTGTGCAACGAGCCCATCCGGTTTTACCGGGTGGGCTCGTTGTTTTTATGTTACCATTTAGAAATAATAAATAAATGCGTTTCGACGAACGGGCATCAAATACGGATAAAAGCTATCGTTTGCTCGGTCGGTATAAATAATGCGCTTCAATAGAAAAGATGGTAATGATCTCGTAATGCACTAATTGTTGGTAAAGGCGCCTATTTTACTGTTCAAATTTCGGGTTGGCTTGATTCAGCCTTCCAACTCAGCCTGAAATTCAATCGCGGTGCCGGGCAATTTCTCTGCAAATTTTTATGAATAAGATTATTACTGGATTCTGTTCTGTTTTGCTGTCGGCATTACTGCTGAACGCGCCTGGAGCGTGGGCGCAAGGCAATGAGCCTTTCACTTCTTGGACTGCCACTGGTGGCACCTACACTACAGGCTCTTTCACCGGAGCGGGTGGTGTAACGTGGTCATATGTGAACGCCCGCGGCGATCAGACGATCAATGGCAAAGCACTTACGCTGCGAGATAACACCGCAGCGAATCTTCAATCGTCATCGGTGGCTGGTGGCTTGGCCTCGCTTACGTTTCAATACAAACGGGCGTTTAGTAACAACGTCAATGCTGTAGTAAAGGTAAATGGCACTTCGGTCGGTACGCTGACGACCATAGATGCTACGGTCAAAACGTTTTCAGTTACTGGACAGACGTTTTCCGGCGGAGTCGTGATTCGGATTGAGCAAGCTACGGGCGGTAATCAGCTTGCCGTCGATGATATTGTTTGGACGGGTTATACCGCTAGCGCTACCACCATCAGCACCAGCGCCATCACCGGCTCGCCGTTTTGCGTGGGCAGCGCGGGCGCAGCGGTCAGCGTGCCATACACCATCACGGGTACCTACACGGCGGGCAACGTCTTCACGGCTACGCTCTCCAATTCCACCGGTGGGTTCGGGAGTGGGACTACTGCCATCGGCTCGGCCACCAGCACGGCGGCGGGCACCATCAGCGCCACCATTCCGGCGAGCGTGACGACGGCGGGCACGGCGTACCGCATCCGCGTGGATGCCAGCACGCCCGCCACCACCGGCGCCGATAACGGCACCAACCTGGTGGTTACGCCTTACGCGAGCAACAACGTACCGACCTTCCCGGCGCCTACGCTCACGGCCAGCACCGCCCCGCTGAACTGGACTAACTCCGCCACCTGCTCCGACGATGTAGTCATCGTCGCGAAGCAAGGCGCCAGCACTACGGTTACGCCGAGCGGCGCCTTCACGGCCAATGCCGCTTTTGGCTCCGGGACCGATTTGGGAGGAGGCAATTTCGTGGTGTACCAAGGCACCGGCACCACGGTAACCGTAACCGGGTTGGCTGTCGCTACGCAATACACCTTCACGATTTTTACGCGTCTCGCCACCGATTACAGCACCGGTTTCAGCCGAACCGCTAGCACCACTTCACCGACCATCACCACCGGTACCATCACCGGCTCGCCGTTCTGCGTACCGTCGGGCGGGCTGACCGTGAGCGTGCCGTACACCATTACGGGTGGCTCGTTCCCTGGCGGCACTACGTTCAAGGCGCAGCTCTCGAATGCGTCGGGCTCGTTCAGCTCGCCGACCGACATCAGCACCCTTGGCAGCGCCAACCCGATCAGCGCGACGCTGCCGGGTACGGTGGCGAGCGGCACCGGCTACCGCATTCGGGTGGTGGCCAGCACCGGCACCACCGGCACCGACAACGGCACGAACCTGAATCTGCGCCCCGCCGCTACCAACAACGTGACGAGTTTCTTCGTCGTCGGCGGCGCCAACCAGATAACCGTCACCTGGACCAACCCCACGCTCTGCTTCGACGACCTGCTGATCGTCGGCATTCAGGGAACCACCGTGAGCGCCGTACCCAGTACCGCTACCACATACACGGCCAGTCCGGTTTTGGGCTCAGGGACTGATTTGGGAGGCAGTCAGTTCGTGGTGTATCAAGGCACGGGCACCAGCGTAACCGTCACGGGGCTGCTCACCGGTACCACGTATACCTTCAGGGCGTTCAGCCGGCGGGGTACCGATTATTCGGCTGGGGTTTCGGATACCGACATCACTGATGCGCCCACTATTACCACGGGTAACGTGCTGGGGTCACCGCTGTGCGCCGGCTCCGCGAACTCCGTAACGTTCACGACGAGCGGCGGCGTTTTCGCGGGAGGCAACACCTTTTCGGTGCAGCTATCGGGCAGCGGCGGGTCATTTGCCTCCCCCACGACGATTGCCACCGGCGCCACCGCCTCGCCGATTTCGTTTACGCTGCCCGCCAACCAGGGCGCCGGTACCGGGTATAGGGTGCGGGTAACGAGCACGAGCCCAACCGTTTTTGGCGCGCCCAGCGCGGCTTTCACGATCAACCCCATCGCGAACGCCACCACGTTCTCGGCGCTGCCCGGCAACGGCCAGCTTTCGCTGACCTGGATCAACCCGGCGTTGTGCTTCGACCGTGTGCTGATCGTGGCGCGCGCCGCCAATGCCGTTACTGCCATACCGGGGGCAGCCGCCTACACGGCCAGTACCGTGTTCGGCTCCGGCGATGATTTGGGCACCGTGGCCGCGCCCAATCAATACGTCGTGTACCGGGGGAGCGGCACGGGCGCCGTCGTTACGGGCCTGACGAATGGCGTGACGTACCATTTCCGAATCTTTACGCAGTACGAAGGCGTGTATTCGGCGGGGGCCACCACCACGGGCGTGCCGGCCATCGTACCCACGTTCACGGAAGTGCTTGTGCCGGAGTTTTTGGTGGGCCACGCGGCGGGCGCCGGTACGCACACCAACCGGCTGCCATACGCCTTCCGGGCAAAGCTTTCGTCGCTGACCCCCAACGCTACCTACCGCTACACCACCACGGCCGTGGTCAGCAGCGATGGAAACGTGGACGGCGGCGGCGGCTCCATCTACGCCAACCTGACCGGCAACTTTACGGCCGCCACTTCGCCAAGCCTCGCGACGGCCGGCGCTTTCGGTACGCTGACGGCCGATGCGGCGGGCGAGTTCACGGGCTGGTTTGTGCTGGAACCGAACGGTAACGCTCGCTTCGACGCCGGCAATACGGTGTTCATGCAGATCAACCTCAATAACGGTAGCACGGGCACCACGGTGGCTAATCGCGTGCGCAGCGTGGTGCCCGTGACGGTGACGGAACTGGGCCTCGGCGGCACGAAGGCCACGGGGCTGAGCGGTACGTCGCTGGCGACGGCCAAAAACTTCGTGGTACTGTACGATGATGCCACCGGCGGCGCCCGCCCGCTGGCCGCCACGTTCGTGGAAAGCGACGGCGCCGCGCAAACCACCAACTATACGGCCTTCTATGGCAGCCAGGTAGATGGAATCTCGGGCGCCTGGGCCTCGGCCATCCCCAACAACAATACGCTGGGCGTGCGCCGCATCGAGCAACGCTCGCTGGCGACGGGCGCGCTCGTGGGGTGCGTGGCCACTGATGCCGACGGCACCTGGAACTCGGGCGCCAACACGGCGCTGGCCAATGGCGGCGCGGCGCCCGTGGAAATCACGACCCTCGACGCGCCCCTGACGTGCGATGTGGTGGTGGGCTTCTCGCCGGAAAACATCACGGTGCTGGAGAAGAACACCGGCACGACGGTGGTGGCCGTGAAAGTGACCGTGGCGAACGCCCCCAGTGCGCCCCTGACCGTAACCGTGACCAACGCCGGTACCGGCACGGCCACCCTCACGACGGACTACACGTTTACCTCGCCGCAAAACCTGCTGTTCCCCACTACCGGCACCTACCCCCGAACCCTGACCGTAAACGTGACGGTGCTGGGCGATGTGCTATCGGAACCGAGCGAAACCATCATTCTGACGCTGACGGCCAACGGCGCTCCGAACACGCTGTCCGCGCCGACGGCGACGATCACGATTGCCGACGATGAGAACATCGAAGTCGGGATGATCGTGAACGAGTTTTCGCAAGGAATATCCGGCACCAAAGAGTTTGTCGAGTGCCTCGTAACCGGCACGCCCGGCACCACCGTCGATTTGCGCGGCTGGGTATTCGATGATAACAACGGTATTTTCAGCGGCGGCGCGGGTTCGGGCACGGGCATCGCGGCGGGCCACGTGCGATTCACGAATAGCTGCACGTGGGAGAAGGTGCCGGTCGGCTCCGTAATCGTATTTTACAACGATAACGACCCGAATGACAAGATGCCGACCGATGACCCGACGGACGCAAACCTCGATTACCTGTACGTGGTGCCGCTGATTGGTACGGGTTGCTCCACAACGGCCGGCGCCGAATATTTCATTGGTTCCTGCACGCTCCCGTCGTCGTCGAGCGCGGCGTTTGATACCCCCGCGTTCTCGCCGGTATGGCTCAACGTCAGCTTCCGCAACGATGGCGACGGGTGCCAGCTCCGCAAGCCCGACCTGACGTTCTTCCACGGCATTTCGTTTGGCACTGGTTCAGCGGGCAACCCGATCAACGCGGCCAACCACCCGGACATTGCGCTGGCCGCCACCGACCGGTTGTACTTCCCGACCACCGGCGCCGGCACTACGTACTACTTCGACAATACGCTCGGCAACGAGTTTCGCAAGAAAGGCAACTGGAAAACGGGTACGGCCGGTACGGCCACCGAAACCCCCGGCGCGCCCAACTCCCCGCTCAATCAGGTGTTCATCGAGAGTCTGCGGCAGCCTTACGGCGTAACCACCACCAGCCAGACCTATACCTGCGAGGTGCGCGCCAACGAAACCCGCACGTTCCTGGACAACACGGCGAGCAAAGACCTGATCGCGACGGTCAGGAACACCACCACGACCAATTACGGCGCCGTAACCGCCCAAACGCTGGTAGCCGGCACCAACACCAACACCAGCAGCCTCACGGGCCAGCCGGTGGCGTTGTTCCGGAAGGAGTGGCGGCTGACGCCGACGACCGCCAGCCCCGCCGCTTACGACGTGACCTTCTACCTCACCGACGCCGAAATCACGGCGTACGTGGCGTACGTCAATAGCCAACTGCCCGCCGGCGCGCCGGTCAGCACCCGCGAGCGCGTCCTCGAATTCACGAAGCTGTACAAAATCAGCGGGGGCGCTGCCGCGCTGCCTTCGGCCGCCACCGACGATACCGGCCTCGAAATCGTGACGCCGACCATCGGCGGCTACGGCACCGATGTCACCTCGTTTACGGCGTCGTTCACGTCGTTCTCGTCGTTCGCCCTCGGCGCCGACATCGACGACGTGCTGCCCGTGGAACTGACGCGCTTCGCCGCCACCGCTACGCCCGCCGCCACCGTGGCCGTTACGTGGGCCACGGCCTCCGAGAAAGACGCCGACCGGTTCGAGGTGCAGCGCTCGCCTGACGGGCGCCGCTGGCAGACCACCGGCACCGTGCGTGCCGCCGGCACCACGTTCAGTGCCCATGAGTACAGCTTCACCGATCAGCGCCCGCTGCCCGGCCAGAGCTACTACCGGCTGCGTCAAGTCGATACGAATGGTGCGGCGCACCTGAGCCAAGTGGCTATCGTGCGCTTCGGCGCGCCGCTCACGGCGGCCCTCGACGTGTGGCCCGTGCCGGTAGGCGCCGAGCTACACCTGCGCCTGACCACGCCCGCTGCCGGGGCCACCACCCTGCGCCTCATCGATTTGCAGGGCCGCACCGTGCTGACCCAGCTACTTAACCTCACGACCACCGGCACTACCGAGCTGACGGTGCCCGCTACCGGCCTCGCGGCGGGTACGTACGTGGCCGAAATCGCGCTGTCCGACGGCACCGTAGTGCGCCGCCGGGTAGTGAAGTAAAGCGTTCTGGGGCGGGCAGTTTGTGAGGCAGGACACCCGGCGCGGGGGTGTAAGTTTTGGTCGTGTAAGTTTTTTCTTCCTTACACGACCAAAACTTACACCCTCTCCCGCCACGACAAAGCGTGGCCCCCGGTACATTAAGTTTTTGTTAAGCGTACCGTGATGGCCCACCCTGCATCGCGCTGGGTGGGCCTTTGCTTATCAGGACGTTAGGGTGGCTAGCGGGCGACGACTACGCTTAATCTGTTATAGCCTATCTTCGTAATCAAGTTGTTGGCCGTCCGAACTTTGCGGTTCGGTAGGCGAGTTGGCCCTTCCGTCAGAACTTGATTCACGTTTACTTCTCTGTTCAGATTCGTTTTTTGGTTTCATTCAGCATGATACAATCCTACTTTTCAGGCTTTGCTCCCCGCCGAACCGGCCGCTCGTGGCTGCCGGTCGCTATTCTGTTTTCGCTGCTGCTGAGCCCGCTGGTGGGGTGGGGGCAGGTGACGTTGGTATCGTGGAATTACGACGATTCAAATGTGACGGCCGATGGCGGCATCGCAGCGAATACGGCGCAAGTGACGAGCGCCACGGGCGGTCAAACGATCACATACACCGCCGGCGCTGGCGGTAGTGGGTTTGCAATTACGGGTACTAACTGGGCGGGTGGCAGCGGCACCAAGTACTGGCAAATTGATCTGGTGACCACCGGCTACAACACGCTTAAAGTTTCTTCCAAGCAACGCAGCTCTAACACCGGTCCGCGTAATTTCAAGGTGGAATACCGAGTGGGCGCAGGTGCTTGGGCCGATGTGCCCGGTGCCAGCGTACTCGTAGCCAACGACGCTTTCTTGACTGGCGTTTTGACAAACGTGGCGATTCCCGTAGCGGCTGATAACCAGAGTGCCGTTTCGCTGCGTTGGATTATGACGTCTAACTCGGACGTGGGTACTGGTATTCCCGTAGTCAACGGTGGAACTAGTCGAATTGATGATATTGTGGTGACGGGCACCGCTGCCGGCCTCACCCTCGCCACTTCCGCCGTTACCGGCTCGCCGTTCTGCGTGCTGCCAAGTGGGGCGGCCGTGACGGTGCCGTTTACCGTAACGGGCGGCTCGTTCACGGCGGGCAACACGTTCCGGGCGTTTATTTCGAACGATAATTTCGTAGCGAATAAAACGGCGATCAGCGCTACGCAAGCGGGTACTACTTCAGGCTCCATCAGCGCGACGATTCCGAACACCGTGACGGCGGGCACCAACTACCGCATTCGGGTAGAGGCGACCAACCCGGCGCAAAACGGCTCCGACAACGGTACCAACCTGACCGTGACGAACCCGACGGCCAACGTGCCGACCGTGAGCCCAAGCACCGCGCAAACGCTTACGAGTGCGCTTGGCACTACCATTACGGCTACGCCGGCGGCGCCCTCTACCTACCAATGGTTTTGGGGGCCGGCGGGTGGGCCGTTCACCAACGCCATCAGCGGCGCCACTTCGGCGAGCTACCAGCCGGCGGGCGCCGATTTTAATGGCGGTACGGCCGGAACGTACGGCTTGGTGGTGACGGCTACCAGCACCTGCGGCAGCGTAGCGGGCACGAGTACCCCGGCGGTGAGCATCACGACGCGCCCGACGTTTGCCATCGCGACCAACGCCAACGGCAGCACCCGCAACTTCGGGTCGGTGGGGTTGGGGAACACGGCGGTGCAGACGTTCACGATTCAGAACAACGGCTCCGCCACGCTCACCTTCACCACGCCGCTGACGCTGACGGGTTCGTCGGATTACGCCGTTACGGCGCAACCGGCCGTGGCGTCGCTGGCGGTAGGCGCTTCCACCACGTTTCAGGTGACGATCTCGCCCACCGCCACGGGTACCATCACGGGGAGCGTCGCCATCGCGTCCAACGACCCGAACACGCCGACTTATACCGTAAACTTCACGGGTACGGGCACGCCGAGTGCGACTTCCGTTGTGGAGAACAACGCGTTTACCATCAACACAACCGGCATCAACTACGCCGCCTTTCAGGCGGCGCCCGTAGCCAGCACAACCGACGGCGTGCTGGTGTACTCGATTAGGGTGCGCGACGGCGATGGCGTAACGCCCGACGGCGACGCCCTGCCGACGATCCTCAACTCGATCACGTTCTCGTCGGTGGCGGGCACGGCGAGCATCCGGTCGGCGGCGCTCTTTACGTCGAGCAACGCCCTGGTGAGCAACACGGCCACCATCGGCGCCAGCACCATTACCTTCAACGGCCTGGTGGCGCTGCTGACGCCCGGCGGCAACGTGAGCCGCGTGACGGCCGCCGATGGCGGCTCGTTCAACCTGTTTCTGCGGGTGAGCTTCAATAACACGCCCGCCACCATTACCGACGGGCAACAGCTCCAGTTTTCGGTGACGGGCGCGGGCGCCGTGGCGAGTACGTCGGGCTCTTCGACGTTCAACACGTCGTTCGCGACGGTGCAATCGCCGACAGGGACGAACGATAACCGCGTGAATGCCATCGCCACGAAGCTGGTGTTCTCGCCGGTGCCGCCGACTACGGCGTTGGTAAGCAACAATTTTTCGGTAACAGTAATTGCGCAGGATGCCAACAACGTGGCTGACACCGATTTCCGGGGCAGCTCGATGCCGAGCGTGACACTGACCATTGCGGGCGGCACGGGCACGCTCTCGTCGGCTACGGGCCTGACCCAGATGCTGGTGTCGGGTACCTATACTTGGACCGATGTACAGTATAGCGTGGCCGAAGCAGGGCTGACGCTGAGTACTACCAATACCGGCAGCCTTACGAACCCGACAGCTCCGATTGCATTCGACACATTCGTGGGCAAGCGTTGGGACGGAGGCGCTGGCACTACTAATTGGTACGATGCAAATAACTGGTCGCCCAACGGCGTGCCTACGGCCAGCACGGCAGTGTTGCTCGACAACTCATCGGTACTCACCAGCTATACCGTGAACATCAATGTGTTCGGTGCCGTGTGCCAGAGTATGCAGGTGGGGTATGCGGGCAACACGACCGCCATTACGCTTAACCTCAACGGTGACCTCAATGGCACGCAAATGTTACTGGTGGGAAATGGCGCGGCCGGTAATACCGACCTGCTGATCGCCGATGGTGGCCGCATCAACAATAACGACTACGGCGCTGCCGCCCCCGGCGGTTCGACGCTAAGCGAAGGTCTCCGTTTTGCCAGCAGCACGCTGGATACGTGGGAAATGACCGGTACGGGCTACTTCTACCAGGAAACCCGCGCCGGTTACCCCAATAGCCAAGCGGGTACTGTGATGCTAGCGGCTACCACCACCTTCGAGATGGTAGGCTTCAGTGCCACCGGCGCGCCGGTGCAGTCGTGGCTGCCCCGCGTGAAATCGTACGGCAACCTGCGGATCATCAGCCCGCAGGGCACGGCCAACCTCGTCACGACATCGAGTACATTCGTGTCGGGCGACAGCCTACTGGTACGGGGTGATTTGACCGTTACGGACGGCACCTTCAGCCTCAACAACAGCAGTTCGAAAGGTGTACGGTTGCGGGTATTGGGCAATATGGTCGTCGATAATGCCACTTTCCGGGTAGTGGATGGTGCGTCCAATACCTCGGCTTTCAACCGCGCCAGCATCGTGGGCAACCTGACGATGATTAACAGCGGGATATTCCGGGCCACCGGCTCAGGTGATAACCTTGGTAAATTGTACATTGGTGGTTCGCTAACGGGTCAATACTCAGCGGGCGCCAACACCACGACTGGTTTTGATGAGTTGGTTTTTCTCGGTGGCAGTGCTGCAAGTACGTTTACGCCCAGCGGCGGTACCATCCGCAACGTGAGTATCCGCAAAGAAGTCATTTTGGGCGCGAGCTATGCTTACTCCACCCGCACAGAGGTGCAGAGCGGCGGTACGCTAGACTTCAACAACTTCAACGTGACGGGTGCAGGCCAGTTTTTCCTGCGGACGGGCGGCACGCTTAAAATCACTGATATTGCGGGCATCACGCAGGCGGCTGCATCAGCTACCGGTAATGTGCGCAGTACGGGCGCGCGCTCGTTCTTCAACGACGGTGCTACGTATTGGTACACCGGTCCCGCTGACCAGAACACCGGCACCGGCCTGCCAACCGCGAATGGTACCAAAAACGTCATCATCAACAACTCCACGACCGTCACGCTCACCAATGGTATTTCGATTCAGGCGCCCGGCGCCCTCGACATCCGCAGCGGCCGGTTCATCGAAACGGCTACGGCAGAGGTCGTCGGCACCGGCAACCTCACCATGACCGGCGGTACCTACCGCATCGTGAAAACCGGCGCTACGCTGCTGCCGCAGCTTTCGGGCACGTACGCGCTCACGGCCGGTACCGTGGAACTGCAAGGCGCCGGCAATCAGGTACTGAAGGGGTCGCAGTCGTACGCGAGCCTCGCGTTCCGCGATTCGGGGACGAAAACGCTGTCGTCGTCGATTACGGGCGCCAATCAGGTCAGCGGGACGGTTTTCGTGCGTGAGGCAGCGGTGCTGGATTTGAGCGTCGGCGCGCGCTCGCTCGACGGGCCGGCCGGGCTGACAATGGACGGCACGAGCCGGTTCATCAACGCCAACAGCGGCACGCAGCCGGGGCTCGAAGGAGCGTACTCGCTCACGGGGGGCACCATCGAATTCAACGGTTCGAACGTGGGCGTCGGCACGACGCAGACCATTCGCGGCAACCAAACCTCGCCGGTCATCAACCGCACGTACTTCAACATTGATGTGACGGGTACCAACGTGGGCGCCAGCAACGCCAATTTCGCGGTGGGCACGGGCGGCACGATGACCGTCAAAACCGGCGCGTCATTCGTTATGACCGACCAGACCATCAGCGGGGCCGGCAGCTTCATCACCGAAACCGGCAGTACGTTCGGCTATGGCGCCGTCGCCGGCATCAACACTACGGGAGCTACGGGCAACATTCAGACGGGCACGCGCACGTTCAACGCCGCCGCGACCTACCTCTTGCGGGGCGTCAACGATATGGCCACCGGCACGGCTTTGCCCGCCAGCGTACTCAACCTGACGGCCAACCTGAGCGCCACCAGAACGGCGACGCTCACCAACGCCACCACCGTTACGGGCGCCCTGACGCTGACGCAAGGCCATATCGGCCTCGTAAACAACGACCTCACCCTCGACCCCACCACCGGTTCGCTCGTGGGCGGTTCGGCGGCGAGCTACGTGCAGACGGCCAACAGCCCCACCGCTACCGGCGAGCTGGTGCGCCGCGTGGCCAACACGAATACCGATGTACTCTTCCCCGTGGGCACGACCACGTACACGCCCGTGCTGGTGAAGCAGGCGCTGACGGCCACGGCCGACGACTTCCGGGCGCGCGTTTTCGGCGGCGCTCGCGATGGGGGGCTCACCGGTACGGCGGAAACCACCGACGTTGTAAACCGCACCTGGATGGTAGACGAAACCACCGCCGGGAACGCCAATGCCACCATCACGCTCCAATGGAACACCGCCGACGAGTTGCTGCCGAGCTTCGACCGCACAAAGTGTACGGTTGTCCACTACGAAGGCACCGAGTGGACGAACGTCCTGCGCGATTACACGGCTGCCACTACGGTGTCGGCGGGCGTATTCCGGCGGTCGCGGGCCAACATCACGTCGTTCTCGCCGTTTGCAGTGCAGGATTACGAGCAGGTGCTACCCGTCGAGCTGACCCGCTTTACCGCCACCGTTTCGCCGAAGCGTACCGTGGCGCTGGCCTGGGCTACGGCTTCGGAACTCAACGCCGACCGTTTCGAGGTGCAGCGCTCGGCCAACGGCCGCGAGTTCACGACCATCGGTACGGTGGGTGCGCAAGGCACTACTACCACTGCCCATGACTATTCCTTCGAGGATGCCCGGCCGTTGGGCGGCACGAGCTTCTACCGGCTGCGGCAGGTCGATACGGACGGCACCGCCCAGTTCAGCGGCGTAGCCACCATCCGCTTGGATGCCACGGTCGTGACGGCTTCGTTTGAGGCTTATCCGACGCAGTTCCGCGACCTGCTGCACCTGACCATCGGCGCGCCCGTGGCCGGTGACGCTCGCCTGACCGTGACCGATCTGGCGGGCCGTGAGGTACTCGCCACCGCGCTGCCCGTCGTGAGCGGCGCCACCGCCACCACGCTCCCCAGCGCCGACCGACTGGCCCCCGGCCAGTACGTGGTGCGTGTGGCGCTGCCCGGCGGTGCCACGCTGCGCACGCGGGTAGTGAAGGAGTAGCGCCGTGAGGTAGTACGGCCTCCGTCATACACGAAAACGCCCCGCTCGGCAGCTTGCCGGGCGGGGCGTTTTTGTACTCTGTCAAGTCTGAGGCGGCGGAAAATTCTCTGTTTCCGGGTCCGACCTCGGCCGAAGTGGTCGGCAGAGCTCTGCCGACCACTCAGCTCAAGACCGGGATGCCCGGCAGAACTCTGCCGGGCATCCCGACCGGGGCTGGAGTGCCCGGCAGAGTTCTGCCGGGCATTCGCGGCGAGGCAGGAGTGCCTGGCAGAACTCTGCGGGGCATCCGCGACGAGGCAGGAGTGCCCGGCAGAACTCTGCCGGGCATTCGCGGCGAGGCAGGGAGGGCTGGCAGAACTCTGCCGGGCGGCCTGGGCTAGGGTTGCCGGCCCGCGAGCGCTTTTGGGGGCGAGGCCGTTTGGTTAGCCGTGTTCTTGGCCGCTTTCTTCGGGGCCGCGCCCTCGTCGCTCACGTCCTTCACGTTGTCTTCCAGCGTGCGGTCAACCAGCACGTTGTAGGGATCAACCCCAGCCTTGGCGGGCTTCTGTTTCAGCGTAAACACCAGCACGTTTTTGCCGGGGCGCACGCGGCGCTTCACGAGCAGGAGCGGTTCCGGGGGCGCGGCGCCGCGCTTGCGCTCAGGGAGCAGCGCGATGGGCAGCGCGTCGTAGGCAGTGGCCGGGGCGGGTTTTTCGTTGCCGAGCGAGTCGGCGTACACTTTACCGGCTTGTACCGTGAGCGTGACGCGCCATTGGCCGTCGGGGAGCTTGGCGGCGGTGGCGTCGAGGAGGCGGTTGTCGTAGAGCGCAATACGTTCGAGGCCGTCGGTCACGAACCGGTGGAGCGAGTCGGGGGTGTGCCGCTGAATGGCCGCCACCCAGCCGGGCGTGGTGGGGTAGGGCGGCGGCGCGATGCGTACGGCGCGCACATACTCGCCGAGGCCGGCGTTGAGGTTGGCTTCACCCACGTAATCGGCCAGGCCGTACATCACCACCGAACCTTTGCGGTAGTAAATGTGCTGCTGCGAGCCGCCGACCTTGGCAATCGTGCGCTCGCCGCGCCGCTCGAAGGAGCGCCCGCTGAGGTAGCGGTTCAGCTCGTATTGCAGGAATTTCTGCATCTGGTGGGCGCCCACGTGCGCCTTCATCAGCATCAGGGCCGAGTACTGCGCCATCGTCTCGCTGAGCGCCTGCGAGCCTTCCACTGCGGCGGGCATCACCTGGTGGCCCCACCACTGGTGGGCCATCTCGTGGGCCGTGACGTAGTAGGGGTAATCGACGGATTCGGGGTCGGTGGAATCGACTTTGGCGATGAACCCAATGCTCTCGGAATACGGAATGGTATTGACGAACGACTGCGCGAACGACGAATAATTCGGGAATTCGAGGATGCGCACCTGGCGGTCGGGGTAGGGGTAGAAGTGCTTGCCGTAATACGTCAGCGACTCTTTCACGGAGCGAATCATCCCGTTCACGTTGTACTCGTGGCCGGGGTGGAAGTACACCGTGATGGCTACCGGCTCGCCGCCGCCGGGCGGGCGCCACTCGCTGGTGCGCGTGGTGTAGCGGGCCGACACGAAGGCGAAGAACTTATCGATAGGCCGATCCATCCGGTAATGGAAGTAGCGGCGGCCGTCCTTCGTCCACTCCTTCAGCAGGTAGCCGGGGGCGACGGCGATTTGGTCGGGTTCGGTCGTGACGACGGTCTCGAACCGCAGCCAATCGGCGTCGTTGGCGAAGGCCTGGGTACGTTGGCCGATGGAATCGGTGAGGGGCACTTCATCGCGCTTGGGCTTCAGGCCGAGGCGCTTACGGTCATCGACATCGCTGATCTCACCGCCTTCCTGGTAGCCGAGCGTCGGCAGGAGCTGCGAGTTCACGAAGGTGCCGTTTTGCACCAGCGACGTATTGCCCGACCCCTGGCTGGGGAAACCGCGCTCGCGGTATTCGAGGTCGAAGCGGAGTTGCACCGAATCGCCGGGCGCCAGCGCCTGCGCCAATTGCAGGATGCGGTAGGAGTGAACCGAATCGAACAGCACCTGCCGCGACCGGCCCACCGCCAGCTCGCGCACCCGCGCCGTTTCCGACAACCCCACGATATGGAGCGAGTCGATGGGCCGCGCCGAGCGGTTCAGCAGCCAATAATGCCCCCGGAAGCGCACCGCGCGTTGGCTCGGGTACAGGTCGGTTTGCACGTTGACGGCCGTGATGCGCGGCTGCGGCGCGCGGAGGTATTTGCGGTACAGCTTTTCGTATTCGGCGGTCAGTTTTTCCTCGGTCTGCGGGGTGCGGTAGATGTTGAGGCGGTTGGTGTTGTAGAACACGAACGTGCCCGTAGCCAGCACCGCGAGCGTCAGCAAGGCCGTAACGGCGCGGGTGCGCGGGCCGAAACGGCGGCCGGCTTCGCGCCAGCGCTCGCCCATGCTGCTCACCGTGCCGCGCACCCACAGCAGGTAGCCCAGCACGAGCATCAGGCCCGCCACCAGCGCCCAGTGCAATTGCAGCACGCGCACGGCTTCCAGAAAATGCCCCCAGCCATTTAGCGCCGAGTAGCCAGGGTCTGACCACGACGTGAAGCCGAACAGCCGATGGTTGAGCCCCAATTGCGAGCGGAAAATGTTGAGCAGGTAGTACGCCACCATCACGAAGTGGCCGAGGTACTTGTTGTTCACCACCACCTGCACCACCAGCGCCAGCGCGCAGAACAGCACGAAACGCGGCCATTCAATCGCGAAAATGGCCGTCAGGTACACGGGTAGCTCGTAATTGAAGTAGCCCTTGACGGTCTGGAAAACGATGCCCATCACCATCACTACCAGCAGCAGCAGCGCCATCACGCCGCTCATCGCTACCCACTTGGCGAGCAGCGGCACCCAGCCGCGCACGGGAGTAGCGTCGGTGATCTGGTTGAGGTTGGCGTCGCGGTCGCGCCAGACGGCCTCCCCGGAATAAAAAATGATGATAATGAGCAGAAACAGTGTGAACTGGCCCGTCAGCGCGCCCACGATTTCGCCGGTGACGGGGTAGGTGGTGGTGTCGTAGATTTTGCCTACTTCGTCGGCATTGGCCAGCAGAAACAGCACCCCTGCCGCCACGATGGCCACGAAATACACGTTCCGCACGATGGCGCGCCACTCCAGTTTCACCAGCGACGTAAACGCCGCCCGCGCCGCCGCGCCGCCCACGCGGTAGGTAGCGGTGGGCAGTTGCACCCGGCTCAGGGCCACGGCAAAGCCGCGCTGCTTCGGCGCAACATCCGAAGTTTCGGCCGCCGCGCGCCGTACTTTCTTACTGACTTTCTCCGACGAAAACGCCGAAAACCGGAACCGCACGAACGTGAGCGCCAGCAGCGCCACGCCCAAACCGCCCCAGATGGCGCGGTTCACGACCACGAACTTCGTGAGCGGCAGCAGCAGCGTGTTCTGCTCGGCGGGCGTCCAGTAGCGGGTGCTGAAATAGACGGCCGCCGCGCCGAACGGGTCGAGGGCGGTGGCGAGCAGCTCGTTATCCAAATCCTGCAGAATGGCCTGCGCGATGAGGTAGCCGATCAGCAGCCCCACGGCCGCCAGGTACGTACTCAGAATGTTGCGCGTGAGCGTGGCGAGGCAGAAAACGATGCCGCCCGTCATCACCAGATTCGGCACAATCAGCACCAGATACGGCCACAGGTAGGAGCTGAGGTGGTTTGGCCCCATCTTGCCGGCCTCCGTGAAGGGCGTAATGGTGCCGAGCCACGCCCCGATGGCGAGCCCGCTGAACACCAGCAACGCCACCACGAACGACCCCGCAAACCGCCCGCCGAGGTAACTCACTTTATCGATGGGCGTCGTGAAAAACAGCGACGCCGTACGGTGTTCAAAGTCGCGGTACACGCCGTTACCGAGCAGCGCCGACGCCACCAGCACGCCGAACCAGCTCAGCACCGTCAGCAGCCACGAAATGACGACTGGCGCGTTGGCTTTCACCGTCGGCCCAACGCCGCCCACACTGATCGACCCGCCGGGGAACGCCCCGCCAACCGCCAGCATCACCAGAAACGCCATCGTGGCGAAGAGGCCGAAATAAATCCAGGTAGCCGGCCGCTTGAGCCGGTAGCGGATTTCGAAAAGGAAAATGGGGAGAAACATGCGGGAAGATGTGACGATGTGATTGATGTGGTGATGTGAGGATGAACCGATGGGAAGGCGCGAAGAAAATCATCTCCACATCTCCACATCAGCACATCCTCACATCTCTTCCTCCCTACTTTCCGTTGATTTCGGCGAAATACACGTCCTCCAGGTCCGGCGTCACTTCCTCGAAAGAGGCATCGGGCCGCTGGTCGGCGAGTACGTGAATGAGCGTCAGGCCACGGTGCGGATGCGCTCCGATGATCGCGGTGCCGCCGGTTTGCAGCGCCAGCGCTTCGTCTTTGCTCACCAGCTTGCGCCACACGCGGCCCCGCAGCGCGTCCATCACATCGGTGGGGGTGCCCGTGAGCGATACCTGGCCCAAGTTGATGACCGCCATTTGCGGGCAGAGGTCGCTCACGTCGCTGACGATGTGTGTACTCAGAATCACAATCCGGTCTTCGCCGATTTCGCTCAGCAAATTGTGGAACCGGTTGCGCTCGGCGGGGTCGAGGCCGGCCGTGGGCTCATCGACGATGATGAGGCGCGGGTTGCCCAGCAACGCCTGCGCAATGCCGAACCGCTGCTTCATCCCGCCCGAATACCCGCCCAGGTTCTTGTTGCGCACGTGGTACAGGTTGGTCTGTTCCAGCAGCGCTTTCACGGTTTCGGCGCGCTCTTTTTTGTCGGTCAAGCCCTTCAAAACGGCCAGATGGTCGAGCAGCTCTTCGGCGGTAATTTTCGGATACACGCCGAATTCCTGCGGTAAATAGCCCAACCGGCGCCGCACCTCATCTTTTTCGGTGAGTACGTTGAGGCCATCGAGCGTGATGGAACCGCTGTCGGGCTCCTGCAACGTGGCGATGGTGCGCATCAGCGAGCTTTTGCCGGCGCCGTTAGGGCCGAGCAGGCCGAACATCCCGACGGGAATGTCGAGCGTCACGTTTTGGAGCGCGCGCGTGCCGTTAGGGTAGGTTTTCGAGAGGTTCTCGATACGTAGCATATCAGCGGAGAAAGGGGGTTAAGGGCGTAAAAAAGGAGCGGGAAAGAGTGGGAATGAATTCCGGCAGATTGTCGGGCCGCAAAGTAAGCCAGTTGCTTCGGCGCGGCGGTTGTGGGCGAAGGGATTGAGCCTAGACTGAAAGATTGCGGTAGGCGGCACTCAGTTGCTGAGGGCAATCTGCCGGCCGATTTCTGCCCAACTGACCGGCCCTTCTTTCTGCCCCAACCGAACGAGAATGAAGTCTTTGTCGGGGTACACATAGATGAATTGCCCTAGAATGCCTTCGGCGAAAAAGTCGCCGCTGGGGCGCCTCACGCGCGGCGGGGTCGAGTTGAGCTTTTGGAGCCACCCGCGGCCGGTGGTGTCGGTGAGGGGCTCGAAGCGGCGCGAGTGCCACCACTGGTAGCCGTACAAAAACGCGTTCGGCGCGGTAACGGCGGCGCTGTACGCCGACTGCTCGACCCACGCGCGGGGAATCACCTGACGGCCCTCCCAAACGCCTTTGTGCAGGTACAGACGGCCGAACTTGGCAAAGTCGCGGGCGCGGGCATTGAGGCAGCAAAACGCCTTTTCGGTGTCGTGGCGGCGGCTGTCGAGGCTCCAGGAGGCGTCAAATTCCATCCCCAGCGGCTGCCAGATTTTTTCTTGCAGGTATTGCGCCAGGGGCCGTTTGGTGGCGCGCGCCACGATCATGCCGAGCAGTTGCGTGTTGCCGCTGATATAATCGAACTCCTGATTTGGCGGTCCGCCGATGGTCATCTGACGCACGTATTTCGGCAGATTTCGGCCGTAATAATACTTCGCGGCGTCGCCAAACGGATTGATATAACTTTCGTTGAACCGAATGCCCGACCGCATATTCAGCACGTCTTCGAGGCGGATGCGCTCGAAGCCGGGGGCCGTCAGTTCGGGCAAGTACGTCGTGATGGGGTCTTGCACGCTGCCGATGTACCCTTCGCCGATGGCCACGCCCACCAGGGCCGATACGAACGATTTCGCCACCGAAAACGACGGTACCACGGCCGCCGAATCGTACCCGCGCAGGTAGTTTTCGTAGAGCAGCGTATCGTGCCGGATGATGAGCACCGCCACGGTGCCGCTCACGCGCTGAAACTCGTCGAAACTCAACCGTCGGCCGTCAACCACAAGTGCTTTGGGCAGGCGCAGCCCACGGGCGCCAGCCGCCGGCCGATGGAACCGAAACGGCGTCTGGCCGGCGCCCCGAACCACGGGCCGAGCCGGAAATTTCCGCCAGTCGCGCAAGTCGGCGAAGTTGTAATAAAAGAACCGCCCGACGTGGCAGCCCGTCAGCAGCAACAAGCTCGTCAGGAGCAACGAAGCACCCGTAAAACGCCCCACGGCGCGACGGAAACGGCGTAAGATCATAAAACGCTGGTAGAGAAAATGAGGAAAACCACTCGTTTTCCGACGAACCGGCCGGTACGCACGTTGTACCCCAGAGTGCGGGGGTGCCGTCAGGGTTGCACGCTCACGGCCGTGCTGTCGCGCCCTTCTTCGGCGCGCAGTGTAAACCAGACCACGTTGTGGGGCAAGTTAGCGGGCAGTTGGTAGGTTTCGGTGTGGTCGCCGGGGGCGCGCACCACGTTGCTGAGTATTGTGGCGAGGGTGCGGCCGGTGGCATCGGTCAGCAACAGCGTCACGCGTTGGCGCCGGCCGCGGTGGTAGCGCAAGGTAAGTTGCCGACAAGCCGTCGGGAACCGCGCCGGGCTGACGACCGCCCATCGCTGAACTGCCGATGCCCCGTTGCTGGTGACGTTGCTCGCGCCCGCCCGCCCCCGACGAGCGCGCCGACTGGCTAGGCGCGTCGGCGGCGGACCTGAACCGCGCCTACGCCCACGACGAACCCGAGCATCGCTCGGAGCCCGGAGCATCGCCCGGAGCCCGGAGCATCGCCCGGAGTAGGCTGCGCCAACTCCGGGCTGCTGATAGGAAACCCCTTCGGGGTAGGCGCGTGCGGTCAGTCCCAGACGTATTTTTCGTCCCAGGCGATTTCGTGCAGGCGCAGCAGGTGGCGCAGTTCGTTTTGGTACGACAGCGCGCCGTGGTGTGCTTCCTGTTGCAGGATGTACCGCTGCGTTTTCTTGAACTGGGATTGACTCACCGAAAAGGCCGCGTAACCGAGTTGCCAGGCAAAATCGGCCAGAAGCGGCTCACGTTGCTTGATCCAGATGCTGGAGGTGCGCTTGAGTTCCTTCACCCAATCGGCTTGGGTGATGGTACGCTCCAGCCGCGCCAGTACGTGTATGTGGTCCGGCATTCCGCCTACCTGCTTGGCCTCGCACCCCAACTCGTTGCTCGTGTAGGCCAGAAACCGAAACACCTCATCGCGCAGCCCCGCGTCCACCAGAAACGGGTGCCGGTGCTTCGTCGAAAACACCAGATGTACATACACCACCGATAACGACTGCGCCATACCCCAAAACTATACCCCGAAGGGGTTTCCTATCAGCAGCCCGAAGCCCAACCCGGGTAGCCATCGCTTCGCTTTGGCAACCCGGGGCTGCAATAGGAAACCCCTTCGGGGTATGCTATTTCTTGCACCCGTACCCCGAAGGGGTTTCCTATCAGCAGCCCGGAGTTGGCGCAGCCTACTCCGGGCGACTCTCCGGGCGACTCTCCGGGCGACTCTCCGGGCGACTCTCCGGGCGACTCTCCGGGCGACTCTCCGGGCGACTCTCCGGGCGACTCTCCGGGCTATAGATGCGACGGGCGACTCCGCGCGCCCCACCGGACCCTGCTTAAATAAGGGTATCCGGCGGCGTCGGCCGCGAAAACCAGTGAGCTTCCAGCGGCTTCCAGTCAATAAGAGCGCTCGCAATAGCCTTTTTCAAGTCGTCCAGCGAACTGCCGGTGAATTCATACATCTTTCCAACTACCAGCTCGTCGTACGGGAACCACGACTGAAATCTGATTCCGGGCTCTATGCATTCCGGCAGTGCAGTGAAGTAGGCGCGCCACGCGGCCGTCTGCTGTTTATTCCCCATTCCATCGTACAGCGTAATGGTAAACGTCGCGCTTTTCGTAAGGTCCAGAATATCGCCAAAAAACACGACGTAACGGAAATCAGGCCACCCTTGACGCTGAATGTCTACCCGATCATCGAAAGACTTTCGCTGCTGATAGTCAGGGCCAAAGGCTTCCTTTACGGTTGCCGCCAGCCCTTCCGGGGTGATGCTTTTAAGTAGCTGCTGGGCGGGCGCCAGGGCCTTGCGGTGTTGTTGGGCATAGTTGAAGGCCGCCCCAAATTCTTTCGGATTGACGCCGCTCATTTGTTTGAGATTTTCGAGAAGGTGGAATAAAACGGGTAAATACTCGGCATTGGCCTGGGTCAGCAGCGGCCCCAAGCGTTCCTCCACCGCACCGACTAATTCCAGGTGGCTGATGAAGTGCCAGGGCGGCGTGGTTTCCTCCGGATGCAGCCCCAACACGATGCCCGCCTTGTAAGGCAGCGCCGGAATACTCGCCCAGTAATTTTCAAAGGCATTTGCCTGCCAGTGCTCTATTTTGTTTTCCAGCAGCACGACGAATGTGGCCCCCTCGACCGACGAGGCAATGGGGCCGTTGTGTACCAGTATGTCCAGCCGTTGGCGGTCACGCATCGGATATTCCCGTGGCGCGTGAATGGCGGCCGCCAGAACGGGCCGAACCGTATCCGCCGGCAGCCTGGAATGCAATACATCCAGCAGCGCCTCCACGAAGAGCGTTCCCAAGCCGTGGGCGGCCCCAGAGGCGAAAAAGAACGCGTACACGTTGCTCAGCGGCACTTCCGCTTTCTTGATGCCGGCAATCGAAAAAAACGTCGGCTTCGGCTTGGGTAGCGTGGGCCAACGTGCGCGGTTGAGGAAACCCGTCAGGTCATCCCACGAATCTGAAGGAGGATTGCTCATTTTATCGAATGTACGATTGTCCCTCCCCTCAAAAAAAATCCCTTCCGCCCCCGATTCCACCTCCTCCCGCCCCGGTGCGCCCGCCTCCCGCTACGATTCGCGGTTCTCCCACTACGATTTCACTTCTTCCCGGTACGATTTCAGGTTCTCCCGGTACGATTTCACCGCTTCCCGGCGTGATTTCACTTCTTCCCGCTCCGATTCCACCGCCTCCCGGTGCGATGCCGGTTTTTGGGGTAAAATATCTGCCGCCTAGGCGCGTTAAGCGCCGACAGGCAGTAGTTTAGCACTGCCGAGCCGCCCCAAAGCCGCCGGCAGTTTTCCTTTCCTCCCAAACCCCAACCCGTTCCTATGCTTACCGTCACGCAAGACAACCGCTACACCGCCTACGACAACCTCCACAAGGCCCTCACCCTCGACCCCGCCCCGTACGCCACCGACGCGGCCCTCACCGACATCGTCGCCGAGCTAGGCACCGGCATCAGCGGCCTCAACGACCTTCGCAAGAAGAAGCTCCGCCCCAACACCGGCCCCGCCGAGGCGAAAACCACGGCCAAGCAGTTCCTCGCCGACGTCGGCGCCGAAGTCGCCGGCGATCTCTTCGAGTGGGCCACCAAAACCACCAACCCCACCCTCCAGTCCGCCGCCGACTACAACGCCTCCGTGCTCTTCGACCTGCGCGGCACCCGCATCTACGACACCACCGGCGTCATCCTCCAACTCGCCCGCGACCAGAAAGTCGCGATGGGCAAATACGCCATCGCCGACACCCGCGTCCAGGAGCTAGCCGACGCCCGCGAAGCCTTCAATCGCCTGCGCTCCGGCCCCCGCCAGCAGCAGATCGACGGCAAAGCCGTCGGCCAGACCATCGGCCAGCGCTTTTCCGCCCTCTCCACCCTCGTCGACGACCGTTTCGAGCGCGCCATCCGCAAGTACAAGCGCCTCGACCGCGCCTTCTACGACCGCGTCATGGCCGCCCGCGAAGTCATCGACCGTCCCGGTACCCACGCCTCGCCCACGCCGCCGCCCGCCGCGTAGGGCTGCCCTATCCTGACCCCCGCCCAAAAAATGCCCCGCCCGGCACCTTGCCGGGCGGGGCGTTGCGCGTCTACCCCCTCACCCTACTGCCGCCACGGCCGCGCCCGCCGGGGCTTCCTCGCCGCCGCCTCGACGTTTCCACCCGTCAAGCCGTGCGGTTCAAGGACTTACTGGGCTTATAACGCCCTGGCCGCCGGGTATGCGTGCGAAGAATCCGATGTTAGCCGCCGAAAATCAACGGTTTACCGCTGATTAAGCTCGTCACATACAAATGTGATTGCATTTGCTCAATGAACCCTGCATCTTTGTAATACTTCTACACGATCTCAATTTCATTACATTTCGCTTTTTCGATACCCCCATGAAAACGTTGCTCCTTGCCATTGCGCTGCTCGTTTCCGCCGCCCCTGCGTTCGCCCAAGACATCGCTACCAGTTTCTCCCCCTCCATCGAGCATCACGATACGGCGAGCCCGGCCGACACCGACAGCCCGGCAATGTTCGTCGCCGATGCCCGCGCCGCAGACCCGTTTGCGCCCGGTTCGCATTACGAATCTTCGGCCCTGGAAGCTACTGCGCGCCTCAACGGTGTGGTGCTGCAAGTGCAAACCTTGCCCGCGTCGGGCACCGTGCTGATCTCCTACGAAATGCCGCCGCAGCAAAATCTCGGCGTTTTGGAGCTTGCTAACGCCCGCACCGGCCAGGTGATGTACACTGGCAGCCTCCTGCTCAGCGAAGGGCAGTTGGAGTTGCCTGTCCCCAATATAACCGAACCGTTTGAGGCACGCCTCGCCACCGACCACAACGTAGTCATCGCCCGTATGACGCGCTGATGCACTTTAGGGCGGACTTTAGTCCGCAGTTTGACAACCCAAATAGCTGCAAATAGCCGGTAAAACCGCGGACTGAATTCCGCACCACAATTTCCTTTGCCCCCAAGCCCCCGGCCGCACCTTGCGGTCGGGGGCTTCGTGCGTAGATGAGTAGGTATAGGCGGCGCCCGCGCTGCCCCGCCGTAGTTTTGCGACTCACTTCTGCTGCCGCTCGGCGGCTTGCTTTATTTCTGATGCTTCGTACGCACACCTGCGGCCACCTCCGGGCCGAACACATTGGTCAAACCGTCACGCTGTGCGGCTGGGTGCAGCGCACCCGCGACAAAGGCGCCGTGCTGTGGGTCGATCTGCGCGACCGCTACGGCCTGACCCAGCTCGTGGCCGAAGCCGGCGTGGAAGCGCCCGAAATGCAGGAAACGGCCCGCACGCTGGGTCGCGAGTTCGTGGTGCGCGCGACGGGCACGGTGGCCGAGCGCCACTCCAAAAATCCGAATATGGCGACCGGCGATATCGAGGTGCGCATTTCGGCGCTCGAAATCCTCAACGCCGCCCAAACGCCGCCCTTCCTGATTGAAGATGAAACCGACGGCGGCGACGACGTGCGGATGAAGTACCGCTACCTCGATTTGCGCCGCGCGCCCGTGCGCCGCGCCCTGGAGCTGCGGCACCGCGTAGCCCAGAAAACCCGCGCCTACCTCGATGCGCAAGGGTTTCTGGAAGTCGAGACGCCCGTCCTCATCAAGAGTACGCCCGAAGGCGCGCGCGATTTCGTGGTGCCCTCGCGCATGAACCCCGGCGAGTTTTACGCCCTGCCGCAATCGCCGCAAACCTTCAAGCAACTGCTGATGGTGGCCGGGTTCGATAAGTATTTCCAGATCGTGAAGTGCTTCCGCGACGAAGACCTGCGCGCCGACCGGCAGCCCGAGTTCACCCAAATCGACTGCGAGATGTCGTTCATCGAGCAGGAAGATATCCTGAACACGTTCGAGGGCTTGACGCGCCATTTGCTGCGCGAAATCAAGGGCGTCGAACTCGCCGAATTCCCCCGGATGACTTACGCCGACGCGATGCGCCGCTACGGGAGCGACAAGCCCGACATTCGCTTCGGAATGGAATTCGTGGAGCTGAACGAGGTGGCGAAAGGCCACGATTTCCCCGTTTTTGATAACGCCGAGCTGGTTGTCGGCATCTGCGCCACCGGCGCCGCCCATTACACCCGCAAACAGCTCGATGCGCTGACCGACTACGTGAAGCGCCCCCAAATCGGCGCCACTGGTCTGGTGTATGCCCGCGTGGAAGCCGACGGCACGGTGAAATCATCGGTCGATAAATTCTTCGATGCGGAAAAGCTCGCCGCTTGGAAAGCTGCCTTCAACGCCCAGCCCGGCGACTTGCTGCTCCTGCTCGCCGGTCCCGCCGAAAAAACCCGCAAAGCCCTCAGCGAGCTGCGCCTGTTGGTGGGCGAGCAGCTTGGCTTGCGCAATAAAAACACGTTCGCGCCGCTGTGGGTAGTCGATTTTCCGCTCTTGGAGTTCAACGAGGAGGAAGGCCGCTACTTCGCGATGCACCACCCCTTCACCTCGCCCAAGCCCGAAGACATTGCCCTGCTCGACACGGCGCCCGGCGACGTGCGCGCCAATGCCTACGACTTGGTACTGAACGGCGTAGAGGTCGGCGGCGGCTCCATCCGCATCCACGACCGCGCCGTGCAGAGCCGCATGTTCAGCCTCTTAGGGTTCAGCCCCGAAGAAGCGCAAGCCCAATTCGGCTTCCTGCTTGATGCCTTTACCTACGGCGCCCCGCCGCACGGCGGCATCGCCTTCGGCTTCGACCGCCTCTGCTCTCTCCTCGGCGGCGCCGATTCCATCCGCGACTTCATCGCCTTCCCAAAAAACAACGCCGGCCGCGATGTGATGATCGATTCGCCGTCGGTCATTTCGGAAGCGCAATTGAAGGAATTGAGCATTGGCGTGAAAATTTAGAGACGTATCCGGCACTGAGACCGTGCCGGATACGTCCGCTCCTGTCGTTTCGCCCGCGTTCGGCCCCCGCCTTACCTTTGCCCGCCCGCCCGATGAATACGGCCGGGCGCCCACCCGGCTTTTCGTACTGATGCAGGCGTTTGCGCCTCTGATGCCCCTGATGCAAGAGATTCCCGAAGTCATCCGCACCGTGCCGCTGAACTGGTACCTGTTTTTCAGCGCCACGCTCTTCGCTATCGGCGTTACGGGCGTGCTTACGCGCCGCAACGCCATCATCGTGTTTATGAGCGTCGAGTTGATGCTCAATGCGGTCAATATTCTGCTGACGGCGTTTTCGGCCTACCGCGCTGACCCCAACGGGCAGGTTTTCGTGTTTTTTATCATGGCCGTAGCCGCCGCCGAGGTATCGGTCGGGCTCGGCATCATCGTGATGATTTACCGCAACCTGCAATCGACCGATATCAATCTGTTGAGCCGCCTTAAGTGGTAGTGACTAGTGACGAGTGACGAGTGACGAGTGATGCATAGCATCACGGGCACTGTTCACGAGTCGTTAGTCACTAGTCACCAGTCACTAGTCACTAATGTTGGTACTAATTCCCTTTCTGCCGTTCATCGGCTTTCTTCTCAACGGCCTCGGCCACCGCGTGCTGCCGAAGAGCGTGGCGGGCCTGATTGGCTGCGCCACGGTCATCGCGGCGTTTGCCCTGAGCGTGGTGCTGTGGCTGGGTTTCCCCGCCGACGGCGCCCCGCAGACCGTGCTGCTGTTCGACTGGATTTCGGTCGGCCGCTTCCATATGCCGTTCGCCTATCAACTCGATCAGCTTTCGCTCACGATGTTGCTGCTCGTGACCGGCGTGGGGTCGCTGATCCACATCTACTCGGTGGGGTATATGCACGACGACCCCGGTTTTGCGCGCTTCATGGCGTATCTCAACCTGTTCATCTTTGCGATGCTGCTGCTCGTGCTAGGCGCCAATTACGGCGTGATGTTCGTCGGCTGGGAAGGCGTGGGGCTGTGTTCGTACCTGCTTATCGGGTTCTGGAACAAGAACCAGGACTACAACGACGCTGCCAAGAAAGCCTTCATCGTAAACCGCATCGGCGACCTTGGCTTCCTGCTCGGCATCTTCCTGATTTTCCAGCAGTTCGGTTCGATTTCTTTCATTGAAGTGAACGCCCAAGCCGCCCAAATGGCACCTGGTTCGGGTATCATCGTCGCCATTACGCTGCTGCTGTTCGTGGGCGCGATGGGCAAATCGGCGCAATTGCCGCTCTTTACCTGGCTGCCCGACGCAATGGCCGGCCCGACGCCCGTGTCGGCCCTGATCCACGCCGCCACGATGGTGACGGCGGGCATTTATATGGTCATCCGGTCGGGGGCGCTGTATGCGCTCGCGCCCGTCACGCTCGAAATAGTGGCGTGGGTGGGGCTGCTGACGGCGCTGCTTGGCGCCGCTATCGGCCTGGCGCAGACCGACATCAAGAAAGTCCTCGCGTATTCTACGGTTTCGCAGCTTGGGCTGATGTTCCTTGGCCTCGGCGTGCTGGGTTTTTCGTCGGCGCTGTTTCACGTTCTCACGCACGCGTTCTTCAAGGCGTTGCTGTTTCTGGGCGCCGGGTCGGTCATTCACGCCTACCACCACGAGCAGGACATCCGCCGAATGGGCGGCCTGCGTAAGCACCTGCCCATCACGTTTGCCACGTTCCTGATCGGTACCATCGCCATTGCGGGCATCCCGCCGTTTGCGGGGTTTTTCTCGAAGGATGAACTGCTGGCGCACGTTTTCGAGCATTCCAAGCTGATGTGGGCCTTGGGGCTGCTGGTGTCGCTGATGACGTCGTTCTATATGTTCCGCCTCCTGTTCCTCGTCTTCTTCGGCGAATTCCGGGGCACCGACGAGCAGAAAAGCCACCTCCACGAGTCGCCGCTGACCATCACGGGGCCGCTGATGGTGCTGGCCGTGCTAGCGGCTATTGGCGGCTGGTTGGGTATTCCGCACATTCTAGGCGGACACCCGATTCTCGCCAATTGGCTCGCGCCGGTACTCGCGCTGCCCACCAAACTGGCGGCCACTTGGTCGCCCGTCCACGAGCTTTCCGGCTCGCTGGAACTGACGTTGATGGGCGTTTCGGCGGGTATTGCGCTGGTCGGGCTGGTGGTGGCCTACGTCCGCTACGTATCCGGCGCCCGCGTGCCGGCCGAAGATGGTGCGCCGGTCAACAGTCTCACCAGCTTCTCGCGCAACAAATTCTACGTCGATGAACTGTACGATACGCTCATTGTGAAACCCGTGATGGCGCTTTCGCGCGGCCTCTACACCTTCGTCGAGCAAAAGCTGGTCGATCCGCTCGTCAATGGCCTCGGCGGCGGCGTGCTGGGCTTCGGCCGCAACCTGCGGCTCGTGCAAGGCGGCTCAGTAGGCGCCTACGTGCTGCTGATGGTCGCGGGCCTGGTGCTGATTCTGGCGCTCAATTTTTATTCGTACGCCCGGTAATTCATTGAGTAATTTTCGATTGAGTGATTTTGGATTAGCCCTGGCAATTGAAAATCATTCAATCGAAAATCACTCAATCGAAAATTCTTCTCTCGATGCTCCTCCTTTTCGTACTGCTTTTTCCCGCTCTCGCCGCTGCGCTCACCTTCGCCCTTGGCAACGGCGCGGCCAAGCGCGTGGCGCTTGGCGCTACGCTCGTTGAACTGGGCGCGGCTGTGGCGCTGATAGTTGGGTTCAACCCGGCGGGCGGCGTACAGCACGTAACCGATGTGGCGTGGCTCGCCGAGGCGGGCGTGCGGTTCCATATCGGCCTCGACGGCGTTTCGCTGCTGCTGGTGCTGCTCACGGCATTTCTGCTGCCCATCATCGTCCTCGTGACGTGGAGCCAGACGCTGCGCAACGAGCGCGCTTTCTACGCCCTGATGCTGCTGATGCAAACCGGCCTCACGGGGGTGTTCGTCTCGCTCGACGGCTTCCTGTTCTACTTCTTCTGGGAGCTGGCGCTGATTCCGATTTACTTCCTGGCGGGCATCTGGAGTACGGACGCCGACCGTGCCGCCATCACGTTCAAGTTTTTCCTGTTCACGGTTTTCGGGTCGCTCTTCATGCTGGCGGCGTTCGTGGCGCTGTATGTGGCCACGCCGGGCGCGCATTCATCTGACATTCAGGCGCTGTACGCCGCCGGGCACGCCATGACGCCCGAGCTGCAAACGCTCGTATTCTGGGGCATTTTCTTAGCGTTTGCCATCAAGATGCCGGTGGTGCCGTTCCATAGCTGGCAGCCCGCTACCTACACGGCATCCCCCACGCCCGCCACGATGCTGCTGTCAGGCATCATGCTTAAAATGGGCCTCTACGGCGTGCTGCGCTGGTTGCTGCCCGTGGTGCCGCTCGGCGTGCAGAGCGGCGGTACGTGGGCTATTGGCCTGAGCGTGCTGGGCATCGTGTACGGGGCCATCATCGCCATTCGGCAAGCCGATGTCAAGACGTTATTCGCGTATTCTTCGCTTTCGCACGTCGGCCTCATTGCCGCCGGCCTGTTCGTGAGCGCCTTCACGCGGAGCGAAATCGGCCCGGTGGGTGCCATCGTGCAGATGCTTTCGCACGGCGTGACCGTGGTAGGGCTGTTTTACGGCGCCGATTGGCTGCTGCGCCGCACCGGCACGCGTTCCATCGCCGATCTGGGCGGGGTGGCGCGCTCGGCGCCCGTATTCGCCACCCTGTTTCTGGTGATTGTGATGGCGTCCGTCGCCCTGCCGCTCACCAGCGGGTTCGTGGGCGAGTTTCTGCTACTGCAAAGTGTCTTCGCTTACAACCCGTGGTACGGCGGCGTGGCGGGGCTCACCATCATCTTCGGCGCCGTGTACCTGCTGCGGATGTACCAGCGCACGATGCTCGGCGAAACCACCGCCACCACTGATGGCGTGCGCGATGTATCGGGCCTAGATCTGGCCGTACTGGTGCCGCTCGTAGTCATGATTTTCTGGCTCGGTCTCTACCCCAAAACCTTCATCGACTTGGCCACGCCCGCCGTGCAAACCCTGCTGGCGCAAGCCGGTAGCGTGGGTAGCGGGGTGCTGCTGGGAAGCCGGTAATAATCAGTCGCCTCTCCAAGGATTTGTCATTGCGAGGAGGCTTTGCGACGAAGCAATCCTCGTTTGCTCAGTACTACGGCTGAGTCTACAACCAGCAATGCGCGCCAAGCAGACGAGGATTGCTTCTTTCCTCGCAATGACAAAACGTTAGTAGTTAGCTCAATCGCCCCGTGAACGCCATTCTCCTCCTCTCTTTCTTCGGCATCGCCAACCTCTTCACGGCGTTCGCCGACAACAAGCGGTTCATCCTGCCGCTCGTGATGGTGGTGCTGGCCGTCGTGTTCGGCCTCAACGCCCTCGACTGGAACGGCCCGATGGTGGCCTGGATGCCCGGTGTCGAGCAATATCTCGGCGGAATGCTGCGGATGGATCGGTTCGCGGTCGGATTCACGGGCATCGTAGTCCTCACCACGTTGCTGCTACTGCCGTTTTCGGCGTCGTACGTGCGCCGCGAAGATGCCAACCTATCCGAGTATTACTCGCTGCTGCTGTTTGCGCTGGTGGGCGCGGTGATGCTGGTTGGCTACGAAAATCTGTTGATGCTGTTCCTCGGCGTCGAGATTCTGAGCATTCCGATGTACGTACTCGCCGGGGTCGAGAAACGCAACCCGCGCTCCAACGAAGCCGCCCTGAAGTACTTCCTGATGGGCGCGTTCGCCACCGGCATCCTCCTCTTCGGGATGGCGCTGATTTATGGTGCCACCGGCTCGTTCACGCTCACCGACATTGCCGCGAGTGCGACCAACACCTCTGCGCCCGGCGCCATGCTTTTCCTCGGGTTGCTGCTCGTGCTGGTGGGGTTGGCGTTTAAGGTGGGCGCCGCGCCGTTCCATTTCTGGACGCCCGACGTGTATGAAGGCTCGCCGACCTTCTTCACGGCCTTCATGAGCACGGTGGTGAAAACCGCCGGTTTCGCGGCGTTTTATAAGCTGCTCTACGCCGCGTTTTCAACGGCCTACGCCGCGTGGCTGCCCACCGTTTTGGGCCTCACGGTGCTTACGCTACTGGTGGGTAACCTGGGCGCAGTGGCGCAAACCTCCACCAAGCGGATGCTCGCGTATTCGAGCATCTCGCACGCCGGGTACCTACTCATTGCGCTCGTCGCCTTCGACAATAATCACTCGCCGCAAGCGCTGTTTTTCTACTCGCTGTCGTATTCCATCGCCACCATCGCGGCCTTCGCCGTCGTGAAACTCGTGGCCGACGCCCGCGACGGCCGTGAAGACTACGGTGCCCTGCGCGGGCTGGCGCGCACCAATCCGCTGCTCGCCGTGGCGTTGGCCGTCTCAATGCTCTCACTTGCGGGCATCCCGCTCACGGGTGGCTTTTTCGGGAAGTTCTTCCTCTTCGCCGCCGCCGCCGAGCGCGGGTTCACCGGCCTCATCGTACTGGCCGTGCTGATGGCCGCCGTTGGCATCTACTACTATTTCCGGCCCGTCATCGCCGCCTTTATCGCCGGCGATCCCGAAGACGATGCCGAACTAGCTCCTATCCCCGTCACGAGCGGCGAAACCGCGATGCTCTGGATTCTGACCGCGCTGACCATTTTGCTCGGTGTTTTGCCGGGGCTGGTGAGCGGGTTTCGGTTGGTGGGGTAGGGGAGGCAGTTAAGCAATATAAAAACGGCCGGTTCAGCGATGAGCCGGCCGTTTTCGTTTATCTTCGTTGTCGTGCCTATCCTTCAACCTGTATGTCAAGTTCTGCTCCTTCGCCCGATTATCACCGCCTCTACACCGTAGAAGAGTACTTCGCGCTCGAAGAAGTCAGTGAAGTTCGTCACGAGTACCACAAGGGTGAAATATTTCCCTTGGACGGGCCGCGTGCAAGGGCGGGTTCTACGTTCGCGCACAATACCATCAAACAAAACTGCGTGATTGGCTTACGAGCCGCGCTGAAGGGCAGCGGATGCCGGGTATTTGACGAAAACGTACGTACGGAGATGGAGCCTAACGCCCGTTACACCTATCCGGACGTAGTGGTGACCTGCGAGTCCTCCACCGATGGCACTAACCGGCTAGTGCGACAGCCAACTCTTGTCATCGAAGTGTTGTCAGATTCGACGGCCGCATACGACCGTGGAGTCAAGCTCGACCAGTATATGCGCTTACCCTCGATGCGGCAGATTATACTGATTCACCAGAAATTTCCTCTTATTCAGTCCTACGTTCGCCCCAATGAAACCGCCGCCTGGACCGTCATAAGTCTGCGCGACCTTGCCGATGTATTACACTTGCCCATCCTTGGTCTGGAACTGTCTCTAGCACTCATTTACGATGAAGTGACGCTCGGGCCATGGTGGGTATGGCGGAATGACGAAGAAAAATTGTAGTACTTATTTCAAAAAATGTGATTTTTCAATAAGTTGAAATAAATAATCTGCAACCTGCTCTAATGGGATATGACCTACACATCACCCGAAAAAATGAGTGGTATAATGAAGAGACTGATCAAAATATACTGCTCTTAGAATGGAAGGATTATCTAGCAGCAGACCTAGAGATGCGACTAGATGACAACGTAGCAGCAGGAATTTTAAAAAATAATGTACTGCTAAGTAACAGCAATGGCTGGGCCGTTTGGCTGATGTATTCAGCGAATGGGGTCGATAATAATTACGCGTGGTTTGACTATCAGAACGGCAACATTGTGGTAAAAAACCCGGACAGAGAAATCCTAAATAAAATGCTTGAAATAGCTGAAAAATTAAAGGCTAGGGTACAAGGCGATGACGGCGAGATTTACACTTTCATAGATAATAATGGTATTCCATTCACGCCTTCGCCCGATACGAGCGATAGTGAACGCAGAAAAAAGCCTTGGTGGAGATTCTGGTGATTTGAATCAGTGCCAACTGGAAACGCAAAAGCCGGAAAGGTCTCCCGTTCCGGCTTTTGCGTTTCCAGTCAGTAACGCCACCGGCTTACTTCTTCTCGGTCTTCACCGGCTTGTGGCGCTCCAGCACCTCGTCGATCAAGCCGTATTCCTTCGCTTCTGCGGCAATGAGCCAGTAATCGCGATCCGAGTCTTTGTGGACTTCATCGTACGTCTTGCCCGAGTGCTGCGCGATGATGTCGTACAGCTCCTTGCGGAGTTTCAGGATTTCGCGCGCCGTAATTTCGATATCCGACGATTGCCCTTGCACGCCGCCGCTCGGCTGGTGAATCATCACGCGGGCGTGGGGGAGGGCCGAGCGCTTGCCGGGGTGACCGCCGCAGAGCAGCACCGCGCCCATCGAGGCGGCGAGGCCCGTGCAAATCGTCGCCACGTCGGGGTTCACGTACTGCATCGTGTCGTAGATGCCAAGGCCGGCATACACGCTCCCGCCCGGCGAGTTGATGTACATCAGGATGTCCTTTTTGGCGTCGGCCGACTCCAAAAACAGCATCTGGGCCGTAATCACGTTGGCGATGAAGTCATCGACGCCGGTGCCCAAGAAAATGATGCGGTCGGCCATTAGGCGCGAAAACACGTCGATTTCCCGAAAATTGGTCGGCCGCTCCTCGATGATCGAGCGCGTCATGCCGGTGGGCGTCATGGCGCCGCCGTGGCCGGTCGGCACCTGAAACGCGCCGGCCGCTACGGCCGCCATCGGCTGGTTGCTCACGTAGCGCAGATACTCATCTACGCCCAAGCCGCTGAGGCCCTGCCCCTTGACGGCGAACTTGCGAAATTCTTCTTGATTCAGCATCCGGATGGAGATTTTAAAAGGGATTTTAGGAGATTCGGGGATTGAGTTTTTGGGCGCGTAACTAGTATTTGCGCAAAAGACAGCGGCCCCGCTCCGCACCACAGTCGGGTGTCGGAACGGGGCCACTTTTATTGTAGGGCGGGAGGATGGGAGGGCAGGAAGGTGGGAGTTTTTACTCCCTCAAACCCTCAAACCCTCAAACCCTCAAACCCTCCTAAAACGACATCGTGCGGAACTCCTCGGCCGTAACGCCCGACTCGCTCGCAACTACTACGCCGCGCAGGTACTGCACCACTTTGTCTGCCACAATGGCCTCGTAGGTGTCGCGGTACAGCTTGCCCTGATCCTGCCGAAGCTGCTGGTCGGCGAATTTGCTCACCTGCTCACGCATTTCTTCACCGGCGGTACTCATCCCGAACTGGTCCATCAGGTTCTGGGTAGCACGGTCGAGCACCTCGGCTTGCGTCACTTCCAGCTTCTGATCTTCCAAAACGGCGTTGCGCACGAGGCTCCACCGCAACTCCCGCGAGTAAGCGTCGAAGTTTTCGGCCACCGATTCGGGCGTCAGCTTGCCTTCATTGGCCACTACGAGCCACCGGCGGAAAAACTGCTCCGGCAGCGCCAGCGGCGTGTTCTGTACCACCGCATCAACTACCTGATGGTTGAATAGTTTCTCGGCTTCGGAGTTGTAGTTGTCCTGCACCGTCGCACGGATTTTCTCGCGGAATTCTTCTTGCGTCGTCACCGTGCCTTCGCCGAACACTTTGTCGAAAAGCGCTTGGTTCATTTCCGGCTCCTGCGTGCGGCTGATTTTCTCGATCTCAAACTCGAAATCACCGCTGAACGAAGCGGCGCGCTCGCGCGGCAGACCTGTCAAAGTGGCAATTGCTTTGGCGTCGTTGGCAAGCGCGGCTTGCAGGTCGAACGACACCACATCGCCCACTTTACGACCCACGAACTGGTCGAGGCCGGCCTTCACGCGGTCGAGCGGCACCATGGTGCGCAGTTTCACTGCGCCAGCCTCTTGCCGCAATTCACCGGTCAGGTAGTCGCCGGCTTCGGCGGTTTCCGGGTCGGTGCTTTCGCCGAACTGCCGCTTGATCTGCTCCATCGTCTCGGCCATCGTGTCGTCATCGACCGTCACTTGGTACCGCGTGACGGGCAGCGAACCCACAGCCGGCAGCGCCACGTCGGGCAACTGACCAATCTCGAACTTGAAGGTGAAATCCTGCGGATTGTCGAAGTCGGGCGTTTCCTGATCGGCTGCGGGCAGCGGCTCGCCAAGCAAGCGCAATTTCTGCTCGCGGATATACTGGTTCAGTCCTTCCGAAAGGGTCTTATTGACTTCTTCCGCCAACAGGCTCTTGCCGTACATCTTCCGCACAAGCGCCGGCGGCACTTTGCCCGGCCGGAACCCTTTGAGCTGGGCCTTCTGCCCAAATTCTTTCAACCGCTTCTCGAAGGAAGGCTGATAATCAGCCGGCGAAATCGTAACGGCGAGGTCAGCCGTCAGATCGGCCGTAGGCGTGAGGGTAATTTCCAATTTTCTGGGTGATTGAGCGATTGAGGGATTTGTGATTGAGTGATTTTTGGCTTCTACCATTCACTCAATCACAAATCTCTCAATCATAAATAAACCGTGTGGTGCGGATGGAGGGACTCGAACCCACACGCCTTACGGCACCAGATCCTAAGTCTGGCACGTCTACCAATTTCGCCACATCCGCTTTGCGTCCTACGCATCTGTCCTGTCGGCCGACTGCCAACGGGGCCGCAAAAGTAACGCCTCGGCACCGAAAGGGCAAGCGCCGTCCGCCGCCGGTAGGTTGGCACGTTCAGGAGGTCGGGCCTACCTTTGCCCCGTTCTGGAACGGCGCCCCGGTGCCCGACCAGCCGAAAGTGGCCCCCGCGCCCCCCTCCAATCCAGAGGGACGCGGGGTTCTTGTTGTCTATCCCTATCCCCTCCGTTTTTTGATGCAGAGTTTACACTGGATCACCTACACCGCCCCCGCGCTGGGCATTCTTGCGCTGCTGTACACGGCGGCTAAATCGTCGTGGGTCACGCGGCAGGCCGTTGGTACCCCCCGGATGGCTGAAATCGCCGGATACATCGCCGATGGCGCGATGGCGTTTCTCCGCGCCGAATACAAAGTATTGGCCCTGTTTGCGCTCATCGCGTCGGCGTTTCTGGGCTTCCTGAGCTACGGCGATTCGCGCTCGTCGCCGGTCATCATTCTCGCGTTTCTGATTGGTGCCGTGTTCTCGGCCCTTGCGGGTTTCATCGGGATGAAAATCGCGACGAAAGCCAACGTCCGCACCGCCAACGCCGCGCGCACCTCGCTCTCTGAAGCCCTGAACGTCTCGTTTACGGGCGGTTCGGTGATGGGAATGGGCGTCGCCGGGCTGGCCGTTTTGGGCCTGGGTTCGCTGTTCATCGTATTCTACTACGCCTTCGTGAACGGCGCCACGCCCACTGGGCCGGAGATGGAGAAAGCCCTCGAAGTACTCACCGGCTTCTCGTTGGGCGCTGAATCCATCGCGCTGTTTGCGCGCGTGGGCGGCGGTATCTATACGAAGGCCGCCGACGTAGGCGCCGACCTCGTGGGTAAAGTCGAAGCCGGTATCCCCGAAGACGACCCCCGCAACCCCGCCACCATCGCCGACAACGTAGGCGACAACGTGGGCGACGTGGCCGGAATGGGCGCCGATCTGTTCGGCTCTTACGTCGCGACGATCCTCGCGACGATGGTTCTCGGCCGCGAAGTCATCAACAAAGGCGGTGGGATGGTGAGCGATGCGTTCGGCGGAATGTCGCCGATTTTGCTGCCGCTCGTCATTGCCGGTTTGGGGATTCTGTTCTCGCTGGCGGGCATTCTGGTAGTGCGCGTCAAGGAAGGTGGCAACGTGCAGGGCGCGCTCAATATGGGCAACTGGCTGTCGGTGGTACTCACGGGGGTAGCGTCGTACTTCCTCATCAACTGGATGCTGCCGGAAGGTGCCGTCGAGATTCGGGGCTACTCGTTCACCGCGATGCAGGTTTTTTACGCCGTTCTGACCGGCTTGGCCGTGGGCGCGCTGATGAGCATCATCACGGAATACTACACCGCGATGGGCCGCCGCCCGGTCAATTCGATCGTGCAGCAGGGTTCTACGGGCCACGCGACGGTGGTTATCGGTGGCCTCGCTATCGGGATGGAATCGACGGTGATGCCGATTTTGGTCCTCGCCGCCGGTATCATCATGAGTTACGAGTTTGCGGGCCTCTACGGTGTGGCTATCGCCGCCGCCGGCATGATGGCCACCACCGCCATGCAACTCGCCATCGACGCCTTCGGCCCGATTGCCGACAACGCCGGCGGTATTGCTGAAATGAGCGAATTACCGAAGGAAGTCCGCGAGCGCACCGACATCCTCGACGCTGTGGGCAACACCACCGCCGCTACGGGTAAAGGCTTCGCCATCGCTTCGGCTGCGCTTACGTCGCTGGCCTTGTTCGCCGCCTTTATGGGCACGGCGCATATCAGCAGCATCGATATTTCAAACGCCCGCGTTCTCGCCGGCTTGTTCGTCGGGGCAATGATTCCGTTCATCTTCTCGTCGCTTGCCATCTCGGCGGTGGGCCGCGCGGCGATGGCGATGGTGCAGGAAGTACGCCGCCAGTTCCGCGAAATTCCGGGCATCATGGAAGGCACCGGCCGTCCGGAGTACGAAAAATGCGTCGCGATTTCGACCCAGGCCGCCATCCGCGAGATGGTGCTGCCGGGCGCCATCGCGCTGCTCGTCCCGATTTTGGTCGGCTTCACGATGGGGCCGGAAGTTCTCGGCGGCGTGCTGGCGGGCGTTACGGTGTCGGGCGTGCTGATGGCGATGTTCCAAAGCAATGCCGGTGGCGCCTGGGACAACGCCAAAAAGTCGTTCGAGAAAGGCGTCATGATCAACGGCAAGATGGAGTACAAAGGCTCCGACGCGCACAAAGCATCCGTTACCGGCGATACCGTCGGCGACCCGTTCAAGGACACCTCCGGCCCGTCGATGAACATCCTCATCAAACTGATGAGCATCGTGTCGCTGGTGATTGCACCGCACATTGCCGCTGAAACCGTGGCGTTGCCCGTCATCTTGGAGGCGCCCGCCGCTAAGGTGATGCCGATGCAGCCCGGTCAGCAGCCGGCCAACATTCAGAACGTGCAGCCTATCGAGGTGCGGTAAAATCGGGTCGAACGTTACGTTCTGCCGTTCCGACAGTTACTTTGTATCCGAATCCGGCGCTGAAGCCTTTCAGCGCCGGATTCGTTTTTTCTCCCACCGCCGCGCCTTCCCTCCCCGCCTTCCCCCAACGGATGACCGATTCGACCGCCACGGTTCGCCTCCACGACAAGGATTTTCGCCTGTACCACCCCGCTGCTGCCATCGCGGCGGCCGTGCAAGCGGTGGCCGCGCGCCTCAACGCTGAGTATGCCGGCCGTCGGCCGCTGCTGGTGGCGGTACTCAACGGCTCGTTTATGTTCGCCGCCGACCTGGTGCGTGAGCTGACCCTCGACGGCCTCGAAATCTCATTCGTCAAACTCGCTTCCTACGAAGGCACCGAATCGACGGGCGCCGTGAAACAACTCATCGGGCTGCGCGAGGAATTGACGGGGCGCCATGTCATCATCATCGAAGATATTGTCGATACCGGCCACACCGCCGCCGGCCTCGTACGCACCTTGCAAGACCAGGGCGCCGCGTCGGTCGAAATCGCGTGTCTGCTGTTGAAACCCGCTTCGGTGCGGGTACCGCTGGTCGTGCGCTACGCCGGACTGGAGATTCCGAACGATTTTGTGGTCGGCTACGGCCTCGATTACGACGGCCACGGGCGTCATCTGCCCGACCTCTACCAGGCCGTCGGCTAGCTGCCGCAAGCACCGGCCGATCTCCCGGATGTGGCGCATGCCGCGTTTGTGCCGTATCTTTTCCCCGCAACCTTCGTCTTTGGTATCCTTCCCGCCAATTCTCTGCTGAAAACACCTTCTTACGTATGCTCTCGCAGCCCACTCTCCGCCCCCACGCCCCCGCGCCCACCTCGTTCGCTATGCTGAACCTCGTCCTCTTCGGCCCACCCGGCGCCGGTAAAGGCACTCAAAGCCAAAAACTGATTGCGGCCTACGGCCTCGTTCACCTCTCGACCGGCGATTTGCTGCGTTCCCAGATTCAGAGCGGTACCGAGTTGGGTCTGAAAGCCAAAGCCCTGATGGATCAAGGCTTACTCGTGCCCGATGAAGTGGTGATCGGAATGATTTCCGAAAAAATCCGCGAGCATCACGGCGTCAATGGGTTCATCTTCGATGGCTTTCCGCGCACCACCGCGCAAGCCGAAGCCCTCGACCGCCTCCTCGCCGACCACGGTACGCGCATCGCGTGCATGATTGCGCTGGAGGTCGATGAAGAAGAAATCACGCGCCGTTTGCTGGAGCGCGGTAAAGTATCGGGCCGCCCCGACGACCAGGACGAAACCCGCATCCGCCGCCGCGTCAATGTGTACAACACCGAGACGGCGCAAGTGGCGGGCTACTACGCCAAGCAAAATAAATTTCACGGCATGAACGGCGTCGGCGATATCGACGAAATCTTTCAGCATAGTCGCGTCGTTATCGACCGCTGCCTCAACGCCGCCGACGCCGCGTAACGCGCTCGCGCTACGCCGTTTTTCTCCTTCTTTCATCCTGAGCGAAACGCAGGATTGTGCCGGACTGGGCTCTGTCGCCCTGGTGCAATCAGTCGTTTGGCTCAGGATGACAGCATTTTAGCACTTCCGGGCGCTCCTCAGATCCGCCCAGACAAGATTAGCTCATGGCCGAATCGAATTTCATTGACTACGTAAAAATCTGCTGCCGTTCGGGCAAGGGCGGCGCCGGCTCGGCGCATATGCACCGCGCGAAAGGACTCCCCAACGGCGGCCCCGACGGCGGCGACGGCGGGCGCGGCGGCCACATCATTTTGGTGGGCAACAAGCAACTCTGGACGCTGCTGCACTTGCAGTACCAAAAGCACGTGATTGCGGGCCACGGTGAGGGCGGCGGCGCCTCCAACTGCACCGGCGCGCAGGGCGAAGATATTATTCTGGAAGTGCCGCTCGGCACCGTCGCGCGCGATGCCGAAACCGGCGAAATCCGCGCGGAAGTCGTCGAAGACGGTCAGCGCGTTATCCTCACGCCCGGCGGGCGCGGCGGCCTCGGCAACTCGCAGTTTACGAGCGCTACTCGTCAGGCGCCTACCTACGCCCAACCCGGCGAGCCGGGTCAGGAGATCTGGAATATTCTGGAGTTGAAACTACTGGCGGATGTAGGGCTGGTGGGTTTGCCCAACGCCGGTAAAAGCACGTTGTTGAGCGTGGTCAGTGCCGCGAAGCCGAAAATTGCCAATTACGCCTTCACCACGCTTATCCCGAATCTCGGCGTGGTGGCGTACCGCGATTACCGCTCGTTCGTGATGGCCGACATCCCCGGCATCATTGAGGGGGCGAGCGAAGGGCGTGGCATCGGGCTGCGCTTTTTGCGCCACATCGAGCGTAATTCGGTGCTGCTGTTCATGATTTCGGCCGAAAGTCCCGACATCGAGGCCGAATACCGAATGCTCCTCGGCGAACTGGAGGCGTTCAACCCGGAATTGCTGTACAAGCGCCGGATGCTCGCCATCACCAAAAGCGACCTCCTCAACGATGAGTTGGAAACTGAAATGCGCGAGTTACTGCCCGACGACCTCGAAACCGTCTTCATCTCCAGCCTCACCATGAAAGGCATCGTGGGGCTGAAGGATATGCTCTGGCGGCTGCTGCACGCGGAATAGTTGTTCCCAGAGTTGCGCATTTCAAAAAAGTGGGAACAGAGTTGTTCCCACTTTTTTAGATTTGCTAAAAGTGGGAACAACTCTGCTCCGGTTTTTCAACAGCCAGTTGGTCGGCACCCCTCACCGCTGGGGGCAGCGCAGCAGCAAGAAAAGAGCAGCCAACCGCTGGCCCAAAAATCGCATCCGGGCGAAGTCCACCTTTTTTCTTTTTCCGAATGCGCCTTGCCGCCTTGTTTCTTGCCGCCACGGCTGTGGCTATCTCCTTTTCTGCCAACGCCCAACTATCGCAGCCCGTTATGGGGCAGCTGCCGCCGCCGCTCGTGAGCGTATCGGGCACCGGCGAAATCAAAGTAGCGCCCGATCAGGTCTGTCTGCGGGTGGGCGTCGAAACCCGCGCCGATAAGCTCGATGATGCCAAGCGCGACAACGACGCGAAGATGAAGGCGATGCTCGCCGTACTCAAAGCGAAAGGTATCGAGGCGAAGGACGTGCAAACCGACTACCTCAACATCCAGCCGTTGTACCCGATGGATGCGCCCGGCAACGTGCGCCTGCAACCCAATGGCTACTCCGTGCGCCGCAACGCCACGGTGCTGCTGCGGAAGGTTGATAAGTTCGACGAAGTGCTGTCGGCGCTCATTACCAGCGGGTCGAATGCGGTAGATGAAATCGAGTTTCGCACCTCGAAGCTCAACGAGTACCGCGCCCAGGCCCGGCTGAAAGCGATGCAGCACGCCAAAGAAAAAGCCGCCGCGCTGGTGGGGGTCGTGGGACAAAAACTCGGGCGCGCCTATATGATCAACGAAGAAACCAACCCGTACCAGCCGATGATAATGAATAAGCAGTCGGTGCGGATGGAGATGATGAGCGACGGCAGCAGTAGCGGGCCGGCAATGGCGCCCGGCGAAATCACGATCAGCACCACCGTGCAGGCGAGCTTCGTGATGGAGTAAAAAAAGGGTGGGAGGGTGAGGGGGTAGGAGGGTTTGAGGAAAAAAACTTTCCCCTTTTCCACCTTCTCACCCTCTCACCCTCCCCCAAGTGCCACGTTGGCAGCTTTGCACAGCTTGGCAACAACCTTGAACCCGGCCCGGTGCGCACGCGCCGGGCCGTTTTTGCGGCTGGGTACTGGCATTATTTCGCAATCGCTGCCGTTTCGGCAACTCTTCCTTTTTCGCTGAACCATCCGTTCCTCCGATGACCAACGAACCGCACAAAGCCGCTCCCGACGATCAGGACACTTTCAACGACGCCCTGCCGGAAACGGAAGGCGCCGCCGTAGCCCCGGATGCGGTCCTCGCGCCCGAAGGCGCCACCGCCGAAACGGCCGAACTGAAGGATAAATACCTCCGTCTGCTCGCCGATTTTGAAAACTACAAGCGCCGTACCTCCAAAGAGCGCATCGAGTTGTTCAAAACCGCCAACCAGGAGCTGATGGTGGCGCTGCTGCCCGTCCTCGACGACTTAGACCGCACCCGGCAGCACACCGCCACCGCGACCGACGCCCAAGCCGTCCGCGATGGCCTCGACATCGTGTACCATAAGCTCACCAAAACGCTGCAACAGAAAGGGTTGCAGTCGATGGAAGCCATCGGCCAGCCGTTCGATGCCGAGCTGCACGAGGCGATCACCCAAATTCCGGCGCCCTCCGATGATTTGCGCGGGAAAGTGGTCGATGCCGTCGAGCGCGGCTACTACCTCAACGACAAAGTGTTGCGCCACGCCAAAGTGGTTCTCGGCAGCTAATTCGATCAACATGTTATCCTGAACTAAGCGCGGCCGCTTCTCCGTGACCTCGCCCACTCTTCAGGAACCAGCTAAATGGCCCAAAAACGCGATTATTACGACGTCCTCGGCATCGACCGGGGCGCGGCGGCCGACGATATCAAGAAGGCGTACCGGCAGATGGCGATGAAGTATCACCCGGACAAAAACCCCGGTGATGCCACCGCCGAAGCCTCCTTCAAAGAAGCCGCCGAGGCGTACGACGTGCTGCGCGACGAGCAAAAGCGCGCCCGCTACGACCGCTACGGCCACCAGGCCGTGGGTGGCAGCGGCGGCACTGGCGGTGGCCCGTCAATGGAAGATATTTTCTCGCAGTTCGGCGATATTTTCGGCGGCGGCGGCGGTGGTTTCGAGGGCTTTTTCGGCGGCCAACGCGGCGGCCGGCAGGTGCGCAAAGGCTCCAACCTCCGCATCAAGCTGAAACTGACGCTCGAAGAAGTAGCCAATGGCGTCGAGAAAAAAATCAAGGTCAAGCGCTACGTCCCCTGCGAAACCTGCGGCGGCAATGGCGCCAAAGATGCCTCGTCGGTGGAAAGCTGCGGAAGCTGCCAAGGTCAGGGCCAGGTACGGCAAGTGGTGAACACGATGCTCGGCCAAATGGTAAGTACCGCCACGTGCCCCACCTGCGAAGGCTCCGGCAAGCGCATCACCGCCACTTGCGGCACCTGCCACGGCGACGGCCGCGAACTGAAGGAAGAGCAGATCGCCATCCCGATTCCGGCGGGCGTGCAAGACCAGATGCAGCTTTCGATGGGCGGTAAAGGCAACGCCCCGCAGCGCGGCGGTGTGCCCGGCGACCTGCTGATTCAAATCGAAGAAGAGCCGCACGCGGTGCTAAAGCGCGATGGCGTGAATATCGTCTATGATCATTACATCTCGTTCGTCGACGCCGTCCTCGGCACCACCACCGAAGTGCCGACACTCGACGGCAAGGCTAAAATAAAAGTCGATCCGGGCACGCAGGGCGGTAAAATCCTGCGCCTACGTGGCAAAGGCATCCCCGACATCAACGGCTACGGCCGTGGCGATCAGCTCATCCACCTCAACGTCTGGACGCCGCGCCACGTGAGCGGCGATGAGCGCGCCGCCCTCGAAAAAATGCGTGAATCGACCAATTTTGCCCCCAGCCCGAGTAAGGGTGAGAAGGGGTTCTTTGAGAAGATGAAGGAGTATTTTCAGTAAGCTTTTCAGTAAAATCTACTGCGGCCTTCAGGCCGCAGCTTGACCAGTTGCAAACCGCTGCCTGAACTTCTGTTCGAGCGGCGGTTTTTGCTTGCCGGCTTCACGAATGGAACCGGCGTTGGCGGTTGCGCGTCCGTAGGTTGCACGCAATCAACTCGAAAGCAATGATCGCTCAAACTCTCACCCTGCGCGTACTCAGCGAAGAGGCGCTACTGATTATCCACCAGTTGGCGCGTACTCATCAGTTGGAATTACTTTCCGATGCTGTACCGGTGGTCAAGCCTGATGCAGAAGCGGAACTCAAGCCGACAAGCTTGCCAGCCAGCCGCTGGCGCGGAATAATGTCAAAGGAGCGGGGCGAGCAAATGCAAAAGAAAGTACAAGAGATGCGCGACGAATGGGAACCCGGTTTTTAATAGATACCAACGTGGTTATCGATTTTTTCCGCGATAGCCTCCCAAATCCTAATGCCGATTGGTTGGAGCAGGTAATAGCTACGCCCGATGGTGCTATTTCTGTCATCACGCAGATTGAGCTTTTCGCATCGCCGAGCATTGAGACCGCCTAGTGGAGCCAGTTACAGGATTTTGTAGCTGCTTCAAAGATTTTAGCTCTCGATGAGGCGGTCATCATCCAAACCATCGCCCTGCGCCGGCTGCATCGCCGTAAGTTGCCTGATGCGGTCATCGCCGCCACAGCGCTGATGCATAGCCTCACGTTGGTAATACGCAATGTCAGCGACTTTAAATCGATAGTGGGTCTGCGCGTACTTGATCCGCACGACGCGGTGGGCTTGCCACCGCTCTCCTGAAGTCTCCTTGCGGCAATTGTTCTGCGCTACTCCGTATCGCTGAAAAACTCGCGTAGCGTCAGGCCGTGAATGTCGAGTAGGCGCAACAGGCTGGTCATGGTGAGGTTGGCGCCTTGTTCGTGGTTGCCGTAGCCCACGCACGGTAGCTCGTGGTCGTAGGCGAACTAGTCTTCCGTTCTCACCACCAACCGGAACGCTGCTGCCCAGCCCCAAGGCTAGGCGGCGGTTTATCAATCAGTCGAGCTGCAATAGCTCTCTGAGCTTCTGGTCTATTGCTGTAAGTTCGGCTTCTGATAAACTGCCCAACCGCCCGGCCGCCAGCGATTTAGCATGAGTCGCCAGCTTGTTGGTGCGAACCAATGATGGCTTTTTGATACCTGACATCGGAGCCGGTTCGAGCAAGACATCTGTAGGCTCTTGCCAACGAAGCTGGGACGTGACGAAGCAGACCGTCAAATCGCTGGCTGTGGCTATCAGCACGATGGCCGGTCGCAGTTTACTACCCGATAGGTCTGTGAACGGAAATCGCATCAACATCACGTCGCCCTTACGCATCGTACCTCTCCACTAAGTCATCTGAAGAATACAGGTCTTCTTCATCTGTTAGAAAATCAAAAACTGCGCTCCCGGCCGTCAATTGTTGAATTCCCCGAGCAAGCTGCTGTTCTTTAAATAGCTTTTGGAGAAAAGCCGCGAACTCAGCGATTTTTTCAGCTTTTTCAACTGGAAGCCGCTGAATGACGGCTATTGTTTGAGCAATGATGGTACGATGTGTCATAACGCCGAAAGAATAAGCGAATGTAAGTACCCCGCTTAAACGGCACGCGCTTCTACGTCGTTCGCATGGCCAAACAAAACCGCCGCCCAGCCTCAAAAGGCCAAGCGGCGGTTTTTTTCTATAATCGGTTAACGGCTAACGAACTACGCTCCGATGCGCACTTTCTTGAAATCGCTCACCGTCATCCCAGCGTGCTTCGAGTCGAGCAGCTTGGCGATGGTCAGCGAATTGTCTTTCACAAATTCCTGATTGAGAAGCGTATTCTCTTTGTAGAACTTGTTGAGCTTGCCGGCGGCGATTTTTTCGAGCATTTCCTCCGGCTTGCCTTCGGCACGGGCTTGCTCTTTGCCGATTTCGATTTCGCGCTGCACCGTGTTGGCATCTACGCCATCCTTATCGACAGCCACCGGGTTCATCGCGACGATCTGCATCGCCACGTCGCGACCGACAGCACTTACGTCGGTGCCGCCGGTGTTTTTGAAGCCGACGAGCACGCCCTTCTTGTTGTCGGAGTGGATGTAAGACGCCACCTTCTCAGCCGTCAGCGTCTCATACGACACTACGTCGATCTTCTCGCCGATTTTTCCCATCAAATCGGTGATGTGGTCTTGCAGCGAGCGGCCATCGGCTTGCGCGGCGGCCAAGAGGTCTTCTTTCGTGCCGGCATTCGACTGCACGGCGGCGGCGAGCACTTGCTGCGCGAGGTTGCGGAAATCTTCCACTTTCGCCACCGGCTCGGTTTCGCAGGCCAGCGCTACCAGTTTGCCGCTGGTGCCGTCTTCGCTCACGTTCACGAGTACGAGACCCTCGGCGGTAGCGTTCTCGGCGCGCTTGTCGGCGATTTTCTGACCTTGCTTGCGCAAGAGGTCGCGGGCGGCTTCGAAATCGCCGTCGGCTTCGGTCAAGGCTTTCTTACAATCCATCATCCCTGCGCCAGTCATCTGGCGGAGGCGGTTTACGTCGGCGGCGGTACTGGCCATCTTGTTGGGTATTTGGAGGGGTTGGTGGGGTGTATTTATGGGGAGGGCGGGCACTTAGTGCCCGCGCGGCGGGCTTCACCAAGCAGGAGCTTGGCGTTACGTTACCTAACCGCCGATTTTCAGCGAAGCGAGCTAAGCCGACAAACCAAAAGCGAACCCCCGAAGCCGAAGCCGGCCAATCAGGGATTCGCTTCCGGTTGAGGCGAAATCAGCATTAAGCTGCCGGCAACGGGCTATTCCTCCGTCGAGGCGAGCTTCTCGGCGATGCCTTCAGCTTCTACCTGCTTGGTTTCGGTTTCCTCTTTATCGACTTTACGCTCCGACAGACCGTCTTCGATGGCTTGGCCCATGGCACCCACGATCAGGGCAATGGCTTTCGACGCATCGTCGTTGGCTGGGATGGGGTAATCGACGGTTTCGGGGTTCGAATTGGTATCGCAGATAGCGAAGACCGGCAGACCTAGCTTCTTCGCTTCCTTCACCGCGATGTTCTCGCGCTTGATGTCCACGATGAACAACGCAGCCGGCAGACGGCTCAGGTCAGCAATACCGCCAAGAACGCGCTCCAGTTTGTCACGCTCGCGCGACATCATCAGGCGCTCTTTTTTGGCGAGGGCGGCGTAGGCCGTGTTCTCTTTCACCATCTTGTCGATGGTGGCCATTTTCTTGAGCGACTTGCGCACCGTCGCGAAGTTGGTGAGCATGCCACCAAGCCACCGGTCGGTGACGAAGGGCATTTTCAGGCGGCGCGCCTCATCGGCCACGATCTCCTGCGCTTGCTTCTTCGTAGCTACGAACATGATCTTCCGCCCCGATTTAGCGATGCCACGGATGGCAGCCTGGGCACGGTCAAGCTGAGCGAGCGTCTTGTTGAGGTCGATGATATGGATGCCGTTCTTCTCCATGAAGATGAACGGGGCCATTTTCGGATCCCACTTACGCGTCAAGTGACCAAAATGGGCACCGGCGTCGAGCAGGTCTTTGTAGGTTATTTCTTGGGCCATCGGATGGGTACTTCCAGGGAGTGATAAAGAAAAAACGCCAAGCGATTAGCGCTTCGAGAACTGGAACGAACGGCGTGCCTTACGCTTACCGAACTTCTTGCGCTCGACCATCCGCGAATCGCGGGTCATGAAGCCTTCCTTACGCAGGGCCGACTTCACTTCGGCATTCTCCTCCACCAGCGCCTTCGAAATGGCCAACCGGATGGCTTCGGCTTGCGCCGAGATTCCGCCGCCGCGTACGTTCACGCGCACGTCGTATTTGCCGAGCGCGTCGAGCGTGCCAAACGGCTGATTGACGATGTTTTCGAGCAGTTCATTGCCGAAATACGTCTTCATGTCACGATCATTGATCGTGACGGTACCTTGCCCGGCCTGCATGTAGATGCGGGCCACCGAGGTTTTTCTCCTCCCAGAGGTGTTCAACATGGAGTGAAATAAAAAAAGCGCGCGCTGACTAACAGCCCGCTAAAAAACGAAGGAGCAGGAACAGTGTAGAGGATTTAGTTTTTAATGTTTAGGATGCAATCGTCTGCTATGAAACCCTAAACCCTATACTCTAAATCCTAAACCCTAAATGTGCGTCAGACTGACGGCTTTCGGCTGCTGCGCAGCGTGCGGATGCTCGGCGCCGTTGTAGACGAAGAGGCTACGGAACTGCTCGCGACCGAGGCGGGTGCGCGGCAGCATACCGCGGACGGCGTGTTCGATGACGCGCGAAGCCGATTTGGCTTTCATCTCCCGAACCGTCTGACGCTTCTGACCACCGGGGTAGCCCGAGTGCGAAATGTAGACTTTGTCGGTGAGCTTCTTACCCGTAACCCGCAGGTTGTCAGCGTTGATGACGATGACGGCATCGCCGCAGTCGGCGTGGGGCGTAAACGACGGCTTATGCTTGCCGCGCAGAAAATTAGCGATCTGGCTGGCAACGCGGCCGAGCGAGTTGTCGCCGGCGTCGATCACTACCCAATTGCGCTGGGCGGTCTCGGTGCTGACGTACTGGGTTTTATAACTCAGGTGATCCATTGGGATGGTAAGGCCTCACGGCCTGATTGACAAGCTACTAGCGCCGGAAACCGGCGAAAACGGGCACAAATCTACGGCTTTTATCTCACAAATCAAAGCACTTGGCGAAGCTTTACGCAAGAGCGGCCCACGGGGCGGCTTCAGGTGTACTGCCGCAACAGCTTCAACAGTACTGCAAAATCCTTCGGAGACGGCGCCGTCGCGCGGATTTCTTCGTCCTCCATCCCTCGAAACGTCAATTCGTGGGCGTGCAGCGCAAACCGGCCAATAACTGGCTGCTCTTCCGTGCCCTGCGCGAGCTTGAAGTTGCGCTTAAGGCTCGAAAGGTACAGCGGTTCAGCGCCGTACAGATCGTCGCCGACGATAAGCGCATCCTTATACAGCAAATGCAGCCGAATCTGGTGCATCCGCCCGGTAATCGGTTGGCACGCCACGAGCGTGTGCCGCCGGAAGGTTTCGAGGGTGTTGAAAATCGTACTCGACTCTTTGCCGTTGTACGCCAAACGGGCCTTACCGCCGCGCGGGCTCACTTCGATGGAGCGCTCGACGTGCTCGTCGCGGAAATGGTGGATGCCGTTGGCGATGGCGTGGTAGAGCTTCTGCACCGTGTGCGCCTCAAACTGCATCGAGAGGTGCCGGTAGGCGGCCGGGTGCCGCGCCACGGCCAAACACCCGGATGTTTCCTTATCGAGGCGGTGCGCGAGCTGGGCGTCGGGATACGTCTGGCGCACGAGCCGCAGCATATTGGGCGCGTTGCCGGCGCGCTCATCGAGCGTGGCCATGAAGGGCGGCTTATTGAGAATCAGGAAGTCGTCGTTCTCAAACAGGATGAGGTCAGCGAGCGAGGGAATTTTCATCGGTCAGGGGAGGAGCCCCGGTGGGGGACGCGGCGCCGGTTTCGGCGAGTGGGCCGCGAAGTTCCGACGAAAATGGCGGGTCGGCGGTAAAAGCGGCCGTACCAGGCGCGCTTTCTACCGGCGCGGGCGCGGGATCGGCGGGATCGGTCGGCGCGGCGGGGAGTTGCGTAACGGGCATCGGCGGCCCGCCGTTCACGTGTCGGGCGCGCGGCAGCCGAAACCGCATCGCCGTGCCCCGCCCAACTTCGGAACGCACGCCGATGGTCGATTTGTGCGCTTCCACGATGTGTTTTGTGATAGCCAGGCCCAAACCGGTGCCGGTCGGGCCATCGACTTCGGAGCGGGCGCGACTTTTATCGATCCGGTAAAACCGCTCGAAAATGCGCGTTTGGTGCGCCTTGGCAATGCCGGGGCCATCGTCGGCAACCGTAATTTCCACTTGTTGCCGCTTGGCGTCTTGCAGACTTACGCGCACGGTGCCGCCCGCCGACTGGCCGTATTTGATGGCATTGTCGAGCAAATTCATCAGCACCTGCCGGATGCGGCCCCGGTCGGCGTACACCCACACTGGGCCGAGGGCCGGAGGGTTCAGCAGAAGGGTGGCTTGGCGGTTGGCGGCGTGCTGTTCAAGCTGGTCAAAAACCTCGTGGACGAGTGCAGTGAGATCAAAATTGCGTTTATCCATTTTCGCAACGCCCTTTTCGAGCTGCGAAATGGAAATCAAATCCTTCACCAAATCGTCGAGGCCATCGAGGGCGGTGGCGGCACGCAGCAGAAATTTATCGCGCACGCGCACATCATCTACGGCACCATCGAGTAGGGTGTGAATGAACCCCTGCGCGGCAAATAGCGGCGTTTTTAAATCGTGCGAGACATCGGCCAGAAACTCCGAGCGTAATTCCTGCAATCTTTTCAATTCTTCCAATTCCTTCTGCCGCTGAATGGCGGTGTACAGAATTTCATCTTTCATCCGCTTCAGCGGGTCAGGCCGAAACAAAAATTTATTCGACATCTTCCGAAATTCCTTTCGTTTGATGTGCTCCAGCTCCGAATAAATATTATTGACCTCCCGAAACAGCAGCGCTTCGTAGGAGAAATAAATCAAGATGAAGCACCCGCCCGCCGTCAGGCCCAACGCCAGCCACATTTGCTGAAACGTCATTTCCGGCGCGACGAGCAAAAAAACGCCGATTGCCGTTGCCACGAGCGCGGCAATAACAACGGCGAGCGCGCGGGAGGAGAGCTTCATTTTTTAGATGAGTAGATGAGTAGATGAGTAGATGAGGAGGTACTCTAGCGTTACCCAGAATATCTGCTCAACTACTCATCTACTCATCCAACATTAATCGGTGTTGAATTTATAGCCGACGCCTTTGATCGTGCGGATATTGTCTTCACCGATTTTTTCGCGCACTTTGCGGATGTGGACATCGACGGTGCGCGCCAGCACGAAAACATCAGTGCCCCAGACGTGCGTCAGTAGCTCATCGCGGCTGAAAACGCGGTCGGGCGTAGCGGCCAGGAAGGCGAGTAGCTCAAACTCTTTTTTCGGCAGAATGAGTTTACGCCCGTCTTTTTGCACCGTGAACGAGTTGCGGTCGATGCGGAGCGTGCCGAGTTCGATGACGCCGGCGCTCGGCAAAATCGTGGGCCGCTCACGCCGTAGCGCCGCCGACAGCCGGCTGATGAGTGCGCGCGGCTTGATCGGTTTGGTAATGAAATCGTCGGCCCCGGCCTCAAACGCCGCCACTTCCGAAAATTCCTCCGAGCGGGCTGTCAGGAACAGGATGTACGTGTCCTTCAGCTTTGGAATAGCGCGGAGCTGCCGGCACGCCGCGATGCCGTCGAGAACGGGCATCATCACGTCGAGCAGAATGATATCGGGCACGAATTGCTGCGCCAGTTCAATGGCGGCGCGGCCATTGGTGGCTGTTTGGGTCTGATACCCTTCTTTTTGTAGATTGTACTGAAGCAGCTCGACGATATCGGGATCGTCATCGACTACCAAAATTTTAGTAACGGAAGTTGCCATTGGGAAAGCCGATTTGCCGGTTGAAAGGAAACGGACGAAGAAAATAAGTCGGATGCCGCACCCGCTCCCCCAGAGGCACCCGCCACGGGCGGGCAGGGAGCCGTTAGTCGGCGATGCGGTTTATGGGGCCGCGCAGCCCTTTGTATTCGTAGAGATCGAGCTTGACGGAGCCGACGAACAACTCGGCCTGCACCAGAACAGGAATTTTGTTCACATCGTCGGAGAGGTACACGGCAATGGCATTTTCACCTTTGAACAGCTTGTTAGGCGGCATTTTCGGCGAAAGCCGGATGCAGCGGAACGAACCGGCTTTGGTCTCCACGTTCTCGTGACCGCGATACGTCACGGTCATATCGAACACTTCATCATCAAAGAAACCTTTGACTTTGATTTGCTCGCCGGGCTTGCGGTTGGTGTAATCGAGGGTGCGGATGAAGAAAATACCACTCACGAGGTCTTGGACGTTGTCGGGAGCCGAAAACGTCTGCTTTTTCTTCTCTTTTTGATTCTCTACCGTCACCGTGTTAGCGGTGTGGTCGAAATCCATCGACTCTTTTTTGCGGTATTTCGACTCGGCGATATCGAGAGTGAATTTCTGCGGCAAAATGGCCGCCGTATCAATGTACGACCGCCACGTATCGCGAATTCGCAAGAAAAAATCGAATGAGCCCGTCGTGCGACCGCTGACGCTCACCTTGTAGCACGGCCGGTCGTTGACGCGGTGCAGGTCGCCGGAGGTCTCAATTTCGCCATCGGCGGCATTGATGATGCCGTAGTGAATCTTGTATTTGAGCATCTCGCCGCGCCCGAACGAGGCGTTGCGCACCGTGCGAGGCGATTCGCCGGTGGGCGCGGCTACGAAGGCCAAAAGCCCACTCGTAAGCAGCAGCGCGAGCGCCAGCATGGCGGTAAAACGTGATTTCGTCGTCAGGAAACGGGGCATAAGGGGCGAGAGAGAAGTCGGGTAGTCAGGTCCGAACAACGTGCGCCGCGAGACAAACGAGGTGCCAGCGACCGAAGGTTTACGGCTGCCGCGCCATAAAGGTCGGGCGTTCACAAAAAAGGCCGCCCCGGTGGGGGCGGCCTTTTCGGTAACGTGTGGGTAATGTAGCGGATGTAGCGCGGGGCGCCAGCGTGCGCTACACCCGGCTACTCATCGGTGTCGGCGTCGGCGCCGTGTTCATCGACGGTCAGGTCTTCGGGTAGCGCCACGTCGCCGCCTTTGACTTTTGCGCGGATTTTAGCTTCGATCTGATCCGCCATTTCCGGGTTGTCGCGCAGCAATGTCACCACTGAATCGCGACCTTGGCCGATGCGATTGCCATCGTATGAGAACCACGAGCCCGATTTGACGATGATGCCCAGCTCGGTGCCGAGGTCGATGATCTCGCCGGTTTTCGAGATGCCCTCGCCGTACATAATGTCAAACTCGATGACCTTGAACGGCGGCGCCACCTTGTTCTTCACCACTTTCACCTTCGTGCGGTTGCCGGTCACGTGGTCTTTGTCTTCCTTGATCTGGCCGATGCGGCGGATATCGAGGCGCACCGAGGCGTAGAATTTCAGCGCATTACCGCCCGTCGTGGTTTCCGGCGAACCGAACATCACGCCGATTTTCTCGCGAAGCTGGTTGATAAAGATCACCAGGCAGTTGGTGCGGTTGATGGTGCCGGTGAGCTTCCGCAAGGCCTGACTCATCAGACGGGCGTGCAGACCGACTTTCGAGTCACCCATATCGCCTTCGATCTCGGCTTTCGGTACCAAGGCCGCCACCGAGTCGATGACGATGATGTCGATGGCGCCCGACGAAATCAGGTGATCGGCGATTTCGAGCGCCTGTTCGCCGTTGTCGGGCTGCGAAATCAGCAAGTTGTCAACGTCGATGCCGAGTTTTTTAGCGTACGCCGGGTCAAAGGCGTGTTCGGCGTCGATGAAGGCGGCCATCCCGCCGGCCTTCTGGGCTTCGGCGATGCAGTGCATCGTGAGGGTGGTCTTACCGCTCGACTCCGGGCCGTAAATCTCGACTACCCGGCCGCGCGGCAGCCCGCCCACGCCCAAAGCAATATCGAGCCCAAGCGAGCCGGTAGAAATCGTGGTGACATCGGCTACCTTCTGGTCGCTGAGCTTCATCACGGTGCCTTTGCCATAAGCTTTGTCGAGCTTTTCGAGCGTGAGCTTCAGGGCTTTGGCTTTTGCGTCGGCGCTGTCGGTCGGGGCCGCGCCTTTGGCTTGTTTGTCGGTTGCTACCGCCATAACGGGGAAAAGAAAAAAAAGATAACGGGGTAAAAGTACGGGTCAGGGGACGCGCAGGCAAGCCTGTTTGCGCCGGGGTGCCGACCTTGCGCCCGGCCGCCGCAGCGGGCCGTTCGGGGCAGCCGGTGATAACCCGCCGCCCAGTCGAATAGCTCCCCATGAGCCAACTTACTTGCTGGAATCCGAGGCGAAAGTATGAAAAAATATTTAGTAATGAGCGCGGGCGCTCTCGGCTTGTTGCTAATCTCGCTGGCATCCATCGCGCAACTCGACAACCGCGCGTTTCTGACGCCGCTCGCCGCCGATTCCGGCCAGAGTCGGCAGTTACGCATCCGCTCCGACGTTTTCTTCTTCAACAAAGACAACGAATATTTTTACAAAATTGCCGATGGCTATACGCTCTTCGGCGTGGCGGCGCGTCCACAACTCACGTGGCAACCCTCGGCGCGCGTAAAGCTGGCGGCGGGCGTGTTTTTTCGGCAGGATTTCGGCAATCAGTTCGGCCCCAACGGCGGTTCGCGGCTCTTGCAGATTCGGCCCGCGCTGACGGCCGTGGTGCAGGGCGGCACGCCGGGCAATAGCTGGCGGTTCCTGTTCGGCTCCCTCGATGGCCATCTGCACCACGGGCTCGCCGAGCCCCTGTATGATTTCGAGCGCGTGATGCTGCGGCGGCCGGAAGAAGGCATTCAACTAACCGGCGAGACCGGGCGGCTGCGCTACGATGTGTGGGTGAACTGGGAACGGATGCAATATGCCCGTGATTCGGCGCAGGAGGCTGTTTCGGGTGGATTTAGTGGGCTGATTGATTTGGTGGGTGCTTATCAACCACATCGTTATAGTATTCCAGGCGGCGCACTTAGCGCTGACGATCCTTGGCATCCTTTTGAGCATTACTTGAAGAGTGGTCACGGAATATTTGCCCCTGAGACTATGCAAAGTCACACCTTTGGGCTCCGAATTCCTATCCAATTCACTGGGCGCCACCTTGGCGGCCAAATTGATACGCTCGACCTACCTCTTCAAACCTATTTCGTAGGCGCTACCGGCCTGCGAGCAGTCTGGCGCCAAGACACGAGCCGATTCGTACGCGGCCTCCGCCTCGAAGCCCTCACCACCGGCTTCCTCGACTACTCCTTCACCCGCCGCCTGCCTTACCCCAGCGGGCGCGGCCTTTACCTCAATGCAGGCCTCGAAACCAAGCTCAACACCATTTGGGTGAGCTACTGGAACGGCGACGGCTTTAGCTCGCCGGGGCTTGGCGGGGTGCTGTACTCGTCGTTGGGCTCCGTGGTGAAGGCGCCGGGCTTCCACGAGCGCCGCCGCGAGCTGCTCATCGTGCGCCTCACCCACGATTACCGCCTCTGGGATCGCGGCTTTCTGACGACGCGCGCCGAACCGTATTATGATTTACGGAACAAGCGCTTCGAGTTCAATCTGGGGCTGTACCTCACGGGGCTGCTCGACGAGCGGCTGCGCTGAAGCGAAAAAAGCGTCGTCGTACTTCGCAAACCCTTCCCGGGCGCCCGGATGGCCTTTGCGAAGCTTCGCAAACCTGTTCCGGGCGCCCGGATGGCCGTTGCAAAGCTTCGCAAACCCTTTCCGGGCGCCCGGATGGCCGTTGCGGACTTCTGCGCCGCTTCCTTGCCCGGCGTTTACGCGCCGCGCCAATAATCCTGGCTACCGCCGCACCGGCCCCACCTTGGCAAACACCTCGCCCACGCCGGGGTGCGGGTGCTGCGCCGGCGAGTCCAGCTCTTTTTGGGTGCTGATGGTCAGTACCGTACGCGCGGCCTCGCCGATGAACTCGACGGCGCGCCAGAGCTGGTCGGCGGTCAGGACGCGGCCGTTCTCGACGCGCATCACGGCGCGCTTGTCGGCGAAGATGCGTTCCATGGCGCTTTGCAACTCGGCGCGGCGCTGCTGGTAGAGGCCGTAAAATTCGGCTACGGCCGCCAGGCCCGGCTGCGTCAGGCGCACGTCCGGGCCGGTTTCGCGCAGAATGTCCGTCAGCCGCGCCAGTTCCAGGGGTAAGGTCAGCGCCAGAGGCGTGGTGCGCAGATCGACGCCCTCGCCGACGGCGGTGGTAATGACGGCGAGGTTTTCCTCCAAAGAGGTGTAGTGGCGTTGGCGGACGTTTTCCATGGTAGTTTTTAGGGCTTAGGATATAGTGTTTAGGGAAATGTGGACACATCGTGCGTGCCTAAACACTACACCCTAAAAACTAAACCCTAACTTTTACAGCATCTGGGCAATAATTTTCTCGGCGGTAATTCCTTCTGCTTCCGCCTTGAAATTGCGGACGATGCGATGGCGCAGAATCGGGAGCGCGACGGCCTTCACATCTTCAATATCCGGCGAATACTTACCGTTGATGAGCGCGTTGGCTTTCGCCCCAACCACCAAATGCTGCGAGGCGCGCGGCCCGGCGCCCCATTCCAGGTACTGCGTGGCGCCGGGGGCGGCGCGCTCGGTGCCCGGCCGCGTTTTGTGGACGAGGCTCACGGCGTACTCCACCACATTGTCGGTCACGGGGACGCGCCGTACGAGGCTCTGGAAAGCTTGGATCTCGGCGGCCGAGAGTACGTGCGCCGCCTGCGCCTTGATGCCGCGCGTGGTGGCTTTCACGATGCTCAGCTCGTCGGCGTACGTCGGGTAGCCGAGTGTGATGTTGAACATGAAGCGGTCGAGCTGGGCCTCCGGGAGAGGGTACGTGCCCTCCTGCTCAATCGGGTTTTGGGTGGCCAGCACGAAAAACGGCTTCGGTAGCTCGTAGCGGCGGCCAGCCACGGTCACGGCGGCTTCCTGCATCGCTTCGAGCAGCGCGGCCTGGGTTTTCGGCGGTGTTCGGTTGATTTCGTCGGCGAGGATGATGTTGGCGAACACCGGCCCCTTTACGAACTGAAATTCGCGGCTGGAAGTCAGCGTTTCCGAGCCCACAATGTCCGACGGCATCAAGTCCGGCGTAAACTGCACGCGGTTGAACGACAGGTCGAGGGAGTCGGAAATCGTCTGAATCAGCAGCGTTTTGGCCAACCCCGGCACGCCCACCAACAGGCAGTGTCCCTGCGAGAAAATGGCCGTCAGCACGAGCCGCACTACTTCGTCTTGCCCGACGATGACGGTCGCGATCTCTTTACGCAGTCGGTGGTAGGCGGCCGCCAGGGCGTCGGCGGCTTCTTTATCGGAGGAGAAGGTCATTCGGAGGAAGTGTGTAGTAGGTAGTGTATAGTGTTTAGACGAAGCGGCGGAAGTATTCTGTGCGCTTACATCGCTTTTGCACGAACACTAAACACTAAAAACGAAACACTAAAAACTTACTGTTCTAAATCGAGCAGCTTGCAATCGCTGTACTCCGGGTCGATTTCGATGAAAACGGAGCCTTTGTTTTTCTCAAACCAATCGTCCAGGGCACTGGCTTTGCGCTCGCTGACGGCGGCCGTGGCGAGTTTCTGATAGTCGTCGCGGAGGTTTGCCTGGTGCGGCGGGCGCTTGGCCTTCAGGTACAGGATGCGCATCGCGTCCTTGCCGTCGTCGGTGCGGTAGGGGAGGGGCGGCGTGATGTGGCCGAGCGCCATCGTGTCGATGGTGAAGAACACGGCCGGGTCGATTTTGTCGAGCGCGATGAACGACGAACTCGTACGCGGATCCATCAATAGCCCGCCGCTGGTCTTGGTTTCGCGGTCGTCCGAAAACTCCTTCGCAGCTTTGGCGAAGGTGGTGGAGTCGCGCATGATGCGAAGGCGAATGGCGGCGAGCTGGCGCGAGGTTTCGGCCAAATCGTTCTCCGACGACGACGCTTTCAGCAGAATGTGGCGCGTGTTGTACGTATCGCCGCGCCGCTCGATGAGCTGAATCAGGTGGAAACCAAACGGCGATTCCACGATATCGCTCATCTGGCCGGGCTCCAGGCGCAGAGCGGCAGCCTCGTACTCGGGCGTCAACTCCTTCTTTTTGAAGAAACCCAGTTCGCCGTTGGCGCTGGCCGAGCCGGGGTCTTCGGAAAACTGCTTGGCGAGGGTGCCGAAATCTTCGCCCCCCTGAATCCGCGTTTTCAGGGCGCGCAGTTTGGTAATCGCGTTTTGCTTCTGGGCCGAGCCGGGGGCGGCGAGCTTCACGATTTGGCCAACCTCCACTTCCGTAGAGTAATACGGCAGCGAATCCTTCGGAATCTGGTTGTAATACTTGCGCACATCGCGCGGCGTTACCTCGACCTTACCCGTGATCTGCTCCTGCATTTTCTGGGCTACGAGTTGGTCGCGCACCTGCGTCCGCAACTCATCCTTGAGTTGCTTGATCGACTTGTTGTAGTACTCCTCCAGCTTTTGCTCGGAACCGATCTGGCTGGCGAAATACGCCATCCGCCGATCCAGCTCGCCCTGTACCTGCTTTTCATCGACGACGACCGAATCGGCGTCGGCGCGGGCCAGCAGCAGTTTTTGCACTACGATGTTTTGCAGCAGCCGGCACCGGAGCTTTTCGCCGCCGGTCTGGCCGTTGGCTGTCGCCTGGGCGAGCAGGCCGTCGAGGTCGGATTTGAGAATGATCCGGTTATCGACCTTCACGATGATGCCGTCGAGTACGGTCGCGGCGCGTTGCGCGTGGGCAGCCGGGGCGGCCAGCAGCGAACCTAGCAGGGCGCCGCCTACGGTCAAAAACGTCAATTTCTTCATTAAATCAAGAATACCGGCCGGAGGCCACGGGGCAAACGCCGAACAGCGCCGCGAAATTCGGCACGAACCGCCGAAGTTGGCCGAAAATCACCGCGCCCGGCCGGGCAGGGGAGCCGTGGGCCGGGCGCGGGGTTGCTTTGGGGAGGTGAGAAGTCAGAGGTCAGAAGTGTGAGGTGCAAAACTGAGTATCCCTGACCTCTAACTTCTCACCTCTGACTTCTCACCTACTTTTTCTCCGAAGCGAGTACTTTATCGACCTCCGGCTGATTGACTTTTACCGGATACTTGGCGCGCAGCTCCTGAATCCAGGTTTTTTCGAGGTAGTTCTGGTAGTCGCTCGTGGCTTGGCCGCGCGCTTCGGCGAGGGTTTTGAAGCCCGGCGCCACCACCGCCTTCACGCGGAGCTGGTTCACGCGGCCGTCCTTTTCGATGACGTGCGTGCCGACCGTTTGCGGAGCGGCATCGACGACCTTCGAATCGCCGGCCGAAAACTTCCGACTGCTGATCTGGAGCGCGAGCGGGTTTTGCTCGTTCATCGTCTCTTCCAGGCCGCTCAGGTCGGAGGTCATTAACTGGAACGCCAGCGTACGGTTGGCTTTGCGGCCGGCATCATCCTTCTCCTTCTTGGCTTTGGCGGTCGTGCCGGTGCTGACGCGCTTGGCGGCGAGGTCGCCTTTCTTGCGCAGATAAGCAGCGGCGAGCGTCGCACGGCGCTGGGCCAGCGTAGCGCCACCCTTCTTGTTGGCCGCCTCGCGCGAATCGGCCGAGCCGATGAGCTTGACGGTGAGGGCGGTATCCTGCTGCATCCGCACGGCGAGTTGGTCGAGGAGCGACGAATCGGCTTTGGCGAACGTTTCGGCGCCTTCGCGGTACGTGATCGGGTCGGGCTGGGCGCGCTTGGTGGTGTAGCGGCCTTTCTTCATCAGCGCCAGTGCTTTGTCGAGCGTGGCTTTGTCGGCGGCTGAAATCAGCGTGGCGTCGAGGCGTTGGCCCCACTTGTACTCGTCTTTGTGGCCTTCAAAGTAGGTTTTGAGGCCCGTGGTATCTTCAATCGCCTTCGACCACACCTTCTCGTCCATCAACTGGAACAGCAGAATGCCATCGCGGTACTCGCGCACCAGCGAGCGATATTCGGGGTATTTGGTGTCGAGGTTGGCCTTTTCGAAATCGGTCAGGCGCTGCTCCGTAAATTGGTCGAGATACAGGCCCATCACGTACTGCGGCGAGGCGCCTTTCGCGCGAGCTTTCTGGTTGGTCTTCAACCACGCGTTGAAGTCGGCTACGGTCGTGGGCTGCCCTTTGATGGTGAAGAGCGGCGATGAGAGCGTTTTGTTCTTCTTGACATCGGTTTCATAGCTGAAATGACCCGAAACGAGCGCTGTATCGGCCTTATCGACGATCAGCTTCCGCGTGGCGGCAATTTCTTTGAAGTCGTTTTCGGCTTTCACGCGCTTCAGAAAAGCCGTTTTGTTCAGTTCCGAGCGCGAATCCTTGGCTACGCGGCTACGCAGACCGGCTTCCATCTCGGTGTAACTCGGCAACGGCTTGCGTTCCAGAAACTTGATGATATGCCAGCCGTAGGGCGTCAGCACGGGCGGCGAAATTTCGCCGGGCTTGCTGAGCTTGAATGCGGCCTCCTCGAAGGTTGGGATCATGCGGCCCGTGCCGAACGCCGGCAACTCGCCGTTTTGCTGCGCCGAACCTTGGTCTTCGGAAAACTGCGCGACGAGCTTGCCCCAATCTTCGCCCTTCTTAACGCGGGCGTAAATCTCATCAGCCTTTTTGCGGGCCGCCAGCGAATCTTCTTTCGGCATTCCGGGGGTGGCGCGCACCATCAGGTGAGCCACTTTGATTTCGCCCTGCGCCGCACGCATCGAATTGACTTTCAGGATATGATAGCCGAATTTGGTGCGCAGAATCGGCGAGACTTCGCCGGCTTTGGTCTTGTACGCCGCATTTTCGAACGGATACACCATCTGCATCGCCGAAAAATAGCCGAGTGAACCGCCGTTCTGCTTCGCCGATGGGTCTTGCGACTCTACAGCGGCCACTTTGCCGAAATCCTCGCCGCCACTGGTGACACGCTGCCGAATTTTGACGATCTTATTATAGGCGTCCAGCGTGTCCTTTGGGTCGGCTTCCGGCCCTACCAGAAGCAGAATGTGCGCCGCGCTCACTTCCTGCTGCATCCGGTCGTAGGCTTCCTTCACCAACTGATCCGTGACTGATTTCTCGGTCAAATACGGCTGGGCCAGTTGCTGCCGGTAGCCCTCCAACTCGCGCCGGAACGCGGCGGTAGTATCGAGGCCACGGGCTTCCGCATCAAGGACTTTAAGGCGGAAGTTGGTGTACAAATCGAGGTACTCGGGCAACGAAGTCGTCGGGCGCGCATCCTCGGCCGAAGCCGTGGCGTTGGCGGCCGGGTTGTTCTTGCGGTACACGTACAGGAAATCTGAGGTGTAAACCGGCGTCGTGCCGAGGGTTTCGATTACGGGGCCGTTCGGCACGGCGCCCATCGCCTTTTTGGAATCTGAGGCGGGCTTCGACGAGCCACAGCCGGCCACGCCGGCCAGTACGAGGGCCACGCCCAGGTACGGAAGGGTTGAACGCATACGGGATTTAAGGGAGCAACTACTACTTACGCCGCACGGCGCCGGTGAATACGTCCGGTAAGCGCCGATGAAGGCTCAACGGTTTCGAGGCGCAAATTACGCCACGACCGCGCCACAACCCGCGTGCCGAACCTGCGAAATGCATCCGGTGGGTGCCTGCCGACTGCCGCAAAGACGGTAAAATGGCCGTCGACGTCACTCCGGCAGCGCAAAAAAAGGCGACTAATCGAGCGAAACGTTCTTCGTGAGGCGGCAGAGGTTTGCGTCGTCGGCTTCGTGCAGAAACTCCACCCTATCCATAATCAAGTGAACGAGGGTGAGGCCGAGACCGCCTTTACGACGTTCCCGAATGTACCGCGCCACGTCGGGCGGCGAAAAAGGCGGCGGCTCGAAGGGCACGCCGCGGTCGAGTAACTCGAAGATGACACAGGCGGGCGCCCGGCGCAACCGGAGCGTAAGCCACTGATTCGGGTTTTCGTGGTTGCCGTGGACAATCACGTTCGCGCATACCTCATCGACGGCTACCAGCAGTTGGCCGGCAAGCCGGGGCGCAAGCGCTAACTCATCGAACCACGTTTCGACGAATCGGCGGATTGGCGCCAGGTTGGCACGTTCGCAGCGCACCCTGATCGAGCGGGTAGGCTCAGGCATTCGGCAACGGCTGGGCGCGGGCGGCGTCTTGGGTATCGACGATGGTCATCAGGGCATCGAGGCCGAGAATCTCGAAAACGTTGTACACTTTCTCCTGCATTCCGAAGAAAACCAGGCTGGTACCGGCTTCCTGAAAACGTTGCAGGTTGGAGATGAATACGCCCAAGCCCGCCGACGAAATATAATCGAGGTTGGTGCAGTCGATGAGAACGCGCCGAAAACGTGTGACTTCATCGGCCGACAGCACATCGTCGAGCCCGACGGCGGAAGACGCGTCCAACTCGCCTTGCAACCGAAGGGTGAGCGTATCGGCGGCAGATTCTTGGGTAATGTTCATCGAAAAACTACGAAAAGCGGCGTAGCAGCCGGCAGAGAAAGGCGGACACAGGGCAACCGCGTTCTACGCACCGCCACGCATTGGGTTGGTGGAGAAAGGGAAAAATTTGGTGCTCCGGTGAAAATCAGTACGTGTCTGAAAAAACAATGGCCCGACCCGCTACTTCATTCCTCCTCACTTTTGAACTTGATGACGAGCAGCGTTTGGTCGTCGCGCACGGCGGCTCCACCAATGAAGGCTTGTAGATCATCGACGATGGCATCGCGGATTTTTTCGGCGCGCAGCTTGGCGTGGTTGAGCGTGAGTTGCGCTTTCAGGCGTTCCTCGCCGTATTCTTCGTCGTGGGGCGAGCGGGCTTCGGTGATGCCATCGGTGTAGATGACCATTACATCGCCGGGGTTGAAATCGTAGTACATATTGCGCACCCGGCGGGCGTAGGCGGCGTCGTCGTTGCGGAGGATGCCGAGGCCGAGGCCGGGCGTCTGGAAGTAAAAAACCTCCTCCGTCATGGCATTGTAATACAGCGTGTGGCAGTGTCCGGCACGCGCGAACGCAAAGCCGCGCTGCTCATAATCAATGACATACAGCGAGGCCGTGATGAACGACGACCGCTCCAAGCAATACGCCAGCGCGGCGTTGGCCTTCACGAGCAGCTTGTCGGGTTCAGGCACGTGGTCGAGCTGCATCAGCGAATGGAAGATGCCTTTCATCTGCGCGACGTGGAACGCCGCCGTGATGCCCTTGCCCGACACATCGCCGACGATGATGGCGAGGCGGGTGTCGGTGAGTTGCCGGAAGTCGTAAAAATCGCCGCCGACTTCGGTCGCCGCCTCCGCCCACACGCTGATGTCGAGTACACGGTCGGCAGGTAATTGACTGGGAATGAGTGATTTTTGTACTTCGGAGGCGATGTTCAATTCGCGTTTGTAGCGTTCGCTCACCACCGCCTCGTGCATCAGGCGCAGGTTTTGGAGCGTGAGCTGGCTTTGGTGCGCGTACATCTGCACCAGCCCGATGGCGCCCCGGTCGAAGCCGTGGGCCGGTTCGCGCAGCAGTGCCAGATAGGAAAGCGTTTCGGTAGGATCGGTAGGCGTGGGTACGGGCACCAGCAGCAACGAGCGCCAGCCGACCGTCGCCAACTGTTGCAGCGGACTCACCGCCGAATCGGTTTCGCTCCGGGCGCCGTCTAGGTGGTTATTGACGTACACGGCCTGTGCCGGTACCAGCCCTGCCAGGAACGCCGTCAGTTCGGCCATTCGCTCGGCGCCGAGGCCATTGAGCCCGAAGGCGTGCTGAAAATCAGCGACTGGGGCACCGGCCATCCAGAACCAGCCGGCTTCGGCTTCCGTCACCAAGCGCGCATTCGCCACCAACTGCTCGATTACCTGATGCGGCGTTTGGCCCTGCTGAATCCGCTGGCTTTGCCGCTGAAAGGTGAGCAACTCGTCGCGACGCTGCTCGAAAACGGTCGTGGCCGGCAGGTTGAACAACAACAGCAATCCATTGGCAATCAGATATATAATGCCCGCCGCCAGCGTGCCGGCCAAGAAAGGCCCATCAAGGACGAGGTGTGTCGGCGAGGTGGCCTTCAGCACCTCGAAATATGCCGCAAACAGCACTAGGCTTGCAATCAGCGCTACTTGCAGCAGCGATGCGCGCAGCTTCTGCGGGCGGCTCAGGTACGCCACCCACCGTTGGTTGACGTTGAGGTAGCCCGCAAAAACTCCTAGCAGCGTCAGCAAGCCAATGGCAAGCGGACGATAGGTCGTGAGTAGTGGTACCGTCACGAGCAAAACCAGCAGCCCGCCCTGCACCACCTCAAACACGCGCCAGTCGCGGCGCAGTACTTCGGGGCCGCGAAAAAGCAGCATCGCGCGCCACGTATAGGTAGCGGCAGCCAACAACCACGTATACAGCGCCAATCCGCCGACATACAACGCATTAGCCGCCAGTGCACGGGCCGAATCGGGCAATCGCCGGGTAAAGTAATACTCCGCGCCGAGGCCCGCCAGCGCAGCCAGCGGGAGCAAGCCAGGGCCGAACAGCAGCCGCCGCAGGGGCTCCACGAAATCGGTGCCGGTGAGCGCGGGTGTTTTCACGCGGTGGTAGCCAAACGTGATGGCCACGGCCAGTACCAGCAGTGCCATGCGCACGGGGTGGCCGCTTGCCTCGTACGCGGGAACACTTGCCAGCAAGGCGGCGCTCAGCAGGGCCGCCCACGCAACAATGGTCAGCGCGAGCAGCGCGCGGCGCAGCAACGAAAGCGGAAGGGCAGAAAGTAGCGACAATGGCAACGACAGCTAGTGCGCCGGCAGCCTAACCGGCCGGGCCAACACGCAAGCAAGAGTAAGCAAGATAAAGCAATTCGCCCGGTCTGACCCCTACGGCTTGCCGGCGAAGATGGTTCAGGAAGCCCGAAGACTGTAAAAGCGAGCCGAACGGCGCCCAGCGATTAGGAGCGCGAGTAATTCGGCGCCTCACGCGTAATCTGCACATCGTGCGGGTGCGATTCCCGTAGACCGGCCCCGGTAATCTGCACCATTTGCGCGTTTTGCAGCGCCTCGATGGAGGCGGCGCCCACGTAGCCCATTCCGGCGCGTAAGCCGCCCGTGAGTTGGTACAGCACTTCCGCGACGGCGCCTTTGTACGGCACCCGCCCGACGATGCCTTCCGGTACGAGCTTCTTCACATCGTCTTCGGCATCCTGGAAATAGCGGTCTTTCGAGCCGTCTTCCATCGCTTCCACTGAACCCATCCCGCGATAGCTCTTGAATTTACGGCCTTCGTAGAGCTGCACCTCGCCGGGCGCTTCCTCGGTGCCCGCCAGCAGCGAGCCGATCATCACGGTAGCAGCGCCGCCGGCTAGGGCTTTCACCACATCGCCGGAAAACTTGATGCCGCCGTCGGCAATCACCGGCACTTGCGTGCCTTCGAGGCCGCGCGCAGCTTCCATCACCGCCGAAAGCTGGGGCACCCCGATACCCGCAATGATGCGCGTGGTGCAGATGGAGCCCGGCCCGACACCCACTTTTACGGCGTCGGCGCCGGCATCGGCGAGAGCTTTGGCGCCCTCGGCCGTGGCCACGTTCCCGGCGATGATGTCGAGGGCGGGAAACTGCCCGCGTAAGGCGCGCACGGCATCCAGCACCCCGCGCGAGTGGCCGTGGGCTGTATCGACGCTCACTACATCGACGCCGGCCTCGACGAGCGCCGCCACGCGGATGCCCAAATCGGGCGTTACGCCCACGGCCGCACCTACGCGTAAACGGCCAAATTCGTCTTTGCAGGCGTAGGGGCGGTCTTTTTTCTTGATGATGTCGCGGTACGTAATCAGGCCCGTCAGGCGGCCCTCATCGTCCACGACGGGCAGTTTCTCAATCTTGTTCTCCTGCAAAATACCTTCGGCTTCTTGCAGCGTCGTGCCGGGGGCCGCCGTGATGAGCGGCATCGCCGTCATCACCTCCGTAAGTGGGCGGTTAGGGTCGCGCTCGAAGCGCAGGTCGCGGTTCGTGACGATGCCGCGCAGGGTGCGGTCAGGCCCGATGACGGGGATACCGCCGATACCCAGCTCGCGCATTACGCGGTGCGCATCGGCCACAACGGCGGTTTCGGGTAGGGTTACGGGGTCGAGGATCATCCCGGATTCCGAGCGTTTGACGCGGCGCACCTGCTCGGCCTGCCGCGCGATGCTCATATTTTTATGGATGAAACCGAGGCCCCCTTCGCGGGCAACGGCAACGGCCATATCGGCTTCGGTAACGGTATCCATCGCCGCCGACACGAACGGAATATTGAGCCGGATGCGGCGCGTGAGCCAGGTGCCGGTGTCGGTATCGCGCGGCAGCACCTCCGAATATGCCGGCAGGAGCAGCACATCATCGTAGGTCAGCGCCTGAAAGGCAATCTTCGGAGCGGAAGCGGGCATCGGCAACGGGGGCAAGGGGCCGAATGGTGCTGAAGCCCCCTATTGCCGCGCAAAGGTAAGGGCGGCGAGAGGGCTGAAGCGGGTGCCCGGCCCGCCCGCTTGCCCCGCCGTTTAGCTTGCCGACAGCTTCTTCGCGAGCATTCAGCCGGCTTATTGATTTCAAATACGAAACCTTGTCGTAACTTTCTACCCCAAAACGCGCCCGGCTGTAGTCGCCGGGTGTTCGTTGGGTTCATCACTGAGTCTCTTCATTTATTCCCCACCAATACTTTCAATGCCCACTCCTACTTCCCTGACCGGGATGGCGCGGCTCGCGCGCCGTATGGCCGCAGCCGCTACTTTGGCCCTTCTCGGCGTCGGTGCGGCCCACGCGCAGGTGGTGCCGCTGTACGGCTTTACTTCCAGCGGCGGCTCATATTCGGCCCTCACGGGCGGCACCCCGATTGATCCCGTCGCTGGCGGCGGCTCGGTCGATGACGGCTACTCGCAGCCCCAAACGATTCCGTTCGGCTTCCGTTTTGGGTTCAACGTGTACACCCAATATGTGGTGACCACTAACGGTTGGATCACATTCGGCGCCGGCTCTACGGCCTATCTGGCGCCGCTCAATGCGTCCACCGATCAAATGATCGCCTTCTTCGCGAAGGATTTGCGCGCCGATGGCCCCAACGTAGCATATTCGGCCCTGACGACCGGTACGGCACCAAACCGTATTTACAAGCTGGAGGCGAAAGAGTTTGTGCAGTACGCCAACGTCTCGGCCAGCGGGTCGGCGCAACTTTGGTTGTACGAGAACGGCAATATCGAAATCCACTACGGTCGCTTCAGCCCCGATTGGATTCCCGGTTCGACCAACGGCGTGCAAGTGGGCCTGCGAGGCAGCGGTATCACCGATGTGCGCACGCTGAGCGGTGCCTGGCCGGCGCCAACGGCCGGCGCCAACGCCGCCGATGTACTGCCGAACACGGGCGCCAACGGCGAAATCCCGGCCGATGGACAAACTCTCCTCTTCTCGCTTCCCTCCGGCGATTTGGTGCCGCCCGTGATCGGTAACGTGACCCTGACGCCTCCCGGCGGCGGCTGCCTACCGACGGCTCACGTGGTAAGCGTAACCCCTACAGACGCTTCGGGCATCGCCCGCGCCGACGTGGTGTACACGGCCGGCAGCAACTTGCCGGTCACGCTGCCTATGACGCGTTCGGGCAACACTTTCTCGGCCACCATTCCGGCGCAAGGCTCCAATGGCGTGCGCTACTTCGTGAAAGTGGTCGATTCGGGTAACAATGCGCTCATCGCGCAGTCGGCCTCGGCGGCTTACCGCGATGCCGGTCTCAATATCAACGCCGGGCCTAACCTGAACACCTTTACCGGGCTCACGACCACGCTTTCGGCTTCGGCCTCGCTGGGCGGCACGGTGCGTATCACCGAATTCGCGCTCTTCGCGCAGGGTGGCACGGGCGCTACTTCGCCTTACCCATCGTACATCCCGGCGGGCACGGAAGATTTCGTGGAGCTGACCAACCTCGGCACCGGCCAGGTCGATCTGTCGGGCTTTGGCTTTGAAGTGCAGGGCGGCGGCGCGGCTCGCCAGTACACGTTCCCGGTGGGCACGTTGCTGCAACCCCAAAACGTACTCGTGCTGCACATCGGTGATGGTACCGATGACACGGGCAACAACTACTACAACACGGGCGGCCTCAACGACCAGCTTGTGTCGGGCAACGACCAGGCATTCGTGCTGACTTCGGCCACCGGCCAAGTGGTTGATGCCGTGGTCACGAACGCCTTTACGCCATCTGCCCCTGTCACGGCTACCGACTGGAATGGCGCCGGCGTGAGCAGCCCGCGCGGCATCGCGGGCGCCGGGCTCTACGGCCCCGACACGAACGACGCTAGCGGCTGGAGCGCCACCGACGCTACGCAGGGCTCCATCGGAGCGATCAACGTAGGCTTGCCGGTCATTCCCTCGACTGCCGCCATCACCTGGACTGGCCCCGGCATAACGGGTTCGTCCACGGCGAACCCGCTCACGACTTACGCCTTTCCCTCGCCGGGCACCTACACCTACATCGCGTCGATCTCGAACGGCGTGTGTACCGCCCGCGATACGGTAGTAGTTAACGTCACGGTTCCGACGGCTCCAACGAGCAATTTCACCGTCAATAACACCGCCCCGAACCGCGGCGAAGTGGTTCGTTTAATCGACCAATCGCTCAACTCGCCGGCTAGCTGGCAGTGGACTATCACGCCTTCAACCGGCGTTCGCTTCATTGGCGGTACCAATCGCAACAGCCGCAACCCATTCGTTATCTTCTCGGACGGCGGCTGCTATGATGTGAAACTCCGAACAATCAATATTGCCGGCCGCGATTCGCTCACGCGCTCGCAGTACATCTGCGTGGCGTTGAGCCCGTATTGCCTCAACCTGCAAACGAGCCCCTGCACCAACGGCTTCATCAACTCGGTGGTGATGGCCACCACGACTCTCCGCAACCGGGGTACGGGGTGCGCTGTGGGCGCGGCTTCCAGCCCGGCGTATACCTTCTACGACCCGACCGACAGCCTGACGGCGAGCATCCACGCCGATTCAGCGTACACGCTGTCGGTATCGAACAGCTCCAACGGCGGCATCGGCGCCTGGATCGACTTCAACAGCGACGATATCTTCGATTCGACCGAGTTCGTCCTCGTGAAGCAAAGCGCGCAAAACACGGCCGGGCAGACGTTCTCGGTACGCGTGCCGATTCCAGCCGACGCTGCGTTGGGCAGCACGGGGATGCGTATCCGGTCGCGCCGGAACGCTACGCCGACCAAGTTCGACGCGTGCGCGCAGTTCTTTGATGGGGAAACCGAGGATTATACCCTCAATATTTTGGCTCCTATTATCGTTGGGGTGGCTTCCGAGCGCGTGCGTGCTCTCGATGTGTACCCCAACCCCAGCACCGGCTCGTTCCGCGTAGACCTGACTAACACTGGTGCCAAGCGCATCGAGCTGACCGTGACCGATGCCCTCGGCCGCACGCTGCACACGCAGCGCGCCCAAGACAATACGGTGGCTGAGGTGCGCTTGCCCAACTTCGCGGCCGGCGTGTACTTCCTGCGCGTCCGCCTCGACGATCAGGTCGGTTTCCGCCGGATTGAGATCACCAAATAAGCGCAATCAGCATTTATTGTAACTAAAAAGGGCCGAACTCGCAGAGTTCGGCCCTTTTTGTTGCTCTTTTGTGTCGGATGTCACTTCTCAGCAAACCTCAAGCGCCGCTACGCGTGGCGATCACCGGCCCCGAATCGAGCGGTAAATCGGCGCTTGCGGCGGCCCTCGCGGCGCGTTGGCGTACGGCGTGGGTGCCGGAGTTTGCCCGCGAATACCTGGCGGCGCTGCCCAAGCCGGGCGGCTACTCATTAACTGATTTGGAAGCCATCGCGCGCGGGCAACTCGTAGCCGAGAACGCCGCAGCGGCGCGCTTGTCACCCGGCGAGCCGCTGTTCTGCGATACCGACCTGCTGGTGGTACTTATTTGGGCCGAAGAACGCTTCGGGGTAGCGCCCGCGTGGCTGCGCGCCGAAGCCGTACGGCCCGACGCTTACCACCTACGCCTCCTACTGCACCCTGATGTGCCGTGGGAACCCGATCCGCTCCGCGAAGCGCCCGACCCGGCCGTGCGGGCGTACCTGTTCGAGCGGTACCGCGCGACGTTGCGCGCCGCCGGGCTGCCGTTTCAGGAAATAAGCGGCTTGGGAGAAGCACGCACCGCTGCCGCTGAGCGGGCCGTTCGGCAGATATCTGACGTAGGTACCGCTATGTAGTGCGGACTTCAGTCCGCAGTTTACCGGCAATTTGTCCCGCTGTAGGTATCCTAAGCTTGACTTTGGCCTTACGCGGCCCAAGCCAATGCCTGCTGCCAGATATGGAACTGGTGTCGGGACAATTTTACGGTGACGTGGTCGGCGTCAGAAGTTGAAAAAAGGGATTCGGCCCACAAATCGCGTCTGACGGCGGCGATGGCATCGCTAAAGATCAGGTGGGGTTTGTGATACCAGCTGTTGGTCTGGGCCACCAGCAAGCCGCGCGCGTGGAGGCGGTGGGCCACGAGCGTGACGAGCGAAAACAACCCGAGCAACACGGGCGTGGTGCGGGCAATCGCCTGCTCGCTCCATTGCCGCTGCGTTTCGACGCCCAGGTGCGCGCGCACTTGGGCAAAGGTGGTTTCAATCGCCCACCGTCGGCTGAAATAGGTCACAATGGCCGCCGCTTCGAGCGAGAGGTCGGTGCTCAGAAAGGCGCTCAGCTGCTCGCCCTGGAGTCCGATTTGGCGCACCAGCACCCAGCGAATGGGCACCGGCGGCTTACCGGCGTGGTACCACAGGGCCGTACCGGTGGCGATCTCGACGGCCTGTTCTCGGCTCCGCGCGTCCGCGGGGAGCAGGAGTTGCTGCCAGACCAGTTCGGCGTGCTCGGCCACGCGCCGCAGCAGCGGCAGCCGCGCCCCTTTGCGCCGGGTACGGCCTTTTTGGCCCGCCGGGCGCGGGGGTACGGGCGCATACAAGGCCGCATCGAGCCGCAGGCGGGTGATGAGCGTCACGTAAGGACGCACGGCGTGCAGCAAGTCGAGCACGGCGTAGCCCCTGTCGCCCACGGCAATCACCTGCCGGCCCGGCAGCCAGCGCGTGAGCTGAAACAGGAGTTGGCGCGCCCAGTCAGGCAGCGTCTTGTGGCGCCGCTTTCGGGCCTGCGCCCAGCGCAGCGACGGGGCCAGGGCCGTGAGAAAAGGCAGCGCCCATACCCGGCCGGCCCAGGGAATGGGCGCCAGCAGCACCAGGCTCATCCACCGCAGGCCGCTACACTTGACGAAATGGTCGCGGCGGCTGCGCACCGCGTCGCGGTAGATGCCGCAGGCGGCAATCTGCGCCCCCCACCGCCGCTCCAGCGTTTCGTCCAAGCCCACCGGCACCGGCCCCGTGGCGGCAAAGACGGTCACGAGTTGGGTGAGCAACACGCGTCCCGCCGCCCGCGCTGACCAGCGCGCCTGGCTCAGTACCCGGTGGTATTTGCCGAACGCGCGCTCGTGCTGGCGGCCCACAATGCGCAGCACGGAGGTGATCGTGCGCTTACCTGGGGCCAGAATCGCCCCGGCCAGCAACCGCTGCACGTGGGCAAAGACGCGGCGGCAAAACAGGCCCGCGTACGGTAATATTACGGCTAGAAACTCGCTGGGCAGGGACGGCATTGGGATTCGAGTGTGGTTACCCAAATCTAGATGCCCCCTGCTCGGCGGGCTTCGTTAGCCGCCACGTAAGGCCAAAGTCAAGCTAAGTAAGTATCCGGTACCATCACAGTGCCGGTAGGGTGGCATAAACCCGCACCGGGAAGGTACCGGAGACGGCTCGACTGGCGCCGTATCAAGTCTACTGCCGTTCAATTACCGAATCCGCAGTGGGCGCGATGTACGACGCGGCTGATGGTAATCGGGCTCGAAATCGGAGATCGGCCGCGAGATACCGGGCGGCAGGTCGAGGTCGGGTAGATCGTCGTCGAGCGGTTCGCCGCCATCATCGCGCGAATCGGGGTCGGGTGTAGGCGGCGGGAGCGGGCGGCGGGCGGGCAGCACCACGAAATACGCGAGGACGAGGACGACGAAAGCGGAGTATACGAGGGAAAGCATGCGCGAGAAACTTAGCAGAACGGGCCGCAAAGCCCTTGAATAGAAAAATGGTAGCACGTCACTCTGACGGTTCGAGGCCGACGGAGGTTGCTCCACAACCCGCCGTGTGGCGGGGCAATAAGTGAAGATACGCAAAAATTCAATGGTAAGACTATCCCGCGTGTGTTAAGTTTGCAGCACGTTTAGGGGTGCTGCCCAAACCGATGCGTTACGCGCGGTTTTGGGCGGCTGAGATCATACCCATTGAACCTGAACCGGGTAATGCCGGCGAAGGGAACAAACATTGGCGCCCGCGTGGGGCGGCGCTCGCTCTCGTGACGCTTTGAACCTGCGGCCAACCCCTGGCGGCTCGTTCGTCACTTTTTTGGTTTCTCGTTTCTTGTTTCCTGTTTCTCGTTGGGTTGGCGCGCGCGTGGGTGCGTTGGCCGGCGCCTTGGCCGTGGCGGCCGGGGCTATTTTTGAGGTTGAGGCGCGTGCCCAAGCGCTTGTCCAAGCACCCGTCGCCGCTATTGATACCGTTCGACTGCGCCGCGTGCAGCTCGCGGAAGCGCAGATTTCGGCTACCCGAGCCAGCGGGCAGACCGGTACGGCGTACCAGACCCTGGGCCTGAAAGACCTGAAAGACCGGAATTTTGGGCAGGACTTACCGTACCTGCTCGACCAGACCCCTTCCGTCGTCACTACCTCCGACGGCGGCACGGGCATCGGCTACACCGGCCTGCGGATTCGGGGCACCGACCCCACGCGCGTCAACGTCACGCTCAACGGGGTGCCGGTGAATGAGGCGGAATCGCACAGCGTGTTTTTCGTCGATTTACCCGATTTGGGCTCGTCGGTGAACTCCATTCAGGTGCAGCGCGGGGTGGGCACGAGCACCAACGGCGCGGGTGCATTCGGTGGGTCGGTCAATATCGAGACCAGCGCTGTGCGCCGCCGGGCCTACGCCGAGGCCACTAATTCGGCGGGCTCGTTTGGGACGTGGCGTACTACGGTAGCGGCGGGCACCGGGCTACTCGGCGCCGATTCGGCGCGCGGCCGGTTCGCGCTCGATGCCCGCGCCTCGCGCATTCAGAGCGAAGGCTACATCGAGCGGGCCTCGTCGCGCTTGCGCTCGCTCTACCTCACGGGTACGTACCTGACCGATAAAACCCTCGTGCGCGCGCTCGTACTCACCGGTTTCGAGCGCACGGGACAGGCGTGGTACGGCGTGCCCAAAGACTCGGTGACGGGTGGCAACCGCCGGTTCAATCCCGCCGGACTTGATTACGCCGACGGCTACGGCCCGGCCCGCGCCACGCCCTACGGCAACCAAACCGACAACTATCAGCAGGATTACTACCAACTGCTGATTTCGCATCAGTTCGCGCCCGCTCTGAGCCTGAGCGTCACGCCGTTCTGGACGCGCGGCGGGGGTTATTATGAGGAGTACAAGGTGGGCCAGAGCTTCGCGCGGTACGGCCTGACGCCGCCGACGCTGCTCGTGCAAGGTTCCGATACCATCACTTCGACTGATGTGGTGCGGCGGCGCTGGCTGCGCACCAACCTGTTCGGCGCGACGTGGGCCGCCACGCTTACGCCTCCCGGCCGCGACTGGACGTTGACCGTCGGCGGGGCCGCCACGGGCTACCGGGGCCAGCATTTCGGCGAGGTGGTCTGGGCACGCTACGCCGCCCAAACCGAAAACGACCATCGCTACTACGACGAGCGTACCCGAAAAACCGACGCCAACGCCTACGTCCGCGCCACGTTTCAGCCCACCGCCCGGCTCGGCGCGTACGTCGATGCCCAAGTGCGGCGCGTCTCTTACTCGCTCCTGACGCCGAACGAGGATTTTGGCCCGCGCCGGCCGAATACTTTCGATTTCACTTTTTTCAACCCCAAAGCGGGCCTCACCTGCGCGCTGCCCGCCGACTTCGCGGCGTACGCTTCCGTAGCGGTCGCGCACCGCGAGCCGACCCGCTCGGCTTACACCGATACGCCGCCGAGTCGCCGCCCGACCGCCGAGCGCCTCCTCGATTACGAAGCCGGCCTGCGCCGCACCGCCGGGCGCGTTCAGTGGGGCATCAACGGCTATTATATGCAGTACCGCGACCAGCTCGTGTTTTCGGGTAAGCTCGACGACGTAGGCAATGCCATTCCCACGAACGTGCGCGCCTCGTACCGCGCGGGCGTGGAACTGACCGCCGCCGCCGAACTGGTGCCCGACCGCCTGACCATATCGGGCAACGCCACCCTATCACGCAACCGCATCAACAGCTACCGCGATTATGTGAGCGCTTACGATGCCGATTTCAACTTCGTGCAGGAAGAAGCCACCGCCTACCGCGAAACCACCATCGCGCTTTCGCCCGAAATCATCGGCGCCGCTACGCTGGAAGGCGTCGCGCGGCCCGGCTTGCGGCTGGCGCTGCTCGGCAAGCACGTCGGGCGGCAATACCTCGACAATACCGAAACCCGCGCCCGCTCGCTCGACGCCTACACGGTGGTCGATGCGCGGGTACAGTACCAGCGCGCGGTGACGTTTTTGGGGCTGCGCGAAGTAGAAGCGGGGGTGTTGGTGGTCAATGTGTTGGGCGAGCGATACGCTTCCAATGGATTTACCTACGGCTACTCGGTGGGGGGCACGCGGTACGACTTTCCGTCGTTGTACCCGCAGGCTGGGCGTAACTTTTTGGCGTCTTTGAGCTTACGGTGGTGAGCGGTAGCACACGACGTGGGAAACGTAACGAGCGCTGTCCTGGCGCCGCCGAGAAAAACTGAACCGTGACTTTCCACGCGGCGCCGGGACGGCGCTCGCCACGTTCTTACCTTTGCAATCCCAAATCAATCAGCCCACTATGTCCAGCCAAGCCGACGTTCTTTCGCCCAAAGCGATCACCCAGAAAAAAGCCCCCGGCTCTACCAACGCCAACGGCTTCACCGATTATTTCGACCTCGACGGTCTGCTCACCGAGGAGCATATTCTGGTGCGCCAGAGCATTCGCGATTTCGTGAAACGCGAGATTTCGCCCAACATCGAGAAATGGGCGCAGGACGCGCATTTCCCCTCGGAAATCGTCCGCAAATTCGGCGAAGTAGGTGCTTTCGGCCCTACCATTCCAACGGAATACGGCGGCGGCGGGATGGACTACATCTCCTACGGCCTGATTATGCAGGAAATCGAGCGCGGCGATTCGGGGATGCGTTCCACGGCTTCGGTGCAGGGCTCGCTCGTGATGTTCCCGATTTACGCGTATGGCTCGGAGGAGCAGCGCCGCAAGTTTCTGCCGAAGCTGGCGAGCGGCGAGTGGCTCGGTTGTTTCGGCCTGACCGAGCCCGACCACGGCTCGAACCCCGGCGGCATGACGACCAATATCAAGGATATGGGCGATTATTACCTGCTCAACGGCGCGAAGCTCTGGATTTCGAACTCGCCGCAAAGCCAGGTGGCCGTGGTGTGGGCGAAGGACGAAGCCGGGCGGATTCGCGGCGTGATCGTCGAGAAAGGGATGGAGGGCTTCACGGCGCCCGAAATCCACAACAAGTGGAGCCTGCGCGCGAGCATCACCGGCGAGTTGGTATTCGACAACGTGAAGGTGCCGAAGGAAAACATTCTGCCGAACATCGACGGCCTCAAAGGCCCGCTCTCGTGCCTCGATTCGGCGCGCTTCGGCATTGCGTGGGGCGCCATCGGCGCGGCCATCGACTGCTACGAGTCGGCCCTGAAATATTCGATGCAGCGCATCCAGTTCGATAAACCGATTGCCGCTTTCCAGCTCACGCAGCGCAAGCTGGCCGAGATGCTCACCGAAATCACAAAGGCGCAATTGCTGGCCTGGCGCCTCGGCGTCCTCAAAAACGAGGGCAAAGCCACGAGCGCCCAGATTTCGATGGCGAAACGCAACTCCGTCGATATGGCGCTGCACATCGCTCGCGAAGCCCGTCAGATCCACGGCGGTATGGGCATCACCGGCGAATACCCGATTATGCGCCATATGATGAACCTCGAATCGGTGATTACCTACGAAGGCACCCACGATATCCACCTGCTGATTACTGGGATGGATATTACGGGGATTGCGGCGTTTAAGTAGGAGCTCCGTTGTGCGGACTGAAGTCCGCAGTTGTTGAAATCGAACCGGCCGCGCTCCTGCTTTTCAGGGGCGCGGCCGGTTTGATTTTTATTGGTAGTTAGTCACTGTCGGCGAAGGGTGTAGACATTTTCCACCATGTCACTTACGACAAATGCGCCAGGGGTCGCACTCAATGATGAGCTTGTGGCCGAAATCACTTGCCAATGCTCGCGTGATAATTTGTTGATCTTGGTAAGTTCCGCTTGATGTAAGTCGGCGAGCTTATTTATCTTAGAACCGGTTGTCTTGATCTCTTCAACCGTCTTCTGGCCATCAACCGTGATTGTCGATAAGTAGACGGTTTTTGTTCCGTCATACTGTCCGACAATCATCATATACCCTGTCGCCTCGCCTTCCTTCGGCAGAAACGCGAACAACCCGGCCGCCACACCCAGCAGCGCCGCTAAATAAACCAGCTTTTTCATCGGTAGCGAAAGACAACGCCCCCGCGACGTTGCGGCGGCGCGCCGAAGGTAGGCCGCAATAACAACTAGCATTACGGCGCCCAACCTAGTCGTCGTCAGCTCAACACCTTAGACGCCAAGGCAGCCACCTCGGCGCGGGCGGCCTCTACGCGGGCATGGTGCGGGTGGAGGCGTTGAAGCGCCTTGCCGAACGAGTCGAGCAGCGGCCGGAGCGTGGCGCGGAAACGCTCAAAGGTGCTTTCCGACGACAGCAGAAACAGCAGCCGGGCGTAAGAGGCTTCCAGTTCGGGGTCGGTGAGCGACTCGGCGTGGAGGCGGCGGCGCAACACCTGCGTCAGCCACGCGCCGGTGCCGCGCAGCAGCAGCAGCGCCCCGCCGTGCAGCAAGTGATAGACCATCACGGCTTCTTCCACGGAAAGCATCAGCGCCTGACCGGCGCGGTGGTGCAACAGGCGCTCGTAGAAGCCATCGAGCTGTTCGGTCGGCCGGAACCCGCTCAACTCGTGCAGACCCTTGGCGAAGGGATGATCCACGAGTTGGCCCAGCGTGGGCACGTGCAAGGTCAGGAGCCGCAGCAGCGGCAGTTGCAAATCGGTGGGGGTCAGGCGCAGAAACGGGCCTTGGCGGGCCAACGCCGCCGGAGCCGCGGCTTCGCCGAGGCCGCCGGCCGCGGCGAATAGCTCGGTGAGGGCCGCGCGGTGCGTAGCCAGGGCGGCAAGTGCAGCTTCCTGCTCGGCGGGGGGCGCGGCGGTGGCGGGGTCGTCCGCTCGCACGAGCCCGATGCTCCACTCGGCCGCCGTCAGCAGAAAAGATTCAGCGAACACTTCGGTGCCCACAGCCAGCAGATCGAAGCCACGCGGTGCAAACCCGATGACTTCGCGGCAGAGCGTCGTGCGTACCGCCGTCCGCAGGGGGGCGGCCAGCACCAGTTGCGCCACCACCAGCGTGTGGTACAGGTCGGCGGGGCGACGGTCGACCACCTGGTGCAGCACGGGGCCCGTGTTGGCTTCGCTGAAACTGCGCAGTGCCTCCCGCGTGAGGGGGGCGTGCGCCCGCAGACCCCGCCGCAAGGGGTGGCCGGGGGGCAGCAACCGCAGCAGGTACGTCACGGCAGACGAGGCCAGCGTGAGGTGCGCGTGTAAGTCGCGCAGCAGGTCGGCGGAAGGCAGGGCGGCCGTATCGGTGGCGCGCAGGGTGCGCCAGTCGGCGGCATTCGCACGGGCGCGGGTTTGCAGGTGGGTTATTTCGGCAGCGGGCAGGGCGGCCTGCGGAGCTGGCGCCGGCCCAAACGCCAGCGCCAGCGCGTGGCTATTGTGGTCGAGTAGTTTTTGCAGCCGGCGGCGGCGGGTGCGCAGGTCGGCACTGGTGAGCAGTATGGGCGCCGGCGTGGCGCCGGTAGGGTCGTGGACGTGGGCAAGCGCCTGCGACATATCGAAAAACATTTCAGATAATCGCTCAAATTCTTGCAGCATGACCGGCCCTTGCTGCCGCAGGTGGCGGCAGACGCTCTGCCAGAAATGCACTTCGCTTTCGTCGTTTTCCTTGTCGATCAAAGCATTTTCCGCACCCGCCGTTGATGTGCCCTCGCTAAATTGTTCGGCATCGACTTTGGCGGCAATGGCAAGCATGTCGCGCCGAAACGTGCTGAAGTAAGGCGCATCGAGCAACAACACCCCCAGGCTCAACACACTATGCAGGCCGGAGTCGTTGAGGTAGAGCGAGCGAGCAATAACGGCGTGATCGAGGTCGTCGCGCGCGTCGGCCGGTGGGGTGGCGGGGAGGTCGAGCAGTACCTCGACTTCCGCGCAGAGTGCGGCGGGGGCAAGCCGCCGAAATTCTTCTATGAACAACGATGCGACAAAGCGCAGCGGCGCGATGCTTGGTCCACTGCGCCCGTCCGGGTCCCACGCCGCGATGAGGGCCGCCAGGTGTTCGGCATTGGCTGGGCGCAGCAGGTGGAAAGGATCGACGGGGGCGATGGCATCGGCATCGTCGGGGCCGACAGAAGCGGAAGAAGGTAGCTTTTCGGTTAGCATGGGATAAGGTGCCGGACAGAGTAAATGGAGAAACAGGCGGGCAAAATACGCGTTGGCGGTCGTTGGCAGACAAACGATGGGCGCAAACCAAATCGTATGTCTTGCCAAACGATGCTCGCCGATGGCACCACCATTTTCCGCTACGACAGCCCGCACCCCACGCATAACGCAGGAACATCACGTCCACCGCTACGATTTGCTGCAAGATGATGTCCACGGTCACCTCACCTTTCTACCCGACGAAGCCGCGCGCCCTGCGCTCGGCGAGGTAATCGCGGAGTTGAAAAGGAGGTATTATGAACATTATGAGGGAGTTAAATAACCGCACCGCACAAACGTGCGGGCGGGCCTTGTGCCCGCCCGCACGGCGGATATGAAACCAGCCGCACTCCTGCTGGTTAGGGGTGCGGGCGGTTCTGGTTTCACTTCTTTTCAAGCGCGTACACTACTTCAATGGTGGTGGCGCCGGAAAGGTTGTAGGTAAAGGCATTGGTGTAGTGTCGGGCTACGTGCCATCCTTGTTTTCGTAACACATTGAGTTTAGTTAACTCAGCCTGATGGGCTTGTGCCCACGGGAAAGGCTGAAATTTCTTGTCCAGCTCAATTGCTTTAAAGTCTGTTGCTCCATCAGGAGAAATTGTAGTGGTTTTGGCGGTGAGTCCTGATACTGTAAAAATCATCATCATTTCTTTTTCATTTTCGGCTTTCGGCAAAAACGCAAACGACCCCGCCGCCACCACCAGCAGCCCAATAACATACAGCAGCTTTCTCATCGGAATTGATTTGTTGCCGTGCGGCTCCGTTGCCAGCGGCCCCCGAAGCTACGGCGCACGTCGTACTATCTTCACCTGCTGAACCGGCTACCTGTTGCGTTCTGTTTGCTTCCCCGATGAAACCTGCCGCTACCCCACCGCCCGCCGTCTTACCGCCTTTGCACCCGCAAATTCACTGCGATGCGCACGGCGAGCCGACCGCCGTCACGCTGCCCTACGCCGAGTTTGCGGCCCTCGAAGCCACTGCCCGTGCCCATCTTGCCGCCCAGGAAAAGCGTCGCGCTCAGCGCGAAACCCAGCGCTTGGCCCGCAAGGAACGCCAGAAGGCAATGCTCCGACGCGACCTGACGGAAGGTTTTGCTTACATCCGGGCCGTGCAACGCGGCGAGATTCAGCCAAGGAATCTAGAAGATCTCCTGAAAGAAGTAGCAGCTGAGGCGGATGGTCGGGATTGATCCTGCGCCCCGCTTCCGGCGGGAGTTCAAGCGCTTATCGAAGAAGTATCGCTCGCTCGGGGCCGATGTTGCCAGTCTTGCACGGGCGATAACCGCCAACCCCCAACTCGGCGAATCTCTCGGCAATAACTGCTACAAATCCGTCTTGCCATCGCAAGCAAAGGCCAAGGTAAGCGCGGCGGCGCCCGCGTGATTACACACGTTATCGTGGCAATTCAACCCGACGACCCTACGACAGTTTTCCTACTGGCGATTTACGACAAGTCAGAGCTGGAAAGTTTGAGCCGTGAGGAGATTGATGCCCTCGTGGCGGAGGTAAGCGGCACAGCATAACCAACGGCCGGGCATCTTCCGGGCGCCAACCGGGTTGCCTACTTGGTGCCCCACCTTTGTGGCCCCGCGCGGCGCGTGCCGCGCGCTGAACTTGTCGATTTCAGCTACCTCGTGGATATTCTCTACCGATACCTCCGCCCTTACTGGGGGCTGGTGGCGCTGGCTTTAGGGCTGGCGGCCGTCAATCAAATTTTTTCGCTGCTCGACCCGTGGATTTTTCGCCACATCATCGATGAGTACGTCAATGCGCCCGGCACGGTGAAGCAGAAGCTCGGCGCGAGCGGGTTTATGCAGGGCGCGGGGCTGCTGATTCTGGCGGCGATGGGCGTGGCGATGGTGAGCCGGATTGCCAAAAACTTTCAGGATTATTTCGTCAATGTCGTCACGCAACGGCTCGGCGCGCAGATGTACGCCGACGGGTTGCGGCACTCGCTCGAATTACCGTATTCGGTATTTGAAGACCAGCGGTCGGGCGAGACGCTCGGTAAATTGCAGAAGGTACGGACGGATGTGGAAAAGTTGATTAATCTGGGGGTTAATTTGCTGTTTACGTCGTTGGTGGGCGTTTTATTCGTCGTGATTTATGCCATTTCGGTGTATTGGGTCATTGCGCCGATTTATTTCGTGACCATTCCGCTGCTCGGCATCTTATCGTCGGTGTTGAGCAAGCGAATCAAGAAGGTGCAGCAGACGATTGTGGCCGAAACCACGGCGCTGGCGGGTTCCACCACCGAATCGCTGCGGAATATCGAGCTGGTAAAAAGCCTCGGTTTGGCGCAGCAGGAAACCGAGCGCCTCAACAATGTCACGCAGCGCATTTTGGCGTTGGAGCTGAAAAAAGTGCGCTATATCCGGTCGCTGGCGTTTGTGCAAGGGACGTGCGTCAATCTGTTGCGCAACGTCATTTTGCTGCTGATGCTGTATTTGGTATTCAGTGGAAAAATAACGGTGGGCGAGTTTTTCTCGCTCTTCATTTATTCGTTCTTCATTTTTGGGCCATTGCAGGAATTGGGGAATATCATCAATGTATACCGCGAAACGGAGGTTTCGCTCGCCAATTTCCGGGGTATTCTGAGTATTCCGATTGAAGCGAAGCCCGCCCACCCGACCGCCATCGACACGGTGCGCGAGTTTGCGTTCGAACACGTCACGTTTCAGCACCCCACCGCCACGGCGCCGGCCCTAACCGATATTTCGTTTCGCGCCGAACACGGCGAAACCATCGCGTTCGTGGGGCCGAGCGGCGCGGGCAAAACCACCCTCGTGAAGCTGCTCGTGGGCCTGTATCAGCCCAAGGAAGGCCGGATTCTGTACAACGGCATTCCCGGCCCGGAGCTGGATCTGGACGCCCTACGCGAGCAAATCGGGTTCGTGACGCAAGACCCGCAACTGTTTGCCGGGTCTATCCGCGACAATATGCGGTTCGTGGCGCCCACGGCCACCGACGAGGAAATCACGAACGCCCTCAACCAAGCGGCGGCGCATTCGCTGCTTGCGCGGGCGTCGGCGGGGCTCGATACGGTCATCGGCGAAGGCGGCGTGAAGGTCAGCGGCGGCGAAAAACAGCGTCTCAGCATTGCCCGCGCCTTGTTGCGTCGCCCCGCGCTGCTGGTGTTCGACGAGGCCACGTCGGCGCTCGACTCGCTTACGGAAGAGGAAATCTCGCGCACCGTGCGCGAGCTGTCGGCCACGGGCAAGCACCTCACCATCCTCATCGCGCACCGCCTGAGCACCGTCCTCCACGCCGACCGCATCTTCGTCCTCGAACGCGGGCAAATCGCCGAATCCGGCCGCCACGCCGAACTGCTCGAAGGCAAAGGCCTGTATTACGCGATGTGGCGCCAGCAGGTCGGCGAAAAGCGGGAGGTGCGGCCGGTGGTGGTTAGTATGTGAAAGTAGCGTTAGGTTTTGACTTATGTTGCATCGTGCTTTGATTTGGTTGTTGTTATGGCTCGTTTTCGTGCCTTCAACTTACGCGCAACGTTCCACGAAAGAATCTTGGGAAGTACCTGTAAACAGTGCAGACCCCGCCAGATTTCGTGTGCCACGCAACATAAACCAGTGTTGCGAGATACTCGACCGTATTCTTAATGAAGAACGGATTGCCGTAATAAGAGCATTGCCTGAAGATAGTTTAGGCTACCATTCACTGACTAGGGCTGCTGAACTCGTGCCGAGTGAATGGAAATTGTTTGATGGATCTCGCATAACCCGCTACTTTAACCGAAAAGGACTTTACGATACCCCCTCTTTTTTCGACATAATTATCATTTCTTACAGCCGATACACGCAAAAAAAGAAAATAAATCTGCCAGAACAAGTCGCAAAATCCCGATTAATAGAGAAAAAAGATCGTGAGCAATATTGGGCAAGGCTAAAACAAGATTCAATCGCCGGGATTTATATTCCCGTCGACCTGCGCGAGTGTTTCGTCCAACTCGATAAAATACTGGAGGACTCCTTGAAGCGGGAGTTGAAAGCGCTTCTTAATTCGTCGGAGATGGGAAAATACCACCACGGCTTGGGTACGTGGCTCCGCAATAGTTGGGGAATTTGGAGTGGGTCGCGCCTGCAAATGTACCTATTGGAAAGAGGGGGAAATCAGCCAGATGATATGTCAGCAATGATTCTGGAGTATTATCACGATTGGCTCAATGACCGTCACGATCGCTGGCAAAAATGGGTAACGACTAATGGTAAAGAGACTCTTTTGGACAAATAAATCAACCAAAACGGCCGCCAATACTTACCGGGCCGCCGTTTTGCTCTACGTCGGCGCCGCTGGCCTTTAACCCATCCGGCCGTTTCGCCCGAATATGTGATAGGCATACCGGGCAAGTTGCCGCAGCTTTGTCCCTGCCAGAGCGGTACCTGGCGGTACATTCCTTCAGTTCGGATGCGTTACTCACTGCTGCTTTTTTGCGGGTTTTTGGCATGCACGCTGCGCGCGGCGGCCCAAACCATCGGCCCGGATGCCTCCTTCGGCACCGGCGGCACCACCACCACCCAGTTCGGTTTCAACAGCGGCTACGCGCAGGCGCTCGCCATCCAACCCGACCAGAAGCTGGTGGTGGCGGGCACCACCAACCCGGTGTACGACTTTGTGGTGAACCGCTACCTGCCGTCCGGTCAACTCGACCCAACGTTCGGCGTGAGCGGCGTGCAGATTTTCAATTTCGGCTTTTCGCTCGAAGAGTGCAACGCGGTGGCCGTGCAGCGTACCGATTCGAAAATCATCCTCGGCGGCGTGGCCAACGGCGATTATGCGCTGCTGCGGCTCCTGCCCAACGGGCAACCCGATAATACATTCGACGGCGATGGCCGCGTGCAGCTTTCGTTTGGCGCTGGCAATGGCTCGACCATCGAAGAAGTATTAGTGCAGCCCGACGGCAAAATAGTGGCGGTCGGATGGGCCTACAACGGCACCAATTTCGATTTCGCCGCCGCCCGTTTCCTCGCCAACGGCGCGCCGGATGTCACGTTCGGCACGGGCGGCTTTACGCGCATCCCGTTAGGGCCGGAGCGCGACCAGGGGCGCGCCGGACTGCTGCAACCCGACGGAAAAATCGTCATCGCGGGGGCCAGTTACAGCGGCACCCCCACCGAACCTCGTTTCGGTATTTGCCGCCTGCTCCCGAATGGTACGCTCGATACCTCTTTCGGCACGGGCGGCAAAACGGTGAGTACGCTCGGCGCCGTCAGCCATAGTGTGGCGTGGTGCGTGGCGCGCCAACCCGACGGTAAGCTCTTGATGGCCGGTGAGGCCGACGGCGATATGGCCCTCGCGCGGTATACGGCGGCCGGGGCGCTCGATACCGGCTTCGGCACGAACGGCTACCGCATCTCCGATTTCGCCGCCGGCTCGCAGGATAAATGCTACGCCATATTGTTGCAACCCAACGGCAAGGTGCTGATCGGCGGGTTGAGCTTCACGACTCGGCCCAACGCGTTTCACGACTTTTCCATCGCGCGGTACACCACCACAGGCGCCCTGGACGCCACGTTCGGCACGGGCGGATCGCTGAAGACTGTTTTCGGCTATGCTTCGCAGGTTCAGGCTGCCGCGTTTCAGGCCGATGGTAAACCCGTGTTTGCGGGTACTTATTCGACGCAAAGCGGCCCCGTACAGTTTGCGCTCCTGCGCCTGACCAGCGCCGGGCTCGTGGGGCTGGCCGACGACGAACCCGGCGCCCTCACTGAAGCTACCGTCAGCCCAAACCCGCTCACGACGGCCTCCGAAGTGCGGTACACCCTCGCCGAACCCGCGCTTGTGACGGTGGAACTACTCGACGCGCTCGGTCGGCGGGTACGGCTGCTCTGCCAATCCGGGGAAAAGCAAGCGCCCGGCCCGCACGCACTGCCAATGCCGGAAACGCTGGCGCCGGGCGTTTACGTGGTGCGCCTAACCCTCGGCGATCAGACGCGTAGTTTGCGGGTGGTGCGGTAGGTGCGTTAGCCGGATTTTGTTAATCGGATTTCGTTAATCGTTAATCGGATTTCGATTAACGATTAACGAAATTCGATTAACGATTAACGAAAAAAACTCACCGCACGCGCTCCAACGTCCACTCCTCGCGGAACACCACGTGGTCGCGGTCATCCGACGTTACGATTTGCCATTCCTGGCGGTTGCTGTCGTCGGTGGTAAGGGTATAAATGAGCGAGTTGTTGAAAATATTGCTGGTACCGCCTTTCATAAAAATGACACGTCGGCGCTCGTATGCTTCCGGCACCCATTTCAACGGAATGGTACCGCGCGCGAAATCCGAAGGGCTGCCGCCGGCGTAGGTAGCAATCCAGCGGGTGGGGGTGTTTTTGTCGAAATAGAAGCGTACATCGGCGTTCAACTCCCCGGCTTCGGGTTCGTTATCGATGAACGCGACTTCGCCGCAATCGGTCTCGGAAGCCGCGCGCAGCACCGTGCCGAGGGTGTCGTAATACATCCACCCCACGCGTTTGATCGTCCAGATACCCGACTGGCGGCGGCGGTTGGCAGCTTCGCGGTCGCAGGAAGCCAGTGTCAGCACAAGGACGAAACCGGTCAGGAGACGGGTCAGAGAAAGGGAGCGCATCTGAAGGAAAAAAATAGGCGAAGGCGGCGCGAATGCGTAATTCAGGAGATTAAACCAGTGAGATTTATTCAGTATTAAGCAGTCAGCCACAAGTTATAAGCTTCAAGCTGCAAGCCAATCCGCTGATAAACAAGCAAAAAGTGAAGACCCAATGCTGGATAATTTATGGTCGACCGCTTAAACGGGCGTCTACTCAACATTTAATCAGCCCGGTTAAGCCGCAATCCCACTTCCAGTACCACCCGCAGCGTGCGCATATCGGAGCGCACGGCGTCGTCGTTGAGCGAGTATTTATCGGCGAACGAGAGGGGGCCGGAAGCGAGAAACTGGTCGTAATGGCGCGGGAGCTGGTCGGCATCGGTGCCGGGCAGGTGGTCGGAGAGTTGAAACGCGTTTTTGGCCGTGCTATGGAAGTATTCGCCCTTAATCTGGACGAGTGCAGGGCCGAAATTCATCCCCGTTTTGAATCCGAAGGCGCTCGCAACCCCCAGCGTACCGTAGGAACCGCTCAACTTCCGGTCGCGCCCCCACGATTCGGTGCCATCCGGGTATTCGTAGTAGGTGAAAGCGCGGGTGTAGCCGAAGGTGAACGCTACCGTTGGGCCGAGAAAAAAGCGTTTCCCGATCCAGAAGCGCGGTTCTGCGCCCAACGGAATTACCTCCTGGCGGGCGCCGAAATGGCGCTTGGCGCCGCCCTTCAGCTCGGCCACGGCGTTGGCGCGGTTCAGAATCAGGCCGATGTGCGCGCACCCAGCGACCGTCAGGCCGACGCTCGCGGAGGTGCCGGTCGAGAATTTCGGCGCCCGCAGTAGCTCGCGCTGATTCACGTTGCCGTATGAGGTCATGAACTCGTTCAGCGTCGACCATTTGACCTGTGCCGGGCCGTAGCCGGCTGTTATCAAAACTTCGCCCATTCGGCGGACGCGTCCGGCTTTTTGCGCGTGCGCCGCCGAGGTGGTGGCCAGCCACAACCCCAGCCCCAGCGCAACCGTGGTAGCGCCTCGGAATAAAAAGGTAGGTAATGCACGCATACCGCTAGTTTTTGGAGGTGAAGCCCCAGCTCACGGCCAGCCCGTAATTGTTGGGGCTGTAGTTGAACGAGCGCGTATCAAGGGTGCCGGACAGCCCAAACAGGTCGGCTTGAATGAGGTGCGTTTGGTAAAACGGCCGCAGCGTGAGCCCCGCGCCCCGGCTGCCAAGCGGCGCCACATCGCAGTACAGCGTGAGCCCGGCCGTGGGTGAGCGTTCGCCGGGCGCCAGTAGCCCGTCGCCGCCGGAGTGCATCGTCGTCCATTTGCCTTTGCCATCGCCCTTCGCATCGCGGCGCGACACTCGGAACAGCCCGAAATCGCCGGAAATCCCCGGCCGCAGGCGCCCACCCCACAGCGGGTAGCCGAGCCCCAGGCTCAGCTCGTTGAGGCGCACGCGGTAGTCGGTAGACCACGCCTGACCGCTGAGGTCGGTCCAGCGCGCCGACCGGACGGTGCGGCGGTTGCTCCAGCGTAAGTCAAAAACCAGCCGGCGCTGCACGTACGTGAGGCACAGCGCCGGCCCGCCGTAGGTTTCAGTCCAAGCCATCGCCTTTTCGAGCGATGCGAGCTGGTCGCTGCGGTTGAGGCGCAGGGCGTGGTAGTACATATTGCCCATTCCGTGGCCCGCGTACCGCCCTACCTGCCAGCCCACCGAGAAGATGGCGCGTTCGCTGACGTGCCCAAAAAATTTGCCCGACGACACGGTGCTGGTGGTCGTGCTGATTTGGGCCGTGGCGGGTTGGGCGAGCAGCCCCAGCGCGCTTGCCAGCGCCACCCCCGCCCAGCGCGCGGGCCAAGCGAGGGGAAAGGCAGAAAAAATCCGGGAAAGCGCCATCCGATTTCACTGGTAAGGTGTAGGGCAAAGGTCCGGCGGGCGGGTGGGGCAGTGCAATCCGTACTGGTACGGGTTTTTAGGCGTGCGCCGGGTCTTGATGCCGGGCCTTCCCGCCGTGCCCCGCGTACCTTCGCGGGTACTTATGACGAACACGCTAATCGGGAAAGTGGCCCTCGTGACGGGCGCTTCCAAGGGCATCGGCCGCGCCATCGCCCAACATTTCGCGCGGCAGGGCGCGCAGGTTGCTTTCACGTACCTCAGCTCGGTGGAGCAGGGCGAGGCGCTCGAAAAAGAGCTGACCGGCCTGGGCACCACCGCCAAAGGCTACCGCTCCGACGCGTCGGATTTCGCGCAGGCCGAAAAGCTTGTGGAAGACGTGGTGAAGGATTTTGGCCGCCTCGACATCGTAGTCAATAACGCCGGCATTACCCGCGACGGCCTTCTGATGCGCATGACCGAAGCCAACTGGGACGACGTGCAACGCGTCAATCTCAAATCGGTCTTCAATCTCACCAAAGCCGCCACCAAGCCGATGATGCGCGCCAAATCGGGCTCCATCATCAATATTACCAGCGTGGTCGGCATCAAAGGCAACGCCGGGCAGGCCAACTACGCGGCCTCGAAAGCGGGTATCATCGGTTTCACCAAATCGGTGGCGCTGGAATTGGGCTCGCGCAACATTCGCTGTAACGCGGTGGCCCCCGGCTTCATCGAAACCGATATGACCGACGCCCTCGACGAAAAACAAGTCCAAAGCTGGCGCGATGCCATTCCGCTCCGGCGCGGCGGGCGCCCCGATGAAGTAGCGAAAGCGGTCGCGTTTTTGGCATCTGATGATTCGAGCTACATCAGCGGGCAGGTGTTGCAGGTGGATGGCGGAATGCTGACATAAGGGCGGTGCGTTGGGCGAGTGCCATGCGCTCTGCGGGCGGAAATCGCGCGGGGCTCTGCCCCGTGTGGAGTATATGCGGGCGTCTCGCCCGCCAGTAGCCCGCCACCTAGCTTAGACTCCCCTCCCCGGAGGGGGTGGGGTGGCCCGAAGGGCCGGGGTGGGGCGACTGCGGTAGGCGGGGATAGGTTGGGCAGAAGCCGAAAACGACAGAAACCCCTTAACCTTCGGCCCGTCTAACGCCCCGTCGCGCGTCGCCCCACCCCGTCTGATCTTCGATCAGCCACCCCGCCCCCTCCGGGGCGGGGAGTCCGTAGAAAGTGCCGGCTGAGACGCCCGTATATACATCACACGGAGCAGCGACTCGCGGCAACTTCTTCGCGCCAACTTCTTCGCGCAAACTGCATCACGCAAACCGCACGAAAACAACATTTCCCGATTGAATTCCCTCCAGTTCTCCCTTTCCGCTCACCCACTCTGGCTCGTGGCCTGCCTTGCGGCGGGCGCGGGCTACGCGTGGCTGCTCTACACCAAAGACGCGCCGTGGACGCGCCCTTGGAACCTGACGCTCGCCGCCGTGCGAGCGGTAGTAGTGGCGTTCGTGGCGTTTCTGCTGCTGGGGCCGGTGCTGCGTTACGTGCAAAACACGCCCGAAGCGCCGACCGTGGTGCTGGCCCTCGACGATTCGCAATCTGTCGGGCTTTATACCGATAAAGCCGCCCTCGACAACCTAAAGACCGGCCTCGCGGGCCTTTCCGAGCGATTGCGCGCCGCCGGTGCCCGTGTCGAAGTACGCACCCTCGACCCCGGCCGCCGCCGCCAGCCGCTCGATTCGGTGCGGTTTCAGCAGCCGACTACCGACTTGGACGGTTTGCTATCGGGCATCAGGTCGGATTATGAAAACCGTAACCTCGCCGCCACCGTCCTTGTGAGCGACGGCATCGTGAACCAGGGCCGCTCGCCGGTGTACGACGAGCTGCCGTTTGCCGTGTACCCCGTGGCCGTGGGCGATACCGTGCCGAAGCGTGATGTGGCGCTTTCGGCGCTCGACTATAATAAGGTAGCCTTCAGCGGCGACCGGTTTCCGGTGGTTGCCGAAGTGCGGAACGATGGCTTCCGCACCGGCGCCGCTACCGTGGTGCTGCGCGAAGGCAGCCGCGAGATCAACCGCCAAACCATCGTGCTCGACGGCGCGAAGCTGTTGCAGAGCGTGACGTTTCAGGTGACGGCCCCCGCGCCCGGCAAGCGCCGCTACACCGTGGCCGTGGAGCCGGTAACGGGCGAGTTTACGCGCCTCAACAACCAGCGCGATGCGTACGTGGATGTGGTGAAAGGACGGCTGAAAATATTGATGGCCGCCGCCGGGCCGCACCCCGACGTGAACGCCATGCGCGCCGCCCTCGCCACCAACCCCAACTTTGAAACAGAGCTGTACCTGCCCGGCGTGAAGCCTTTGAAGGGCGCCGAGTACGATGCCGTGGTGTTCCACCAAATTCCCGCCGCTTCCGGGCTGGGGGCCGAAGTACTCGATGTGGTGCGGCGCCGACGGCTGCCCGCACTCTACATTTTGGGTGCCCAATCAGATTTTGGCGCCTTCAATCAGCTTGGCGCGGGCCTAAACGTGCAGCCGCGCGGCCAGCAGCTCGATGAGGTGACGGCCGCGCCGAACACCGGTTTTCAGCGGTTCGAACTGACCGCCGACCTCGCCAAGCGCGTGCGCGACTACCCGCCCGCCACCGTGCCCTTCGCCGAGTACCGCGCCTCGCCTGCCGCCGATGTGCTGCTCTGGCAGCAGGTGGGTCGCGTGCCTACCAGTAAGCCGCTGCTGGTCACGCAGACCCGCGCTGGGCAGCGCTCGGCGGTGTTGGTCGGCGAAAATACGTGGCAGTGGCGCCTGACCGAAGCCGCCGCGCACGACAATCAGCCCGAAGCCTACGACCGCGTACTCAATGGCGTGGTGGGGCTGCTGACGGCCGCCGATAACAAGGCCAAGCTCCGCGTGTTCCCCCGGCGCGACGAGCTGACGACCGCCGACGATGTGGTGTTCGGCGTGGAAGCTTACAATGCGTTGTATGAGCGCGTGTATGGCCAAAGCGTTACGGTGACGCTCACGGACGAGAAAAACCGGCCTCGCACGTTCTCCTTCATCAACGCCGAAGGTGCGCCGGGCCTCACGGTAGGCTCGCTGCCCGCCGGGCTGTACCGCTACCAGGCCCGCGCCACCGTGGAGGGCCGCGCCGAAACGGCGAGCGGCGAAATCTTCGTGCGCGACCTTCAACTCGAAGCCCTCTCCGCCCGCGCCGACCATAACCTGCTCAATCAGCTCGCGCGCCGTTCGGGCGGGCAGCTTTACTATCCGGCGCAACTCGCGGCGCTCGAAAAGCAGTTGCTGGCCGCCAAATTCCCCGCCATCCTCCACGCCGACGAGCAACTGCGCGACCTCATCAATCTGCCGTGGCTGTTCTTCGGACTGCTGGCGTTATTGACCGTTGAGTGGGCGGCGCGCAAATACTTGGGCGGATATTGATTTTTTTCCCGCAGAGACGCAGAGGCTTCGCAGAGACGCAAAGCCGACGCTGCGAAGTCTCTGCGAAATACTCCGCGTGTCTGCGGAAAATTCCGTTAATCAATGCCAACCCTCCTCCTCAATAAGCCCTACGAAACCCTCACGCAGTTCACCGACGAAAACGGTCGGCGGACGCTGAAGGATTTTGTGCCCGTGCCGGGCGTGTACCCCGTCGGGCGGCTCGATTTCGATTCCGAAGGGCTCGTGCTGCTCACCACTGATGCGGGCTTGCAGCACCGCCTCAGCGACCCCAAATTCAAGGTGCCCAAGACGTATTGGGCGCAGGTGGAAGGCGTACCCACGGAGGAAGCGCTGGCGAAACTCCGCACTGGGGGGCTGGTGCTGAAAACCGGCCGCACCGCGCCCGCCGGGGCCGTGGCCCTCACCGACGAGCCGCCCGGTTTATGGGCGCGTACGCCGCCCATCCGGTACCGCGCAGCCATCCCCACGGCGTGGCTCGAAATCGAATTGCGCGAAGGCCAAAACCGGCAAGTGCGCCGCATGACCGCCGCCGTGGGGCTGCCCACGCTCCGGCTGATTCGGGCCGCCATCGGGCCGCTCACGCTCGGCGCCCTCCAGCCCGGCGAGTGGCGCGAAGTGACGATTGAGGAAGAAGCAACGCTACGGAACATCGCGCGGCAGCCTGATGTAACGCCGGGCACCGGCCTACGGACGCGGCAGCGCTAAAGTGTAGCGCGGGCGTCCGGTCCGCGTCGCGCGGTAGCTTTTGGCTCGCAGACCGGATGTCCGCGCTACTTCTTTTTACCTTTGACTCCGTGAACCCAACTTTCCTGCGCCGCGTCGGCGCTTTCCTGATTACTTGCGCGCTCGGCCTCTCGTTGGGCGCCTGCGAAACCGAGCTCGACGCCAACGATAGCTACCGCGAGACGGCCATCGTGTACGCCATCCTCGATCCGCGCCAGACCGATGCCAACGGGCAGCCGGTGCAGCGCATCAGCATTAATAAAGCGTTTCTGAATGCGGGGGCCAATGCCATCGACATTGCCGCCACCCAGCCCGATTCGGTGACATTTCCGAATGGTGTCATTGAGGCCAGATTAGAGTTCGTGCGTCCCGATTCGAGCGTCAAAATCAGTTATCCGCTGTTGCCGGTGCCCAACACCGACAAACTGCCCGGCGCGTTTGCCCGCGAAGGCCAACTGATTTATCAAACCCCGGCCGGTTTCCCGGGACTCGATACCGATACTGCCATTGCCTACCGCGTGGTGGCGCGCAACCTGCGTACGGGTGCCATGGCCTCAGGCGCGACGAATATTCCGCTCGTGGCTGACCCCAACAACCCCGGCGCTTCGGGTAATTACCTGTTTTTTAAGGCCGCGTACACCAGTTTGCGGCGTGAAAATCAATTCGACCCGACCACGGAGTTCGACCCCGCGCCGCAGTTTGCTAAGCCGCGCATCGCGTTTCAGAAGCAGCCACGGGCGGGTATCTATTCGGTGGAGCTGGATTTTCGGTTTTTTGAAATCATCGGCACCGATACCGTGCCTCAAAAGCTCACTTGGCAAATTGCGACGAATATCCGCGAGGCGTACAGCGCGACGCAGGAGGTATCGTTTCAACTCGAAAACGACGCGTTTTTCAACGATTTTCTGCTTCGTAAAATCAATTTCAACGCCGATGCACCCGGTTTGCGGCGTGTCGTAGCGAACCCGGCCATCACGTTTCGGGTCACGGCGGGCTCGCCGCAGTGGGCGCGGTATCAGGAAATTTTGGGCGCTTCGTCGGCCCTTACCCAAGTCACGCCCGAGTATACCAACGTGCGCGGCGGGCGCGGGCTCGTTACCGGCCGGGTGCAGCACGAGGTACGCCAGCGGATTACGACGTCCAAAGGACGCCCGGCATTTGCGCGCTTCCCGCGACTAAAATTCGACATTTAGACCGCTCCGGCCGCCCCGCCGACCCCGCGCGCTGACAGTTTGTCACCGCCGGGCGGCATTTCGGGCGCTGGCACCGGCCTTGTAAGCAGCGGCACGGCCCGCTTCCCCACTGCTCGCGCGGTGGCCGGGAAGCGGGCCGTGTCGCGTTTTTTTTCTCCCCGAACTCTACCCTTTACCTCCCCCCCGAAATGGGCAAAATCATTGGTATCGACCTGGGCACCACCAACTCGTGCGTAGCCGTCATGGAAGGCAACGAGCCGGTTGTGATTCCAAACTCCGAAGGCCGCCGTACCACGCCGTCCATCGTCGCGTTCCTCGACAACGGTAACGGCGAGCGTAAAGTCGGCGACCCGGCGAAGCGTCAGGCCATCACCAACCCCAAAAACACGATTGCCTCCATCAAGCGGTTTATGGGGCGCGCGTTCTCGGAAGTAACCGAGGAAGGCAAGCACGTAGCTTACCAGCTTGCGCCGGGGCCGAACAGCACGGTGGCCGTCAAAATCGGCGACCGTACCTATACGCCGCAGGAAATCTCGGCGATGGTGCTCCAGAAAATGAAGCAGACGGCGGAGGATTACCTCGGCCAACCCGTCACGCAGGCCGTCATTACGGTGCCGGCGTACTTCAACGACGCCCAGCGCCAGGCCACCAAAGAGGCCGGTGCCATCGCGGGCCTCGAAGTGATGCGGATCATCAACGAGCCGACCGCCGCCGCGCTGGCGTACGGCCTCGATAAAGACCACACCGACCATAAAATCGCGGTCTATGACCTCGGTGGCGGCACCTTCGATATTTCCATTCTGGAACTGAGCGAGGGCGTTTTTGAAGTTCTCTCGACGAACGGCGATACGCATCTCGGCGGCGACGACTTCGATCAGGTCATCATCAACTTCCTGGCCGACCAGTTCAAATCGGAAAACGAAGGTCTCGACCTGCGCAACGACCCGATGGCGCTTCAGCGCCTGAAAGAGGCCGCTGAAAAGGCCAAAGTGGAGCTTTCGTCTTCCTCGGAAACCGAAATCAATCTGCCGTACATCACCGCTACGGCTTCTGGCCCGAAGCATTTGGTGGTAAAACTGAGCCGCGCCAAGTTCGAGCAACTCGCCGAAAGCCTCATCAAGCGCTCGATGGAGCCGGTGAAAAAGGCGCTGAGCGATGCCGGCCTGAAAGTGGGCGATATTCAGGAGGTGATTCTGGTGGGCGGCTCGACCCGGATTCCGCGCATTCAGGAGGAAGTCGAGAAATTCTTCGGTAAGAAGCCGAGCAAAGGCGTAAACCCCGATGAAGTGGTGGCCGTGGGCGCCGCTATCCAAGGGGGCGTGCTGACGGGCGAAGTGAAAGACGTACTGCTGCTCGACGTGACGCCCCTGAGCCTCGGCATCGAAACGATGGGCGGCGTGATGACGCGCCTGATCGAGTCGAACACGACGATTCCGACGAAGAAATCGGAGACGTTCTCTACCGCGTCCGATAACCAGCCGTCCGTCGAGATCCACGTACTGCAAGGCGAGCGCCCGCTGGCCAACCAGAACCGCTCGATCACCAAGTTCAAACTCGACGACATTCCGCCGGCCCGCCGCGGCGAGCCGCAGATCGAAGTGACGTTCGACATCGACGCTAACGGCATTCTGCACGTGACGGCGAAGGATAAAGCGACCGGCAAAGAGCAGAAAATTCGCATCGAAGCGAGCAGCGGCCTGTCCGACGCCGACATCGAGCGGATGCGCGCCGAGGCCAAAGCCAACGAGGCGAGCGATAAGGAGGAAAAGGAGAAAATCGAGAAGGTGAACCAGGCCGATTCGATGATTTTCCAGACCGAAAAACAGCTCACCGAATTCGGCGACAAGCTCTCGGAGCCGAATAAAACGGCCGTGCAAAGCGCCCTCGACACGCTGAAAGCGGCCCACGCCTCGCGCGATGCCGCCGCCATCGAGTCGGCGATGACCGCCATCAACGCTGCCTGGCAAACCGCCTCGGCCGAGATGTACGCCCAGACCAGCGGCGGCCAGCCCGACCCCGACGGCGGCACCCCCAACGGCCAGCCGCAAGGCCAGCCCGCCGGCGCCGACGGCGTGACGGATGTGGATTACGAGGAGGTTAAATAGATCGCTGATTTAGCTGATTCATTTGATTTCGGTGATTTTTTAAGAATGCCCGGCCCGCCAGTAATGGCGGGCCGGGTTTTTTTTGGGGTGGCCCGACTGCTACCTTTGATTGAGTTAATGAGAAAGTATTTGTTGCTCAGCCTTGCGCTGAGCTTGAGTGTGCGGGTAGTTGCTCAGATGGCTGCCGACACCGTGCAGTTTCCTGCCACTTATGCTACGGCATTGCCAAGGCCCGTTTACCCGGAATGGGAAGAAGATTACGGCCGATATGAGCATTTTATCACGAAGGAAATCGCCCGGACTCAGCAAGGTCTGAGCTACGTCCACGAAGGCGTACACCGGTGGTGGGTGCCCAACTCGGCTCGCCCCCACGCCCAGCTCGATACCGCGACCCGTATCCTTGACCCCACGCAGCTGGTGGGTGCGTGGCGTAGCATCCTGACCCGTGTCGTCATTCACTGCGATTCGGGGATTGTAAAGACGCGACAGTGTTACCGGAGCGCCCAAATCATTCCGGCTAACGTGCAGGCCGAAATGGTCTTCGCCGATGGGAAAGTATCCTTCATAACCCGCGACCTGACAACGGCCAAAACCCAGAAGACTGGCCGCAAGAAGTACGCGCTCATCAACGGCCGCTTCCTGCTGATCAAGGGGGCCGTGAGTCAGATCGGGATTGATGCAAAAGGACGGCTTGTGGTGCACACCAGCGCGGTGGTGGAGCGCAAAATTCCGGGGCAATACATCACGTACGAAGCGCAGGTGACGCAAGCGGTCTTCGTGCGGCAGTAGTCTCCGGCCGGCTACGTCGGCTCCGGCGTGGTGCCAGCCGCGATGATGACCGTCAGCGCGGCGGCTTCGGCTTCGAGCGCATCGGCGCGCACGCGGAGCAAGTGCCACTCGGCGATTTCGGTGGGCGTGAGGGGGCGCGCCCGCATGTTGAACCAGTGGCGTGCCCATCGGTAGTCGAGCCCACTGTCGAGTTCCGGGGTATCAGCCGGCGGCAGGGCGGCAAGCAGCGCCGGGAGCGCAGCTTGCCACCGGGCTACGTAGCGCCCTTTCCGGACTAGCCGCCGCAGCCGCAGCCGCAGCATCCAGGCGGTGTGCGTGCAATCGTCGAGGCGGGCTTCGAGGGGGGCGGCGGCCGGTGCCGGCGTGGCCGGCACCGGCTCGGCGGCGGCGGCTGGAAGTTCGATCACCTGTGCCAGCAGACCGGCCGGCACGTGGAGCAGGAGCGGGGCCAGTTGCTCGGCCAGGCGGAGGCTGGGCAGTTTCTGCCCGGCATCGAGGTGGCTCACCATCGCGCGGCTGACGCCCAAGTACATCGCCAGTTCTTCCTGTTCGATGCCGAAGTAGGTGCGGAGCCGGCTGGTTTGGGAGCGGAGGCGAATGTACCCTCTGGGCATAGCAGGAAGAATGAAATTAGTAGCGTTAGATTTTTTTACAAACTTAATGCTACCACAGGGGGTAGCGTTAAAATATTTCGCAAACTTAACGCTACCAACTATGGTAGCGTTATTATTTTTTGCGTTACTAACGCTACCTGCGTGTTCGCTTCGTGCCCGCGCACCCCGCTCCGCTACCTTTGTCTCACCAATTCAACTTGATTCAACCGAATGGCTTCGACCTCTTTTGATGTACTCGTTATCGGCACCGGCCCCGGCGGCTATGTGGCCGCCATCCGCGCCTCGCAGTTGGGCCTGAAAGTGGCCGTCGTGGAGCGCGAATCGCTCGGTGGTATTTGCCTCAATTGGGGGTGCATCCCCACGAAGGCGCTGCTGAAATCGGCGCAGGTGTTCGATTATCTGAAGCATCCGCAGGAGTACGGCCTGTCGGCCGAAAATGTGGGCTTCGACTTTGGCGCCGTCGTGAAACGCTCACGGGGCGTGGCCGAGGGGATGAGCAAGGGCGTGACGTTCTTGATGAAGAAGAATAAAATCGAGGTCATCACGGGCACCGCCAAGCTCAAAAGCGGCAGCGAAGTAACCGTGACGGCCGCCGACGGCAGCACCTCGGTGGTGGGCGCGAAGCACATCATCCTCGCTACCGGCGCTCGGGCGCGCGAGTTGCCGAACCTGCCCATCGACAACAAGAAAATCATCGGCTACCGCGCCGCGATGGTGCTGCCCACGCAGCCCAAAAAGATGGTCGTGGTGGGTTCCGGCGCCATCGGCGTCGAGTTTGCCTACTTCTACGCCACGATGGGCACCGAGGTAACCATAGTGGAATACGCGCCGCGCATCGTGCCGGTGGAAGACGAGGAAGTCTCGAAACAACTCGAAAAGTCGTTCCGGAAAGCCGGCATCAAGATTCTGACGAACGCCTCCGTCGAGCGCGTCGATACGAGCGGCGCGGGCTGCGTGGCGTTCGTGAAATCGGCGAAGGGCGAAGAGTCGCAGATCGCGTGCGACGTGGTGCTGTCGGCGGTCGGCATCCAGCCGAACCTCGAAAACCTCGGCCTCGAAGAAGTAGGCGTAAAGGTGGACAAAGGCCGCGTGGTGGTCGATGAGATGTACCGCACCACGGTGGCGGGCGTGTACGCCATCGGCGACATCGTGCCCGGCCCGGCCCTGGCGCACGTGGCCTCGGCCGAAGGGATCATCTGTGTCGAGAACATTGCCGGGCAGCACCCGCACGCGCTCAACTACGGCAACATCCCCGGTTGCACGTACTGCACGCCGGAAATCGCGTCGGTCGGCCTGACCGAGGCGCAAGCCAAAGAGCAGGGCTACGACATCAAAGTCGGCCGGTTCCCGTTCTCGGCGAGCGGCAAAGCCTCGGCGGGCGGCGTGAAGGACGGCTTCGTAAAAGTCATCTTCGACGCCAAATACGGCGAGTGGCTCGGCGCCCACATGATCGGCGCGAACGTGACGGAAATGATCGCGGAAGTGGTCGTGGCGCGCAACCTCGAAACGACGGGCCACGAGATCATCAAATCCGTCCACCCGCACCCCACCATGAGCGAGGCCGTGATGGAAGCCGCCGCCGCCGCCTACGGCGAGGTGATTCATTTGTAGAACTTACCTGCTTTATTTGCAGGAGGATAGGCTCCCGCGCTACCCAGCGCGGGAGCTTATTTATTTTCTGGGGCGGCGGCAACCGCTTGCTACCCCAACCCCGTCAGGTACACGCGAGGGGAGCGCAGCAGCAGCGGGCGGAATTCGAGCGAAAATTCACCATCAATTCACCCTATTTTGCTGATGCGATCCTTTTTCTTCCTCTTCCGCAGCGCCTTTGTGTTGCTGCTGCTCGCCGGTTTTGCGCCACGCACCGCGCAGGCATCCCACGCGCTCGGCTCCGATTTGAGCTATACCAACGTTTCGCCGGGGGTGTATTTCGTGACCTACCGCTTCTACCGCGATTGCTCGGGTATTGCGGCTCCTTCTACCATGCAACTTGAATACGAAGGCACGGGCTGTGGCCAAGCCGGAATGAGCAGTAACCCTGGTGCTAGGCGGGCACTGACGCGCAGCGGGTTCCAAACGGGAAACCCCTATTGCCGGCGGCAAAACGCAGCTTCGCTTTGCGATAGCGCAAACCAAGTCCCGTCAAACGGCCTCCCGAATTATCAAATTTTTACGTACGGCGGGCTGGTTACGCTCGGCACTTCGGTCAGTGCGATGTGTAACGAGTGGGAGATGAGCGTGTCGGTTTCGGTTCGTCCGAATGTTCGGAACATTGACGATGGCGAAAATCTGTATTCGTCCGTCACGATGAATAACCAACTGGTGAGTGACGATTCGTCGCCGGCGTTCTCCATCATCGGCGGGCTACAGCCGCTCGCGGTGATGTACGAAAACACGCCGGTGCGGTACAACGGCGGCGTAATCGACCCTGATGGCGATTCGCTCGCGTATCGGATGGTAGCGCCGTTGAGTGCAGCCAATGACCCTATCCCTTACATCAACGGCCATTCGCTGGCCGCACCTATTCGGTTGATGGCGGGCTCGGCGCCGCTCAGTATCGATCAACGCGGAACCCTCACATTTATACCGGGCCAAGCCATACGAAACTCGACCGATGATGAAGACAATAAATTCGTCGTCGTCATACAGGCAGAAGCTTGGCGCTTGATTCCAGCATTGGGTCGGCGGGTAAAAATCTGCTCGGTTCGCCGCGATATAGCGGCCATCATCGCCACCAATACTGGCGTAGCTAACTATGCGCCCGACCTCGGCAGCAGCGTGAGCGTGACGTACCCCACTTTCACGCAGGCAATTGCCCCCGGCGATACGGTATTCGGGTTCGTTGGCGAGCCGATGGAAGTCACGGTACCATTCTTCGATATGGACGGCGATTCGGTATGGGTCGAAATGCCCGCTGCGCTCTCGCCGACCGGCAGTTCGCTGACGGCTCCAGTGGGCGCGCCCAATCCCGGCGGCATCACGCAAGTTGAGGCGCGCATCAACTGGACGCCGACCGCCACTCACGCCCGCAGCCAGGCCCACACCTTTTTCCTGCGCGTCCGCGATAACGGCTGCCCCAACGCTGCCAGCGCATTTTACCCGCTGGCGGTAGTCATTGCCGCCCAGCGGCCGTTGGGCACGGCGCGTGATCAGGCGGGTGCGGCGGCACCATCGGCGGTGCCCAACCCGTTCGGCGCGGCCACCCGCTTGCGGTTGCCGGGCGTGGCCTCGGCGGTCGGCATCTACGACCTCACCGGCCGCCTGATCGAGCAGCTACTCGCCCCCACGGCAGAAGAACTCGACTGGCACGCGCCCGCCGCGCTGCCCGCCGGCGTGTATCAGGCGCGCTACCGGGTGGCGGGTGGCGGTACGCGCAGTGTGCGGTTGGTTAAGCAATAGGGGGTAGGCGGTTGCCGGCATTTTTCTTTTCGTCCCCGTTGCGGCAGTTGTCGCAGCGGGGACGTTTTTGTTTATTCCAGTGCTTTCACCAAACCGCCCGGCAACGGGCGCCGGGCAACCAGCGTCTTGCGCGCCGGCCGCTGAAGCTCGCTTTTCTTTGGTTGACCCTTGCCCGATGCTCGTTGCGCACCGTTTCCGTTTTGCCTGGCTGTTGGTGCTGCTGGCTGGTAGCTCGTCGGTGCGGGCGGGGCGGGCGGCAAACCCCGTGGTAGGGCCACCCGCCGCCCTTGCCACCAACCTCTCGTACATTAACGTAGCGCCGGGGGTATATTTCGTGCAGTACCAACTGTACGCCGATTGCTCGGCCGTGATCGACACCGAAGTGCTGCCGATCTTACAGTACCAAGGAACCGGCTGCGACACCGGTCGCGACAAAGCGAACGCAGGCAATACGGCGCGGTTCCAGCGTCGGGCGGGTGAAACGGGCAACCCGTATTGCCCCTACTCGGGCGATAATCGCTGCGATACCGCGAGCGCGGCCGTCAACTACAAAACGCACACATTCGGCGCGTTGATTTTTCTCGGTACCGACCCCACCGCCCGGTGTGTCCGTTGGACACTGAGTGTGCGCTACGGCACGCGTACCCCGAGCCGCAATCTTATCGCCGATCCAACGCAGCTTCTGTATACTGAAGCCGAACTGAATACCGCCGATGTCAACGACGACTCGTCGCCCGCTTCATCAGGTTGGGGCTACTCACGACCACCCATTGCCTTCATCTGCGACAGTACAGCGCCATCGGAGGTGGTAACGCTGTTCCATGATCCTGATAATATTGGGGCAAACTCGTCGCCCCTCGATTCGCTCGCCTTCGCTTTTGAAGAAGGCTCCTGGACGGGCCCACAGCAGGCATTGGCTTACCAACCGGGGTTCTCCATCGTCCGTCCGTTCCCGACGGTGCCGGGGCAGCCGCTCGTGCTCGACCCTCTGACCGGTACGCTCCGCTTTCAGGCCGCCAGCGCGTATGTACCGAACACGCCGCCCGCCTTGGGGCACAACAAGTACGCGCTCGCGATGCGCGTTACGTCGTGGCGCCGCCGGTTTGGTACCAACCAGCGCGTGCGCACCGGCAGTATCCGCCTCGAAACTACCCTTGTCCTCTTTGCTTGCCCGCCACCGCCGGCCCCGGCCGTCGTGTATCCGCTCGATTCCGGCGCCGTGGCGGGTATGCCTGATACTTTGCAAGTCTGGCTCGGCGAGCCCGATACGGTGCGGCTTCGCGTGAGCCAGGTCGAGTGCCGCGATTCCCTGCGGTTGTTCTTCATCAGCAATCAGGTGCCGCTTGGTGCTGCCGTATCCGGTGGTAGGCACACCCGCACCCAAAGCGAGGTGCTGATCAACTGGGCCGATACCCTCGATGCGCAACCGGGCTACTACCCGCTCACCATCCGGGCTTCCTGCCAATCGTGTCCGCTGACGGTCAGCACCGATTTTCAGTTTATACTAGACGTGCGCCGCCGGCCCGTTGCGCCTGCCACCGCCGACGAACCGGCCCACGCCCGCGCCACGGCCGCGCCCAACCCGTTCGCCGACGAAACCCACCTCAATCTGGAGTTAGCTGCGCCACTGCCGCACGCTACCGCGCTGCTGCTCTACGATGGCCTCGGCCGCTTGGTAGACCGGCTACCCGTGGCGGCCGGCCCGGCCGGCGTTCGTCGCCTGACGTGGCGCCCCCATGCTGCCGTGGCTGCTGGACTTTACTACGGCCGCTGCCCGGCCATAAAAGGCGCACTGGTGGTGCGTAGGTTGTAGGTGGGGCAAAGCAGGGAGGCACTGCTGAAAAAAAAAACCGACCTTCCGGCAACGCCCCGGCCGCCAACTTACGTCTTGCCCGCCGATATAGGATACCCGATGCCCGATGCCGCGCCCGAACAACTTTCTGAAGCCGACTTGCTCGCCGGGTGTGCCCGTGGCGATCTGCGGTGCCAGAAAGTACTCTATAAGCGCTTTTACGGCCTTGCCATGCACCTCTGCCTCCGCTACGCCGCTACCCGCGAAGAAGCCGCCGAAGTGCTGAACGACGGTTTCTTGAAGGTTTTTACCAATCTGGCCAACCGCACCGGCGGCTCGTTCGAAGGCTGGTTGCGGCGAATTATGGTAAACACCGCGATTGATCATTTTCGGCGCGCGCAACAATACAAACCCACTCTAGACCTTCTCTACGCCGAAAATCGCGCCGATACCTATGCCGCCGACGCCATCGGGCAACTCTCCGCCGAGGAGATTCTGAGGCTCGTGCAGCAGCTTACACCCGCGTGCCGGTTGGTATTCAATCTGTATGTTATTGAGGGCTTTTCGCACATCGAAATCGGGCAGCAACTGGGTATCTCGGAAGGTGCTTCTAAATCAAATCTGCATAAAGCCCGTCTCAAACTACAACGTCTCGTGGAACGCGCGCACCGGCTGCCGCCCGCTTTACCGCCCGCTCGTACCGGCACCGACTGACCCACTTCGCACCCCGTCTTCTGCTTCTTCCCGCCTTTCTCGTCCCTGTTCGTTCCCTCCACCGCGCTATGTCGTTCTCTCCCGAATCTTTTGATCGACTGCTGGCCGAAAAGCTCGCGCAGGCCGCCCCGCCCGCCTACGAGCCTGCCCACTGGGATCAGCTCGAAGATCAGCTTCAGCACCTCAATCAGGCCTTGCAGCAGCAAGCACCTGCACAGGCTCCTGCCGCGCCCATGGCGGCGCCGCTGGCCGGCAAGTTGGCTACCCTCGGCGTTACGGCGCTGCTCACGGGGCTCACAGCGGTCAATGGATACTTCTTTTATGCTGCTGCCGTAGCGCGCGAGGAGGGCGGCGCAACGCCCGCGCGGGAAGTGCCGCTAGCCCAACCTACGCCGGCGGCGGTACCGGTATTCACGGCACCCGTACCGGCGGCGCCAACCAACGAGCCGACGCGCATCGGCGCCGGGGCAGCTGCTCCGGCCGTGACATTGCGGGTGGCGCGCAGCCCTGAACCCACGCCAACAACAGCTTCTGCGGCCGGTGAGGAGATTGTCGTTTCTTCGGTAGGCGAGGCGGTTTATGAGCAGATGCCCACGATCGCCGCGCCATCAACGGCTGCTCCGGTTACGCAAGCCGCGCCGGTTGCGGAAGGCCCACGCGTGGCTTCCACTCTCGCCGATTCGGCGTCACAAACAGCGCCCGCTGTCGCCGCCCCCACTCCAATGCGCGCGCTCTCGCAAGCCGTGTTCAACGTCATCACCCCGAACGGCGATGGCCTCAACGACCGCTTCGAGCTGCCGCTACCCGCCGGGGCTTGCCGCCTGAAAATCTACGACCGCGCCAACCGCGTGGTCTTCAGCGCCGAGCGGTACGACAACGCCTGGGACGGCGGCACCCTGCCCGCCGGTCAGTACCTGTACATCATCGAAACCACCGGCGCCGCCACCTGGAGTACTACCGGTCCGCTCACCATCGTACGATGAACGACTGGTAGAGCGAGTACCCGTCGCCTTAAACAACGCTGTCACATTTTTTGGCTTGCCCGGTCGGATGTACCTTTAACCCGTCAACCGCCCTGCGTAACACATCCCAATCACCGGTTCACTTCTTTCCTTTTCTTACAACTTCACCCCTCCGATGAAGAAACACCTACGTCATCTCTGGCTCCTGTTAGCCGGAGTACTGCTGACTTTCTCGAGCCAGCAGGCCCATGCCTCCCACGCGATTGGTAGCGATATAAGCTACGTCAACGTGGGGCCTGGCTTGTACTTCGTTACCTATCGCTTCTACCGCGATTGTTCGGGTATCGTCGGCCCAACTACCATGCGCCTCGATTATGAAGCCACCGGTTGTGGTGCCAATGGCACATCTCCTAACGCCGGGGGCTTTCGTACGTTGGCGCAGAGCGATCTCGCTACCGGTGATCCGTACTGTACCACGCAAAACGCGGCATCGGTGTGCGATTCCACCGGGAGTGTGCCCAGCAATGGCTTTCCCAATTACAACATCTATACGTACCGTGGGTTGATTAACCTGGGGGCTGGCATTGCGTCGCAATGTGCCGAATGGTCGTTGAGCGTATCAGTCTCGGTGCGGCCAAATACCCGAAATATCGACGATGGCGAAAACCTGTATTCTGAAGCGCTCATCAATACGCGCATCGTGCAGGACGATTCATCGCCGGCTTTCCCATCAGTTGCGGGCTTTCGACCGCTGATTTTTACCTGCGATACCACCTACAACCAAGTTACCAACGCTGTAATTGACCCAGACAACTCGGGAATGGGCAATTCCGACCGCGATTCGCTCGCGTATCGCTCGGTGCAGCCGTTGAGCGCGGGTAACACCGTGATCGACTACAAAAACGGCTTCTCACTTGCCTCACCGGTGCGGGTCTGGACTGGACGCGTGCCCTTGGGCCAAGGGCCGGGAGGTGTGACGCCGGCGACCAATTTCCCTTTCCGGATAGACCCCGTGACCGGCGCGATCACATTTACGTCGGGATTGGCGATCGCAGGCTCGACGGACGATGAGGACAATAAATTCTCGGTATCGATTGCCGTGGAATCGTGGCGGAAGATCAACGGAGTGCGACAGAAGATCAGCACCGTCCGCCGCGACATTCTGATCGTTATTTTCCGTTGCCTAACGCGCCCGGCGCCACCGCTAACCCAGGATAATGGGATCGGGGCGGTGACGAATATTGGGCTTGATACGATCACTACGATCAATGCTACCGACACGATCACAGTTGATGCCTGCACGAACGCGATTATCGACATCTCCGTGAACGACATCAACGGCGACAATATCATCCCTTTGATTGAGGGAAGGCAATTGCCGGGTGAAGCCTCCATTTCAGTGCAAAACCAAACTGTCATCAATGGGACATCGGGGCCATTGACGATCGCTACCATCCGATTGCTGTGGGCTCCGAGCTCCTCGACCGTCGGTGGTTACTTCCCTGTCACGGTGGTGTTGCTGGATGATGGCTGCCCCATACCAGGCCGCACCGAACAGCCGCTGATTTTGCACGTCGTGCGGAACCAGTACGCCGACGCAGGCTTGGATGGAATAGGCACCTCGGATACCCTGATTCTGGGCGACAGCACCACCATTCGGGCTACTACCCGGCGCCCGGCGACCATCGGGCCGAACCAAACGCCTGCGGAGTACCGCTACATCTGGGAGCCGGACGCCAACAACACGTACCTCGACACCGCCGGGGGCGTGGCCCTCGTGAAGCCCATTGAGACGACACGGTACCGCGTGCGGGTAATCAGCCCGCAAGGGTGCGAAGACACCGCGTCGGTGCTGGTACGGGTGGTGAAACTCGATATCTACAATATCATCACGCCGAACGGCGATGGGTTGAACGAAAACTTCACTATTTCGGGAATTTTCGGCGCTCAGGTCAGCATTTTCAACCGCTGGGGCCGGAAAATCGAAGAGTTCGATAATTACCAGAACACTTGGAACGGTGGCGACCTCCCGGCCGGTACGTATTATTACTACGTCCGCGACCGGAAGAACAAAACCTACAAGGGTTGGCTGGAAATCGTGAAGTAAGCGTCCGCGGTTAACGTGCGCTTTACTTATTCCGCAACGAGGCGGTGCCCAACGGGCGCCGCCTCGTTGGCGTTTAAGGTGGCAAGGGCACACCTTTGAGCCGCTAATTACGTGTCCGTTTCTCTCATTCGCAACCTCCCCGAAGTGGCTATACCCGCCCAACATACGCTTTTTACGCCGCCCGGTGGGCGCGCACCCCTGGCCGAGCGGCTTCGGCCACGCACGCTCGATGCCTACGTCGGGCAGCGGCATTTAATAGGCCCGGAGGGTGTACTGACGCGTTACCTGCGTGCCGGGCGGCTGCCGAGCATTATTTTGTGGGGGCCGCCGGGGGTGGGTAAAACCACGCTGGCGCATTTGCTGGCGCAGGCGGCGGGCAAGCCGTTTGCCCAACTTTCGGCCATCAGCGCGGGCGTGAAAGAGTTGCGCGAAATCATTGGCGCGGCCGAAAACCGCCCCGGTGGCACGGTGTTGTTCATCGACGAAATTCACCGATTCAACAAGGCGCAGCAGGATGCGCTGCTCGGCGCCGTGGAGCGCGGGGTGGTGACGTTGATCGGCGCGACGACCGAAAACCCGTCGTTTGAGGTCATCCCGGCGTTGCTTTCGCGGGCGCAGGTGTACGTGCTGGAACCGCTCGCGCTGGACGATTTGCGCGAACTGATCTGCCGGGCGCTTGCCGACGATGAGACCCTGGCCCGCGCGGGCGCCCAACTCGAATCAGACGATGCGCTGCTGCGGATTTCGGGCGGCGATGCCCGGCGACTGCTCAACCTGCTCGAAATCGTGGTGGAGGCGGCGGCGGCGGAGGCCGCGCCCGGCACGCCCGTGGTACTCACCGATGCGATGGTCGAGCAACTCGCGCAGCGCAATCTGGCGCGCTACGACAAGGGCGGCGAGGCGCATTACGATGTCATTTCGGCCTTCATCAAAAGCATTCGCGGCTCCGACCCCAACGCCGCGCTCTACTACCTGGCCGTAATGCTGGAGGGCGGCGAAGAACCCAAGTTCATCGCCCGGCGCCTCCTGATTTCCGCTTCCGAAGACATCGGTAATGCCAACCCGGCGGCCCTGCCGCTGGCCGCCGCCTGCTGGGACGCCGTGCAGGCCGTCGGGCTGCCCGAAGGCGACCTGATTCTGGCCCAAACGACGGTTTACCTCGCCTCATCGCCCAAATCGAACGCCGCGTACGTCGCCATCCGGGGCTTGCGCGAGCGCGTCCGGCGCGACGGCCCGCAGCCCGTGCCGCTGGGCTTGCGCAACGCCCCCACGCGGCTGCTCAAACAACTCGGCCACGGCCAGACGTACCAGTATGCCCACGACTTTGCGGGTAACTTTGTGCCGCAAGAATACCTGCCCGACGCCCTTGCCGGCACTCGTTTCTACGAACCCGGCGACAACCCCCGCGAAAACGAATTGCGCACCCGGCTGCGCGGCTGGTGGGGCGAGAAGTATGGGTACTAGTTCCTGATGTGGGGATGTGGGGATGTGAGGGTCTGTGCATTTTGTACACATCCTTACATCCTCACATCCCCACATCATCACATCTTTCGTCTAATGTTGCAATTCCTCAAATACGTCCTTGCTTCCCTCGTCGGGCTGTTTCTTTTCTGTTTGATTGGTGTGATCGTGATTGTCGGGTTGGCAGCGTCGGCCAGCTCCTCCGACTCCGCCGACATCGCCGATAATGCCGTGCTGCACCTGCGACTGGATAAGCCGATCAACGAACGGGCGTCGGATAATCCGTTTGCGGGCGTGCCGTTTGCCGGTTCCGATGTGCCCGATGCGCTGGGTTTGGACGAGTTGAAGGCCGCCGTGCGCTACGCCAAATCCGACGACGATGTGAAGGGCATTTATCTCGATGCCGAAATGGTGCAGGGCGGAATAGCCACCGTGGAAGAATTGCGCGACGTATTGCTCGATTTCAAAAAATCGGGTAAATGGATTGTGAGCTACGGCGAGGTTTTTTCGGAAAAAAGCTATTATCTAAATTCCGTCGCCACCAAAAGCTGGCTCAATCCGCAGGGCGAAATTGAATTTAATGGGTTGTCGTCGGAAATAACCTTTTTCAAGCACGCCCTGGATCGGTTGGGTATCGAACCGTATATCTTCCGGGTGGGCACGTACAAAAGTGCCGTCGAGCCGTTTTTTCTCGATAAAATGTCGGAGGCCAACCGCGCGCAAACGCGCGCTTTCCTGACCAGTATCAACGATGAAATGGTGCGCCAGATTGCCGCCGCGCGCAAGCAGCCGCTCGACGGTCTGCGCCTCGTGCAGGATTCGATGCTCGTGCGCAACGCCGACGACGCGGTGACGCACGGCCTCGTCGATGCGACCGGCTACTACGACGAAGTGCTGACGTGGATGAAGACCAAAACCGGGAAGAAGACTACTGAAAAGCTCAATCTGGTGTCGTTGGACACATATCAAAAGGTGGTGGACGCCGATTTTGAGGCCGGGCCGATGGACAAGCGCGTGGCCGTCGTTTACGCTGAAGGCGACATTGTCACGGGCAAAGGCTCTGCGACGAACATCGGCTCCGACAAATTTGCCGCCGCCCTGCGCGACGCCCGCCTCGACGAAAAAGTGAAGGCCGTGGTCGTGCGCATCAATTCGCCGGGCGGTTCGGCGCTCGCCTCCGATGTGATGTGGCGCGAAGTGCAGCTTTTGCACAAAGCCGGAAAGCCGGTGGTGGCTTCTATGGGCGACGTGGCGGCATCGGGCGGCTATTATCTGGCGATGGGCTGCGACTCGATCATCGCACAGCGCACGACCATTACGGGTTCCATCGGCGTTTTCGGGCTGCTGGCGAATCTCGGCCCGTTCCTCGACGACAAACTCGGCGTGACGACTGACCGCGTGGGCACGGGCCATTTCTCGGATTTGCCGACCGTTTCGCGCGCGCTGAGCCCGTACGAGCAGCGTCACATTCAGCGCGAAGTAGACCGCATTTACGCCGATTTCACGACCAAAGCCGCGCAAGGGCGGCACCTCCCGCTCGACTCGCTGCGGGCCGTAGCGTCGGGCCGCGTCTGGAGCGGCGCCGAAGCGCGCGGCAAAGGGTTGGTCGATAAATTCGGAAGTTTGGAAGATGCCATTGCGATGGCCGCCCGCCGCGCGAAGCTCGAAACCGGCGATTATTCTTTGCGGAAATTACCCGCGCAAAAAAATTATTTAGAATCGTGGTTGAGCGGTTTGGGCGGCGACGAAGCGCGTGCCCGCGCCGTGCGCGCCGAGCTAGGCGTGTTAGCACCGTATTACACGCAATTACAGCAATTGGCGCAGATGGAAAAAGGCGTGCAGGCGCGGCTACCGTTTGCGGTGGAAGTTAGGTAAGCGATAATAATCCATCATTGCGAGGAGTCTGTAGTGCGGACTTTAGTCCGCCGTTTACTGGCTGTTTGAACAGCTTATTCTGTCAAACTGCGGACTGTAGTCCACACTACAACCCATAGGGCGGTATTCGCCGGATTGCCACCCTTCGACAAGCGCAGGACAAGATGTCGCAGAGCCTCCTCCTCCTCCTCGCCATAACAGCACAAATAGAATCTGTCATTGCGAGGAGGCTTTGCGACGAAGCAATCCGGCGAATACTGCCGGGTAGCTTGTCGCCGTGTAGCTCACGCTGGATTGCCACGTCGTCGCGGAGCCTCCTCCTCGCAATGACAGATCAATGGTGAATGACAGAGCAATACTATTGATACACAACCAAAACAATGCTAACTGAAATAACCCATATCCAAACTGCTGCAGACTTTCTGCGCCGTATCGTCGGCGATTTTCAGCCGCAAACCGGTCTTATCCTGGGCACTGGCTTGGGTCGGCTGGCCGATGAAGTAGCCGTAACGCACGCAGTGCCCTACGCTGAAATTCCGCATTTCCCCGTCAGTACGGCGCCGGGGCACGCGGGGCGGCTGGTGTTTGGGCACTTGGCCGGCACGCCCGTAGCGGTGCTGCAAGGGCGTTTCCACTACTACGAAGGCTACTCGATGGCCGAAGTAGTCCGGCCGATGCGCGTGTTGCGGCAATTAGGCATCGGGCGGCTGCTGATTTCGAATGCGGCGGGTGGCCTCAACCCCGATTTTCAGCTCGGCGATGTGATGCTGCTCACCGACCACATCAATCTACTGCCGACCAACCCGCTGATTGGGCCGAACCAAGCGGCTTTGGGGCCGCGCTTCCCCGATATGTACGGCGCTTATGCGGCCGATTTGCTCGTGGCGGCCCGCGTAGCAGTTACAGAAACCCCTTTGCTACACGGCCGCGTCCGCGAAGGCGTATACGCCGCCGTGCCCGGCCCAATGCTCGAAACGCCCGCCGAATACCGCTACCTGCGCACCATCGGCGCCGATGCCGTGGGCATGAGCACGGTGCCCGAAGTAATCGCAGCGCGCCATATGGGGCTGCCCGTACTGGCGGCCTCGGTCATCACCGACCTCTGCGACCCGGCCCGCGTGAAGCCGGTGGCGCTGCCCGAAATTTTAGCGGTGGCGGCCGAAGCCGAACCGCGCCTGACGGCCTTGCTACGCGCCGTGGTGTAGTAGAGGCGTTACCGCTTCAGAATGATCCGCTTTCGATCCGTAGCGATGCTCGTAAATACGCCTAAACCGCCTTGTACGGTGCTTTTGATGCCGGCAGGCTGGGCAAACGGATTGCCGTTGGCACCTTGCGCGGCATCGATGGAGTTGATGAAATCGAGGTAGGCGAGGGAAATGTGGTTGAGCGCCACATCGATGGTATCGTTCTGTGAAAACCGATACGACGACCCTGCCACCGACGGCTGCCCATTGATTTGCAAATCGTCGAACTCGAAACTCTGTTGCTCGTCGAAGCGCCCGCGCACTACGCGGTTGGTTAGGTACTGATACGCGTCGCCGGGGCTCGCGGGGTCGCGGTAGCGCGTGAGAAGCGCCGCTTGGGCTTGTTCGAATTCGTCGTTGGGATCGTAGCTAACCTCCACGGTATCAATCGGCACAGGCGTGAGTACGGTGGTGGAGCCAGTGACGCGGCGGCCTTCGCTATCGGTGATTTCAATGTTGAAGACCTCGCCCGGCTGGCCATCGAAAATGACCTGACTGGTGTGCGTGAAAAACCGGGTATGCACCGATGAAGTATCGAGGGCCGGCGAGAAGGTGAGCGTTTGCGCGCCGCGCGGCCCGCTGATGGTTACAACGGCATCAGGCGCCAGAAAATCGGTGTTGATGACGGGGTTGAGCGAATCGCCGGAAATCGGCGGTGGCGCGTCGAAGGGCTGCGTGCGCTGCACTACGAGGTTGATCGGTTGGCCGGGCACCAAATAGCACTCTACCACAAGTTGCGTGGGATAGTCGGGCGTAGGGACATCAATATCCTTTTGCAGATTGCAACCGGCTAACAAGGGGGCAGCGATCAACGACAGAAACAACGCGCGCAAACGGGGCATAGCAAATCAGAAACGAAGGCTTTCTTCAATAGTGGAGCGACTTACAGCCGCCGGGAAGCCAACAAAGGAACGGCGGCAGAGTTCGCCACGCGCCAAAACGCCCGGCCGATGACGTATCGGCCGGGCGTTTTACAGTCTTTTTCAGCCTACCGCCTACTTCCGCTTGGGCGCGGCGGCGTCGGTGCGCATAAACTGCTTTACCGAATCGAGGCGGGCTTGTAGGGTAGCGAGGGCGCGGGTTTGCTCATCGACCAATACCCGCAGCTTGGCGGTGCGCAAGGTGTCAGGCGCTGCTGCCGGCCGCCGATACGCGAGTGCGCGCTGGCGGATGAGCGAGTCGCGCGATTCGACCCCCGACAGCAGCACAAACGACGTGATGGCCGCGTGGGCGGGTTCGGCGTCTACCGGGCGCACCACCGGTTTGGCGGCGCCGGTCACCTCGGTGAGGCGCATCGCGCTCACGACCGGCCGCAACGGGTGCGGTTGCGGGCGGGTGCCGGCAACTACTTTGGCTACTGCTGCCGGGCGATGTTTGAGCAACGTAACCGGCTCGGCAGTAGTTGGGTGCGCTGGCTTGGGGGTGCGCGCTGGCCGCTCGGCCGCGCCGGTTTTGAGTGCGTCGTTGAGCACAGCGCTGGGCGCCGGCGCAGCGGCGGAAACTACCGGTTCAGTAGGGTTGGGCTCGACCACGCTACGGTCGGCGGCGAAGGGAGCAGCAGCGGGGGTGATGACGCGGCCCGCGCCCCACCACAGCAGGGCGCCCACGAGCAAGCCCCCCGAAAAGGTGGTAGCCGCTTGGCGCCACCGCACCCCGGCCGGCGTCGGTACGCGCGCGCCCAACTGCGCGCGCAGCGTAGGCCAGGCGGTGGGGGTGGGCGTAACCTCAAAATCGGTTAGCTGGCGGCGCAGGGCGTCGTCGAAGCGATCCTCGGGCGAAGCCGGGGAAGCGGCCGATTGCCGGTCGTCAGGTAAGGAACTCATTGGAATACACGGATTCGGCGCGGCGCAAACGTTCGGCTAACAGGCGGCGCGCTTTGGTGAGCTGGGAAGAAGAGGTGCGTTCGTCGATACCGAGCCGCTCGCCGATTTCGCGGTGCGAATATCCTTCCAGACAATAAAGGTTTAACACAATACGATAACCATCGGGCAACGTGCTGATAAGGCGCAATAAATCGTGTTGAGAGAGGGTGGTGAGGGCGTCAGCGTCTTCAACGGAAAGCGTGGCGGCGTGTTCCAGTTCGGTGGTACGGAGCCAGCGTTGGGCGTCGGCGCGGTAATGGTCGAGGCAGGTGGTAACGGCCACGCGCCGCATCCAGCCATCGAAAGAACCTTCGCGCCGAAACTGGGAAAGGCGGTCGAAAACCCGCAAAAAAGTTTCCTGCAAGAGGTCGTCAGCGTGGGCACGCGAACGGGCATAGCGTAAGCACACGCCCAACAGCCGGGGCGCAAAGTGCTGGTAAAGCGCTTCCTGGGCTACCCGCTCGTGCCGCAGGCAAGCCACCAAAAGGGCATCGGGAAATACGGGAAAAGCCAAGCGGGCCAAGCAGTTAACGATCGCTCTGCCCCCAAAGACGGAAGACGACCGGCAAGTACGGCCTGAACCGCCACTTATTTTTCGGATAGCCCGCTGAAGCCGGAAATTAAAACCGGAAATTGTACGTCAGCGCCGGGATGATGGGGAACAGCGATACTTGCTTGGCCTTGATGCGCTCGCCAGACAGGTTGGGATTAGGGATGAGCCCCTCGGGAATGTCGTAGTACACAAAGTAGGGGTTACGCCGATTGTAGGCGTTGTAAATACTCAGCGTGAGGTCGGATTCGCCGTGGCGCGGGCGCATTTTCAGCACCACGCCCAAATCGAGGCGATGGTAATCGGCGAGGCGGTAGGAGTTTCGGTCGGGGAAAACGGGGACAAAATCGATGTCGTTGCCGGGCGGACCTAGGTACAGAAACCGTTTGGCGGCGATGGTAGTCGGGCTGCCCGACGAAAATACGAACGACGACGTAAGATGAATCCGGCGCGAAAGCTTGAAAATGGCCACCGCCGTGAGGTTGTGGCGCCGGTCGTAGGTAGTGGGGAAGGTACGCCCGTCGTTGATGGTTGCGCCGCGCCCGAAGGCGTTGTCGAAGCGCCGGTTGGCCCACGCCAGCGTGTAGCCCACCCAGCCGGTGAGGCGGCCGTCTTTGCGTTCCAGATAAAACTCGGAACCGTAGGCGTACCCTCGGCCGAAGAGAAATTCTTCATCCAGGTTAGGGTTCACGAACAGTTGGGCGCCGTCGCGGAAATCGACCACCCGGTTCATCCATTTGTAGTACATCTCCTGGGTGAAAAGCCAGTGCCCGTGCCCAAACAGGTGGCTGAACCCCAAAGCGCCTTGCTGGGCAAACTGCGGCTTCACGGTTTTATTCGACGGGTACCACACGTCCGTCGGGAGCGAGGCGCCCGAATTTGTCACCAGATGCACGTACTGCCGCATCTGCGTGTACGAGAGCTTGAGGCTGGTATTCTCGCCGAGGGAGTAGCGCGTGGCGAGGCGCGGCTCCGGCGCGGCGTACACCTGCCCGCCGTTGGCGAAGGCCGAGGCGCGCAGCCCGTAAGACAGCACGACGCGCGGCGAAATCGTCCAGTCGTCCTGGGCGTACAGGCCGTATTCGGTGCCGTAATAGGTGATGTCGTTGCCGAAACTGACCGTTCCATCCGTCGTACCCGCTTGCAGACGACCCACCCCGAACCGGTGGCCGGTGGCGGCCACGCCCACCTGCACGGCGTGGTCGGGGCGGCCAGTCCAGAGCAGGTCAGAGCGCAAGGTCAGGTCATTGACGCGCGACGACAGGTTGAAAGTGAAAGTCTGAAACTTGTTTTCGATTTCGTACCGGTAATTCGACGACGAGAGCGTCGAGATCAACGTCAAATCCGGCCGGATGCGGCGCGTCCAGCGGGCCGAGCCTACAGTGTTACCCCATTGAAAGCCGAAATCGAAGCCGTTAGGCGATTGAAAGCCGAAAATATCGCGTCCCAGGTAGCCCGTCACGGTCAGGCGGTCGCTGTCGCTCAAGTCCCAGGTGGCTTTGGCGTTGAAATCCTGAAAGTAATAATCCGGGATCGGGTCGTAGTCTTCGCGGCCCTCGTTGGCGCGGTTGAGCTGTCGCGTGAAGATGTCGAAATACGTCCGCCGCCCCGCCAGCACCAACGTGCCGGTTTTGCGGCGAGCGTCGCCGGTGGCCGTGGTATCGGCGCGGCCCGGTAAGCGCGGGAGCGGCCCTTCCAGCGTCAGGCGCGACGAAATCAGCCCCACGCCGCCCGAGGCGTGCCATTTATCCTCGACGCCATCGCGCGATTTCACATCGACCACGGACGACAATCGACCCCCAAACTGCGCCGGAAATCCGCCCTTGTACAAGTCCACGCCCGACACGGCATCGGGGTTGAACACCGAAAATAACCCGAACAAATGCTGCGGGTTGTACACCAGCGCGCCATCCAACAGCACCAAATTTTGGTCGTTGGAACCACCCCGCACGAACAGGCCCGTGGTGCCCTCGCCGCCATTTTGCACGCCCGGTTTGAGCTGTAACGTCTTCAGAATATCGACCTCGCCGAACAGCGCTGGCAACAGCCGCGCCTCGGCAATGGTCAGGCGCTCGACGCTCATTTGCTGGCTCTTGAGCTTATCCGAGAGTTTTTCCTGCGTGCCCTCCACTACGGCCTCATCGAGCTGCTTTTCCGTCGATTCGAGGCTGAAATCGGCGCGCGTATCCGCCGATTGCAGACTCACGGTGCGCGTGAGGGTCTGGTAGCCCAAGAACGTGGCGCGTACCTCGAACCTGCCCGCCGGCAGCGTCAGTTCGTAGCGGCCATCGGCGTCGGAGGCCGTACCCCGGTTCAGCTCCGGCACCGCCACTGTCGCGCCGATGAGCGGCTCGCGGGTACGGGCATCGCGCACGATTCCGCGCAGGGTGCCGCCGGTTGGGGTGCCGGTTTGAGCGGCTACCGGCGCGACTGGCGCGCCGAGCAATGGCGCAATGGCAAGGAGGAGACGTAAGGGGCGGCGAAGGTCGGCAGGCATCAACGGCTGGAAACGGGACGGGTGGGCGTAGGGCGTAAAGGTCGGCTTTGGGGTACGGGTTCCCAGTCCAACGTTTCGTTGCATCGTTAGCACAGCAACTACGCGTGGGCCGGCGCACCGGCGCTAGCCCTAACGGTTGGAGCGTGCAGGAGTGGCGTTAGCACCAAAACCCGCGAGCTTGCTTACAGTTTACTCCATAGCCGTTCAACGTGTTTTTTCAAAACAGGGAATCGATAAAGTCTTATTTGATTTCATAAATAAGACTTTATCTTGGTGAATACCTTATTTTCAAATCTGCTGATTTGAGCTTGATTTCTCCGTCGCTCAAAATCGCGATTTATCGTTACCCAATTGCCACCTTTCAGGTTTTTAGTTACTGCAACGAATGCTATTCGGGAGCCTCCCTCGTGTTGGTGTGCTTGATGAACAGATGGGAAAAAAGCAAATGAAAGCAGCACAGCCTTCAATCCTAATTTTAGGACTAGCTTTTTTGCCGTAGAGTTCCTGTAAATACACACGGGGCGCCACCTCCCGGCAGCGCCCCGTGGCTGGGCTCTGGTGAAACCAATAAACACCAAACCCTTTACGGCAGCACCACTATCCGCTGCTGCTCGCTTGCTGCGCCCACTTGCACGCGCAGCACGTACGTGCCCGCCGCCAGAGTTTGGCCCGCATCATCCGTGGCCGCCCACGGTAGCTGTTGCGTGCCGCCCGTGAGGGGCACCACCGCCGTGCGCACCACCCGGCCGAGGGCATCGGTGAGGGTGAGCGTAGCGGGTTGAGCGGTGCTGGAGCTGGTTGGCAGCGTGAGGTAGAGCGTAGCGGCTTGGCCCGTTACGGGGTTGGGCGCTACGTGCAACGCCACTTGCTGGTAAGCGTCGGCCGTCAAACCGGTCGGGCTGCCCACCCGCACGGTGCTGCCCCCCAGTCCAAGCGGCTGCTCGGTGAGGGTACCGTCGTAGAATCGGGCGGGCACGGGGCCGTCGGTCAGTAGGTCGAGGCTGGTGATGGCACCGGCCCCGGCGATGGCCTCGAAGGTGAGGGCGAAGGCGGTGGCGCCGTTCGGTAGGGTGCGGGCAGCGGTGGCATCCGTCCAGGCGACGGTCAGCAGTCCTTCCGGCGCGCGGCTCCAGCCGAAATCGGTTGCCAATGCGTCGCGTCCGGCGCTCACCAGCCGCAGCACATCGGGGTTCCAGGCCACTGTAAGCTGCAACGCGGCGGCATTACGGAATGCGGCAACCGTGACCGGCACCACCACCCGCGCGCCGGGCGCCACCGTCGCATCCGTTAGCAGCAGGGTAGGGGCCGTAGCCGGAACCACCGCGCCCGCCGCCGGCCGCGCAATGGCCGGGTTCCACGAATCATTGACATCGCCGAGCTTCACGGCGCGGAAATTCTGAGCCGTCGCCGCCGCCACGCTCGCGTAGCTGATGGCTGTATCGACGGGCCACGGCGCGTTTTGATTCGCGAATGTCTGGCTGCCGCGCACAAACTGCCAGGTGCGGCCCTTCGGGAAACTCGTGCGGTTGCCGAGGATGAGATCGCGCACGAGCCCCACATCGGCCACGGTAATCGTCGAAGATTTATCGACATCCGCCGCCACCGCCTTGTAGGCGCTACCCAGCAGCGTGGTACCCAGGATATGCCGCTGGATCAGGGCGATATCGGCCACGGTCACACCGTTGGTCGGCAGGGTGTCGGTCACGCGTTGGGGCGCTACCGAGTAGGCGCCGGTGCCCACGATGCTCAAACTGAAATTGCCGGTTGCCGCTGCCGCCGGGGCCACCCCGCGCGCCGTGCCCGGCCCGGTGGCGCGCACCGCCGCCGCCACCGGCACGCCGGTAGCCGTGGTGAGAGTGCCGCTGAGGGCTACGCCCGCCGCCGTCGTCACGGAGCCCGGCGTGGTGCTGAGGGCCACCGCAATAAAGTCGCTCCGCACGGCCTCCCCCGCGATGGGCGCCGCCGGGAACGTGACGGCCGCCACGGCGCTGCCGGGCGCCGCCGCATTCACCAGAAACCGCACCGCCACCACCTGCGTGTTGGCCGCCAAGGTGGTGGCTACATTGTTGGTGGCGTTCCAGGCGAAGGTGAGCTTGCCATTTGCTGTTTGACTGGTGCCGAAACTGGCCGCCGTCAGGCCAGTCAGGCCGAAGCCTTCTACCTGCACAAACGTCAGCAAGGCGCGGTCGAAACCGATGGTGGCCTGCAAGCCGACCATCGAGGTGAAATTGGTAATCCGAATCGGCACGAGCACCTGCGTGCCGGGCAGCGCGTTAGCGATGACATCGGCGCTGATGCTCACAGTAGTTGTCACGGTAAAAGCCGTGGCCGAGGTGGCGGTGCCGCCGCCCGCCGTCGTCACTTTCAGCGTGCCGGTGGTAGCGCCCGCTGGCACCGTGGCCGTAATACTGGTGGCCGAATTGACCGTGTACGCCACCGCCGCTGTGGTATTGAACGTCACGGCCGTGACACTAACGAAGTTGGTGCCCGTGATGCTCACTACTGTGCCCACCGGCCCGCTGGCGGGCGTAAAACTGCTGATGGTGGGCGCGGGCGTGGTCAGCGTAAAGCTCGCCGCCGACGTAGCCGTGCCGCCCGCCGTGGTCACGCTCAGCGTACCCGTGGTGGCGCCCGCCGGCACCGTTGCGCTGATGCTGGTGGCCGAGTTCACGGTGAATACCGCCGTGGTGCCGTTGAACCGCACCGCCGTGGCCCCCGTAAAATTGGTGCCCGTGATGGTGACGGCCCCGCCCACTGCGCCGCTGGTGGGCGTAAAGCTGCTGATGGTGGGCGCCGGCACCACCGTGAAGGCCGTGGCCGAGGTGCCCGTGCCACCCGCCGACAGCACCTTGATGGTGCCCGTGGTGGCGCCCGTCGGCACCGTAGCCGTAATACTGGTGGCCGAATTGACGGTGTACGCCACGGCCGCCGTGACATTGAACGTGACGCCCGTGGCTCCCGTGAAATTGGTGCCTGTAATGGTCACTACCGTACCAATGCCGCCCGCAGCGGGCGTAAACGAGGTAATGGTCGGCACCGGTACCACCGTAAACGGCGTCGCCGAAATAGCCACGCCGCCGGTAGCCGTCACCGTAATCACGCCGGTGGTGGCGCCCACGGGCACGGTGGCCGTGGCGGTGGTGGCGTTCACGCCGGCAAACGTCACGGCGTTGGTGGCGTTGAATTTCACGGCCGTTACGCCACCCAGATTGGTGCCCGTGATGGTGACGGCCGTGCCCACCGGCCCGCTCGTGGGCGTGAAACTGGTAATGGTGGGCACTGGCGCGAGCTTCACAAGGGCCAGATTGCTGCGGAAGACCGTGCCGCTGCCCGCCGTCAGAAACGAGCCACCGAACAGCACGGTATCAGCCGACATCGTAAGCGTACTCACCGTGCCGCTGAGTTGCGGCGCGAACACCAGAGCGGCCGAGGCGGCCGTCACGGCCACGCCGTACGCCCGCGCCACACCCCCGACGAACGTAAAATCGCCGCCCAATACCACGTTGGTGGCGTTGGCAGCCAGCGCATTCACCGTCGAGTTGGGGTTGGGGTTCCAGGCGAAAGCCAAGCCGTTGGCGGTGTTGAGGGCCGCGGCATTGGTGCGCGCCTGCCCGCCGATGGTACTGAACGAACCACCCGCATAGAGCGTGTTGCCGACCAGCGCCAGCGCGTTCACGTTGCTGTTGGGCGCGGGGTTGAAGGCTGCCAGCGCGCCGGTGGTTTTGTTCACGGCCGCCAGGTTGGTGCGGGCCGTGCCGCCTACGGTAGCGAAGGCGCCGCCGAGGTACACGGTGCCGGCGGCCACCTCGTCGGCGGCGATGGTGATTACCGAGCCGGCGCTATTGGGATCCCAGGCGCTCAGGGCGTTGCCGGCGGCCAAAGCCCACGCGGCGGCGCGGTTGCGGGTGGTGGCGCCCCCGGCCACGGTGGTGAAGGCGCCGCCCGCGAACAGCGTGCCCGACGAGGCATCGGCGGCCAGGGCATACACCGCGTTGTTGGGCGCGGGCGCCCAGGCCGTCAGCACGCCGGTGGCGCGGTCGAGCCCGGCGAGGTAGGGGCGCGGGGTGCCGCCGTTGAGCGTCGTGAACGTGCCACCCGCGTAGAGCGTGGTGCCGCTGACGGCCAGCGCCCGTACGGCGCCGTTGGGGGCCGGGTCGAAGCCGGGTGTCAGCACATTGGTTTTCGCGCTGTACGAGAAGAGATTGTTGCGTGTGACGGCTTTGGTGAAATCGAAAGCCCCGCCGATGAGGACGTTCGTACCCGTCGCGTTCAGCGTGTACACCGTGCTGTTGAGGTTGGGGAGCCAGGTGGTAATCAGCGCACCGCTGGCGGTGTTGAAGGCCGCCGCCCGTAGCCGGGGCGTAGCGCCGCCGACCGTCGTGAACGAGCCGCCTGCGTAGAGCGTGGTGCCGCTCAGGGCCAACGCATACACGGCGGCGTTGCAAGTGGGGTTGAAGGCCGTCACGACGCCCGTCGATTTCGCCATTGCTGCCAGGTAGGCGCGCGGCGTACCGCTGTTGATGGTCGTGAACGAGCCGCCCGCGTACAGGGTAGTGCCGCTGAGCAGCAGCGTCTGCACCGTCGAGTTTGGGTTGGGCACGAAGGTGGTCGCCACCTGGTCGGTGGCGCCGATGAGGCACAGGCGCCCGATGGCCGACGCCTTCAGATACTCGAACGACTGGCTGCCGAGCAGCACGCTCGTGCCGCTCACGGCCACGAAGTTGGCGGCGGCGTTGGGCGCCGGGTTCCAGGCAGTGGCTACGGCGGTGGCGGTGCTGAACGCCGCCAGTCGGTTGCGCGCCGTGGAGGTATTGACAGTGGTGAAGTTGCCCGCCGCAAACACCGTGGTGCCGCTGATGGCCAGTGAATACACAACGGCATTGATCGCCGGATTCCAGATGGAAGCCAGGCCGGTCGCCTTGTCCAGCGCCGCCAGATACGGCCGTGGCGTGCCGCCATTGACCGTCGAGAACGAGCCGCCCGCGTACAGCGTGGTGCCGCTCAGGCCGAGCGTGTTTACGGTGCTGTTGGGCTGGGCGTTGAACGCCGCATCGAGCTGCGCGGTGGCGTTGTCGATGCGGAAGAGGTTGGCGCGTGCCAGGTTCTTCAAGTAATCAAAAGAACCCCCCACGATGACGGTGGTGCCGCTCACGGCCACGCAGTTGGCGTCGGAGTTGGCGGTCGGGTTCCAGGTGGTGACCAGGGCGCCGGTGGTGGCATCCACGGCCGCGAGCCGCGCCCGCGCCGTGCCGCCCACCGTGGCGAAAGAACCCGCCACGTACACCGAAGTGCCGCTCACGGCCAGCCCATTGACGGTGCTGTTGGCGTTGGCATCCCAGCCGGCCACCAGCGCGCCGGTGGTTTTATTGACGGCCCCGAGGCGGTTGCGTGTCGTGGCCGCCAGGATCGTGAACGAACCGCCCACGTACAGGCTCGTGCCGCTCAGCGCCAAGGCATTGACCGTGCTGTTGGCGTTCGCTACGAAGGCCGTGGCTGCGCCGGTGGCCGTGCCGACCGCCGCCAGATTGGCGCGCACCGCCCCGCCGATATTGCTGAATGATCCACCCACGTACAGCGTGGTGCCGTCGAGGAGGAGCGTTTGCACGCCACCATCGGGGGCGGGGTTGAAGCCGGCGAGGGCTGCCCCGCTGATTTTGTTTAGTGCCGCCAGGCGCGGGCGCGCCAGCCCGCCGATGGTGGCAAATTGCCCACCGACGTAGAGCGCCCCGGCATCGCCGGTGAGGGCATACACTACGCTGTTGGCCGTGGCATTGAAGGGGCTGGTGCCCACGATCTGCCCATCGGTGGCGCTCACGGCGGCCACGTAACTGCGTACCGCGCCGCCCAATTGCGTAAAGGCGCCGCCGACGTACAGCGTGCCGCCATCGAGCCAGAGGGCGTACACGGCGCTGTTGGGGTTCGGCAGAAACGTGGGGTCGACGGAATTGTCGGCGAGCAAATGCACCAGGTTGCTGCGGCTCACGGTGCCCACTTTGCTGAACTGGCCGCCGATGTACCAGCCGGTGCCGGCGCCGTCAGGGATCGCCACATTGACGGAGCCCGTGAACGCCGGCCACGTGGGGGCGGGCTGGTCGGCGGTGGTAGTGAGGCGGGCGGCGCCGCCCGTAAAGTAGCCGCCGCTCTGGAACGAGCCGCCCACGAACAGGCCGGTGGTGCCATCGGCTTGCAGCGCCGACACCGAGCCGTTGGGCGTGGGGTACGTGAGGCGGGTGCCGGTGCCGGTGTTGAATGCCGCCAGGTACGGTACGGGCTCGCCTCCGGCAAGCTGCGTAAAATCGCCGCCGACGTACAACGTGGTGCCGATAAGGGCCAGCGCGTTAACCGTGGAATTGGGCGCGGGCGCGAAGGCGTCGGCCACGCCGGTGGTTTTGTCGAGGCCCGCTAGCCGCGTGCGCGCCGCGCCGCCGATGGTGCTGAAATTGCCGCCCACGTACAGCGTGTTGCCGCTGAGTGCCAGCGCCGTAATGGTGCTGTTGGGGGCGGGCAAGAAGGTGGGATCGATGGAATAGTCGGCGAGCAAATGCACCAGATAACTCCGCGTTACGGCGCCCACTTTGCTGAATGAGCCGCCGATGTACCAGCCGCCCGCGCCATCGGGCACGGCCGTTTTCACCTCGCCGTTGAAGACCGGAAACGCCGCTACCGGCTGGTCGACGGTGGTGCTCACCAGGGCGCCGTAGCCGGTGTAATAGCCCGTGACGCCGAACGAGCCGCCCACGAAGGTGGTGGTGGCGTCGGTGAGGAGCGACTGGACGCTGCTGTTGGTGGCGGGGTAGGCCACGCGGGCGCCGGTGCCGGTGTCCCAGGCGGCGAGGTACGAGGCGGGCAGGCCGCCGCCGACGGTCGTGAAATCGCCGCCCGCAATCAGCTTCGTACCCGTGATGGTGAGCGCATTGACAGCGCCGTTGAGGTCGGGGTTGAAGGCCGCGAGCGCGCCGGTAGCCGCCGTAAGCGCGCCGAGGTAACGCCGCGATACGCCCGTGAGGGTCGTGAACGAGCCGCCGACGTAGAGCGTCGGGCCACTGAGCAGCAGCGCGTTCACCTGACTGTTGGCGCCGGGGTTAAAGGCCGCATCCACCGAATAATCGGCCAGCACGTGCGCCAGATTGGCACGCGTCAGGGTGCCCACTTTAGAGAAGGAGCCGCCGAGGTACCAGCCCCCGGCCCCATCGCTGATGGCCACCTGCACCGTGCCCTCCACCAGCGGGAAGGCGGGGTTGGGGAGGTCGGTGGTGGTCGTCACGAGCGAGGCGCCGCCCGTGCGGTAGCCCACCGTGGTAAACTGCCCGCCCACGTACTGCACCGACCCGTTGCGGGCCGTGCTGTACACGGGGCCGTTGGTTTGCAGACCGGGCGGCAGCAGCGCCTGCCCGGCCACCGAGCCGGCCAGGCCCAGCGCGCCGACCACAGTCAGCAGCGCCCGGCGCATCCAGAGCGTGAAAAAATGCATTGCCTGATGAGATGGGGAGGTAGAAAATCGGCCGCTCCCGGCCCCCTATACTGGGGGCTTCGGCGGCCCGACAAAGCTATCCAGGTAGCTTCCACCACTATATCACATATAAGGGGGAGTCGGGCGGTTCTCCGCCGCCCGAAACCAGCGCCCCCTGCGGGTACGTATGTTCGGCCTCGCCCCGCCGCCACCCTGCCCGATGCCCCGCAAGCGCCTCTCCGACGAAGAACTCTACCGCCATTCGGCCCCGCCGCCGCCCGTGCGTTGCGGCCTCTGCGCGCGCGAAGTGGCCGAAACCAGCCGCCACCACCTGGTGCCGCGCGTGGAAGGCGGGCGCCACGGCCCTACCGTGGAGCTGTGTCAGCCGTGCCATTCGTCCGTCCACCGGTTCCTGAGTAACCGCGAGCTGGCGCGGCAGTATGCCACCGTGGAGGCGCTGCGCGCGGCGCCGGAATTGCAGACGTACCTGGCGTGGGTGAAAAGGGGGCGGGTAGAAAGGATTCGGAATCGGCGGCGATAGGGGGTGCCGCCGGAGTAGGTTTTTTTCACCTGCTAAAGCTTAATTATCAGTAACTTGGCTGTTTAAGTCGAAAAAAGCTGGCCGGTACCGATTAATAATTTGGGGGGTTCGGGTATTAAGGGGCAGGTACGGGCGCTAACCTGAGGCGCTCGGCCCGGCGTGGGGCGGCGAACGCCCGGCGCTTTTTCTAACCCAACTCCTTTTTCAGTATGGCACGCGTTGTCAAGAATATCGTTACCCAGGGGCTGAGCGGAATGCTCGGCGACCAGATCGTCTTTTCGCAGCGGCGGAAAGGCCAAACCTTCGTGAGTGTCGCGCCGCAAAGCCCGAGCGGTCCGGCCTCGGCCGCGCAGGTGGCGCACCGCAAGCGGTTTCAGCAGACGACCTTCTACGCCCGCAATGCGGCGCAGGACCCGGCAACCAAAGCCCTCTACGCCGAGAAGGCCAAGGAAGACGAGGTGTCGGTCTTCAACGTGGTGGTGGCCGATTTTATGAAGGCGCCCGACATTCAATCGGTGGATCTGACGGACTACACCGGGCGGATCGGCGACCCGATCCGGATTGTCGTGGAAGACGACTTCGCCGTGGAGAGGGTACAGGTGCGGATCGAAAACGGCGATGGTACCCTGGTGGAAGAAGGGGATGCGGCGCCGCAGGCCAACTCCTCCGAGTGGGTCTACGTGGCCAGGGCCAACAATGCCTCCCTGGTGGGCGATAAGCTGACCGTAACGGTCAACGACCACCCGGGCAATACGACGCAGGAAACGCAAACCCTGTAAGGCGCCAGCCGGCCAGATGGAATGGGGCGCGGAAAAGTGCAACTTTTCGGGCGCCCCATTCTTTCTTCCGCGAGCACAGCGGTAGCACACCGGGATCGAACGATGCGCACAGGAGCAGGGCAGGGGGTGTTAGCGGAGGAGTACAAGTTTACCGAAGCACTACTCTGAGGTGCTGGCGAGTACATTCGTAGTAAGTGCAGTTGAAACCTGGATTACTCGCGTTGCTTATTCTGCTGCTGCCCCTGCTTTCGGTTGGGCAAGCCAGCCGCCGTGAGTGGCGACGGATGGAGAAGCAACTGGCGCGCAACGAGTCCAAGGAGTGGAAAAAGCGCCGGCAGCTGGGCGAGCGGGTTACAGCGAAACTGGGGTATGCCTACTTGGTAGATACCTTCTGGTTTGATGGTATTGCCTTGGTATCGCGCAGTAACGACTCAGTGAGTACTTTCCACGAGTCTGCCTTCGTCAACGCTAAAGCAGAGATTATCACCGACTTCGTTTATGATGCAAATCGATCCGCTGGCTTCTTTTGGAAGGGCTTCTCGATGGTAGGAAGGGGCGGCAAGCGAGGCTACATTAACCGGCGCGGGCAAGAGGTTATTCCGCTGATGTATGATCGGGCGCGCACTCAGGTGGTAAACGGGTTGGCGGCCGTGGCGCTCAATGGGAAATGGGGCTTTGTTGACACCACGAACCGGGTAGTTATTCCGTTCAGCTACACCGACGCTTACAGCTTCGAAGACTCGCTTGCGGTGGTAAAATATGGTGCGAAGTGGGGGGTAATCAACCGGGCGAATCGTGTGGTTATTCCGTTCATGTACGAATCCGTGCTCAGTGGTTTTAGCGAAGGGGTGCTAGGGGTGGTGCTGAACGGGAAAGCCGGGGCGGTGGACGTGCAGAACCGGGTGGTTATCCCGTTCAAGTACTCCCCCGCTGATTCGACCTGTTTTAAGGTTCACGGGGAGACTTGTGCCAACTGCAAGTTCGGTAAAGGAATTGCCTTTGTTCGCGATGATCAGGGGCGGATTGGGGCAGTTGATCGGCAGGGCCGCGAAGTCATCCCGCTCCGCTATCGCGTCATTTTCACATACAAGAAGGCAAAGGGGCAGATCATCGCCATCGACGAAAATCACGTAGAGCAAACCCTTTACTATCCGACTTGGCTGGCGTTGCCGAGGTGGTAGAACTGATGTTTTGCGTGGGGAGACACCCAAGGTTGTCGTTGCGAGCGGAGCGAAGCAATCCTCGTTTGCCCGCGTTCGTATGCAGTAGATTTACAGGAGACATCAGTTGATCATCCGCTCGTGCAATGAAAGCCCGCATTCGGTTCCCCTACTTCGGCGGCTTGATCAGCTTGATTGGGCTGCCCTTGCTGGTGGGGTGGCATCTGCTCACGACGCCGGCTTACGAGCAGAAGTATGTGATGCCGGTGACGTGGATGCCGCGCGATTGGCGGTTGTATGAGCAATACCTGCCATTTCACACGATGCGGCAGTACGAGCGATTCGTATTGACGGGAGATTTGGTCCGTGACACCCTAATGCTTCGGCGCGCGAGGCGGCAGATGGTGCAGCTGTCAGGGCAACACGATACAATCACCGGAATTCATATTGTCCTCGGGAAGGATGCGCGATACGGGTCTGTTGTAAAAGTTCTCGACTTAGCCGATCAGGCGTCATTGAATAGCGCGCCACATTATACCGGTATTTGGGTGTGGTATGATCAGCGTGTTATGCGTCATTTTGTTTGGCCTCCAGCGAGGTGCGGTAACGACATGCTCGCCCTTCGTTCAGATGTACTCAAAAGTCTCTCGCTCGCTGAATTGGTGGCAGGCTTGCGGGAGCTATGGCCGTCAGGCGTATTGCTGGCGCTGCTGGTCGGTCTATCCGTGCGGCGGCACCGAAAAGCCGTTGGCTTGCGCCGGGTTGCTGCGCTGCGCTCGCCATGACAGGGTGGGGAGGCGCGGCGGTTGAATGGTGCTTAGCAAACGAGGATTGCTTCGTCGTCGCAGAGCCTCCTCCTCGCAAGGACAAACTTATTCTTCCTGACGCACCCAGGCATCGTCGACCGATTCTCGCATGGCATAATGGCCTCGCGGTAAATCAAACAGTTGGTTGATAGTCGGATCTAACTTAACAATCCGCTCTAGAGAAACCAGCATCGGGTCGCGTCTGAGGCCATCGCCAGAAGTCAGGAATTGGTATTCGCCTTCGTCATCATGGACGACACACAGAATGGGTAGGTCTTCTTGGAAAATACGCTCATCGGCGAAGACGGCTTCATTGCGGGGGCGGAAGAATTTGAAATCAAGCGGTCGGTGCAGCAGTGGCTGTTGGAGTGCGACTCGTTCATCGGCGCCCGTTTCCCAGGGAAAACAGCCTGCGCGGTCGGGCCAAAACATCTGCAGCAACGGTACAGGCTGATAGTTATAAAACCAGCGACCGTACCCGAAGTAATCCGCTACGTTACTAACGTCGACCATTTCAAAACGCACAGCACCGGCACCCAGCACGTTTTGGTCATCAGCTCCTGCTACTGGCGCGAGACCTGCCTGGATGTTGTCTGCTACTTGCCTAAGCAGATCACGCATCGTATCGGTCGGTAAACCAAACAGAATAATTTCCGGCTGCTGAAACGTGCGCCAAAACCCAATAGTGTAGGCGAAGGATGGAGTCTCTGGTGATTTCTCGAATAAGGCAGCGAACCAGCCGTATTCGTCAACAGCTTGGCGGATGGCTTGCTCGGCTGACTGATCGTGTTCTTCGTGTGACATAAGGTTGAGTAAGAATCTACTTCGCCACTGCTTCCACCGCTTCCCGCACCCCTTCCTTCATCTCCGGCAGCACGCGGAGGGTGCTGAAGCCGCTGGCGCCTTTCTCGACGACGACCTGCACGGGGATGCGGTCTTTGAGGGACTCGACGTGGGAGATGATACCGATGGTTTTGCCGCGGGCCTGGAGGTTTTCGAGCGCGTCGAGGGCGATGTCGAGGGTTTCGGCGTCGAGGGTGCCGAAGCCTTCGTCGATGAAGAGCGAGTCGAGGCGGGCGGTGTTGGAGGCGAGCTCGGAGAGGCCCAGGGCGAGGGCGAGGCTCACGAGGAAGCTTTCGCCGCCGCTGAGGGTGCTGACTTCGCGGGTCGAGTCGGCCTGGTAGCGGTCGACGACGAGCAGGTCGAGGGGGCGGTCGGTGTCGGGGTGGCGGCGCAGGCGGTAGCGCGCGCACAGGTACTGGAGGTGCTGGTTGGCGAGCTGGGTGAGGCGCGCGAGCGTGAGGCTCTGGGCGAAGCGGGCGAATTTGTCGCCCTCGCGCGAGCCGATGAGGTCGGTGAGCTCTTTCCAGCGCAGGGTTTCGGCGGTCTGGGCGGTGAGGGCCACGGCGCGCTCGGCGTGGGCGAGGCGGTTGGTGTCGTCGTGCGCCAGGCGGGCGCGCTGCTGGGCGCGGGTGTCGAGCAGGGCGTCGCCGTGCTGGCGGGCGGTGGTGTGGCGGGCGGCCGTGGTGGGGGCGTCGTCGGGGGTGAGGGCGCGGGCTTGCTCAGCTTGCTGCTCGGCGCGCAGGCGGGCGAGCTGCTCGGTGGCAGACGCCACGGCCTGCTGGCGGCGCTGGCGCTCGGCGTCGAGGTGGGTGCGGACGGCTTCGGGCAGCAGCCAGTCGGCGAGGGCCGTAGGGTCGCCGTCGGGGCCGAGGCCGGCGGCTTGCCACTCGGTGTGCAGGGCGGCGAGGCGGGCAGCGTGGTCGGCGCGGGTGCGCTGGTGCTCGTGGTCTTTGCTCTGGCGATCGGCGGCGCCCATCTGGCGGGCCTGCACGGTGAGAGTGTAGGCGTCGGTGCGCTCCGTAGCGAACTGCTCGGCGGCGCGCAACTTGGCGCGGCGGAAAGCGAGCGCATCGGTGGGCGTGGCGAAGTTGACGTAGTGGCGGGCATTGGCGACGGTGCGGGCCTTCAGATCTTCGGCGCGCTCCTGCCAGCGCACCTGCTGGATGCGGGCTTCTTCGGTGAGGCGGTCGCGGTCGTGGCGTGCCTGTGTCAGGCTGATGTCGTGGGCCGCGACGGCTTTTTCGAGGTCGCGGTGCCGCGCCTGATTCGCCTCAAAATCGGTGAGCCGGGTGCGCAGCGCGGTGGGCAATCCGTCGGGGGCGCTTTCCAGAAACGACACCTGCCACGTCGTGGCGATGGAGTTGATGGCGTCGCGGCCGGCGCGGCCGGCGGCTAGCCATTCTTGTAGCTCCCCCACCAGCGCGGCGGCTACTTGCGCGTGCTCTTGCGCGCGGGCGGTGGCAGTGGCGGCGAGGGCGGTGGCCTGCTCGGTTTCGGCGGCATACTGGCGCAGCTGCACGGGCAGGGTTTGCAGCGGGCCGGCGATGGCCTGCGCGCGGGTCAGCAGGTCGGGGGTGGGGGTAGTAGGGTCGGGGAGGCGCGGGGCCGCGTCGGTGGCCGGCGCTTCGCCCAAGGCGACCAGCACTTGTTCGAGCCGCTGCGTCTGCTGCTGCCACTGGTCGGCGCGGGTGGCGTGCTCGTCGCAGTCGGCTTTCAGCTTCGAGAGCGTATCGGCGCTGATATCCGGCGCCAACGCGGCGAAGACGTGCTCAGCCGAGCCGCACAGCGGGCACGCTTCGCCGGGTTGCAACGCGTGCCGATGCTCGGCCAGCGACGCCACACGTTGCCGGAACTCCCATTCCGCCGTCTTCTCCCGCAGGCGGTTTTGCGCGGTCGTCAGCTTCTGCTGGGCCGTCGCGAGGCGCTCGACGGTGACGCTCCGCAAGCCGGCCTGCGTCTCGATGGTGTGCGCCAGGTCGGCGGTGGCTTGCGCGCTGAGTGCTGCCAGCTCCTGTAGGCGCGTTTGGTAGCGGGCGGCGTCAGCGGTGGCCTTCTGCTGTTCCGCGACGGCGGTACTGTGCTGCTTGCTCACGCGCTGGTGCATGTCGAGGCCTTGTTGCCGGTCGGCGAGCAGCTGCGTCAGCTCCGTCAGGGCGGTGGGGATGCCGACGTCGGCGCGGTGGTGCGTTAGCCAGTGGGTCAGGCGCTCGAACTCGGCGCGTTCGTCGGCGCTGCGGCGCTCCACGTTGGCGACGGTTGTTTCGGCCTGGGCCAGCTGGCGGGTGAGGGCCGCGTAGTGGTCGTGCAGCTCCTCCACCTGTTTGCGCAGCTCGGCGAGCGCGACGAACTCATTTTTGGCCGCTTCCAGAATCGGTTCTACCTCGCTCACGGCGGTCTGCTGCTCGCGCACGGCTGCTTCGGCGGTTTGCAGCTGCGCGTGAGCGGCCGTTTCGGCGGCGGTCAGGTGCGTGAGCTTTTCGTCGAGGGCGGTCAGCTCGCGGGCCTGCACGTCGGCGCGGGTTGCCGCATCCTGAATGCCAGCCCACGCCGGTGCGAAGGGCGCGACGCGCTCGTGGCGGGTCAGGCGGGCGAGGTCGGGGGCAAAGCCGGTTTGCGCGGCTTGGGCATCGGTGAGGCGGGCGGTAGTGGCGGCCAGATCGGTGGCGAGGCGCGTGAGCGTCTCGTGCCAGCGCACGGCGGCCGTGAGGGTTTGTTCTTCGGCTTGGGCCGTCAGCACGGCGGTTTCGGTGGCGGCCAGAGCGGCTTCGAGTTCGGTGCGTTCATCGGGCGGCAGCAGCGTCACCACGCCGAGCTGGGCGCGTAAGGTTTGCTCTTTTTCCTGCTCGGCCTTCCACGCCTGAAACGACGCCATCGAGAGCGTGCGGTAGTGGTCGGTGCCGGTCATTCGCTCCAGCAGCTCGGCGCGGTCGTTGGCCGACGCTTTCAGGAACTGCGCGAACCCACCCTGCGCGAGCAGTACGGAGCGGGTGAACTGGTCGTAGGTGAGGCCGGTGAGCGTGACCAGAGCGGCTTCGGCTTCGCGCTTTTTCTGGGTGAGCAGCCGGGCGTCGGGCTGGGAGCTGACTTCCATGCCGGCGTCCTGGAGCGTCCCGTCGGCGCGCGACCGGGCGCGGCGCTGGTGCCAGCGCGCCAGGTAGCGCTGCGGTGGGCCGGGCTGGCCGTCGGGCCGGCGCTCGACTTCGAAGACGACTTCGGCCCAGCACTCGCCGGTACCGTGGCTCATCAGGGCGGCGCCGTTTTTCTCCTGCCGGGGCGTGCGGCCGTAAAGCGCGAGCGTGATCGCGTCGAGCAGGGTCGTCTTGCCGGCGCCCGTCGGGCCCGTGATGGCGAATAACCCGCAATCTGCGAGCGCGCCCTTACGGAAGTCGAGCCGGTGCGTACCACGCAGCGAATTCAGGTTCAGGCAGCCGACGGATAGGATTTTCATTCGGGGTAGAGAAGCCGTAGCGGCGCAGCCTGTCTGCGCGCAGGCAGGGATGATCGTGGGCGAGGAAGGCGAATTTACGCCGCAATGCGCGTCAGCAGCTCCTGAAAGGTGTGTTCGAGGCGCTGGCGCGCGGGCGAGTCGACTTCGTGGCCTGTCGCGTCGAGAAAGCGGTCGAATACGTCGGTTGGGCGCAGGTCGTCGAGGTGCGGAACGGCTGCTTCGGCTACTTCTTCTCCGAGGGCATCGGCCGCGCCGGGTTGCTGGTGGCGGCGGCTCACGATCAGCAGGTCGCGCGTGGTGAGCTCGGGTTTGAGGCTGTCGAGCAGCTCGTGGACGCGGGCGGTTGTTTCGGCGTCCTCGACCAGCACGTCGGCCCAGGCGGGGTGCTCGTGGCCGGTGTTGTCGTAGGCGAGGAGCCCGGCCGTCACTTCCGCCAGCGAGCCGCTGACCCGCACCAGCCGGCGCGTACACGGCACATCGAGCACGTCAATCGTGGGGCAACCCGGCTTGTCGCCGAAGGTCAGCAGAACCACTTGCTGACGAAAAGCAGCTTCGGAAAACGAAAGCGGAATCGGCGAGCCGGAGTAGCGGATGTGTTCGGTGCCGCCCACGCGCTGCGGGCGGTGGAGGTGGCCGAGCGCTACGTAGTCGAACTCAGGCGGGAAGGCATCGGCGGTGATCTGCCCCAGTGAGCCGACGTGAATCAGGCGCTCGGTATCCGACGCCTGCCCGCCCGCTGCGAAGAGGTGGCCAGTGGCGAGCACCGGCACACCGCGCGCGCGCCACGTCGACACGCAGGCGGCCACGGACCGGTAGTAATCGGCGATGCCGGCGCGCAGGCGGGTTTCGCGCTCGTCGGTGCTTTCGCCGGCGACAGTGCGCCGCACGTCGGCGTCGCGCAGGAACGGGACGGCCGCCACCACCAGCCGGGGCTTGGCGGCTCCGGCGGGCAGCGTCAAACACAAATCCTGCACCCGCGCCGGTACCCCGCCGACGACGTGAACGCGTAGTGTCTTGAGCAGCGCCGCCGGTGCGTTGAGGGTCGCGGGCGCATCGTGGTTGCCGCCGACGATGACGATGTCGTGACAGGTAGCCGATGTGCGCAGCTGCACCAGAAAGGAGTAGTAGAGCTCCAGGGCGGCGGCGGGCGGGTAGCCGGTATCGAAGACGTCGCCGGCGACTACCAGCACGTCGACCCGCTCGGTTTCAATGGTGGTGAGCAGCCAGTCGAGAAAACAGCGGTGCTCGGCCAGCCGATCTAAGCCGTGCTGGAACCGCTGCCCCAGATGCCAATCCGCCGTGTGCAGAACGCGCATCAGCCGGCTACTTTTTCGAGCACGGGGAACGTCGTTACCGCCTCGCTCAGATCTTCTACGCGCTGCTTGGGGAAGGCGGCGCTGATGATCGAGGCGCCCGCCGCCGAGCGGTAACCGCCGGCGCAGTGGACCAGAATCGGCTTGTTGACCGGAATCTCGCTAAGCCGCTCGCGGAGCTGGTGCAGCGGAATCTCGATGGTGACGGGGAAAAGTTTTTGAGCAAATTCGCTAGCGTTGCGCACGTCCACCACGGTGTAGCCCGAGGCGTCGGCGCGCACGGCGTCGGCGTTGGCCAGCGTGCCGGTGGCGGTCAGGCGAGCGGGCGGCGGCGTGGTCAAAAGTCCCTTCACGTGCCGTTCGTAGCCGATTTTTGCCGCCTTCCGCAGCACCACGTCCAGCGCAGCGGCATCAACCCCAAGCAGATAAAACGGCTCCGCCGGCCCCACCACCGACCCCAGCCACGTCTCGAACTTGCCGCCATCGGGCAGGTTGAGCGCGCCTGGCAGGTGCCCGGCGCGGAATTGCGCAGCGGGCCGCGTATCGACCACCAGCACGCCGGGCGCCAGGGGAGCCTCGGGCGCCAGACGCGGCACTACAGCCAACGCGATTTCCAGCGCCGGGGCGCCGGTTTTGTTGAGCACCACCGAAGCGCCGAAATACTTCGGCACGAACGGCTGATCGGCGAGTAAATCGGCCACGAACGCGCCGCGCTCTTTCAGTTGCAAGGCCGCGTTGTGCGCCGTTTCGTTGCCGATGGTACTTTCCAGTTCGTTGCTCACGGCCTTGCCGCACAGCGAGCCGGGACCGTGCGCGGGCAGCACGCGCGTGGCGGCGGGCAAGTGCAAGAGCTTGTTATGAAGTGAGTTGAAAAGCTGTTCGGCCAAGATGTCGCGCGCCGGGCGGCCGGTGGCGGCATCGGTCGCGGGCAGGTCTTCGCGTAAATCGGGCCGCCCGGTGGCCCCCACGAACAGTGTATCGCCCGTGAAAACGGCTTGCGCGGTGCCCACCTCATCTTCCAACACCACGCAAATCGAATCGGGTGAGTGGCCGGGGGTGTCGAGGGCGCGCAGCCGCACGCGGCCTACGGCCACAGGCGCGCCGCTTTCGGCAAATGGGTGGTGCGGGTAGGTGGCGCCCACTTGCGGCGATACGTACACCGGCGCACCGGTGGTAGCGCTGATTTCGGCGTGCGCCGACACAAAATCGGCGTGCGGGTGCGTCTCGATTACGGCCGTGATGCGCGCGCCCTGCGCGGCGGCAAAATCGTAGTACGGCTGCGGGTCGCGGGCGGGGTCGATGAGGGCAATTTCGCCTTCGGAAACCACGGCGTACGCCGCGTGAGCCAACCCCTTATCGTAGAAGCGTTCGATGTGAAACGACATAGCAGGAACAAAGCAGAAGCAGCCTGGATGATGACCGGCCCGGACGGGCCGCGCTGCCGAACCGTAAAAGTACGGCCTGGCAGAGGTGTCACTTTTTGCCGCTTTCTTCCGTCTAATGCATCACAGATGCCGTAAGTGCCTATCTTTGGGGAGCCGAACAGCCTTTGTTCGTCCGTGAGGGCGGGCCGCCGGTTGGCATTTGCTTAGAATCCAGTTGTTTCACCAGTTTCTTTTTTGCGTTTTCACGATGAATAAGCGTGTACTTTTTTCGGCGGCTCTGCTCGCCTTGTTCAGCGGCTCGACCGCTTTTGCGCAGGGCGGTTTGCCCTGGACGGAAGGCAACCTCGGCGCCAATGCTGCGGCACTCGGCGTGACCGATTTCGATATGCCTTCGCAGAACGTAATCTGGGGCGTTAACTACGACGGTTCGGGCGCTATGCCCGCCGTGCCCACCCAGGATATGTTCCTCAGCACCGACGGCGGCGTTACGTGGCAGGTCAATTCCATCGCCACCACCAACTCAGCCATTATGAGTGCGGCCAATATTTCGGCCATCGACGGTTCTACCGCTTTCGTGTCGATGTACGACGCCGACGGCATGGGTGCCACCAACGGCTTGCTCGTGAAAACGACCGACGGCGGCACCACGTGGTCGGAAGTGACCTCGCTGCCCGGCGTGCCGTTCCTCAATATCGTGCATTTTTTCAACGCCAACGAAGGCCTCGTGATGAGCGACCCCGATGCGGCCGGTTACGTGATTTACCGCACCACCGACGGCGGTACCACCTGGACGCGCGTGCCCGCCGCTTCGGTGCCGGCGCCAGTAGCCGGCGATTACGGCCTGGTCAATCAGTTCGCCGCCATCGGCGACAATATCTGGTTCACCACGCTCAAAGGTCGCATTTACCACTCCACCGATAAAGGTGTTACCTGGATGAGCCACACCACGGGCTTCGTCAATGCCGGTAATACGGCGGCTGTTCGCCACGTAGAATTCAGCGACGCCAACAACGGCCTGATGGCCGGCCGCGTGGCCGGTACGCTGCGCCGCACCACCGATGGGGGTGCTACCTGGGCGCCCGTGACGCTGCCCGTTGGTACCGATTTCTTCGTTGCCAGCCTCGCCCGCATCCCCGGCACGCCCGGTGCTTACGTCAGCACCGGCGCCGACCCAACGGTAGGCGTAGGCTCGTCCGTGACCTACGACAACGGCACCACCTGGACGGAGCTTGATACCCTGGAGCAGCGCACGGCCGTGATCTTCTTCGATGCCGACCACGGCTGGGCGGGCCAGTTCAGCCAGGCCGGCGGCGTAGGTGGGGTACTGCAATACACCGGCGACCCGCTCCTCGCGACCCGCAACGACCTCGTGCGCGAGGCTGCTGCCGCTTACCCCAACCCCACCACGGGCGTGTTGCGCCTAGCCGGGGCCGACCCGCGCGAAACCGTGACGGTCTACGACCAAGCCGGTCGCGTAACGCTGCGCCAGTCGGTGGGCACCACCACTACCCTCGACCTGAGCAACCAGCCCGTGGGCCTCTACCAACTCGTATTTACGGGCGGTAAAGTGGCGCGCACCACGCGCGTAGCCGTGACGCGCTAGTCGCGCCAACAGCAAACGTGAAAACGCCCCGGAAGCAACTGCTTCCGGGGCGTTTTTTATGTAGGGCGGACTTCAGCCGGCCGTTTGACAAAATAATCGTCTATCATTGGTGCATCAGGCGAGCCGTACCCGGCACCGTCCCGGTGCCAATTTTTGCCCAACCACCGGCACCGTCCCGGTGCCGGATACGCCGATTTACGTCGCCGGCACCGTCGCGGTGCCGGTGGAACAAGCCGGCCTAGTTCTGCGCCGGGCCGGGCGGCAGCATTGGCTGCTCGGGCGTTGGGCGGGCGCCGCTTTTCGGGCCTTTTCCGCGTCCCGCGCGCCGCGCCGCCTGGTGGGCATCCTGCTTCTGCTCCATCTCGGCGCGCTGCCGCTCGAAGATGCCGTACTGCTCCGGCGTGAGGGTGCTTTTGAGGTTGGCGGCATATGCATCGCGGAGGCTCTGCACTTTGGCGTGGCGCGCGGCCCGCGCGGTTTTGTCGGCCTTTTCGGCTTCGTGGCCGGCTTTCAACTCGCTCAAATCAGCGGCGAGCTGCCTGTTCAGGGCGCTCACCTTCGATTGCTGCTCTGGGGTGAGAGTGAGCTGCTTGGTCATGCGCTGCGTCATGGCGGCGGCTTTTTCGTCGGGCGATTTATGCGCCATTTTCGTGCGCGCTTCTTTGCGGGCTTGCGGGGCTTGGGCGTGCGCCACGGGCGCCGCGAAGGTCAGGGCGCCGAGGGCGGCGACGAAAAACAGGTGTTTCGGGGTCATCGGAAAAAGAAAAAAAGGGAAATGAAAAATGAATCGGCGCCGACCGGGCGAAAAAAATGCGCTGCCGACCGCCGAAGCCATAGACAAATCGACGACTTGCTGGTTTAATCTAAGTCTGCGCATTTTTTTGCCGGGCCGATGAGGCATCGCGACTTCGATACTGCGACAATCGGCGCGCGTGGCGCTACTTTCGTACCGTAAATTTTGCCATCGCTTCCATGGATTCTGCTGAAAATCTGACGTATGACCAATATCTCGCCACGCTCCCCGATGAGCGCCGCGAGCCCGTGGCCCGCGTGTGGCAAGTAGTGCGCGACAATATGCCGCCGGGGTACGTGGAGAAAATCGGCCCCAAGTTTCTGGAGTTCGCCGTCGGCACCGAAGGCTACGTGTCGCTCGCCAACCAGAAAAATTACGTGTCGCTCTACCTCTTACCCGTGTATGTGGAGCCCAGTCTCAAGCAAAAGCTCGACGGCGTAGACAAAAAACTTAGAGTCGGCAAAAGCTGCCTCAATTTCAACGTAGCCGAAGACCTGCCCCTCGACGTCATCGGCGAGATCGTGGGCACGTTCACGCCGGAGGAGTTTCAGGAGAAGTTGAGCCGTAATCGCACGTCGCACCGGCCGTAGATCAGCAATCTACATCCATGGCATTTGTCCCCACGACCAGCCCTCAGGCGTGACATCATCGTCGGCTACGAACTGCCGAATGGCTTCTGCATCTGCTGGGTCTTGAAATGTGCGACTGATCTCTCTTTCCAGATTTGCTTGCTGCTGATGCGTCAAACGGTTGGCACGATGCAGAATAAATCCGATCAAGATTGACCATAAGGCATCCCATTCATCGAGCGGTATGGCTGCTCGAAGTGCAGAGTTACGGCATATAGCATCGGTGTCGCCTTTGTTGAGCACGAACAGCCTAACCTGCTCCCGCGTGATCATTGCGTAATGATCGCCACCGTCTCCCGCACCGCCGCCAGCACCTTCTCGGCCGGTAACTCTTCCATGCAGCTGATACCAAGGTGGCAGGTGCCCCGGAAGTAACATATGCATGGGCGGTCGGGCGCCACGATTTGGCCGCGCCCGTAAAGGTCGAATTCGTGCGGATTGAAGATGTTGTTCATCAGCACCAGCGGCTTGCGGAGGGCAATGCCGATGTGCATCGCCATCGTGACCTGCGTGACGATGACGTCCATCTGAAACAACAGATTGATGAATTGCGGCAGTGGAAACGTGCCGCAATACACGGCGCCGGTCTGCTCGTGCAGCATCTGGTTACGGGCGTGTTCGGCCTCGCCACCGAGTAAAACGGGCGCATAACCGGTGTTTTGTAGCAGCCCGATGAGGGCAAGCCATTTTTCGTCAGACCACAGGCGCGTCGTCCAGCGGTCGCCGCAGCCGGTGTTGAGGCCGATGAGCGGCTTTTCAATGCCTTGCAGTTGCGGCCAAGTGTAGCCTTTGTCGGCGTGCGTGTCGAAGACATATTCTTCGTGCCGGAACTCGTAGCCGCACAGCTCGAAAATCTCCTGTACGTAGGGCTTGGTGTTCGCCTGCGATACATCGTCGAACAGGCCCGTGTGGTACTTGTGTTCGGCCAGGGCATTGACGGGCCACGGCTTCCCCTGAAACAGCGTGTAGCCGAATTTTTGGGGGGCGGGCAAGCCTTTCAGCAGCGCGCACGCCTCGCGGTCTTTATCGAGGTTGAAGACGATATCGAACCCTGCGTGCTGCACGAACAGCAGGCTGGCGGGCGTCCAGGGCAGAATCAGGTCGATTTCGGTTTGCGGCAGAATGGCGGGCGTCAGCGTGAGCCACGTGATGTGGGCGTGCGGGTACTCCTGGCGCAGTTTCCGCAGCAGCGGCGTAGTGCGAATGACATCGCCGATGGCGCCGAGCTTCACGACCAGAATCCGCGTGTCGGTGGGCGCGTAGGCGGGGCAGCCGTCGCAGTGGTAGCCGTGGGCTTTGTGCGGGGCGCAGGGCAAATCGCCGCGAAAATGACGGCAGTCGGGGTGGAGGAGTTCCAACGTGTTGGTGGCGTTTTCCCCGCAGCGACGCGGAGTTTACGCAGAGACGCTGCGGCTATCATAAAACGGGCTCTGCTTCTCTGCGTAGCCGCTGCGTCTCTGCGGGAAAAATTCTAAATTCTAGCGCACCATCCCGGTGTAGGTAAACGGCGAAAGGGCGCGTAACTCTTGTTTGATGACTTCCGAAATGCTCAAGCCCCCGATAAACTCCTGAATCATTGCTTCCGAAATGGCCTCGCCGGTGCGGGTCAGCGCTTTCAGGGCTTCGTAGGGCTGCGGGTAGCCTTCGCGGCGCAGGATGGTTTGAATGCCCTCCGCCACGACGGCCCAATTGTCGGCGAGGTCGCGCCGGATGGTGGTTTCGTTGAGGGTGAGCTTGTCGAGGCCGCGTTGCAGCGACGTGAGCGCGAGCAGCGTGTGGCCAAGCGGCACGCCGATGTTGCGCAGCACGGTAGAATCGGTGAGGTCGCGCTGAAGCCGCGAGATGGGGAGCTTCTCGGCCAAATGGCCCAACAGCGCGTTGGCGAGGCCGAAATTGCCCTCCGAGTTCTCAAAATCAATCGGATTGACCTTGTGGGGCATCGCCGACGAGCCGATTTCGCCGTCCTTCAGCTTCTGCCCGAAATAGCCGAGGGAGATGTACTGCCATACATCGCGGCACAAGTCGATGAGAATGGTGTTGAGCCGCTGCAACGCGTGGCAAAGGGCCGCCAGTTGGTCGTAGGGCTCGATTTGGGTGGTGTAGTAGGCGCGGGTCAGCCCGAGGCTCTGCACAAAATCATCGGCAAAATCGGGCCAATCGATGGCGGGGTACGCCACGTGGTGCGCGTTGAAACCGCCCGTGGCACCGCCGAATTTGGCCGAGTGCGGCACGGCCCGCGCCGCATCCAACTGCCCGACCAACCGCTCCACAAAGACCAATAGCTCGCGGCCGAGCAGCGTAGGCGAGGCCGGTTGGCCGTGGGTGCGCGCCAGCATCGGCACGGGCAGCCAGGCTTCGGCACGAAGCTGTAAATCGTCGAGTACGGCGTCGTAGGCGGGCAGCAGCACGGTGTGCAGCGCCTCGCACAGGGCCAGCGGCTGGGCGGTGTTATTGATGTCCTGGGAGGTGAGGCCGAAGTGGATGAACTCGCTCACCGCCCCCAACCCCCGGTGCTGAAACCGCTCCTTCAGCCAATATTCCACGGCTTTTACGTCGTGGTTCGTCACGCGCTCCAATTCCTTGATGCGTTCGGCATCTTCCACCGAAAAGCCTTGCCAGAGGCGCCGCAACGCCGGAAAATCCGATTCGCTGACGCTCGCCAACTGCGGTAATTCCAGGCCGCAGAGGGCAATGAAGTACTCGACCTCGATGCGCACACGGTAGTGCATCAGGCCGAACTCCGAGAAATACGGCACCAGCGGGGCCGTAACGGCGTGGTAGCGGCCGTCGAGGGGCGAAAGCGCCGTCAGGGGCGTGGTGGGGGAGAGGTGCGGCACCCGGCAAAACTACTAGCGCCGCGCGTGGTGTGCGGTGGGGGAGGGAGTGGCGATGGAGCACCGGGCAGTAACCGTTGCCGCCGTTTGGCCGTCGTGTACTTCCCGATGGAACCTGTCGCCGCCATTTTTTCGCGGACGGAATGTCTGCGCTACTTCGGAACCTGCCGCCCCCCGGCGCCACTTTACCGCGCGGTTACGGATTGCCCGTTTGGGCGCGGTGGCCGGTCGGCGTACTTTTGCAGTATCAACTCAACCTTATTGATGAAGCGTTTTTCCGCTGCCCTGGTGGCGGGCCTGACCGTGTGGTCGGCCGCCCGCGCCCAAACTATTTCCGTGAGCGCTAACCAGCTCAATTTCGGCACTGCTACGGAGGTGGCGGCGCAAACCCGCACGCTTACCGTCACGAACCCCACGACGACGACCATCGCCGTGGCGGCGCGGTTGTTCGACGTGTACCGGCAACCGGCGTTCAGCGTGAGCCCGGCTACGTTTACGGTGGCGGCGGGCGCCGCCCAGACCATCACGGTCACGTTTGCGCCGCTGCACAACATTGCGCACAACTCGGAATTGGTGCTGAACACCGACCATCTGGGCGCCGTCAGCGTCGATTTGCTCGGCCAAGGCCAGTATTCGCTGCCGTACTACAACGCCACTCAAAACCTGAGCGAGCAGGCGCTGCTCACGCAGCTTAAAACCACCGTTACGGCTGGTCACAACGCGCTGGGCTACAATACCGCCCGCGACCGGATGTTCATGACCATCGACAACCAGCGCACCAACGGCCAGGGCGCCACTACCAACACCCTGGAGTGCGTGTACACCGGCCGCCGCATCACGGGCTTCACCTCGCGTTCGGCGGCGCAGAATCAGAATTTCAATACCGAGCATACCTATCCGCAGGGGATGTTCAACTCGGCTGACCCGATGGTGAGCGATATTCACCATCTGTTCCCAACGGATAACGACGCCAACGGCTCGCGCAGCAACTACGCGTTCGGCATCGCCACTACGCCGTACCGCAACGACGCCATCAACACGCCTTCGCACCTGGGTGCCAATTTCAGGTATGAGCCGCGTGACCCGCAAAAAGGTCGTACGGCCCGTGCGATGCTCTATTTCATCACGCGGTACCAGAATTACGGCTTCTTCTTCGGCCCGCAACAAGACATTCTGCGGCAGTGGAGCCGGCAGTTCCCGCCGACCGCTGCCGACCGCCGCCGCTCCGCCGATGTGCAAGCCGCGCAAGGCAACCGCAACCCATTCTCGGATTACCCGCAACTCGCCGACCGCGTCACCAACTTCCTCGGCACGGCGGCGAGTCCGTCGGTGGCGCCCGATTCGGTGGAAATCTACCGGACGTCGGCCATCGATTTTGGCGCTATCAGCGGCCCGCAAACATATTCTTATGTCTTGGCCAACTTCAGCACACAGCCGCTCAACCTCACCACGGCCGTAGCGGCTTTGGTTACGCCGGGCGCTACCGTGAGCGTAACGCCCGCGAGTGGCACCGTCGCTCCCGGCAATGCCATTACGTTGCTCGTCACCCTCGACCCCGGTACCGTCACCGGGGCCATTACCGGCACCCTCACGCTGGCGTCTACGTTTGCGGCGCCCAACAACGGCACCGTAGTGCCCATCACGGCCAACGCCGGCCCCACCGCCACGCCGCAGGAAATCGCCGCCGCCGGCCTCACCCTCAACGTATACCCCAACCCTGCGCAGGGCGAGCTGACCATCGTGCGCCACGCCGCCAACCCCGGCCTCACGGGCGTCAGCGCCTACGAAGTGGCGCTGCTCGACGGCCTCGGCCGTACCGTGCGCACCCTGCCCCCCACCACCGACGAGCTGACCGTGCTAAACCTGAGCGGCGTGCCCGCTGGGCTGTACGTGGTGCGCGCCGGGGGGGTGAGCCGCCGCGTGGTGGTGCAGTAGGTACTTCGTGTCGGAAAGGTCTTTTTTTGTGGAAACGCCCCGTTGGCTGCTGGTGCAGCCGGCGGGGCGTTTTTGGTGTTTTGGGGGAAGAAGTAGCTCCACCCCGATGCTGCTACTAAGAGGCTTGGTAGCCCTAACAAGTCACCTGTTCGCGCTAACAAGTCAGTTGTTGGTATCAACAAGTCACCTGTTGGTGCCAACAACTAATATAGTAATGGTACCGAGTGGGCTGGTAATCCGAACAAGTAGCTTGGTGGCGCGAAACCCGGTAGTTTCGGCCCACCAAGGCACTTGTTCGTCCTAACCCCTGACCTGGTAGGGCTACGGCATCGGGTTTCGCACCAACCCCTCACCTGGTCATACTTTATACGGGCTGATTGGCGCCATTTACGGAGAAAATAACCGGACTTGTCGAAAACCGGGCTTCAGTCCCTTGCAAGTACGGGAGGCCGGGCCGCACCTTTAGCCCATTGTTTAACCCCCTAAACACGTTACCAGTATGGCTAACCGCACTGTTCGGGTCAAGATGCCCGTGACCGACACCGATGAATTTCTCCAGTTGATCGAGACCGTCATCAAAACCCACGAAGCCGCCCCTGCCACCTCGCGCCTCCACGCGGGCGAAGTAGCCGACCTCAAACTGAAACTGGCCGCCGCCCGGCCGTTCCGCGAAACCGCCGCCCGCAAACGGCAGGAAGCCCAAACCGCGCAGGAGCAGTTCAACCTCTCGCTCGGCACCGGCAAGGGCCAGACCACCAAAACCAAAGGCACGTGCCTCAACCTCATCACCCGGATGAAAAAGCAGTTGCTGCTGGCGTTCGAGGGCGAAGAGGAGCAGTTGGAATCGTACGGCCTGAAAGTCGTCATCGGCACGGCCAAGCCGCGCGGCCCGCAGAAACCGAAGGCGTAACCCGCCGCTCGCTTTTACAGCAAACACCCCGCTCCCCAAAGGCTGTAAAGCCGGGTGGGGGCGGGGTGTTGGTTTTTGCCGGTAATGCAACCGGCCAAGAATTAGTAGCCTATTCCAGCACGAGACGGTGGCTACTGACGGCACCGGCGGCATCCTGCACGCGCAGCACGTACAGGCCAACGGGTAGGCCATCGGCGCGCACCACCTGCTCGGCCGAAGCCAGCGGCCAGCGGCCCACCGTACGGCCCACGGCATCGACGAGCGAAGCCGTCGCGGCGCGCCCGTTCGGCCGCCGGATGGTGAACGCGCCGCGCGCGGGGTTGGGGTACACGGCGGTGGTGGCGGCCGTGGTGGGCGCATCGGCCGATACGCCCAGCGGTACTCCGGCGATGCGGGCCAGCCCCGGAAACGGCGTGCCGGCCACATCGGCGAAGCCGCCGGCCAGCACGATGCGGTTGTTGCTTTGCAGCACCATATTCGTGACGGTCTCGCCGACTACGCCGGTGCCCACTTCTACGGGTGTGAACGTGGGGTCGAGGGCACCATCCGGCCGTAAGCGCTGCAAGCGGGCGTCGGCGCGCGGGGTAGTCACGAACAAAATGCCCCCGTCGGGCTGGACTACCGCCGCGCTAAACCGGTCGATGGGCGTCAGCGAAGGGTCGAGGACGAACGTGGGATCGACCGTGCCGGTGCGCGTGATGCGGCCAACCGGGCCTAGAAACAGGTTCAGCGATGAGAAGAAATACTGATCATTGGCAATGACCAATACGGTGGTATCGGGCCGCGCTACCAGTTGCCCGACGCTCCGCCGGGTTACCAGCGGCTGCCCGCCGTTGAAGTCGGGGTCGGGAACACCCGTTGGAAGAACCGCCGTAATGGTCGCCTCCGTACCGTTGCCGGGAATACTATACAGGATATGAGCGTCTGGCCGCACACAGATTCTGCTCACTGTTGCACCGGGGCGCATCAGGGGCGCCGTGAACGTCGGGTCGATGGCGCCCGTAGCCAGCAACCGAATCAGGTTGGTGGCCGGCCGGCCGTCGTAGCTCGTAAACTTTCCGCCGACTAGCAGCTTGCCATCGGGCTGCGCCGTGATGGCTGTTATGCGCTCGGTGGCTAATACGCCGGTACCGGTAGCGAAACCGGGGTCGATGGCGCCCGTGCGCGTGAGCCGCCAGATGCGGCTCCCATCGGTTGCCAGTAATTGCCCACGGGCAGTTGTAGCCAGTCCTGAAACATACGTGGTTGAGCTTATGCTTATATCGAGACTGAAGGCCAAGTCGGGCTGCCCATCCGGCAGCATCCGTACGACCTGTTGGCCAACTTGCCCGTTGAGTTGGTCAAAGCCCAACATCGCCAGCGAGTCGCTGGGTAATCGAACCATACCCCTTACGGCCGCTCGCTGTTGGATATAAGGGCCGGTAAATGTTGGGTCGGCCCCACCCTGCGGCCGAATTTGGCCCACGCAACGGGTTTGGTGGGTGCCCACCTGATCAAAATACCCCCCCAGCGCCACGCCGCCGGTGGGCAGTGCCACCATCGTCTTCACTTCGCCGTCCACGGTAAACGGCGTAGGAGCAAACGTGGGATCGAGCGCGCCGGTAGCCGTCAGCCGCACGACGGGCAAATAATACGGCGCGACCAACACTCCGCCTCCCGGCAACACCGCCAGCACATCGGCAATGGCCGTGGTATCGGCCAGCACTGGCGGCGGCGTAAAGGAACCATCGAGCGCCCCCGAATCAAGGAGCCGTAATACGCCGCCCGGTACGGTGGTACCGTTGTGGGTGAAATAGCCCCCCGCGACCAGCAACCGACCCGTGGGCAGCACGGCCACATCGCCGATGTAGGCGTTGAACGTCCCGCCGGGGTTGAACGTCGGGTCGAGCGCACCCGTGGGCAGCAGCCGGGTGAGCGTACCCGTGGGCGTGCCGTCGTACGAATCTGCCCCCACAAGTAGAATCCGACCGCTGAGATCAATCACCAGTTGGGTGGGGAAATAATAATGCGGGCGGTTAGGAGTCAGTTTCAAGCCTTGGCCCGAACTAAACGTCGGGTCTACGGCGCCGGTAGCCAACAGCCGCACGATGCCGAACGCGGGTTGGCCGTTGAACGCCGCGAACGACCCGGCCGCCAGCACCCGCCCGCTGCCATCGACGGCCAGCGCCGTAACGGCGTCGTCGGCGCCTGCACCGCCGGGGTTGAAGGTGGGGTCGAGCGTGCCGTTCGCCGTCAGGCGGGCCAGGCGCTTGACGGGCGTACCGTTGTAACGCGTAAACGACCCACCGATGAGCCATTGGCCGCCGGGCAACGCCACGAGTTGCAATATTTCGCCGTTGGCGCCGATGCCGCCGGGGTTGAACGTGGGGTCGGGGGCACCCGTGGGCAGCAGTCGCGCGATGTGCCCCACGGGCGCACCCGCCAGCAGGGCAAAACGGCCCGCTACCACCAGACGGCCGGCGCCGTCGCGGGCCATCGCGGCTACCTGCGCGCCCCGTTCGAGGTAGTTGATGGATTGGGTGCGGGCATCGAGCCGCTGAAACGCCAGATCGAGGAATTGGGCTTGGGCCGGCAAGCCCAACGCGAACCAGCCTATCACCACGAGCGCCGTGGCCCGCAGCGCGAATGAAGAAAGTAATCGAAGCATCAGCTTTGGTAAAAGGAAATAGATGGTTTGAGGAACAACTACGCCAACGGGTGATCCCATAAAACTACCCCCGACTGACCGGTTCAGCGACAGGCTGCACTGGGCAATCGGGGGTAGTTCAGGATTCACGATGGGCGTATGCGCTCAAGGGCAAGTGCCCGTTGCGTTAAAGTTAGCATCAGCGCACGTCCACGGTACGCCGGTCGCGGGTGCCGTCGGCGGTCGTGATGGTCAGGTGGTAGAGCCCGGTGGGCAGACCGGCCGTTGACAAGATGCTGCGGCTCGTGGTGGCGGCCGTTTGGCGGCGGGCTTGCCCGAAACCGTCGTGCAGGGTTGCGGTGTAGCTCGTGGCGTCGGCGCGGTCGGCTTCAATCGTCAGCTCGCCCGTCGTGGTCGGGTTGGGGTACACGTTAAAGCCGGGTGCCGGGCGACGTGGGCACCCTACCCGCCGAACAGTGAAGTCCCGGCTGTTTGCGTAGGCGTCACCAGAGCAAGCCTCAACGCTGTGGGCACTGATGGTGTATTGCGTGGCGGCGCCTGGAGGCACGATGAAAGTGAAGGAATTGCCGGTGGCGTTGTGGTACGTTGCGCTGTCGACCATCCATTGAATCGGATCGACCATTCCCCAACTGCGCGCGGTAAAGGTCACGTCATCGCCGGTGCAAAGGGGGGCTCCGTTTGAGTTATCGTCAATCAGAATCATCCCCGACCCGACCTGAAAATTATCCGCCGCCGGATCGCTATCCGCGAATTCGGGTGCGTTGCGTGCCCTTACGCTGATGCTGCCGCCGCCATAGGAGGTGTTGATGGCTGACTGCCCAAGCGTGACGGTCGGCGATGTCGTAACGACGGTGAAGTCGTAGGCATTTGCCGTTCCCGATTGCCCATTGATGGTGATGTTGTTGGTGGCCGTCCAGACGTATTCCACCGCGTGGCAGTTGGTGGCTCTAACCCGCGCGGTGGTGCCGTTGCAGAGTACTTCCGGCACGCCGCTCAGTACGGGGGTGGCTAACTTACGGAGGGGCACGCCTGCCGCGTCGTAAACCAAAATCTCGCGCCGAATGAAATCAACGTTCCCCGTCGTGAGGGCCACGTGATCTTCGTTCGCGCCCCGTGGGCCGTAGTAGGCGTCGAAGGGCGTGTTACCGGAACAAATCAGGTCGCGGTCGGCCAGCGTGTTATCACAGAGGTCGTGGTCGAGGTCGGGCCGTACCCCCGTCATGCCGGGCGCAGACTGAAAAGCCAGCGCGCTGATCGTCGGAATGAAAGAGTGTTCGTTCGTAATCTTATCCCACTTGATCGGCCCGATGTTGAGGGCTTTGCCGAACCACGTTTTGGGGCCGGAGGGGTCATCGGGGCTGTGAATCTCTGCTTGGGTGCTGTAATAGCCGCCGGGGGCGTTGTCGAGGCTACAGATTCCCGGTTTCGAGGCCGACCACCGATGCTCTTCCTGCCGGCCCGAGCGGAACGGGACGGGCGGATACGTACCCATAAATACTTCGCCGTCGGTACCGTAGCCCTGCGTAAACGACACTTGCCCCTTGCTCAATGTGATTAACGACCCGAGGCCGGCGAAGAGCCGCCGCCACCCTCGGACAAACGTCACTTTCATCGAAAAAGCCGCGCGGCCGGGTTGGTGCATACCTACGCCTGTCATGCTCCCGTTGACCATCGTCACCTTCCGGAGCTGCGTTGGCCAACCACCCGAACCGGGCAAGCCGTTTTGGTAAAGATGCTGCTTGAAGGGATACCGCTCCGGCGCCGGGGCAATCACCGACTGGCCCGCCGACAGATGGTAGTCGTAATGATCAAGCAGCATCTGGCGGGCGGCTATCGAGTTGAGCTTATCCCGCCCTTTCTCGGCGTCGCGATTACCCATCCGGGCAAAAAACTCCACGAAAAGCTGTGCCCCAATCATAATGTTGGCGCCTAGGTGCGGCGAGTCGAACGAGACGTACAACCGGGTATGGTGCGATGGGCCACCGCCCGGAAAAACGGGCGGTGTGCGCCGTTGGCCCGTGGCCCGGTCGGTGTACGGGGCCGTGGGGTTGGCTTCCATATACGCCAACGCATAGCGGGCAATCAGACCGCCCATACTCGGCCCGATCACGACCAATTTTTCAGTACTACCATTAGCTAATAATTCGGCGTTCACGCGGTTGATGAGTTCCACCAGCACCATCGCGTTACGCTCCAGGTAATCGGCGCCGTCGTTGGCGGCGTGGGAGCGACTGCCGGAGAAATCGAGAATGATGACGTCGTAGCCGTCGTCACGCAGTTGAGTACCCAAGTTTAGGCCATTATTATAACCTAAATTGTTGTTAAAAACTTCGCGCCCATCGCGCCCATTATTCGGATCGAAGCCATCCACCATAATGATGGGCTTTCGTAATTGCTGGCGTGATCCGCCGCAGGGTACACCGTCGCGGTAGTAGTAATAGGCATCGCCACCAGTAACGGAGCCCGCGAAGGGGATGGTAGAGTTGAACTGGTCTACCAAACAAGGCGCCTTATCGACGGCGGTAGTTCGGGCGCTCACTTCGTTTACCATCAGCGCGCCTTTGGCGGTAACGGTTGTGCCATCGCGTAGCACGATGGAGAATTGAAGTACTCGCAGACCATAGGTCGAATAGGTAACGGTTGTTTGCTGACCCGGCCGCAAACCTACGGGCGCATTGCCGTCGTCGAAATCTACTTTGATGTAGTCTACCGCGCGCCGGTCGAGGGGTAAGGTGGTCAGGTGCGTATTGATCAGATCAGCATTCAACTCGAACACGTGCTGACCCTGTGTTAGCTCGCCCATCACGAGTGGGGCGGCCACTGCGGTGCGGCGCAAAAGCCACGGCGAGCGCGAACGCCCGGCCACGTCGTAGAGCATGCTATCGGGGCCGAGCTTCAGCAGCCCGTCGCGTAGGCTGAGGGTGTCGAGGTGGGCACAATCGACGACGGTGATACCCAGCGGAATGCGGTCTGCCGCGAATCTGATTCGGGCGACTCCTTCCAGCGTTTCCGTAGAACGGGGCAGCAGCGCCGAATCGTAGGCGGCCAGGCGTAAGTCGTGATAGGCCTGAAAGAAGTGGTCGGCGGTGGAGGTATCGGGGCAGCCGGGTAAGCCAAATACGTGTAGGCCGGCCCAATCCATCGCTCGGTCGTACAAGAACCCGATTTTTCGCGGCTCCGACTGTTCTACATGTTGCAGAGCATCGTCGGCCAGTTGCGTGAACGTGGGCGTTGGCCGGTATTGGTTTTGCGGCGGCTGCGGCGCCTGTTGGGGGTGCCCGTACCTCCGCCTCCGCTTGGAGGCATCGTGGGCGAGAAGGTACTACGTAGTGACGAATGCTGTTGCGCGAGTGCTGAGAGGCAAAGGGCGCTACTGAAAAGCGCGGTAACTACCGCGAATTTAACGTTTTTCATATGGAGAAAAAAGGGGTCAATTATTCCGGTAATTGATGTCGAAGCGCCCATCGGAGATTTGCACCGTGTTGGTGGTACCCGAGTAGGGGCCGGCCGTGAAGCTGAACGTGCCCGAAATGATATGGGCTGCCGTATCGAGGCGCGTAATGGTGATTGAGCCCGTATGGGCCGGGCCGGTCACGTACGTAGCGACGGCGGGCCGACTGGTCAGGTAAGCGCCGTGGTTAGGGTAGGGCGTCTGAGCCGGGTAAGGCGGGGTGCTGGTGTTGAGTGGGTAAGTGCCCAGTGCCGTCATTGAATCGATGGCGAGGATTACAGCGTCATCGTGACCGTCATTTTCCCGGTAGGCAGTTAAAACAAATCTACCTATCAATCTTGGATTCCATCCGGCAGGATCGTTTGGATAGTATTCAAGCGAAAACTTCTTTGGCTTGCCGCTACTCGTCCTAGCGCCGCCCGGCACCCAAACCTCCCCATTGACTTTACACCCGAAGGTGTTGGCGCCGGATTGGGTGGCTTGGGGCAGTGCCTCAGCGTCGTCTTTCTTGCAGCCAGCCGTAGCCAGCGTCACGGCGAGCAACCACAGAGCGGGCCGCCAGGGAGGGGGTGGATATAGGAAACTTGGCATTTGGAAGAAGCAAAAAAGTGGACGAAAAAAGCACCGGACGATCCGACGCAACACACAGGACTACAAAATAGCTGGTAAAAGCGCGCTCAAGGCTGGTTCCGGTAATTGATGTCGAAGCGCCCATCGGAGACTTGCACCGTGTTGGTGGTACCCGAGTAGGGGCCGGCCGTGAAGCTGAACGTGCCCGAAATGATATGGGCTGCCGTGTCGAGCCGCGTAATAGTGATTGAGCCCGTATGGGCCGGGCCGGTCACGTACGTAGCGGCGGCGGGCCGACTGGTTAGGTAAGCGCCGTGGTTGGGGTAGGGCGTCTGAGCCGGGTAGGGCGGAGTTCTGGTGTTAAGCAGATAGATGCCCGGTGCTACGAGTGAGTCAATGGCAATGATTACGTTGTCATCATGATCGTCATTCTCACGGTAGGCAGTCAACGCAAAGCGGCCTTTTGTTGAGGGCGACCACACTGGTGTAGGTGAGTAATACACCGAGAATTTTTTCAGCTTCCCGCTACTAGTCCGATATCCCCCCGGCACCCACACCTCGCCGTTCACTTTACACCCGAAGGTGTTGGCGCCGGATTGGGTGGCTTGGGGCAGTGCCTCAGCGTCGTCTTTCTTGCAGCCGGCGGCAGCCAGCGTCACGGCGAGCAGCCACAGGGCAGGCCGCCAGGGAGGGGGTGGATATAGGAAATTTGGCATAGAATTGAAAGGGAAAGAGCAGCGCCCGACCATCGGACGCCGTAATACAGTGCAAGCATACAACTAATTTTCCGTTCGTTTGCCAAATCTTTGCTTTGGCAATACTATTTTTGTGTTTATAGCAATGATCGCCGGTGTTTTCGACGAAAATAAAAATCGGGGAGATGCTTCCGCCGCCCCAACCCAGCAAAAACGGCCCGGCCCGCACAACGCGAACCAGGCCGTTTTTCAGTGATGAGGGAGTAGTGAGTAATTCCTAAACCCTAAACCCTAAAAACTAAACCCTAAAAACCAAACCCTCTCCCTACTGCACCAGCAGCTTCACGTATTCCACGTGCGTGGTGAGTTGTACCGTCAGTACATACACGCCCGGCCGCAGCGCGCGCGGGATGGCGTAGCCGAACGGTTGGCCATCGGTGAGGGCCGCTTTGCCGGCACCGCCCACGGGTTGGCCCTGCGCATCGCGCAGGAGCAAGGTGGCGGGGCCGTCGTAGCCTTCCACCGTGAGGGCGGCAGTGGCGCCGGCTTCCACGGGGTTGGTCAGCAGCACGGTGGGTTGCGCGGGGGCGCTCAGGCGGCTGGCGGTGGTGGGGCTGGGCGCCGTGGGGCTCCAGGCCACGGCCTGCGTCGAGACACGCAGCGTGTAAGCCGTGGTGTTGCTGGTGGCGCCGTTGTAACCGTACACTTTCACGTAGTAAGTGGCGGCGGGGGCATTGTTGTAGATGATGGTTTCGGCGGTAGTGGCCGCGTTGGTCGAGGAGAAGAGGAGGGTGCCAGTGGCGTTGTACAGTTCCAACTCGTAGTCGAAGGGCAGATTGGTGAGCGTCACCTTTACGTCGTTGTTGGTGGCGTTGGTCACGAAGTTGTACCAATCGACGTCGGTGGCCGGGCAGATATAAGCGGCGTTGTTCACGTTCACCCCAATGGATTTGCCGGCCGCGAGGGTCTCGTTGGCCTCGAAGGCATCGGTGGGGCAAACGCCGCCGCCGCCGCCGCCCGTAGACGTCCAGCTCGCGGCAAAACCGGGGCGGGTGGTGGCGCAATCGCTCCGCAGTTCGAGGTAGAGCTTGCCCGATGTGCCCGTGACGGTGCCGGGGCTGGTGGTGCCCGAGTACTTGCCGATGAGCGGCGCGCTGTTGTTGGCGCCGTTGTAGATGAGCAGGTGGTCGAAGGTGTTTTCGAGATCGAAAGCGCTGAACGTGAGCGAAACGCTGGTAGCGCCCGTTGGGGCAATGACCTGACCCTGGCGCGCGTCGTCGGGGTAGTTACCGCCGGCGCCGCCGGTATCGTACAGGGTGCCCGTCGCGCCGGGGAACGTCACGATGGCCGGCATGGCGTTGATGAGGCCGTAGAACCGCTCCCAATTCCAGTTTACGCCGGGGTCGGTGTGGGTTTGGTTGGGGAAATGCTGGTGGCCCTTGATTTTGACGCACGCGCCCGTGCTGAGCGTACCCGTGGTGGCGGCGCCGTAAAACGTGCGCAACCCGCTGATGCCGTAGCCGCTGCCCACGATGTCGCGCGCCAGCGCCGCCGAGGCGGTGTACATCGCGGTGGTGTACCACGAGGCGTCATTGACGTAGCCTTCGTGTTCGGTGCCGATGGTGTAGGGGTTCTCCGAGCCCACGTGCCACGCCTTGTTGGCTTCAGAAACCATCTGCGTCACCTGCCCATCCGACGACCGGATGACGTAGTGCGCCGACGCGCTCGCCGAGCAGTTCTTGAACCACGAGATGCAGCCCGCGTAGCTGCCCTGCACCGTATGAATGGCGTAGTGCGTCACGGCCGAACCCCCGCGTGAGGAGTAATTGCAGGTGGTGAAATTGGACAGGGCCGGGCCGTAATCGGTACTCGTCACGCGGGCGGCAGTGGAGTTGGCGGGGTCGAAGGCGCGGCCGTCGCCCTCGACGTTATTCTCCCCCACGCGGGTGGTGCCGGCACTCAATACGTCGTAATTGGCCCCGAAAACGGCCCGCAGGTCAAGGCCGTAATTCGGGAAACGGTACTGCGCCTGATGGTCGGCCTTCGTCAGAAACGACAACACGCTGTACAGGTGCGAGTCGAGGGCAAACGTGCTGACGGCATCTGTCGCCAACGGCAACTCGCTCAACGCGATGAGTACCGGCAGGTGGCGCGCGGGCTGGTCGGCCGAGATTTTACGGTCGGCGGCGAGCCGGGCGTACGCGGCGGCATAGGCGAGAATGTTGGTGCGCGGGTCGGCGGCGATGCGGTCGGCCTTCTCCCCCGACAGCTTGGCTATGAGCGTCAGGTTTTCGCGGTACCAGCCTTTGCCGTCGGCAAAAAGCCCCATCACGCCGGCCGGGAGCGGCATTCCGGTACAGCTTTGCCCATCGGCGGCTGTAATGTGCCGGATGTGGGTTTGCGTATACGCCACCGCTTCCAGCATCCCGCGCGGAATGATGGGGTAGCGCCGATAGGCATCAGCAAAATCGGCGGCATACGGCGTTTCGCTGCGGCTGACTTTCTGCGCGGCGCCCTGCGCCAACCCTACTACAGGCAGGCCCAACAGGCCCGCACACACGAGTAATACGTTTCTCATTAACACGGTGCCCGAAGGGAAATGGATGAGGATGAGGCTTCGGGCCGCCCAAGTTAGCAATAATTCGCCGAATAGCTGACGAAATTTTAGCTTAGCACTTAGTTTGTTAAAAATATCTTAATGCAGGGGTAATCAGCGAGCAATGATTCGCTTGGTACGCGGTGGTACCTGTCTGGCGCGCGGCGGGCTACTTCAAGCAGCAGCGTAGCGTTACGTTCATTCGCGCCACCGCATATACTCCATCTCCTCGCCGCCGTTGAGACGCAGCACGAGCGTATCGCCGGTGGCGCGCACGATGCGGCCTTTGGAGGTGTAGCTTTTGTAGAAGATTTTGATGGAATCGTCTTCGATGACGTACGGCCGATTGCCTTCTTCTTCCTCTTCAGCCAAATAAAACGACTCGGCGTCGAGCCAGAAATCGGCGTGGGGGGCCGTGAGGTCGAGTGCCCAAACGCCGAACATTTTTGTGGTCGGGAAGCGCGGAATGAACACGTGGCTGACGAGTACCGGCGGCTTGACCGTAGCCGTGCTTTCGGCTTTCGCCCACGAGAACCCGTTCCGAATCGCGGCGGCCACGCTATCGCTGGCGGCGCGGCCTACTTGGTCGTTCTTCGTTTGCTTGTTCTGGGGAGCCGTACACGAGGCCGCCAGCAGCCAGGCCACTACCATAAACCCGCTGCTGCGCACTAGCCAGGACGTATTGACCGGCGTACAGGTTTTAAGCATAGTGTGCCGGTGCTGCCCTTTTCCCGGAAACAGCCCATGGGTAACCGGCTCCAAGGTACACAGTTTCACCTCATCGATTACCTTAACGAGGCGAAGATAGGCGAATGGCCGCTGAATCGGGCGACGGGCGCCGGCCGATGCGCACAACCTACCTCGTGTAGCGGACTACGCGGCGCCGGCAGCCCCGCTGGCGCCCGGCCCGACGGTGCAGGTGCGCGCAACCGACGACTTTGCCGTGACGCGGGTGTGGGTACGCCTGGAAGCGCCCGACGGCACGTTGCTGGAAGAAGGTGAGGCGGTGGCAGCGCCGGCCCCGAACCCGAATGGCTGATGGCACCATGCGGTGCAGGGCACGGTTGGGGCGGGGAGCCGACGGGTGGTGACGGCGTTTGATCGGCCGGGCAATGCCACGACCGCCCACTGGGTGCTGGGGTAAGGGAGCGGGGAAGCGGGATAGGACAAAACCGCGCGCCGGATGCTGTTTGAATGCGCTCTCTATGCGCTATCCATAGGACAGGAATGGGTTGACCTGCCTGTAGACTCGGTCTTGCTATGCTTCAACTACGCTCTAACCCCGGTGAAAGGGCGAGGAAGAAGGGCTTTTGGGCAGGTGGAGAGATGGGGTTCCGGGCGCGTAATGCGGTAGGCCGTTGAAGGCGCTGCCGCGCCGCAGGTCTGGAGACCTGCTAATAGCCCGCACGGGGCAGAGCCCCGCGCCAAACGGGGCACAAGCAGGCGCGGCGGCAGTACGAGCAAACCGCCGTCCTGGCGCGGATGCACGCCGGCGAGCGTCCGAAAGACCGGCCGGGGCCGGGGGAGGAATAGGTTGTGTTAGAACGGGCTCGGAAACGAAACCACCCCGCTTCCCGAAGGCTGTATGGCCGGGTGGGGGCGGGGTGAGTTTGTTCATTACCGATGTTCGCGCGCGACTATGTCGCGTGTGAAACCGGGCCGCGCGTTTGCAACGCGCAGCCGCGGAACGCGGCTTTTGCATTGTGCTTGGTGCGCCGAGGCTGCGTCAGAGTTCGCTTACGCGAACGCGCGTTGCAAACGCGCTCGCCGGTTAGGCACGCGTTACAAACGCGCGCCAACGGGGTAGCTCTTGATGCTATTTGTTGTAAAAATGAAAAAACTGCACACGTTGCTTGTCTTCCTCTGAAGAGCTTATTTTAAAATACAACTTGCAAAGATTTTTGGGTGAGGTGCTGGCCCACCAAGTTATTGCATTGGTTTTTTGCTGCAAAACCGGTGAGTGAATCCAAAAGTGAGAACTAAGAGAAGCGTAAGCTGCGGCAGCCATCGTCTTTAGTTGGTCTGAGTATGCGCCTGCAACAAGATCAGGAATGGAGCATAAATCCTCTACGAGCCTAGTCCCATCATCCACGTTTGTTGTTCCTACTCTCAAGTGACCTAGAGAGTGGTTAAGATAACTAGATGAGACGCGGGATAAGGCTTCAACGAGAACTGACAATCGCTCAGGATTAGCAGCAATTTTATCGTTATCGGTTATCCATACAAAATTTTGGTGCATTCTGGAAAAGCCAGCTATGAACAGACTTATCAAATGCAAAATGCGAAGGGTTTTCTCAGTTGTATCAGTTGTCCATACAGCAAAAGGCGCTAAATCAGCCTGTTGGAAGTCGAGTTTTCCGTCAAAAATTGTTTCAACCTGCTTGCTTACCGAAACCGTAATTAAGTAGCCATCAAGAGAATTTGCGACTTTTAAGTATTCGTTAATGAACCGTTTAGAAAGAGCATCTCGATATTTTTTATATGATACTCTTCTGTTGTCTGGGAGAAGCCTTTGCCTTAATGCTGCTCTTGATTTATCCCATTCAGTTAAATTTTTATCGGAAATTATTAAAAAAGAATACACCGAGTAAGGTGCCTCAGCTTCCTCACCACTGTAGTCTGAGAATGCCAATAAGGTATTCGCTTCAGTAAACGTTGGCAACTTAGCGCCATAATCAGATGCTAGCAGCGCCATGGAGTCGCTAATTGATTCGATAATAGTACCTTTCGGCACTCGCGGCGGCGTCCAAAGCGGCTTCATTTTAAGTGTAATTACGTTGCAGAGCGGCCTTTTGGCTACCAATGCCAAATGACGGGTAACGCAGAGGTCGCATGTGATTATGACTGCTATCAGTGCCTCCACTGTGCGGGGATCTCACCGCGTCCATCAGCTCGGCGAAGGTAGCGGGGTCAACTCCTCTGTCGTCGCCGGTAGCATCAACAGACACAGCTTAATTAGGGCTGCTTCTTTGCATTTTGTGTGTGAAATCGATAAACCGGCCGGAAGCGGGATGGTACCGATACAGGCCGCCCTTGGTGCCAACCCACAGGATGCCGTCAGGCGCTTCTACAATGGTCCAGACGTTCATCTGGCTGAGGCCGTCTTTGGTGGTAAAGCGGGTGAAGGACTTGCCATCGTAACGGCAAAGGCCGCCGCCTGTTCCGCCGGCCTTACCGGCGTCGCTGCCGAACCACAGGTTGCCTTTGGTGTCCTGGTAGAGGCAGGTAACGTTGTTGTCACACAGGCCATCCGCTTCCGTCAAGTGGGTGAATGCGCCGGAGGCGGGGGTATACCGGCACAGGCCGTTGTATAGATTGGCGAACCAGATGTTTCCCGCTCGATCTTCGGTGATCGCCATAATCTGGGCGCTGAGACAGGCACCGCCAGCAAAGCGGGTAAACCGGCCTGCCGCGGCGTCATAGCGAGATACTCCGCCGGCTCTTTCGCCGAACCACAGGTTGCCGGCTCGGTCTTCCAGAATGCACTGGATAGCGTCGCTGCCCAGGCCCTGCTCCGCGGTAAAACTCGTGAACGTGGCCGTAGCCGGGTGGTACCGACGGACACCGCAGCCATTCGTCCCGAACCAGATATCGCCGTTTCGGTCTTCCAGGAGCGCGTTCACGCCGAAAGGGCACCGGCTTTCTTTCGTCGCAAGCTGGCTAAACGCCCTGCCGTCGTACCGACAGACGCCGCCATCGGTGTTGAACCACAGGTTGCCGGCTTTATCCTCCAGAATAGTAGAAACGTGGTCGGAGGGCAAGCCATCTTTCGTCGTCAACGTGGTGAGGGTTTTGGAGACGGCATCGTACCGGTACACTCCCGCGCCGGTTGTGCCGAACCACAGGTTTCCGGCTTTATCGCGGATCGCGCCGCGAAACATGTACCCCTCTGCCTGGCCGTAGCAGGGGGTAATAAGAATGGCAAACAGTAGCGAGCAGATTAACTGATGTAGATACTGTTTTTTCATGGAGTCCTTGATGCTCAGGGATGCCTAACCGCCGCGCCGAGCAAACGAGGATTGCTTCGCTCCGCTCGCAATTACAAGGGAGAGGGCGCTTACATATTTCGCCGGTACTGCCCGCCGACGGCGAAGAGGGTGTTGGTGATCTGGCCGAGGGTACACATTTTCACGGCGTCCATCAGCTCGGCGAAGAGGTTGCCGTTGCGGACGGCTACCTGCTGGAGGTGGCGCAGGACGGCGGGCGTCTGGTCGGCGTAGAGGGCGTGGAGGGCGTCGCGGGTCGCGATTTGCGCCTTCTTTTCCTCCTCGGTGGCGCGGATAACTTCCTTCGGGATGATCGTTGGCGAGCCTTTGGAGCTCAGGAACGTGTTGACGCCGATGATCGGGTACTCGCCGGTGTGCTTCTGCATCTCGTAGTACAAGCTTTCCTCCTGGATTTTGCCGCGCTGGTACATCGTTTCCATCGCGCCGAGCACGCCGCCGCGCTCGGTGATGCGGTCGAATTCGAGCAGTACGGCTTCTTCCACCAGATCAGTTAATTCCTCGATGATGAAGGCGCCTTGCAGCGGGTTTTCGTTTTTGGCGAGGCCTAATTCGCGGTTGATAATTAATTGAATTGCCATTGCGCGCCGCACCGATTCTTCGGTGGGGGTGGTGATGGCCTCGTCGTAGGCGTTGGTGTGGAGCGAGTTGCAGTTGTCGTAAATCGCGTAGAGCGCCTGCAACGTCGTGCGAATGTCGTTGAAATCGATTTCCTGCGCGTGCAGCGAGCGGCCCGACGTCTGGATGTGGTATTTCAACATCTGGCTGCGGGCGTTGGCGCCGTATTTCTGCTTCATCGCTTTCGCCCAGATACGGCGCGCGACGCGACCGATAACCGCATATTCCGGGTCGATGCCGTTGGAGAAGAAGAAGCTCAGGTTGGGCGCGAAATCATTGACGCTCATTCCGCGGCTCACGTAATACTCCACGTACGTAAAGCCGTTGGAGAGCGTGAGGGCGAGCTGCGTGATCGGGTTGGCGCCGGCTTCGGCGATGTGGTAGCCGCTGATGCTGACGGAATAGAAATTCCGGACCGCGTGCTGAATGAAATACGCCTGCACGTCGCCCATCAGGCGCAGCGAGAATTCCGTCGAGAAAATGCAGGTGTTTTGCGCCTGATCTTCTTTGAGGATATCGGCCTGCACGGTGCCGCGCACGGCACTCAACGTCTCGGCTTTGATGCGGGCGTACACGTCGGCAGGCAGCACCTGATCGCCGGTGACGCCGAGTAGCATCAGGCCCAAGCCGTCGTTGCCTTCCGGCAAGCCGCCTTCGGCCGAATCGTAAGTCGGACGGGTTTTGCCGACGTACAGCGCCTGGATTTTCGCTTCCGTTTCGGCTTCGAGGCCGTGGGCTTTGATGTATTTCTCGCAGTTCTGGTCAATCGCCGCGTTCATAAAAAACGCCGCCACGATGGCCGCCGGGCCGTTGATCGTCATCGACACCGACGTAGCCGGATGGCTCAGATCGAAGCCGGAATACAGCTTCTTGGCATCATCGAGACAACAAACCGACACCCCGGCGTTGCCGATCTTGCCGTAGATATCGGGGCGCCAATCGGGGTCTTCGCCGTAGAGCGTCACCGAATCGAAGGCGGTACTGAGGCGTTTGGCGGGCAAACCTTTGCTCACGTAGTGGAAGCGGCGGTTGGTGCGCTCCGGCCCGCCTTCGCCGGCGAACATCCGGGTGGGGTCTTCGCCCTCGCGCTTGAACGGGAATACGCCGGCCGTGTAAGGGAATTCGCCGGGGTAATTTTCCTGTAACGCCCAGCGAAGGCGGTCGGCCCAGCCGGTGTAGCGCGGGGTGGCAATTTTCGGAATTTGCAGGTGCGCCAGCGATTCGTGATGCGTTTTGATGCGCAATTCTTTGTCGCGCACTTTGAACACGAATTCCGGGGCGCGGTATTGATTGGCTTTGGCGTCCCAGTTTTCGAGAATCTGCTGATTTTCAGCCGTCAATTGGCGCAGGGTTTCGTCGGCTTTGCTGCGTAATTCGGCGGGTAGTTCGGCGCTGACCAACTGCCACGCCTGTGCCTGTTGGGCAATGGCGGCCTGTTCGGTTGCGGCTTTATCGTAGGCGCGATTGCTTTCGGCGATTTCCGACAGGTAGCGCGTGCGGGCCGGCGGAATGATGAATACTTTCTCGCTTTCCTCTGCCGTAGTGGCGAGAACGGACGCAAAATCAGTCCCCGTTTTCTCGTTCAGCACCGTCAGCACGGCGCGGTAGAGGCGGTTCATGCCGGGGTCGTTGAACTGCGCCGCGATGGTGCCGAAGACGGGCAGCGTATCGGTGGGCGTATCCCAGAGTTGATGGTTGCGCTGGTATTGTTTGCGCACGTCGCGCAGGGCGTCGAGGGCGCCGCGCTTGTCGAATTTATTGAGCGCGATAACGTCGGCGAAATCGAGCATATCGATTTTTTCGAGCTGCGTGGCGGCGCCGTATTCGGGCGTCATCACATATAAACTCGCGTCGGAATGCTCCACGATTTCGGTGTCCGACTGCCCGATACCGCTCGTTTCCAGAATAATCAAATCGAATTGCGCGGCCTTTACCACATCCAGCGCATCCTGCACGAATTTGCTGAGCGCCAGATTGCTTTGCCGCGTCGCGAGCGAGCGCATATACACGCGGTCGTTGGCAATGGCGTTCATCCGAATACGGTCGCCAAGGAGGGCGCCGCCGGTTTTGCGCTTGCTGGGGTCGACGGAAATGATGGCGAGCGTCTTGTCGGGGAAATCGAGCAGGAAGCGGCGGACTAATTCATCGACTAAACTCGATTTGCCCGCGCCGCCCGTGCCCGTGATGCCGAGGACGGGCGTGTTTAGTGTTTGGTGTTCGGTGTTTAGTTGTTTGTTTTGGCCGATATTGCCTTTGGCTTTGAGGTAGCCTTCGGGGTCGTTTTCGGCGGCCGAAATCAAGCGCGCGATGGCTTGCGGGTCGCGCGTGACGAGGTGCCCGGCTTCGCCGTTGAGGTTGCGGCCGGTGGGATAGTCGCTTTGCTCCAGCAAATCGTTAATCATCCCCTGCAAGCCCATCGCGCGGCCATCGTCGGGCGAGTAGATGCGCGAAATACCGTAGGCGTGCAGTTCCGCTATTTCAGTGGGTAGAATGACCCCGCCGCCGCCGCCGAAGAGCTTGATGTGGCCCGCGCCGCGCTCGACGAGCAAATCGCGCATGTACTTGAAGTACTCGACGTGCCCGCCCTGGTAGCTGGTGATGGCAATGGCCTGGGCATCTTCCTGAATTGCACAATCCACGATCTCCTTCACCGCGCGGTTGTGGCCCAAGTGAATCACTTCGGCCCCGCTGCTCTGGATGATGCGCCGCATGATATTGATGGCGGCATCGTGGCCGTCGAACAGCGCGGCGGCCGTGACGATGCGAATCTGATTGGTGGGCTTGTAGGGCGCGGGTTGCGCGAACGTGGCGTGCGACATTGGGGGCGGCTGAATTGGCTACGGCAAAGATAACCTGGAGGCAAGGGGGGAGGCTGCTGGAGCAAGGGCGCTTCGCTGCCCCGTGGGGCTGTTGTACGGTTGGCCGGCCGGCGCTGAAAAAGGCTTCGGGGATCACATGTTAATGTGATTGATGCAAGGCGGGCGAGAGAATACTTTTACGGCACCAAATTCCGCCGGCGTTCGGACCGGGGATCAGGGCTCGTTTATCCAGTTTTACCCTTCTGTCGTAATTCCGATGAGAGACTTCCTTCGTTCCCTCACAACCGCCGGTCTGTTAAGCGCCGGTCTGCTGGCCACTGCCCTGCCCGGCCACGCCCAACACGCGTTGCGGTTCGTTGGGGCCGATGCAGATCAGGTGCTCGTGCCGCTGCCGGCTCCTACGGGCTCCTTTACCCTGGAGGCGTGGGTAAAATACACTGACGCTACCTACGTCGGCGGTCACAACACCATCGTGGAATTCGACAATGACGAGCCGTATTTCGGCATTATGGGGACCGGGGCGCTGGAGCTTTACACGCAGCAGACCAGCTCGCCGGTTCTCGTGCCCACGGGCTCATGGCACCACGTCGCGTGTGCGTTCAACCGCGCGGCCGGCACGGTGGCACTCTACTTAGATGGCGTGCTCGTCGGGACCAATCCGAGCGCTACGCTCTCGGTTCCGACCACTACCACGATGGGAATCGGGTACAACTTCGGCGATTGGGGATGGCGGGGCGAGATCGATGAAGTAATGGTTTGGAACACCCCACGGACACCCGCTCAAATTCAGGCTGATCGCGCGGGCTACCAGGTCGCGCAGGCCGGTATGCTGGCGTATTTCAAGTTCGATGAAGGCGTCGGCCAAACCGTGACGAATCTGGTGGCGGGCGGTCCCAACGGGGTGCTGGGCACTACGATAGCCGTGGAACTCAAGGACCCGCAATGGACCAACTCCAACGTGGTCGCAACTCCGTACGATCTGCCGGCCCCGGCCCCGGCCCTGGCGCTGGCGGTATCGCCCAACCCCGCTGCCGGGTCGGCGACCATTACCTACGAGCTGCCCGCGGCGGCACCCTCCGTGCACCTGACCATCACCGATGCGCTGGGCCGTGAGGTGACCCGCTTCGTACGGACGCAGCAGCCCGCCGGCACGCACACCGTACCGTTCGAGGGGCGCAATCTGCCCGCCGGGCTCTACACCTGCTCCCTCACCACCGCCACCGGTCGCCGCACGACCCGCCTTGTGCTGACGCGCTGACGGCGCGGCCTCAGTTCCCGACACCCCACGCCGGTATTTTTTAGTGATCGCTCCTAGCGGGGCGGTACCGGCCAGTGGCCGCGGCGGAAAATAATATCGGGCGCCTCGCCGTAGTTTGACGGCTTCTGTCGTCAGGCGGATACCAGCCACTGCCGCGTGCCGCCTCCTTCCTTTCCTGAAAGCCTGCTGCCGGGCTGCCGGCGCGCTGAGCCGGCGGCGCAGGAAGCGCTGTACCGCCCTTCGAGGGGCGGCTGCTGCACGTGTGTTTGCGCTACGTGGCCGGATGGCGCTAACGTGTTACCTTAGCCAGAGCCTGATCGCGTCGGGGTTGTTTATGGGCGTCGGGTTGGGGTGGGGTGGGGTGGGCGCGTGGGGCCGACGTTGCTGCTGCCGCTGGCAGCGGGCATCCTGCTGGCGTAGGGGCTATTTTGCCGCTGGTGGCTGGCGCGCCACCCCTTCGGGCCGGTCGAGTGGCTGTGGCGAAGCCTGAGTTATGGGCAGCGGCAGCCGTGGCGCTACCCGGTCACGGCCGCGCCAACCGCCGCCGCAATCCGCAGCCGGTAACACGCGCCGCCCACATTGTGCAGCTCCATCCGGCCGCCCACTTGCTCGCCGAGAGAGGTAATGAGGCGGTGGCCGAACGAGCGCGTCGCCGCTTCCCAGCGCCCAGGCGCAATACCGGGGCCGTTGTCGGCCACTTCGAGCAGCAGGGCGGTGGGGTCGGCGGAGTCGGGGTCGGCACCGAGGGCGATGCGCAGGTGCGGCCGGGCCACCTCGGCGTAGGCGTATTTGAGCGAATTGGTGAGTAGTTCGTTCAGAATCAGGCCCAGCGGCACGGCTAGATCCACGTCGAGGGGCGCGGCTGTGACCGCCAGTTCTACGTCGAAATCGGCCGGGGCGTGACCGTAGGCAGTGAGGAGGCTTTCCACCAAATCGGCCACGTACGGGCGCATATCCACCGTCGTGACCTGATCCGTGAGGTAGAGCCGCTGATGGATGAACGCCATCGCTTCCACCCGCTGCTGGCTTTCGCGCACGGCTTGCAGGGCGCCGGTATCGGTGAGGCGGTTGGCTTGCAGCCGCAGCAGACTCGACACGATGGCAAGGTTGTTTTTGACGCGGTGGTGCAGCTCCTTCATCAGCATCGTCAGGCGCCCGGCCTGCTCCTCGATGCGGTGGCTGCTGTCGAGTACCTGCTGATTGGTGGCGCGTAATTGGGCGTTGGTGCGCTGAATGACGGCGCGCTGCCGCACGCTCACGATCAGCAGCACCGCCAGCGCCGCCGCGCCGAGCGCCAACCCGCCGAGCCACCGAATCTGGCGGGCGTTCTCGGTGTCGAGGCGCGCGATGCGGGCCTGCTTTTCTTTGGTTTGATAGCGGGTTTCGGCGTTGATGAGCTGCGTCGCTTTTTCGGCGTTGAGAATGGTATCGGCGTACGCCACGCTCAGGCGGTGGTAGGCGAGAGCGCGCGCAAAATCGCCCTGCTGCTCCTTCACACCCGTGAGCGCTTCGTACAGCTCGCGGCGGATGTGCCGCCGGTTCGGCGACGCCCCCGACGCCGCCAGCCCCAGTTGCGCATAGCGTTCGGCTTCGGTGGGTTGGTGCAGCCGCAGCAGCGTGTTGGGCAGGTTGGCGTAGGCAAAATTTTGCAAATCGGCGTCGTGCTGGGCGTCGGCGTAGGTCAGCACGCGGCGCAGCGCGGCCACCGATTCGGGGTACTGTCCGAGGTTTTTGTAGCAGATCGCCTGATTGATGAGCGCCGCGTGGTACTGCGACCAATCGTGCGCCGCCTCGTACAGCCCCAAGGCTTTGGTGTTGTAGGCGAGGGCTTCGGCGGGGCGCCGGCGTCGGCCGGCCAGGTTCGAGAGTTCGCCGTAGGCCACGGCGGTTTGGTCGGCCAACTGGTGGCGCTCGGCCACGGCCAGGGCGCGGCGCAGGTACCGCTCGGCGGTGGGCCAGTCACGGGCGTCCATGAAAACCGTCGCCATCCGAATCAGCAGCTTGGCCTGCCGGGTATACGCGGGGGTGCTTTTGATGAGGTCGTAGGCGCGTTGGTAGTGGTTGATGGCCGCCGGAAACTGCTCCTGACTCAGCGCCAGAAACCCGCGCGACGCCTCCGCTTTGCTGATGAGCGCCGGGCTGCCGGCGGCTTCGGCCACGGCGAGCGCCTCGTCGAGGGCGGCCTGGGCCTGATCGAAGCGCCCCGCCGCAATCATCACATCGCCGAACTCGCGAAGTTGGTCGATGCGCCCGCTGTCGGGTAGCGCGGCGATGGCCGGTTGCAGGTGCGCAAAGTCGGGCGCGGTGTGGGCGGGCTCATCAGCGGGGCGTTGGGCGCGGGCGGGCGGCGGGGCGTGCAGGTACAGCGTCAGCAGGAACAACAGGCCGAAGGTGCGCGACGGGAGGAGGGGACGCATGCGGGAGCGGTAGGAGGGCTTTGTGGGGTAAAGCCGGACGGGAAGCGGGTGCAAGATGGGGCCGTACGCTGGGGGCACGCTGCGAAAAATGCTTCAACGCCCACTCCAGCCGCGCCAACTTCGCGGTTTGGCGTGCGGCGTGGCGGGCGGGAGGCGCTAGCGAAACCGGAAGTGCCGCAGAAACTCGTCTTTGTACTGGCGGCCGAGCGGCACGAGCGTCCCCGCGACCGTCGCGTCGGTGTCGCTGAACGATTCGACCCGCTGCATATTGACCGCGTGCGACCGATGCACCCGCACGAGCGCCGGGAAATCGAGCCGTTCCAATACCGCGCTTAGGGCAATCCGTAGGGCGTATTTGCGGGTGGTGGTCACGAGGGTGGTGTGGGCGTTTTCGGCTTCCAGATGCAGAATATCGGTCAGCGGCACCCGCACAAATTGATAATTGTGCTTGATGAACACGTGGCCATCGAGCTGCAAAATGGATTCGCGGGTAAGGCCGTCGCGGTCGGCGCCGGGCGTGTCGGGCGCACCAGGCGCTTCCGGTTCGGTGGTCAGCCCCGGCGGCAGCGCGGGCGGCGTGGTGGCGGCGGCGGGCAGCACCAACCGCGCAAACGTGTGCATCGCCAGGGCGATGGCCGCCCGCAGCCCGGCCGTAGTGGCGGGCTTGGTGAGGTAAGCGGCGGGCGCCGTTTGCAGCGCCCGCGCCAGGGTGGCCTGGTCGGCGAGCGCCGTGAGGTAGATGAGCGGCACCGGCCGCGCGGCGAGCAGCCGCCGGGCGGTTTCGATACCGTCGTACTCGCCCTGAATGTTGATGTCGCAGAGCAGCAAATCGACCCGGTGCTGCGCAAACAACTCTGCGGCGCGGGCGCCGGAGCGGGCGATGCCCACCACGGCGTACCCCTCGGCTTCGAGGGTATCGGTGAGGTCGAGGGCCAGCACGGCCTCATCCTCGACGAGCAGAATTTGGAGGCGGTCAGACATCGGTAGGGGCTGTAAGAAGGTGAGCGGAGCAGGGCAAAGATGCCCGTGGTAGTGGACGGAGCGTACCGCCAAAGTACGTACCGCCCGCCGCCGCCGCGCGGCGTTCGCACCCCAGTTCCCGGTGTTGGCACGCCGGTGGGGGTTGCCGATGCACCATTGCCGGCACTGAGCGCGCAAAAAGCCGAGGTTTGGGCTGTGTTTCCGAATCATCTCTCACTTTTCACTTTTGCGCCGATGTGGTACTTCTTCCATTTCTCGCCCTTCCGCGCCGCCCGGCGGCGGACTTTTCGGCTGCTGCCCGCGCTGCTGCCCGCACTGCTGCTGAGCGCCTCGGTGGCCCAGGCGCAAAGCGTGGGCATCGGCACCGCCGCGCCCGACCCCAAAGCCGTTCTCGACCTTTCGGCCGACAACCGCGGGCTGCTCATTCCGCGCCTGACGGCCGGTCAGCGCACGGCCATTCTGAGTCCGCCCGACGGCCTGCTGGTGTTTCAGACCGACGGCACGACCGGCTTTTGGTACGCGTTCGGCGGCGCGTGGGTCAATATCCCCCACGCCGCCACGGCCGGCGACAACCTCGGCAGCCACCGCGCCACCCAGACGCTGAACCTGCAAAACCAACTGCTGGTGGGGGCCAACGCGCTCAACGGCACCCCCGGCACCACCGGCCTGCGCGTGGACGGCGCCGGTCAGGTGGGCATCGGGGCGGCCAACCCGGCGCGGCTGCTGCAACTGGGCAGCCCGACCTACGCCAACCCCGCGTTTCTGCGTCTGGGCGCCGGCAACGGTACCGCCCAGCGGCAGTGGGAACTGGGCGTGAACGTCAATACCACCAACCTCAGCGACGTAACGGGCGAAAACTACGACTTTGCCCTCCGCGACGCCACGGCCAACACCACGCGCCTGCTCATCGACTACGCCACCGGCCATGCCGGTTTCGGGGGGCGGCTCGGCGTGGGCACGCTGGCGCCCACCGCCCAGCTCGATATCCTGGGCGGTGCCGATTCGAACGGCGCGAACGACCCCCTCGCCATCGGTTTTCAGTACCGCACGGGCGGCTACCGCCACTTTCTGCGCGCCCGGCATAACGGCGTTGTAAATGCTGGTGGCAACGCCCTCGACTTTTTTCTCAACAACAGCGCTACGGTTGCCGGCAGCAGCACGCCCGCCGTGGGCAATGTGCCGGTACTGACGATGGAAAACGTGGGGGGCGCGCCGCGCGTGGGCATCGGCAACACCACCCCGGCGGCCACGCTCGACGTCAGCGGCAGCACCCGCCTGCGCGGGCTCACGACGGCCGGCGTGGTGCTGACCGACAACGCCGGCAACCTCAGCAGCCAGCCGGTGGCGGCCCTGGCCGACAATCTCGGCAACCACTCCGCCACCCAGCCGCTGTCGCTCAACACCCTCCACGACCTGCTCCTGCGCGACGGCTCCGACCCTAACCACGGTTTGGGCTACTACAATGCCGCCAAGCCCTGGAACGGCCAGGCCGTGGGCGGCCCGGTACTCTACGGTTTCAGTGGCGGGGTGCTGGGCATCAGCCAAAACGGCACCCGCACCACGGCCCTAAGCTGGGCGAGCAGCGGCAACGTGGGCATCGGCGCGGCGCCCGGCGTGGCCCGGCTGAGCGTAAGCGCCTCCGACTCGCGGGTGGTCAGCATCAGTTCGGCCAACACCAGCGGCACGAATCTCAACCTGGTCAATACCAGCACGGGGGCGCGCGGCTTTCAGTTCATCAGTACCGGTTCGGCGGCTAATGCCGGGCCGGGCAAGCTGCTCATCGGCGAAGGCACGGGTGGCGGCCTCAACCTCGGCGGCCTACTGACCCTCGACGGCGCCAGCGGCAACCTGGGCGTGGGCACCACCAGCCCGGCGCAAAAGCTCGACGTAGCCGGCCACGCCCGCGTAACGCAGGCCGTACTGGCGCGCGCCCTCGTCACGGCCGATTACGCCTACGACAACGGCCCCGACGTGTTCACCAACAACTTCGACCACGTAACCACCTGCCCCGGCGGCTACGCCGCGATGAGCATCGCCGTGTACGCCACCGACCACATGGACGGCCGGATGCGCGTGAACTGCGCCAACCTGCTCGAAATCGTGGACGGCAACACCGGCGCCTGGACGGCCGTGACTGGCGGCGCTAGCGGCGAACACATTTCCAGTTGCCCAGCCGGGCAGATCGCCACCGGTTGGGGGATGCACGCGGGCGGATTCCTAGATGGCAACCTGCGCCTCTTCTGCCAGCCGCTGCTGGCGGGCTTTACGCGCGGGACGCCCTTCATCACCACGCAGCTACAGTCGTCGGCGGTCCTGCCGCCCTCCACGGGGCTTAAGCACCAGTACCAGAGCGGCACCTGCCCGCCCGGCACGTTCGTGACGGGCGTGCGGATTCAGCGCTCCAACGTGGCAATGGAGAATCTGAACGCGGTGTACTGCGCGGGTCTCACGGCGCAGTAGAGGCCGCGTCGGCCCGCCTTTTCCGGCGGCGGTACCTGCGGCGAGGGCAGCGCTTCGCTCCACTCTCCCTACTCCACCACCAACCGCCGCGCCCGATTGCCTACGCGCACCCCGTACAGCCCCGGCGCCAGCCCCACGAGCGGCACTTCTACTGCCGGGGCGCCGGCCCCGGCCGGGATTATGCGCACCACGCGGCCCAGGCCATCGAGCAGTTCCACGGGGGTAACAGCGGCGCCGGCGGGCCACTCGACCCGCACCATGCCGTGCGCGGGGTTGGGGGTGAGGCGGAAGCCGGCCGCGTCGGCCGCCGCTTCTTCGGCCAGCCCCACCGAAGTGGGCACGAGGGTGGCGACGAACACGTTTTGCTCGGTGCCGATGAGCGGCAGCGAAATCGGCCCGAACACGGTCGGGTTGCTCGACATCAGCCCCACAACCAGCACGTGGCCATTGGGGCGCGGCAGCACCGAGTGGCCATCCACGCCGCCCCCCCGCACCCATTGCCAGTTGCCGGTGGCGCCCAGGCGTCCCACGAACGCCCCGCCGCCGTTGAACTGCATCGGGTTGGGCTGAAAGAAGGCCATAGGCGAAAGCAGGATGCCCGCTACCAGCACCTGCCCGGTGCCGTCGAAAGCGACTTGCCGGATGGTATTGTTCACGCTGGAACCCGTCGAGCCCCAGATTCTGGCTGCCCAGAGCCCCTGCCCGGCGGCCGAGAATTTCGCTACGAAGGCGCCGCTGCCGCCGAAGCTGGATGGTCCCACCACCACGAGGCCGTTGTATTCGCCGCCGACGGCCACCTCCCCGGCGGCCGTTACGGCGATGGTGTAGCCCCTGTCGGTGTTCTGATCCCCGAAGCTGCGCGACCATAGCCACTGCCCCGTGGGCGAAAGCTGCGCGACGTACACATCATTGGAACGGACGCCGCTGCTGCCGAGCGTGACGGCCAGCGGCGGCAGGGTGCCCATCGTGAGGGCATCGCTCTCAAAGTTGCCCGTTACCACCGCCCGCCCGCTGCCATCGACGGCCACGGCATTGGCGCGGTTCGACCAGTTACCGCGCGCCGAAGTGGCCCACTGCCATTGCCGGGTGGTGCCATCGAGCTGCGCCACGAACGAATCGCCCTGCCCGCCCATCAGCATCAGCGGCGCCAGCGGGCCGAAGGAGAGTTGCGGACTCACAAAGCGGCCACACACCACCACATCGCCGGTGGGCGTGAGGGCCACGCCGGCCGAAATTTCCTGGCCGGAGCCGCCGAACCGCTCGGCCCACGTCCATTGGCCGCTGGTGCCGCTGAGGCGCGCGGCGTACCCATCGAGATCGCCGGCGGAAATCAGCGTGGTGGCGCCGAGCCGCAATGTGCGACCGAAAACGCCCGTCGCCACCACATCGCCGGCGGGCGTGAGCGCCAGCCCGCTGACGCTCACGCCGCGGTCGCTGCCCACTTTCGAGCGCCGCCCCACCGGCACCGCCCACAGCCATTGCCCGGCAGGCGAAAGCTTCGCGATGAACCCCTGCGCCGAATCGGAGGGCACCGTGAGTACGGTGGCGCCGAAGGTGGCCGTAGCCGTAGGCGGCTGCACGGTGTTGGCCGTGAACTCGCCGCCCACATACACGTTGCCCGCCGCATCGGCCACGCTCACGGTGCGGGTGTTGTTGCGCAGCCACAGGGCGCCCGACTGGTAGGCGCCCTGCCAGACCTGCGCGGCGGCGGGGAGGCTGAGGCAGATGGCCAGGAGCGTGGTGAGGAGGGTGGTGAAGCGTTTCATGGGGGAGGCAAGGCACGGGGAATGCGCGCGGTGCAAGATACTGCTTTTTGAATGTGAGGTTGTAGTGGGTGGGGTAGGTAACCTGCGGGGTGGCGGAGCTATGCTCCACCCCACGTTGGCCCACGGTAGCCCGACGTGGGGTGGTGGGTTGCTCCGCCGATTTAGTTAGGATGCGGGGTTGCGGAGCTTAGCCCCACCCCACGTTTTATTGACACAAATTTTTTTCGCCGCCGGTGCC
>JANPJM010000022.1:0-142791 GCA_031425525.1 Hymenobacteraceae bacterium | reverse complement strand
CCCCCCCCCCCCCCCCCCCCCCCCAAACCACTCCCTCCGGTGGGGGGGTCTGTTGTTTTGGGGCCCCCGCCCCGTCCCCCCCGGGGCGCGGCCGCCCCCCCCCCCCCCCCCCCCCCCGCGCGTTTTTACGCCTGATGGGTTGGGTGTTTGTTGTACAGCCTACGGGTAAAACGCATTATCCAGCAGCCCATTGTTGGTGAACTGGTCGGCGGCCCGCACTTCCGCCGTGTACCGCCGCAAGATGTCAGCCGGTGGCTGCACCGCCCGGCCCAGCCGGTGGCGGTGGTAGCGGTAAAACCGCACGTGCTGGTCGGCCGTCAGTTCCGTGACATAATCGGGGTGGACAAGCCAGAGCGAGCCGCCATCGTGCAGCCACGCGCGCCCGGCGCCGGCCAGCGTGTCGAGGGCCGAGGTGCCGTAGGGGAGCAGCCGATTGCCGGACGCCACGCCGGTATAGTGCAAAATGGTGGCGGGCACGTCGGCTTGCTGCGTCACGCGCGGGCGGCGCGGCGCGGTGGGCCACGTCGCGCCCGCCCGAAAGAGCAGAAGCGGCGTTTTGGCCAGCCCCAACACATTACGGTACCCCGGCCGATCCGACATCTGCGCGTGGTCGGCGAGCAGCACGAACAGCGTTCGTTTGAACCACGGTTGGCGTTGGGCGAGCTTGAAAAACTGCCGCAGGGCATCGTCGGTGTAGCCGATGGATTGATGAATCGGGAGCGTGCCGACGGGGAAACGCGGCTTCAGCGCCTCCGGCACCGGGTACGGCTCGTGCGACGAAAGCGTGAAGACGGTCGCGAAAAACGGCTCGGGAAACGTACTGATCTGTTGCCCGAAATAGCGCAGGTACGGCCCATCCAGAATACCCCACGTGCCGTCGTAATCGGCCGATTTTTCGCCCTGCGGGTACTCGTTCAGGCCGTAATACTGCGCAACGCCGATGCGCCGCACGAACGGTTTGAAGCCCATCGTGCCGTTGGCGGCGCCGTGAAAAAACGCTGTGTGGTAGCCGGCGGCACGTAGGGCTTCGGGCATCCCGGTGGCGGTGTTGGCCTGGTACGTGGCCGTGATGAGCGGCTCGTCGGTGAGGGCCGGAAAGCCCATGAGCGTACTCGGAATCGCCTCGATGGATTTGTGGCCGTTGGCGTAATGGTCGGGGAGGAGCAGAGCGCCCGGCGCCCCCGCCAGCGAGTCGAGGAAGGGGGTGTAGCCCCCCTGGCCGTCGTTCTCGACGCCGGTGTACTCGGAAGCGAAGCTTTCGAGCAGCAGCACCACGACGTTGGGGCGCGTGGTATCGGCCGGCACGCCCGTCTTACCCAATCCGTAATCCGTAGTTCGTAATTCGTAATTACCTCGGTCATACCGCGCCAAAGCGCCGGTGGCGTCCAGCGTCGCGCGGGCCGCCGCGAGGGTCGGGAACCACGTGCGGCGTTCGAGCGGCTCATCGCTGACCGATTTGATGAACGTGAAAGTGGAGTTGAGCGTGAGGTTGCCCAGTACGGCGGGCGTCTGCATAAACGCATCGCCGACGCGTAACGGCTTCAGCCCCAACGACCCACGCACGCCCAGCGCCAACACCGCTGCTGCCAGCACGCGGGGCGCCGCAATGCGCCACCAAGCGGGGCGCGGCGCCGGTGGCGCTGGCCGAAGGCGCTGCTCGTACGCACGCCCAACCCGGCGATACGCCGCACCCAATGCCCACATCAGCAGGCCAATGGCGAGCGGGATGTACCAGTAGCGCCAAATCATAATCGGCGCCTGCCGCGCAATGTCCGACGTGAGCGTCAGCAACTCATCCGTCGAGCGCCGGTTGATGAAGCCGTAATACGCGTAGTCCATCAGGTTGAGCCCGATGAACGGCGTGTTCAGCACGAGCCATAGTACCAGCAGCGCGTTCCGGGTTCGTGGGCGCACCTGCCAACGGGGCGGCAGCGCCAGCGCCAGCAGCAACCACGGCGCATTGACGAGCGCGAGGGCCGAAAGGTCGAAAACCAGGCCGCGCGCGTAGGCGCCCAGCACCGCGCCGGCGTCGGCGCCGGCAAATGCGGGCCAGTTCCAAAGGTGAAAACCAAGCCGCAGCAGCGAGTACGTCAGCAGCAGCAGGCCGAAGCGGCGAAGGGTCAGCAGCACAGCGGAAGATGAGAAGTTGTAAGGGCGCCACCCCCAAAGAAAAAACCGGAAGCCGACCCACGGCCGACTTCCGGTTCAAGCCTATCAACGAGAAACCAGCAACTAGAAACTAGAAACCAGCAACTAGAAACTCCTCTACGCCATCGCCGCCTCGGCGGTCAGCACGCTGCTAACATCTTCGTACGGCAGCCCGAACGCGTCGGAAACACCTTTGTACACTACTTTGCCCTGCACTACGTTGAGGCCGAGGCGCAGCTCGTGGTTGTCGGTGCAGGCCTTCTGCCAGCCTTTGCCGGCCAGTTGCAGCGCGTACGGCAGCGTGGCGTTGGTGAGCGCCAGGGTGGAGGTGTACGGCACCGCCCCCGGCATATTCGCCACGCAGTAATGCACTACCTCGTCGATGATGTACGTCGGGTCTTCGTGGGTGGTGGGTTTGCAGGTTTCGATGCACCCGCCCTGGTCCACGGCCACATCGACGAGCACCGTACCGGGGCGCATCGTCTTCAGCATATCGCGCGTGATGAGGTGCGGCGCTTTGGCACCCGGAATCAGCACCGCGCCGACGATCAAATCCGTAGTTTTGATCATCTCGCGGATGGTGTACTCGTTGCTCATCCCGGTCTTCACGTTGGCGGGCATGATGTCGGACAGTTCGCGCAGACGGGTGAGGTTGATGTCGAGAATCGTGACATCGGCGCCGAGGCCGGCGGCCATTTTCGCCGCTTGCGTGCCCACGATACCGCCACCCAAAATCAGCACCTTAGCGGGCGGTACGCCCGGTACGCCGCCGAGCAGAATACCGCGCCCTTTCAGCGGTTTCTCCAGGTATTTAGCGCCTTCCTGAATGCTCATGCGGCCGGCCACTTCGCTCATCGGAATCAGCAGCGGCAACGAGCGGTCGGGGCGCTCGACGGTTTCGTAGGCGAGGCAAATCGCCTTGCGCTCGATCATCGCGTGGGTCAGCTCCTCGCCCGACGCAAAGTGAAAGTACGTGAAGAGCAGTTGGTTCTCGCGGATCAGGTTGTACTCCGATTTGATCGGTTCCTTCACCTTCATAATCATCTCGGCCTGCGCGTAGGTTTCCTCGATGGTGGCGAGCATCGTGGCCCCGGCGGCCTCATACTCGGTGTCGGGAAAACCGCTGCCTTCGCCGGCCGTGCGCTGCACGCGCACATCGTGGCCGCGCTTGACGAGTTCCGTGACTCCGGCCGGGGTGAGGGCGACGCGGTTTTCGTTATTCTTGATCTCTTTTGGGACGCCGATGATCATCGTTGCGGGCGAGTGAAAATGAGGGGGTGATTTGGTGGGGTAAAGATAGTCAGTCTTGCCACGGCCAATGCCAGCGCGCCGGGCGCGGCCGGGCCTGCGGTTTGAGCGTGGCGTCGTAACCGGCTACTTGTACATCCCAGACGATGCCGGTAGCGCGCAGGCCTCGGATGAGGACCCAGCCCAAGTCTAACTCGTAGGGGGCGTGGCCCATGCGGGCCGAGCGCGGGTGCGCGTGGTGATTGTTGTGGAAGCCCTCGCCGAACGAGAGCGCCCCGAGTACAAAATTGTTGTAGCCGTGTTCGGTTGCTTGGTCAATGTCGTAGCGGGCGTAGCCATACTTATGCGAGACGAACCCCACGAACCAGTGCCCGAGAATCGTCACGCTGATGCGCACACTCACGCACACGATCATGGACTCGAAGCTGAAAACGGCCCAGATGAGGGCCGCCGCTGCCAGCACGTGTAGGTACCACGTACGTTCCAAAAACAGGAGCCACGGGTCGTGCAGGTCTTCTGTTGGAATCTCGTAGCGGGCCTCGTCGGCCGGTCGCAACGCGAAGTGCAGATTCCTGTAGTAATCGCGCGCCAACGAATGGTCGTAGCGGAAGTAAGCGGGGCAGTCGGGCCGGTTCTGCCAGTAATCGCGAAAATAATGAACCCGGACCCAGGAAAGTGGTCCGCCCAGCCCCGAATGCACAAACAGATACGCCAGCACCCCGCGCGTCAGCCGCGAACACCGGTAAGCGCGATGAATAATACCCCGATGCAGCCCAATAGAGTGGCCGAAGCCAACCGTCACCACGGTCAGCACAATAGAGGCCACGCTTCGCTCCACCGATAGACTCTGCCAGCCCCAAACCGCTGCCGAGCCCAGCAGCAAGTACAACCAAAAGGTTTTGAGCCAGCCCGGAGTTATGGAATCGCCCGGCGCAACGGCTGATGGTGGCGCCACGGGTTGGAAATTACCCGGATTATCCACTAAGTGGTGAGGCTAAATGGGTGGGAGACTGGCCGCATCGTGCGGGTTGCGTACGGTCAGCCCAGCGATATTGGCAAAGTCGGGCACGTTTCGGGTCAGCAGGGTCAAGCCACGAACGAGCGCTGTCGCACCAATGACGATATCTGGCAACTTGCCTCTATAAAGTTGGCGCAGCCGAATAGTTTCAAGGATAATTGGTTCGTCCAAGGGCAAAACAACTGATTGCTGCACAAAAACCGAAATGGGATAGTGGTCATTTGACACAGACCGATGACCCAACAATTCGATACGGCTAATCACAGAAAGCGCAAACCCTGGAGTCCGCACCAGTTGCTGCATCCACTGATGGCTTTCAGTAGGTAATTTGCCACCCATATAATCGAGGACGGCATTGGTATCGATCAGAAACTGCGTTCCCACTCCGTGCGCGATTGAGCGATATCCGCTTGCATCCTGTCTGTTTCCTCTGGCGAAACCGACCCCCCAAGTGATCCCAGGTCAACAAGTTGCGGCGGTACTACCATTACTTCGCCCGGTAGTAGACGAATAATATGCTGGATCTCCAGTTGACGCAGCAGGTCAATGGCTTGCTCGTTGAGCGGTTCGACGGCAATCAGGTTCATAGCAGCAAAATTCAGACGGAAACTAAACGGTTCAGCACCTACTTAAACGGCACCCGCGCATCCGCCTCGCGCAAAATGCTCTGCTCGGCCAGGGTTTTCACGACGGTTGCTTTCAGCACGACTTTCACGTCGGACGCGCTCAAATCGTTCGAGAACAAGGCCACCGACTCCGAGCGCTCGCCCAGTTCGCGCGGTGAGTAGGTGAGCGTGATGGTGCCGGTTTCGCCGGGGGCGATGCCTTCGGGCAGTGCCTTGTATGTCACGCAGTTGCAGGCTGCCTGCGCCCCCGTAATGTTGAGGTTTTTCTTGCCGGTGTTCTTGAAGGTGAAGCGGGCCGTCGCTGTGCGTCCCACCTCCAGCTTACCCAGGCTAACCGTGGATTGGCCAGTGATGGTGAGGCGCGCCGAGGCGGCAATCTGCTCCGGCGTGTACGTTTTCTGCATTTGCTCGCGCGTCAATACGGCGCCTTTGATCGAGAGGACTACCGACGCATTGCTGGCGTTGGAGGTCACGGTTACGGTTTTATTGAACTGGCCGGGCCGCCCGTTGGAGTTGTACACCGCTTTCACGATGCCGGTTTTGCCGGGCAGCACGGGCGTTTTCGTCCATTCGGGCGTGGTGCAGCCGCACGACGCCTGCACGTTGGCAATCACGACGGGCGTGGTACCGGTGTTGGTGAACTTGAACTCGTGCGTAGCCAGCGTGCCTTCGCTGACATCTTTGAAATCGTGCGACTCCGTGTCGAACTTGAGCGTGCCCTGGGCCTGGGCGGTAAGCGTGGTGGCGACGAAAAGCGCGCTGACGAGAAAGGAAAAACGCATGGTGCGATTTTGAAAGAAAGTGAACGGTCAGAAAATGAGCGCGTCGGCCGGGCGCCGGTCAGCCGGTCAGATACCTGCTGGACAAGCTTCGCGCCCCGATTGATTCCAAAACTACGCCCGCGCCCCGTTTCGTACCTTTGACCAACCGTTTTCGGGGCCTGATTTAACGGCTCCGGCGCCGTCTCGTTTCCTCACCAAGCAACGCCGTTCGTTTTTGATGCCGCTTTCCACTGCTTCCGCGCCCGCCCCGACGACTTCCGTGCCGCTCAACATGTCGAAAGCCGATTTACTCGCCGATTTTCGCCTCGCCTGCGAGTCGCGCCACGCGTCGCTCACAGGTCGGAAAGAAGTGTTCGCGGGGAAAGCCAAGTTCGGCATTTTCGGCGATGGTAAAGAGGTTGCGCAGCTCGCGATGGCCCGCGCCTTTCAGCCCGGCGACTGGCGCGCCGGCTACTACCGCGACCAGACCTTTATGCTCGCCATCGGCGAGCTGACGCTCGAAGCGTGGTTCGCGCAACTCTACGCCCACGCCGATGTGGCGGCCGAACCCGCTTCCGGGGGGCGCTCGATGAACGGCCACTTTGCCACGCGGCTGCTCGACGAAGACGGCAACTGGCTGCCCCAAACGACGCGCAAAAATTCCAGCGCCGACATCTCGCCCACCGGTGGGCAAATGCCGCGCTTGCTCGGCCTGGCCTACGCCTCCAAGCTCTACCGCGAAAATCCGGCGCTGCACGGCCTGACCGATTTTTCGGTCAATGGCAACGAAGTCGCATTCGGCACCATCGGCAACGCCTCCACATCCGAAGGGATGTTTTTTGAGGCGCTCAATGCCGCCGGCGTGTTGCAGGTGCCGCTACTGATGAGTGTCTGGGACGATGCCTTCGGTATCTCCGTCGGCGCCGAACACCACACGACCAAGCAGTCTATTTCGGCCGCCCTTGCCGGGTTGCAGCGCGATGGCGAAGGTCAATCGGGCTTCGAGATTCTGGTCGTGAAAGGCTGGGATTATCCCGCGCTGCTCGAAACCTACGCCCGTGCCGCGCAGCTTTGCCGCGACCAGCACGTGCCGGTATTAGTCCACGTCGTGGAGATGACGCAGCCGCAAGGCCACTCGACCAGCGGCTCGCACGAGCGGTACAAAACCAAGGAGCGGCTGGCGTGGGAAGATGAATTCGATCCAATCAAGCAGTTGCGTACGTGGTTGTTATCAACCGAAATCGTTAGTGCCGAAGAACTCGACGAAATCGATGCCGCCGCCCGTGAGCGCGTCCGGCAGGCCCGCGTGTCGGCTTGGAATGCACTGAGCCATCCGGTCAAAGAAGAGCGCGCCGAGTTTACCGCGTTGCTCACGGCACTCGCTACTTCGCCCGATTATGCTGCCCAGCAACCGGCACTCAACGAGTTGCTGAATACCTTGGCGAAGGTCACGGAGCCGAGCCGCGCCGAGGCCGTGAAGCTGGCCCGTAAGGCGTTGCGGGTGCTGCGCGGCCAACGTCCTACGGCCGCCCGCCGCGAGCTGGCCCAGTGGCTCGAAACGCAGGAAGGCGCCGCCGCCGACCGGTACAACGCTAATCTGTTCAGCCAGTCGGAACACGCCGCGACGCTGAAAGAGGAAATTGCGCCCGAATACGCCGATGACGCCGCGCTGCTCGACGGCCGCGAAATCCTGAATGCGTGTTTCGACGCCCACCTCGCGCGTGACCCCACCATTTTTGCCTTCGGCGAAGATGTGGGCCGCATCGGCGATGTAAACCAAGGCTTTGCGGGGCTGCAAGACAAGTACGGCGTGCTGCGGGTGGCCGATACCGGCATCCGCGAATGCACGATTGCGGGGCAGGGCATCGGGGCGGCGCTGCGCGGGCTGCGGCCCATCGCCGAGATTCAGTACCTCGATTACCTGCTCTATGCCATCCAGATTCTGAGCGATGATCTGGCGTGTCTGCAATGGCGCACCAAAGGCGGGCAGAAGGCGCCCGTCGTGATCCGCACACGCGGCCACCGGCTGGAAGGAATCTGGCATTCGGGCTCGCCCATTGGGATGATTCTGAGTACCGTGCGCGGTATTCACGTGTTGGTGCCGCGCAACATGACGCAAGCCGCCGGCTTCTACAACGTGCTGCTCCGGAGCGATGAGCCCGCCATCGTCATCGAGTGCCTTAACGGCTACCGGCTCAAAGAAAAGCTGCCGACCAACGTCGCCGATTTTCAGGTGCCGCTGGGGCAGCCGGAAGTGCTGCGGACGGGCGCCGACATCACCTTTGTCACCTACGGCTCGATGTGCCGGGTGGTGCTGGAAGCGGCCGAACAATTGGCCGAAGTCGGCATTTCGGCGGAAGTGATTGACGTGCAAAGCCTGCTGCCCTTCGACACGCAGCACAGCATCGTCGAGTCGATCAAAAAGACTAATCGCGTCATCTTCGCCGACGAAGATGTGCCCGGCGGCGCCACCGCCTTTATGTTCCAACACGTGGTGGATGAGCAGCAAGCCTACCGTTGGCTCGACTCGAAGCCGCGCTGCATCTCGGCCCACGCGCACCGCCCGCCCTACGGCTCCGACGGCGACTATTTCAGCAAACCCAATCCCGAAGATCTCTTCGATGCGGCTTACGAAATGCTGCGCGAAGCCGACCCGGCCAAGTTTGCCGCGATTTATTAGTCGGGGCAACCACCGGTTCGTGGCAGTGGCCCCCAATGCCGCGCGCAGCACTTCTGAAGAAGAACGTAATAACTGGATAAACTTGCTCTGGCCCCGTCTTTGCCAACCGCGCCGACAGTTTCCACTAATTTATCCGCCGTTATGCGAATCTTCATCCTTGCCGTGCTGCTGACATTAGGGTTGAGCGCCCCGGCGCTCGCCCAGACCGTGAAAGATGCCAACATCTACCCCACGAACCTGGAAGAAAATATGCATTTCAAAGGTTACGACGCCGCCAGTCGCACGCTGCGGGGCGTTTACTTTGAAGTTCTCTCCGATGGTGACAATTCCAAATGGGTTACACCGGCGTTTACGGTTAAACTCTATCTATACCAAGCCGATAAAGAACCCATTTTCTTCAAAACCTTTGAAGAAGAAGGTATTTATCATATGGGCAAGAAAGAGTACAGCCTCGATGTCAGCCTCGGCGAGGCGCAGGTGCCGCCCGGGACGTATCGCGTTGGTGTACTCGTAAACGCGGATAATACGGTAAAAGAAAAGTCCAGCGACAATGCGATGCTCTTCCGTGAACCGATCACCATCGGCAAATCATCGGCAAACTCGACAATGCGGCCTTTTCAGAAAGAGGAAGAGAAGGACGAAGAAGGTAAAGCCGATAAAGAATCCGCCGACGGCGGCGAGTAACACGGGCCGCTCAGAGCGTCACCTCCTCCGTCGTGATCTCGTTGGAGAGGTTGCCCGCGCGGTCTTTGATCTGAATCTTGAACCGTAGCACATCGCCCTGGCGCGATAGCTCCGATACCCCGTCGATGGTGCCGAGCGTTTGCGGAATGACCACCAGAAATCCGGTGCCATTGATGCGGTATTTCAACTCGCCGCGCAGTTTGTATGGCTTAGTGCTGCCTTCGCCGTCGGGGTTGAGGTTTTTGAAGCGGCCGTCGAAGCCACCAGTCGCGGGCGGCGTTACCAGCCGGAAAACGCCGGCTTTTTTCTTTTCGATTTTGATGAAATAATTGCGCTCCAGGCCGAGCGCCGTATCGGGCAAGAAACCGAGGTCGCCGTTGCCGTCCGTCCAACTGATCGTCACATCCACCATTGAGCGTACGCTACCCCCGGCAAAGGCTGAATCGCGTTGCGCAATCCGCAGGAACGAAATTTCAGGAATATCCGAGAACGAACTGGTTGATTCGCAGCCCGAAACGGCTGCCGCCGCCGCTACCACAACCGCTGTAATTCCAGCCCACCAACCCGATTTTTCGCGCTTCATATCGTTCATTTGACGAAATCCGGCGAAAATGTACGCCGACCGGCGCGAAAACGCCGCGCGTCGCGCGGAGGTTCGCCGGTTATCACTCGCAATATCGTGGCGCTCGCCGCTTATGGCCCTTCCGTTTCGCTCTGCTTTTCTGGCGGCATTGCCGCGCCTGACCGCCGCTGAAGTCGATGCCGCCGCGCTGGCGCTTTTTCGCTACCAGGCGCGCCATTCCGATATGTACGGCCGGTGGTTGGCCGCCCGCCGCTGCGACCCTGCCACCGTGGCGCACGTGGCCGACATTCCGTTTCTGCCGATCAGTTTTTTCAAAACCCACGCCGTGCAGACGGGCCGGGGCTGGGCCGCGCGCGAGGTGTTTCGGTCGTCGGCCACCACCGGCGTTACGCGCTCGCAGCACCTCGTGCGCGACCCCGCGCACTACCGCCGCCACGCCGCGCGCATTTGGGCGGCTACGTACGGCCCGCTGACGCGTTTTCGGTTTGCCGCCTTGTTGCCCAATTATTTGGATCAAGGCGAGTCATCGCTCGTGGCGATGGTCAATCAATTTGCGCGGGTGGCCCGCCAACCTGGCTCGCCGTTTTTCCTAGGCGACGCTGCCGGGCTGCTCGCCGCGCTTGAGGCGGCGGCGCACGCGGGCCGCACGCCCGTACTCATCGGGGTGAGCTACGCGCTACTCGATCTGGTGGAGGCGCACGGCCCGCTCACGCTCCCAACGGGTACCATCGTGCTGGAAACCGGCGGGATGAAAGGTCGCCGCCGCGAAATCATCCGCGAAGAGTTGCACGCGGCGCTCACGGCGGGGCTGGGCGTGCCGCGCATCCACTCCGAATACGGCATGACCGAGCTGCTCTCGCAAGCCTACGCACCCGCCGACGGCCATTTCCGGGAAACGCCGTGGCTCCGCCCCATTCTGCGCGACACCGAAGACCCCCTCGACGTAAGTTTCGAGCGCTGCAGCGGCGGCCTCAACCTTATTGATCTGGCCAACGTCGACTCCTGCGCCTTCATCGAAACTCAGGATTTGGCCCGCCGCCACCCTGAGACCGGCACGTTTGAGGTGCTGGGCCGCTTCGATGCCGCCGATGTGCGGGGGTGTAATTTGTTGGTTAGTAGTGTTTAGTGTGTGGTTTTTAGTGTGTAGGGTTTAGTTTTTAGGCTTGTTTACGATAGCCCGACTAAATCCTAAAAACTATACCCTCACTTCCGCTTTTAAGCTGGTTTACAGTAGCCCGCCTAAACACTAAATCCTAAAAACTAAACCCTACTTTCTGGCAAACGTACGCGCGTCGTCTTCGCTGATTTCATCGCCGCCCATAATCACCAAGCGCTCGGTCACGTTGCGCAGCTCGCGGATATTGCCGCGCCAATCGAGCCCTTTGAGGTACTCGACGGCGCCTTTGCTGATGCGCTTGGGCTTGGAACCGTAATCGATGGCCAGGTCGGCCAGAAATTTCTCGATGAGCGCCGGAATGTCGTCGCGCCGCTCGTTGAGCGGCGGCACGTGAATCAGGATGACGCCGAGGCGGTGGTACAGGTCTTCGCGGAAGGTGCGGGCCTCCACTTCCTTCAGCAGATCCTTGTTGGTGGCGGCCACCACGCGCACATCGACGCTGATTTCCTTCTCGCCGCCGACCCGCGTAATCTTGTGTTCCTGCAACGCGCGCAGCACTTTGGCTTGTGCCGACAGGCTCATATCGCCAATTTCATCCAGAAACAATGTGCCGCCGGTCGCTTGCTCAAACTTGCCGAGTTTCTGCTTGATGGCACTCGTGAACGAGCCTTTTTCGTGCCCAAACAGCTCACTCTCGATCAGCTCACTCGGAATAGCCGCGCAGTTTACTTCGATGAGCGGCCCATCGGCGCGGTTCGATTTTTCGTGAATCAGCCGCGCGACCATTTCTTTGCCTGCGCCGTTTGGCCCCGTCACCAACACGCGTGCGTCGGTGGGCGCTACTTTATCGATCTGCTTCCGCACAGCTTCCAGGGCGGGCGAAACGCCGATCATCTCAAATTTCTTCGAGATTTTTCGTTTCAGCGTCTTCGTTTCCACCACCAGCTTTTGCCGGTCGAGGGCGTTGCGCACCGTCACGAGCAGGCGGTTAAGGTCGGGCGGTTTTTGCAGAAAATCGAAGGCACCCTTTTTCGTCGCATCCACCGCCGAATCAATTGAACCGTGCGCCGAAAGCATGATGAAGGGCACGTCGGGCGCCAGAATCGCGGCGCGCTCCAGCACTTCGATGCCGTCGAGGCGGGGCATTTTGATGTCGCACAGCACGACATCGTAGCGACCGTTCTGCAACGCCTTCAAGCCCGCCTCGCCGTCTTCGGCTTCATCGACCTCGTAATTTTCGTAGGCCAGAATGTCGCGCAGGGCGGCCCGAATGGCTCGCTCGTCGTCGATGATGAGGATTTTAGGCACTGTTGAGTGAGAAAAGAATGAAATGAACCGTAACGCCAAGCCCCTGCTTGGTGTAGCCCGGCGCGCGCCAAGCAAGAGCTTGGCGTTACGTTAAAATGCCTAACCACCGCGCGCTGCCAGAAGGTACTGCCGACAAAGAAAACGCCCGCCGCGCAATTTTCGCGCGGCGGGCGTTTATCAAAATACCGGGCCGACAAGCCGATAAGCCGGGTTCTGTCGGGGCGGCCGAAGCCGCCCGTCCTATCATTTATCTAGGCCAGTCGTCGCCGAAAGGCTCCATCGCCCTACCCACCGACACGGACGGGCCGCCCGCTGTTTTCGTTGCCGAAAGCGCATCGGCCTATTTGGGCTTTCACCGCCTGCGGTTTACCCAGCCGAAACCGTTGCCGGCTCGCTGGTGGGCTCTTACCCCACCTTTTCACCCTTACTCGTTAGCTACAAGCCGTAAGTTGTAAGCCACAAGCACGGAGCTTGCCGCTTGCGGCTGACAGCTTGCCGCTAGCAAGCGGTTCTTTTCTGTGGCACTGGCGGTCACGCATCCGTCGCCCGATGCGCGCCTTCCCGTTAGGAAGCAGACTGCCCTGCGGTGCCCGGACTTTCCTCTCCGGCCCCGGTCGGGCCGCAGCGATAGGATGGCTTGTCGGTTGGGGGCAAAGGTACGCTCAACGCGCGGCGGCAAAAGCGGACGCTAACTTCTGCACCTCGCGCTCCACGGCATATTTGAGCGGCGGTAATTGGGCTGCCTTTACTGCAATCGCCTTTAATCGGACATACATCTCCGGCGCTGTGCCCCAAAACGCCGAGTCAATTGTAAGACAAGACTTGAGCAAGTCACCGCAGTAGAAGTCACCTTCCGCCAAAGGGTCGCTTTCGAGTATCTCCAGCGCCAAGGGCAATAGAAAATGCAGCCCGATATTCTGCCCGATGAGCTTCCGTAGGTTATCGGTTGTAAGCTCACCCACCGGTACCCGCCGTAGGCGGTGGCATTCATGGATCAGGAACGAATCTTCGTCGGGAGGAGACGCTCCCCACGAATCGTTTTCCAGCGCTTCGTGGGAAGCGGTGCGGTCAACGGGTATGGTCTTTTTGCTGCTCATCGAGGGTGTTTTGCGGTGCGCCTTCATGGAGCAGCTTAGCGATAGCAAGCCGGATAACTTCGTCCGGCGATTTGCCAAGAAGTTTTGCTACGAATTCAAGCTTAGCTTCCTGCTCGTCAGTCAGAATTAACTTGGGCATAGCAGTGGCGGTATAAATCGTAGCGAATTTACCAACAGTCAAAGTACCAGTTTCAGCTACTTCAACCGCACCCGCGTAGCGCCAAACCCAAACTTCTCCTTCTGCGCTTCCTCGAAAAACTTAATTCGCGCATCGCGGCTCAACGCGCGGTGAATTTCTTTGCGGAGGGCACCGGTGCCCACGCCGTGGATGAACACGATTTCGTGCATACTCGTGGCGATGGCGCGGTCGAGGGCATCCTGAAAGGCGGTCATTTGCAGCCGAATTGCTTCGTTGTTGCTGACTTCGCCGTCGGGCGCGTCGGCGAGTTGGTCGAGGTGCAGATCGACTTCGTGCGGTGGCGCTATCACTTTGAGGTTCTGCGCGGGCGCGGCCGTTTGCATCCGCGCCGCGAGGGCGGCCGCATCCAGGCCGGGCTCCGCCGGTGGCGGGAGGGAAGCCGAAACCAGGCGGTGTTCGGCGAGGCGGAACACGTAGCCTTCCTGCCGAAGCACCGGCGCGGGGGCGCGGCTGTTGTAAAACGTACTGGCTTTGAACCGCACCCGGGCTGTTTCGAGGGCGTGAAGTTGCGTCGTTTCGGCGCGGTGCGGCAGGTATTGCACCACCACGGCGGGCCACGTCTCGAAATCGCGCAGGTGCAGGTGCGCCAGCACGATGGCCGTGCGCGGCGCTACGTGGCCGCTTTTGCGCCCCAGGTAGCGTTCCTGCTTTTCCTCGCCGTAGGTGAACAGCAACTCATCATCCGAATTATTGACGAGCTGTACGGCCAATAACTCCTCGGCCTGATGTGTCAGGACGAGATACGTGCCGATGGCGACCGGCGCGGGCGCCTTCTCGCGCGGGGGCGGCGTTTGCGGGCCACTGTTTTTGCCGGTCGCTTTGGCGCTGCCGCTGGGTGCGGATGTCGGATTTTTTGCGTTGCCCGGTCCCGTTCCGGGCCGGGGCGGAACCACGGGCGGCGGCGCGGGGCGCGCCCCGAACGCCTTCACTTCTTCGGCGGCAATCGGTACGATGTCGGAGCGCCGGAGCGGAATGGTAAACTCGCCGTCGATGGCAACTTCCAGTACGTCGCCATTTTCGAGGACGCGGGTAACGGTGCCTTCTTCGCGGCCCGACATCAGCCGGACGCGGTCGCCTACTTGGATCATTTGGGGGAAGGTGGAAAGGTGAAAAGGTGGAAAGGAGGGAAGGTGGGGCGCTAATGAGGAGAATAAAATTCCACCTTCTCACCTTCCCACCCTCCCACCCTCCCACCCTTAAAAATAAAATGGGTGCAGCCGCACGCCGCCCGTCGAGCGCACTTCGAGCGCGGGGGCGGGCAGTCGGATGATGCTCAGTACGTAGAACAGCCGTTGCAGGGCTTTACTGCGCGTGCGGATGTTGAGCAGGTGAATGTCGGGGCCGAAATAATACTGCCGTACCACGCGGTAGCCGGCATTTCGGTTCTGCTCCGGTGATCCGTACACTAGGTTTTCGGCGCCGTAGCCCACGGCCGCGTGCAGCCAGCGCGGCCAACGCGTATCCGGCCCCAAGAACGCGCCTACATCGGCGGAAATCCAGTGCGTTTGGCCGTTGTAATCTTTCAGGAGCCGTTCGGGCACGTTTTGGCCGAGCGTGTTGGGGCGAAGGCGCGCAAAGGTCGTCAGATGGACGCCCATTTTCGGCCAAAATCGGGGCTGATCCCAGAGCGCCACTTGCCCGGTGAAGAGCGCCGTGCCTATGGCGTTAGCCGCCAGATCAGTAGCTGAAGCGCCGTAGCCGGGCGAGCGGGCATCGAAATACTCAATCGTGCCTTGCAGTACGAGGCCCACCGGCGCCCCCCACGCCAGCGCCCGGTTGCGCGGCAGCCCCGCCCACCGCAGCCGATCTACGGCGGCGCGGCTCTCCTGAAACGCCCCCCACACGTGCCCGGCCTTATCGAGCTGCGCCCACTCGCGCGAATCATCGAACCACCGAAACGGCGTTTTGGCGCCCGTGTACCACGTCGCGCCGAGAGTCGTGACTACGGCCGCCGCGCCGCCGCCAATGCCGAGCGCTACCAGCCGGACGCGGCGCCGGTCAGGCGCGGGCGCCCAGGCACTGCGCAACCCGTACGCGGCCACGGGCCGGGCGGAATCGGGCGGAAGGGCAGCATCCGAAAAAAAGCCCGTTGATTTGGGCAACTCCGGGCGGGCCTGCGTGGTTACGGCCGCGAATAAACCGTTCAGTATCAGCCCGACAACCCACCCGATTTGGGCGAAACGGCGGGTGGGGCGCAAACGATTCAGAAGGGGAGAGGTAGGCTTCAAGTTTGGCAAAACTACGTGTCACCTTCCGCCGTCGGGCGTCGTCTGCTAGCTGAACCCGTTCGGAGCCCGTTCTTTACGAGCGAATTGGCTTCTACTCAAGGTGCTTGTTCGATCCAGATTCGTCTACATTTTTCCCGTAACCCGATGCGATCACTCTTACTTGGCGCCGTGATGGCGCTGACGGCAGCCCTCGGTCTGCACCCCATTACCACGCTGGCGCAGGGCGCGGCCGTTTCGGCCAGTCCGACGTTTTTCCGCGAAACCGACCAGGTTACGATAACCTACGATGCTTCCCGTGGGAACGCGGCGTTGGCCGGTTTCAGCGGCCCGATCTACATCTGGACGGGTATCGTGACCAACCTCAGCGCTACCTCCACGACGTGGCGCCACGTCAAGAGCCCCAATTTCGGCCAGCCCGACCCGTTGGCGCAGATGACGCGCTCAGCCACTAATCCTAATCTGTACACGATCGATCTCACGCCGCGCTTGTTTTACCCGGTGCCAGCCAACGAGACGATCCTGCGGCTGGCGATGATTTTCAAGGATGGCACCGGCGCCACCGTGGGCCGCTCCGATACGGGCGGCGACTTTTTCATCGATGTTTGGCAGGGCAACTACACCGTCAAAATCGTAGACCCGCTGCCCACCGGCACGCCGCAGTACGTGGCGGCGGGCACGGCCGTGAACATCACCGCTGAGGCGACGGAAGCATCGCAACTCAGCTTCACCCTCAACGGGGTGCCTCAGGCCACCGCCACTGGCACCTCCGCCACGCGCTCGATTACGGTAAGCCAGCCCGGCCGCAACGCCGTACGCGTGACGGCCACGAGTGCCGTCGGCACTGCCGTCGATTCGGTTATTTTCTTCGTGCGGCCCGTGGTGACGACGGCCGCGCTGCCCGCCGGGGTGGTAGCTGGGAAGGAAGATGGGGTGACGTACGTTTCACCGACCTCCGCCATTCTCGTACTGACGGCGCCGCAAAAGCAGTTTGTGTACGCCATCGGCGAATTCAATGGTTTTCAGCCCGCCGCTGCTGGCTTCATGAACCGTACGCCCGACGGCAACCGCTGGTGGGTGCAGCTCAACGGCCTCACGCCGGGGCAGGAATACGCGTATCAGTTTCTGATCGATGGATCGCTGAAAGTGGCCGACCCGTACGCCGAAGTCATCCTCGACCCCAACAGCGACGGCTCCATTCCGGCCGTCACTTACCCGAACCGCAAGCCGTACCCCCTCGGCCAGACCACCGGCATCGTGAGCGTGCTGCAAACCAACCAGACGCCCTACGTGTGGCAAACCACGAACTACCAGCGGCCAAAGGAAACCGATCTGGTGATTTACGAACTGCTCGTGCGCGATTTCGTGGCCGCCAAGAACTACAATACCATCCGCGATACCCTCGATTACCTCCAGCGCCTCGGCGTGACCGCCATCGAGTTGATGCCGGTTTCGGAGTTTGAGAACAACGATTCGTGGGGCTACAATCCGTCGTTTCAGATGGCCCTGGATAAGGCCTACGGTACCCGCGACGCCTATCGGGCGCTCATCGACGAGTGCCACGCCCGCGGAATGGCCGTAATTATGGATGTGGCCCTCAACCACCAGTTTGGGCAAAGTCCGATGGTGCAGATGTACTTCGATGGCGCCGGCACGACGCCAGCCTCGCCGTGGTTCAACCGGGTGGCGCGGCACGATTTCAACGTCGGCAACGATATGAACCACGAATCGCCGTTCACCAAATACTGGTCGAAACGCGTGATGAGCTTCTGGCTCGAAAACTTCAAAATCGATGGTTTTCGGTTCGATTTGTCGAAAGGCTTCACCCAGCGCAACACCCTCGGCAACACCGGCGCTTGGGGCCAATACGACGCCTCGCGCGTCGCGATCTGGAAAGATTACGCCGACCATATCTGGTCGGTCGATACCTCGGCCTACATTATCCTCGAACACTTCGCCGATAACACCGAGGAGCGTGAGCTAGGTAACTACCGCCACGGTATGATGCCCTGGGGCAACGCGCACTTCGCGATGTCTGAAGTTGCGAAAGGCTTCGTCGGAAATTCCGATTTCAGCTACGGCTTATCCTATCTCAGCCGCGGCATGACGCGCCCCCGCCTCGTAGGCTACGCCGAAAGCCACGACGAAGAGCGCTTGGTGTATCAGAGCATCAACAGCGGCAACCAGGCCCAGGCTGCCAATGGCTACAACGTCCGTACGCCCGCCATCGCCCTGGCCCGCCAGGAGTTGGTAGCCGCGTATATGCTGACCGTGCCCGGCCCCAAGATGCTGTGGCAGTTCGACGAGGTGGGCTACGATGTAAGCATCAACTTCAATTGCCGTACCTGCGCCAAGCCGATTCGGTGGCAGTATTATCAGGATGCCGGCCGCCGCCGCATCTACGAAGTGTACCGCGCAATGAACCGTCTGCGGCAACATCCGTCGTTTGAGACGGCCAACTTCAACATCGTTGGCCCCGGCAGTTCGCTGCGCACCGTCCGGGTGCAAGGCCCCGGCATGAGTACCGTTACCATCGGCAACATCGCGGTCGTGTCGCAGCAGATGACACCCAACTTCCCGCAGGGCGGCAAATGGTACGATTACCTCCGCAACGATTCGGTGGATGTCACCGCCAATCCCACTTTCACGATGGCCCCCGGCGAGTACCGCGTCTTCACGTCCGTGCGCCAGCGCTTGCCCGCGAACTCTACGCTGCTCGGCCTTGCCGAGGAGGCTGATCTGACCGCGCGCGCGGGCTTCTCGGCACCGCTCGTGTACCCTAACCCGGCGGTTAGTGGTCAGGCCGTGAGCATCGCCTACGACCTGGCCCGCCCCGCCACGGTGCAGGCCACGGTGTTCGACGTACTCGGCCGGGTAGTGACGACGCTGCCGGCAACCCGCCAAGCCAGCGGTTTCCAAACTCTCGACTGGACGCCGACGCTCGCGCCCGGCACCTACCTCGTGCGCGTGCAGGCCGACGGTGGCCCGGCCCGAGTAACGCGGGTGGTGGTTAGGTAGTTGGGTGGTGGCAGAAGACTCGCAATTGCTTGCCACGTAAAAAAGGAAACGCCCGCAATCGAAAGATTGCGGGCGTTTCCTTTTTGTCAGGTTTCTTCGCCATTGAGCAGTTGGTCGGAAGCTATCGAGTATCACACCCGAGATCGGATCTGTCATTGCGAGCGCACCGAAGCAATCCGGCGGAAGCTACACGGCAGGTTGCGCCGGATTGCTTCGTCGCAAAGCCTCCTCGCAATGACCGAACTTTAAATAGACCACCTAACTACCTAATCAACCAGTGGCTGATTGGTATGGAACCGCACTAGGTTATCAATCGGGGCGCGCACGATGCGGCCCATCGGCATCCCATGGCGGCGGCAAACCTCTTCGAGCGCATCACGAAAATTGTACGCCACCGACCCCACGCAGTTGAACGAATGATCCTGAAAGCGCGGGTACTTGCTGACGAGGTTGCGGAAAAATGCCTCAAACCCATCGAGTACGATCTCGCGACAGTACGAGAAGTTGTTATGGTCGTAGCAGAACTTACTGAACGACGCCAGGAAGCGGTTCGGCAGCGGTTGGTTGTAGAGGCGGTCCAGAATCGCGTTGCGCGTTAGCTCGGGAAATTCCGCCCGAAAAGCATCTTCCAGCCCTTTGGGCAGTTGGCCGCGCAGGAAATCGCGCAGCAGCCGCTTCCCGATGAACGAGCCTGAGCCTTCATCGCCCAGGAAATAGCCCAGCGAATCGACGCTGAGCGTCACTTTCTCGCCATCGTACAGGCACGAGTTGGTGCCCGTACCCAGAATGGCGGCAAAGCCCGGCTTGTGCCCCAGCAGCGCCCGCGCCGCCGCCAGCAAATCATGTTCGATCTTGACGGTGGCATTGGGAAAAATTTCCCGCATCGCCCGGCCCACTACCTCCGCCTTCTCCGCCGACGAGATACCTGCGCCGTAGTAGTTCACTTGCGTCACCTGCTCGCGCGGGAGGGTATCGGGCAAGCTTTTCTGGAGCGACGCCACGATGGTCGGGGTATCCACGAAGTCGGGGTTGTAGCCTTCGGTATTGAAATTCACGCGGTTGCCGGCTTCGTCGAGCTGGCTCCAGGCGCTCTTGGTCGAGCCGCCGTCAGCAATCAAAATCATCAGGGGAGAAGTAGGGGAGTGGGAGGAAAACGGTCGTCCGAGACGTTGGTCAGCATCGGCCCGCACCACAAAAGAACCGCTCCGTTTGGTTTTCTCAACTTTTTTGGCAATCTTTCGGCCACGAAACAGTAGTGAACATCCCAACGCGTAGCAGGTTGAGAGGAGAATGTGGGTAAAAAGCGGCTGATTAACCGTTTTTTCGCCCGTTTCGCCGATAATCGCCGCTTTTGAGTTGGAATCGCCGCAATATTTTCGGTTCTTTGTTGGAAACTTTTTAACAATCCCCCTCTCTTTTTCAGAAATGAAAAAAATCTTCTCTTTGGCAGCTCTCGGGTTGCTTTCGGCTTCGGCCGCTTTTGCTCAAGCTCCTACCCTTGATGGGCGGATTCAGCCTTCGGAAATCGGCCCCGGTATTGGTCTTTACAAATCGATGGGCCAGTACACCAACCCACGCGGCTTCGGTGACTGGGGTCTGAAGGAGGCGTTCATCGCCGAAGATGCCAACTTCATTTACATCGCCATCCACGGCACGGTAGAGAATAACGGTAACGCGTTCCAGATTTTCTTCGACGTGCCTAACTTTCCGGGTGTTCCGGCGTGTCAGGCCTTGCCAGCAGCTCCGACTGCTTCAGGCGATCCTACATCGTTTGCAAACATGACGGCCATTATGGAAATGGAGGTTGATGCGGGCGTGGCATACAGCGTGCGCGGCACGCTTCCAATGGGTGGCGCGCTCGGTATTCCGCAGCTCGAGCTCTGCGATTACCGGGTGGCAGCACCAGCCTCTGTTGTGTTGGGGCAAATGACCAGCAATGGTACTCCTGCTACTTTCTTGGCTGGCGCTGCTCGCGCGGCTTACCAAGATTCGCCTCAGCCTACCCCCCCGGCCAGCACACTCGGCGGTACGGTTTTGACCAACACCAATGAAGGGTTGGAGTTCGCGGTTGCTAAGGCAGCCTATGGTATCACCAATGGTACGCTAATGAAAGTTTTCGTGCTGATGAATAATGGTGATGGCGGCTTCTTGTCGAGCGACTGCATCCCACAGAACCTTAGCCCTACCGGTAACGGTAATTTGGGTGCCGGACCTGATTTTTGCCTTGACGTTGATGGTACTCAGTCTATCAGCTACCTAGTAGGTACAGGTATCGTTCCGAGTGTGGGTGTGAAGAAACTCGCGGCTGATGCTATTGACTTCAGCGTATCGCCGAACCCAACGACCGGTGCTGCAAAAGTGGAATTTACCGTGCCTAGCGCCCGTGCCGAGCAAGCCTCGGTCGTTATGACCGATATGATGGGCCGTACGGTACGTACGCTCGCCAATGGCTCGCTCGCCGGTGGTAAGCAAACCTTCGAGCTGAACACGAGCGGCTTGGCTTCGGGCCAATACATCGTGAAGTTGATGCTTGATGGGCAGGTGGCGACGCGTAAAGTGTCGGTGCAGTAGCCTAGACGGACTAAAACATTAACCTCCTAAAAGGGCAGCTCCAGCAACGGGGCTGCCCTTTTTTTCTGGCTCGTGGTGGGTGATGCGAGGGTAAATAGTGGCAGGCGTTTGGGGATGGTTGTAGGCTTCGTCTTGGTAGCATACTGGACGTAGGGTGACGAATTCGCATTGTGTGGAGCCTCCGAAATCGTTACTGTCCCTATACAGACCGGCTACGACGTGTCGTTAGCCTCCACTTGCTCCCGTGGACAATTTATTCAAACTACGTCTGTACGACGGCAGACTACCTATAGCGTTCAGGCGACATAGAATACAAAAACGCCCGCCGTGCGAAAGCACGGCGGGCGTTTTTATGGGTTTTAGTAACAGAAGGGTGAAATTAATACCCTGGGTTCTGTCTGATGTTTGGGTTCGCAGTCAACTCCGCTGCCGGAATCGGGAAGAGCTTACGGAAATCCGGAATAGCAACACCGTTACGGTTGGTGCTGACGTTGGAGCCCTTATAAGGCCACAAGTATGCGGAGCCGGTGTAACGGTCAAACCGGATCAGGTCGGTGCGTCGAAGACCTTCCCAGTGCAGTTCACGGCCACGCTCATTAAGAATGTAGTCTAGGTCGTAGTTGGCAATATCGCCGGGGTAGTTTTGCACAACGCCCATTTGATCTTTGTGAGCGCGCTGGCGAATGGCATTCAAGTATCCTAAGGCAGTTCCTTGATCGCCGCCAGCTCCGCCTCGGGCAACAGCTTCGGCATACATCAGATACACATCGCCGAGGCGCAAGAAAGGGACATCAGTATCGACGAACGTCCCGCCCGGGTCGCTGCCAGCCACACCCGCCGACGTCAGGTTCGACCATTTCCGCACTGTTACGCCGTAGTTGAAATTGCCTAAGTCAGTGGAAGAATTCTGGCCAAAAAACACGCGCGAAGTAGAAAAAAACGCGCGCTGATCGGCGATGTTCATATTTTGGATAATCGTCGCCGAATCGCCAAAAAGCAGCGGGAGCGTTTTGCGCGCCCGTATTCCTCCCCATCCACCCGAAACTCCTTGATCGGCGCCTTTCAGTTGCGTACCGCGCGGTGTACCAGAGATTGCCGCATTGACCAGAAAAGTAGTGCCACCGTAGGTGCGCGAACTCAATCCATCCTGCGTAATAGCGAAGATGATCTCTGAAGTAGATGTGCGATTGTTGTCGGCCCGAAAGAGGTTGCGGTAGCTTGGTGCCAACGCATAAGGCCCCGCGATGACGCGGTTGCAGTACGTCACGCAATCTGTCCAGCGTGGGGTACCTGTATAGACCTGCGCATTCAGGTAAAGTCGGGCGAGTAATGCCTGCGCCGCACCTTTAGTCGCGCGGCCGTAGCTCTCGTTGATTGACCCCACCGTATTCTGCAAGGTCGGTAGTTGGTCTTCGATGGCGCGCAACTCGCTTTCGACGTAGTTGAATACTTCCTGTCTTGATTTCTGCTGAGGGTAGAAGTACCCAACAGGGTCGGATTCGGTAGTGAACGGCACGTTGCCGAAAAAATCAACTGCATGCATGTAAGCCAGTGCGCGCAGAAATCGCGCCTCTGCCCGGTAAGCTCGGGCTTCGTCGGCTGCCGTCCCGGTGATTTCGCGGGCGCTGAGTTTATCGTCTGTCGTCTCGCGTAAGTATTCGTTGCACAGCCCTACTTCGAGGTAGATGCGCGCGTACATGAACTGAACGAAGTTGTTGGTCGACGTCCAAGTATTAAAGTTCAAATCTTGGATGGCTCCGTCGTTCCATTGCACAATTGCCTGGTCGGCCGTTAGTTCTTGCAACTTCCAGACGAGACGCGAATACACGGTCTGCCCCGGATCGTCTGCTGAAATGTCAGCCAATTCCCTAGACAGATCCTGACCTGATAAGTTGAGGCCGCCATAAAGCTTGGCCAGAATGGACTTATAAATGGTCGGGTCACGAAAAATTTGATCCGTCGTGATCGAGTTGAGTGGCGGATCGCGGTCGAGGTCTTTAGTACAGGACGAAGTGCCGGCTGCCAGTACAGTGGCTAGCGCCAAGGTGGAGAGGCCACGGGTTACATTCTTCTTCATGGGGTGAGGTATTGTGTACGCGAGGTGAAAAATGTCTCTAGAAGCTGGCGTTGAGCCCCACTGTGAAAGTGCGCGAGCGGGGGTATAGGTTCCTGTCGATACCCTCAAATACTTCCGGGTCGAGGCCAGTGTACTTGGTGATAACGAACACGTTCTGTACAGCAAACGAAACACGCAGGTTCATGCCACGCCCCGTGGTAGGGGTAGAGGAGCCGGCTTCGTCGCGCATACCGGTGCGTTGGAAGAGCGAACCAAAATCGTACCCCACCGTCACATTATCCATCCGGAAGAAGGAGGCATCCTGAACGTAATAATTCGAGCGGAGCGTACCGATGAGGTTGTTGGCGAAGTTAGTTTCGTTGATCGACGTTGAGCCATTAGCTAGGTAAGTGCGCCCGCCCACGAAGTTGGGGTAGTTACCGGTGTTGGAAGCGACGTTGTTGTAGACGTAATTACCGAAGTTGGCACGCATCGTACTAGCCAGCGAAAACCGCTTGTAGGTAACCGATGGGTTGAAACCCAGCACCACTTTTGGCTGCCACTGCTTGTACTTCACGCGGTCGTTGATGCTGGGTGAGGCTGTGGTATCGCCGGCAGCCGTCAGGAAAAGCGGTATGCCCGCAGCATTCCGCAACGGCTTACCATCCTTGTAAAGCTGATTATGTACGAAGAAAACGCGCGACGGGCCGCCTACGGCATTGAGTTGTACGTTGTTGCCGTTGCCGCCGTCAATGCCCCCAGTCTCGAAACCCGGCGTCCCGATTGGCACAATCAGTTTGGTAATTTCCTGCCGATTGAAGGTGACGTTAGTGTTAAGGCTCACGAGCAGGTCATTGGTTCGCACGGGTAAACCAGTCACGCTGATTTCAATGCCTTCATTTCGCAATTCGCCGATATTAGCATCGAGGCGGTTCGTCAGGTTGGCACCGCTTGGAAAGTCCACGTTCGAGAGCAAATCCGTGGTGTTACGCCGGTAAACGTCGATAGCGCCGAAGATGCGATTGTCGAGAAAGCCAAAGTCCAGCCCCGCGTTGTAGGTGGTAGTGGTTTCCCAAGTCAGTGTTTTGTTATAACCACCGGCGCGGGCCGTTGTCACGAAAATAGGATTACCCAGCGAATCTTGCCCAACTTGTACTTGAGATATGTTGTCGCCGAGGCGGTAAAGAGGTTGAGCGGGGTAGAAGCCGCCCACTTCCTGCTGGCCGGTCTGGCCGTAACCTAAGCGCAACTTCAAATCAGAAACAGCCGTGGAAGTTGCTAAAAAACTCTCACCTTTCACCCGCCAAGCAAAGCCTACTGCCGGGAAGTAGCCGCTGCGATAGCCTTTGGCAAAGCGCGAAGTCTGGTCGTTACGGAGCGTACTCGTGAGCAAGTAACGGTCTTTGTAGTTTAGGTTGAGGCGCCCGAAGAACGACAGCAGCGTGTATCCCTCATCCGAGGCAAGTGTAACGGGGTTGGTCGGATTCAGGATAGTGCCATTGGCTGCCTTACCGGTGGGCACTGAGGGGCGGCGGTAGCGAAAATCTTGGTACGAATAACCTGCCGTAGCATCCAGACGCAGCCCCGTTGCACCCAGAGACTTGCCGTAGGCGAGGTAAAAATCGAGCAGTTTATTGTCTTTTCGCTCCTGTTCCTCGTTCTGGAAGCCACTTAGGCTGGGGGTCATCGCGTTGTAGTTTGTCACTGACTCTACTGGGATGGTGGTCGTCTGGTAGCCGCGTGCGATATCGTAGCCTAGGTTCAGGTTGACGTGCAAATCGGGCAGGAAATGTAGCTTATAATCGAACTGCACATTGCCTATACCACGATACACTGTCGAGCGACTACGGCGCTGCTCTAGCCGCGCCACCGGATTGCGGTTTGCTAGCCCAACCGGGTTGCCGTTACCATCGAGCCACTGAAAATACCCGCCGAATTTGTCAAAACGCGGATCGTCGGAGCGAACCGGCTGCGTGGGGTCAAAACGGATGGCCTCGCCTATAGCTCCTTGGTCATCACGTAAATAATCGGCCCAAGTGCCTTTGGCATTGATATCGATGCGCAGATGGTCGTCGAAGAGCATTGGCGTAGCGCCAATAGAAGCTGAGTTGCGCTTGGCGTTGCCGCCGCGTAGGGTACCTTGCTGGTTGAGGTAACCCAACGAAACCCGGAAGGGCACTTTCTCGGCGATAGAGCCCGTCAGACTTAGGTTGTTATCGGAGGTGTAGGCGGTCTGATAAATTTCGCGCTGCCAATCGGTATTAGCGGATCCAAGGAGCCGAACCAGTGACGTATCAATAGTACCCTGCGGACGATCCGGGGTAGGTTCGCGCTGGCTGATCAATGTGCGAAACTCGTCAGCTGACAACACGTCTACGTAATTACGGGGCCGAGAAACCGAAAATTGCGTGTTGAAATTAAGACGTAACCCCTCGCCCCGTAGTCCCTTTTTCGTAGTGATCAGAATGACGCCATTTGAAGCTCGGGAGCCGTAAATGGCCGTTGCGGAAGCATCCTTAAGTATTGTAAATGTTTCGATATCATTGGGGTTGATGGTCGAGAGCACGTCAGGGGCACCTTGGACACCCCGGTTATCAACGGCCACACCATCGATAACGATAAGAGGGTCGTTTGACGCGTTAAGCGAAGATCCACCCCGAATCCGGATCGGCGAACCGCTGCCGGGCTCACCCGACGGCGGCACAACGACTACGCCCGCGATTTTGCCTACTACCAAGTTGGCGGCGTTAGTCACCTGCCCTTGCACAAACTGCTTAGAATCGACAGTTGCCACTGAACCCGTAATATCCTGCCGGCGGGTTGTACCATACCCCACAACCACGGCCTCCGCCAGCAGCGTCGCATTCTCCGACATCGCGGCCGAGACGTTTGCCGTGCCGCCGTCGGCTACCGTTACATCCTGGGTGTAAGTGTTCATCCCGACTGACGAGATCGAGATTTTGTAGGTGCCCGCCGGCACTTCGCGGACTGTGAAGTTGCCGTCCACGTCGGTGGCGGCACCCTTGGTTGTACCGGGCACCAGAATGGTTGCGCCGATGACCGCCTCTCCTTTAGCGTCGAGCACCCGGCCGCTGATCGTGCCGCCGCCGGTCGTCTGTGCGACGGCCGAAAGCGTGGTCAGTAGCCACGTGAACAACCCCAGCAGCAGGAAGCGGGGGGTAAGTGTTTTTCTCATCACGGAGTGAAAAAAGTTGGGTGGAAGTAGAACGACAAAAAGCCCCGACACCACCATGGCGCCGCGGAAATCAAACTTGAATAAGCTTCAACAAAAAGGCGCATCTTCGGGCGCGGCCCGCGCCAACCCCCAGCAAATAGGTCCATCAGACTCGGAAGTAACAACCGTCTGCCCGTCGTTAGGCGGGCAAGTTATGAAATCATTAACTAAAGCTCCAAGCGTTTTTCATAGTTTCAGTTTTGGATGCGCTTTAAGCGATTTGGGCGAAGATTTTGGCCACTTTATTGAAAAAACGGCAAAAAAATGCTTCGTACTCAAGCTTGTAAAAACAAGTCGGCGCACTATGGCCCGGTGAGGAGGAACGAATGAAGCCGCTGTCGCCTGGGAAGTGCGGAAGCGGAGCGTCGGCAGCAACAGCAGCACTGGCGGAAAATGCGCGGTTTTGTTGAACCCTGCCCGTAAGTGGCCCGTAGCTTTTAGCCGAGCAGCTACTGCTCATTCACTCCTCCAAAAAAATCACTGAATGAAAGCCCTCCGTATTCATGGGGTGCGCGATGTCCGGGTGGACACCGTGCCCGACCCCGAAATTCAAGAATCCCGCGATGCCATCATCCGCGTGACCTCTACCGCCATCTGTGGCTCCGACCTGCACATCTATAACGGCGGCTTTCCGCAGCCGCGCCCGATGACGCTCGGTCACGAGTTTATGGGTATCGTGGAGGAAGTAGGTAGGGGCGTCACCAATCTGCGCAAGGGCGACCGCGTGGTCGTGCCCTTCCCTATTGCCTGCGGCCAGTGTTTTTTCTGCGACCACGAGTTGCCGGGGCACTGCGAAAACTCCAACCCTGAACATTACGGCCCGGAGGGCGGCGTAGTGACGGAAAAAGGCGGCGCGCTCTTCGGGTACACCGACTTGTACGGCGGCTACGATGGCGGTCAGGCCGAATATGTGCGCGTGCCCTACGCTGATTACGGGCCGCGCAAAGTGCCCGAAAACCTCACCGATGAACAGGTGCTGTTCCTGACCGACATCTTTCCAACGGGTTATTCGGCCATCGATTGGGCGGAGGTGAAGGGCGGCGAGTTCGTGACGATTTTCGGCGCGGGGCCGGTGGGCATCATGGCGGCCAAAAGCGCCTGGTTGCGCGGTGCCGGGCGCGTACTCATCATCGATACGCAGCAATACCGCCTCGATATGGCTAAACGGACGGCCAATTGCGAAACTTTCCTCTGGGAAAAACAGAAGGATGTGGTCGATTACATTCGATCACTGAGCCACAACCGGGGCGCCGATGTGTGCGTCGATGCGGTAGGGTTTGAGCCCGATCGCGACCTGCTCGACCGGGCTAAAGCGGCCATCAATTTCGAAAAAGGCTCGGCCAAGGTGTTGGAAACGTGCTTTTCGGCCGTGCGCCGGGGTGGGGTGGTGAGCGTGGTGGGCGTGTACGGTGCGTATTTCGACAATTTCCCCGTCGGGCAGTGGTTCGACAAAGGCTTCAAGATTATGGGCGGCCAGGCGCCGGCGCACAAGCACCTCGATAAGCTGCTCGGTTACGTGGCCGAAGGCAAGGTGCGCCTCGATGATATCATCACGCACCGGCTGCCGCTTTCGGAGGCGCCGCACGGCTACGATATCTTCCGGCATAAGAAGGATAACTGCGTGAAAGTGGTGCTGAAGCCGGGGATGTAGGCTGGAACGTAACGCCAAGCTCCTGCTTGGCGCACGACGGGCTACACCAAACAGGAACTTGACGTTACGTTAAAACGCCCAACCGCCGCCCGCCCAACGCGTTATTGCGTTGGGCGGGCGGTTAAGTTTTACGGCTTTCGCTGAACCCATTTACCGCCCCAGGTTTCGGCTGAAAATGCTGCCCAATGCGGGGCCGCGCCGGGCGGCACGGGACTGGAACGACCGATGCGCGGCACGGTGGGAAGGTCGGAGGCGCGGGAAAAGCAACGCCAGCACACCGTGGCGTTTGGTGGGCGCGGTGGTCGTGGTCTGGGCGTGGCGGTTGGCTTCGCGAGCGACCCAGTAATCGACGTGGTTTTGGCTGCACCGGCGGCGAGCGGCCATCGTGCGGCGGTACACCCCGCTGCGGCGGCCGAAAGCCGAGCTTTTGGGGAATAGTAAGCAGGGTGGTTCGGCGAGCAACGTCGTAGCTGCTGATTCAACCGTAGTTGTTTCTGCGACAGTGATGGCTGTCGGCGCAAGGGTCGTCATGTCGGTGGTTGCGGGGTGCGTTGGCGTAGCAGCTAGCACATCGTGCGCGAGCAGGAACAGCCACAGCAGAAAGCAGATGGTCAGCCAGCCGCTAACTTCGGCCAGTGAAATGGAAAACCGGGTAGTGGGGCGGGAGGTGGAGGAGGTGCGCATCGTTTGAGGGCAAATGAGGTGGAGAGGGAAATGAAGGAAAGTTGTTGATTTCAAGCGGGCAAGCGAGCGCTGCGCCGTTTGATGATACAATATTCGGGGTGCCCCGAACCCCCCACCAGCGGTTCTTGACGAGTGACGGAATCAGCTTGACGAGCCACCGATTTACTCCGCGAGTGCCGGAGAAGAGTGAACGAGTTGCCGCATCTTTAAGGCAGATTTACCGCTCGCTTGCCTCACTGCTCTATGTTCAGTTTCTCCGTATTGCGTCAGTGGTGGCGCCAAGGCATCCGGTGGGCTCTTTGGCTTGTGTGGGTGCTGCCAGGGGGCGCAGGGTTAGTGGGTTGCGAGGGCGCCGGGCCGTCGAGCGGTCGGGCCAAGGTCGTTTCGCCGGGCGCTGAGGCCATACAACTCAACACAATGGCCGAAAAGCAACTTGGCGAAGACCCGGCGCGCGCGTTGGCCACGGCCCAGCGGGCCGAAAGCCGCGCACTGGCCGCCGCCGACCGGATAGCCCGCGCGCAGGCGCTCCAAACCCAAGGGTTGGCCTACTACCAATTGGAGCAACACGGCCGGGCGCGCGAGGTGTTGGTGGAAGCGCTGGCTATCTATACGCAAGCCGGCGATGCACGCGGGCAAGCCAAGTGCTACAACCACTTGGGCAACGTCTATCTGGAGATTTACCAGTTTCGTCGGTCACTCGAATCGCATCGGCAATCGTTGCGGTTGGCGCGCCAACTCGGCGATTCCGTGGAAGTTGGGCGTTCTTATCTCAACCAAGCCACGACGTACAGTATCGTCGATACGACACAAACGCAGGCGCTGGCCTTGTACCGGCTGGCATTGGCGCGGTTCGAGGCAGCCGGTAACGAGGGGCTCGAAGCCGTGGCCCGCAACAATATCGGCGATGTGCTACTGGCGCGCAGCGCGTTCGCCGAGGCGCGCCCGTACTTCGAGCGGAGTGTAGTCATCAGCCGGCATCTGGGTCGCTTGGATTGGCAAGCGAAATTTTTGCAGAACCTTGGTCGCGTCCACGCGGGGCTGCGCGAGTGGGCCGTAGCCGAACGCTATTACCGGCAGAGCCTGGCCGTCGGCCGAAGCTTCCCGGAGACCTTGCGCGACAACTACCGTTACCTGGCCCTGACGCACGCCGAAGCCGGCGACCACCGCGCGGCTTACGCTGAATTTCTGCGGTTCGCGGCGCTGAAAGACAGCGCCTTCGACCGCGAAACCACCGACCGCATCAACGAACTGGAAACGCGCTTCAACACCCGCGACAAGGAACGCCAGATTGAAGGCCAACGCGCGACCATCGCCGGCAAAAACCGCTTGATTTACGTGGCTGCCGCCGCCACGCTACTGCTGTTGCTGTTGGCGGGCAACTTAGGCTACCAGATGCGCCAACGCAACCGCGCCAACCGGCAACTCGCGCAAGCCAACGCCGAGATTCGGGCGGCCGTTGCGCAGAAGGAGACGCTGATTCAGGAAGTCCACCACCGGGTCAAAAACAACCTGCAAATGGTGAGCAGTCTGCTGACCTTGCAAGCCACCGCCAACCCCGCCGCCCGTCCGGCCGTGGAGGAAAGCCAGGCGCGGATTCAGGCGATGGCACTCGTTCACGAGCATCTGTACCGCTCCGAAGATTTGGCGCAAGTGCGTCTCGACGAGTATTTGGGCCAATTGCTCACGTCGTTGCACGCCGCCCACACCAGCAGCGCGCGCGCGTTGGAATTGGTTACGGAACTGGCGCCCCTAGTGATGGAAGCAAAAGATGCCATTCCGTTGGGGTTGCTCGTCAATGAGTTGGTAACGAACGTGTATAAACACGCCTTCCGCGACCGCTCGGCGGGGCGGCTGCGCGTGCAGCTTAGTGTGGAGGAAAATACGCCCACTGCCCCCGGTTTCTGCTTACGCATCTTCGACGATGGCGTCGGGATTCCGTCCGGCTCGCCCCCGGCCGCCGCCGATTCTGCGGGGCTATCCTCGCTCGGGTTGCAGCTTGTGCGGCTGTTTTCGCGGCAACTCAAAGCGGTCATCCGCACTGAACCCGTGCCGACCGGCGGTACTTGCGTGGAAATCCGGCGTGGGCAGCCCACCGTAGCGGCAGTAGTACCAATGCCGACGCGCTGAGCGCCTTCCCGCCCTCAAACCCTCCCAAACTCAAACCCCGCCACATGGCTACCATTCTCATCGTCGAAGACGAAGCCCTCATTGCGGCTGCCATCGAAGACACCGTGCGCCGCCTCGGTCATACGCCGCTCGAACCGGTGGATAACTCCGATGATGCCCTCGCCGCCCTTACGCGCCAAGAGGTTGATTTGGTGCTGATGGACATCAATATCGACGGCGACACCGACGGCATCGCCACGGCGCTGCTCGTGCGGCGGCAGTTTGCCGTGCCGGTGGTGTTCCTAACGGCGCAATCAGACCCTGCCACCCTCAACCGCGCTAAGCTGGCGCGCCCGGCGGGCTACGTTTTGAAACCCTTCACCGACGATTCGTTGCGCGTGCAGGTGGAGTTGGCGCTCGCCGCCGCGCGCCCAACCATCCAACCCACCATCACGGATACGCCGGTTGCCGAAGCGCCTACCGGCGACAATACCGCCATCGCGCAGTTTTTCTTCGTGAAAAAAGGCTCCACGTACGTCAAGCTGCGCGTGACCGATATTCGGTACCTCGATGCGCTCGAAAACTACGTGCGCCTCCACACCACCCAAGGGCAATTCGTGGTGTATTCGACGATGAAAGAACTCGAAGCCCGGCTACCCACGCCACCGTTTTTGCGTACGCACCGCTCGCACGTCGTCAATCTCGACCACGTGACCGGCTACGAAGAAGGATGCGTGCTGTTCGCGCAGGAAGCCGTGCCGGTCAGCCGCTCGTACAAGGACGAACTGAAGCGCCACCTCAATTTGCTATAGTTCATTGAGGGATTTTCGATTGAGTGATTACACTACCGGCAAGCTGCGCAACCCCAGTCACTCAAGCCACAATCACTCAAGCGACAATCACTCAACGAATTCTACCGATGGTCTTTACGCCGATCCAGCGTATTGGCGAGCAGATGCTTCAGCCGGTCCACGCCGCCATCGAGCGCCTGATTGACGGTGCCGGCGTGGTGGGTAACAACCAGCGGCGAGTGCCCGGCCAGGCGCGCTTCCAGCACGCAACGCTTATCGTCGGTGCCGGTTTTGGTCGAACTGTTTTCGTCGCCCAGATGCACCACAATGCGCGTGATGTCACTCGAAAAGCGCCCTAGCGAGGCGTTAAGCGTGGTTTCGACGTGCTGACTGAGGCCGAGCGTAGCAGACAGGTTATTATCGGTGTTGAGTTCGATTTGCATGATTGGGAGGAGTGAGCGCCGGGTGAAAAGCGGTGCTGCCGTGCCGTACGTAGGTACGGGGGAGTGCGTTGTCGGGTGAGGCACGCTGTTGCTGGTGGCCAGCGGTGTGGGCGGTGCGCCGGACAACCCCTAAAGCGGCCCCTTTATTGAACCGCAAAATGGCTTCTATGGCGTTTTTGCGGTACATTCGCCCTCGCGCTGGGCAAACTTCTTCCGGCGGCATACTCTATCGCTATGCGTACCCTTTTTCTCGGAATCTGTCTGAGTAGCTGCGTGCTGGTCGCCGGCCCTGCGCTGGGGCAAAAAAACAAGCCGGTAGCGGCCAAAAAGCTGGCCGCCACGGCCCCACCCGATTCCGTCGTCGAGTCGAAAACGCTTGCCGGAACGTCTGCCGACAAAGCGTACAATCTCGGCGTGGCTGAATTTGGCAACCGCAACTTTGCGGCGGCGCTTTCGGCCTTCGATAAATCCATTGCTGGGCGCAAGGAGTTTGAGAAAGCCTACTACAACCGCGCGGCCACCAAACTGGAATTGAAGGATTTCCCCGGCGCCCTGGCCGATTATAACGAAGCCATCCGGCTGAACCCCACGGCGGCGGGCTCTTACTTCGGGCGCGGCCAAACCCAGGAAGCTGCCGGCGACCGCGCCGGCGCCGAAGCCGATTATACCAAAGCCACCGAAATAAACCCCGCCTTCGCGCAGCCGTGGTACTACCGTGGGGTACTGCGGTTTGAGCAGGAAAAGTTGCAGGAAGCAATGGCCGATTTCGATAAAGCCCTCGCCGCCGACCCGCAATACGCCTACGCGCTCAACGACCGGGGTTCGGCCCATTTGCAGCTTAAACAGTACGATGAGGCGATTGCCGATTACACGCGCGCCATTGCCGCCAACGATCAGAACCCGCTCTTCCTCGCCAACCGCGCGGCGGCTTACCACCGCAAAGGCGACGAGAAAAACGCCCTCGAAGACCTCAATCGGGCCGATAAACTGAAGGCCAGCTCGGCGCAAACGCTCAACTCGCGCGGGGCGGTGCGCTACGCCGCCGCCGATTACAAAGGCGCTATCGGCGACTTTACCGCTGCCCTCGCCGCCGACCCTCGGTACGCACTGGCGCTCAACAACCGGGGCGCCGCCAAAATCAAGCTACTGGATTACGCCGGTGCCGAAGCCGATTTCACCGAAGCGCTGAAAATCAACCCCAAGTACGCCGAAGCGCTGCTCAATCGGGGCATTGCCCGCGAATCGTTGCGAAAGAATACTGAAGCCTGCGCCGATTGGCGGAAAGCCGGGGAGCTAAATCTGCCCGCTGGGACTGAGTACGCCAACGCGGCCGGTTGCGGGCAAGAATAGCCGGTGCCGCGCGCTATCAAGCGTGACCCGCCCAACCTCCCCACTGCTGTGCTTCCGCTACGGCGCATCCCTTTTTTTTCTGGAGATTTCTCCGCTTGATCTGATGATATTCCCCGTAACCATCCGGCCCGGTGCCTGGGCCAAACACGTGGCATTGCTGAGTTTGAGTGCCACGCTGGCCCTCGGCGCCAACGGTCAAAACGTCGATTTTGAAGCCCGCAATTTCGCCAGCAATAAGGACGCCTTCAAGTTGGCTGTCAAGGAGTTGAAGGAAGGCGACAAGCTGTACGAAGACGGGCCGAACCGCTACGAAGCGGCCATTCCGCATTATCTGGTCGCGTATCAGCTCAACCCGAGCAACGCGCAACTCAACTACCGGTTGGGGACGGCCTACCTGGGGTCGGCCTTCAAAACCAAGGCGTTGCAATACCTCGAATCGGCGGGGCAGCTCAACGCCCGCATCGACCCGCAGCTACCCTATAACTTGGGCCGCGCGCTGCACCTCAACGCCAAATGGGATCAGGCGCGCGAAGCCTACCAACAGGCACTTCCCGCCGCCCAGGAAAAAAACTCGCCCGTGAGCGTCGCCGATGTGCGTAAGCGGATGGATGAATGCCAAACCGGTAAGGAGTTGATGACCAAGCCCGTACGCGTGTTCATCGATAACCTCGGTCCCGAAGTGAACTCCCGCTTTGCCGAGTATTGCCCCGTCATCACGGCCGATGAAGGCCAGATGTTCTTCACCTCGCGACGTGACATCACAACCGGCGCGAAGATGGATCCCGACCTCGGCGATTACTTCGAGGATATCTATTTCTCGACGCAGACGGATAAAGAAAAGTGGTCGTCGGCGAAGAACCTCGGCAAGCCGCTCAACTCCGATGGGCACGACGCCACGGTTGGGATTTCGCCTGACGGCCAAAAGTTGCTCACCTACTTGCAGAACAACGCCGGCGACCTGTACGAGTGTACCCTCGAAGGTGCGCAATGGTCGGCGCCGGTGCCGTTGAGCAAAAAAATCAACACCCCCGACCACGAATCTTCGGCGTCGTACGCGCCCGATGGCAACTCGCTGTTCTTCGTGTCCAACAAGGAAGACGGCGGCTCGCAGGGCGGCCACGACATCTACCAAATCGGCTTGGCGACCGGCAAAGGCCGGGGCAAAGCGCAGGAAGCCGTCAATCTTGGCCCCACTATCAATACGCGTTACAACGAGGAAGCCGTGTTCATTCACCCGGATGGCAAAACGATGTACTTTTCGTCGGAAGGCCACAATACGATGGGCGGCTACGACATTTTCAAGTCGGTGTACGCCAACGGGAAATGGGGCGCGCCCGAAAACCTCGGCTGGCCGATCAACACGCCCGACGACGACGTATTTTTCGTGATTTCGGCTTCGGGCCGGCATGGGTACTACTCCTCGGCGCGGGCCGATGGGTTGGGTTCGCGCGACATCTACCGCATCACGTTCCTAGGGCCGGAGAAGCCGCCGATGCTCAACACCGAGGATAACCTGCTCGCCTCGCGCGCCGCGCCCCTGCGCGAATCGAACGTAGCGGCGGCGGTGGCCGTGTCGTCGGCGCAGGTCACGATTTTGAAGGGTGTCGTGACGGATGCACTTTCCAAGCAGCCGTTGGAGGCCGAAATTGAAGTCATCGACAACGCCCGCAACGAAGTAATCGCGAGCTTCAAATCGAACTCCACGACCGGCCGTTACCTCGTGTCGCTGCCGTCGGGCGTGAACTACGGCATCGTGGTGCGGAAGGAAGGCTACCTGTTCCATTCCGAAAACTTCGACATCCCAGCCTCATCGTCTTTCCAGGAAGTGGTCAAGAACGTAGCGCTCAACAAGCTCGCGGTCGGCAACAAAATCGTGCTGCGGAACATCTTCTTCGATTTCGACAAAGCCACCCTCCGCCCGGAATCTCAATCGGAATTGGAGCGCGTGTACAAGCTGATGGCGGAAGAAGTGCCGACGCTCAAAATCGAGCTTTCCGGCCACACCGACGACCGGGGCAACGCCGCTTACAACCAAGACCTTTCGGAGCGGCGCGCCAAAGCGGTCGTCGATTACCTCACCAAGAAAGGCATTTCCGCCGACCGGCTCAAAACGGCCGGTTACGGCCTCACGCAGCCCATGGTGCCCAACACCAACGCCGCCAACCGTCAGCTTAATCGCCGGACGGAGTTCAAGATTTTGAGCTTGTAAGGGAATTGCCTTTGAACAGGTAGTTTGGCCTGTTTCATCGTGTTCAATAATGGCTTAGGGGAAAGTTCGTTTCTGCCCAGCACGAAGAAGCCCCCGCACCAATCAGGCGCGGGGGCTTCTTCGTGCTGGGTAGTTGTCGCTGAGCGGCGGCTGTCTGGCTACGAGGAATACCAGTATCTGCTTATGCCAGATTGCGACTCATCCAGATAGTAACCTTGGCTAGGCAATCGTACGGCTGGAGGACATGTCCACTGCCAAATAACTCCGTCATTGCGAGGGGCCTTTGCGACGAAGCAATCCGGCGCTTCCTGCCGTATAACGTGCGCCGGATTGCTTCGCTGCGCTCGCAATGACAGAATACGATACATCGTACGGAAATACGACCAAAACCGGTAGAATCGCGTCCACGTGAGGGGACACTGTTCGATACGCACCCGACGCACGTAATACCGAACGGTTGCTGCCGTCGGGGACGCTTGGCGGCCACTCGCCAGGAAAAGTGCGTAGCCTGTGGATATACAAGCTCGACCTTACTGCCGCAGCGCGGTGCCCTACTTCGCCCGCAGACGGAGCGAATCGAGCAACTGCTGATACCGAGCGTATGATTCCTCAGAAAGAACCGGGCTCAACGTACGCTGGAAGCCGTTTACATCTTCGCGCAGCAATTGCTTGATGACGGTCATGGGCTCGGCTTCGGCTTCAAAACGGCCGGGGCTCGCTGCCAACTCCGTATCCAGAAATTTCTCCAAAACTTCAAAAGCCGGGCTGCTGGCCTGTACACCAAGCTCGGTGGCGAAGGCGGTGGAAAGCCGCAAGGCATCGGTATGCTCCGTGGCGTCCTTGGAATTGCGCCACGCCATTACATAGGCCAGGCGCGAGCGGTCTTTGGCAAAGGGCGCCGACCGGGGCGCATTCGCGGCCGTAGATGCGGGCTTAGTGGGATCGTCGCTGGCGAGGGCCGTATGCGACACGAGAGCCGTCAGGCTCAAGCCGACAAAAAAGCAGCACACACGAGCGTAAGCGGCAACCTGATTCATAGCAGAAGGGAAGTGAGTGGAAAACATGAGGATAAGGATTGGTTGTACTTAGCAAAGATTCTTGTGCAAAGATGCGAGATTTTGCCGCTGGAATCCAAGTAGTTCTCGGTCAAACCCAAGATTTAGGGGGTAAACGACCCTCAACCGCCGTTAAATGACATGGGATGGGTACAAAATAGAAAAAACCGCTGGATGCCAGCGGTTTTTTCCCCATCTCATCACATTTCCAACTCTCCAACTCGCCCGGATTTGCGGATCCGGGCGGCTAGAGCTGACCGACGTTTTGGCGCCGGTCTGCTGTTGCACTGCCTGTTCAGCAGCTCTGGGGAGCAGAGTGTTATACAAAGGTGTGTGAGGAAATAGGCGCTCTGCAATAATCTTCGTTGAGTATGGTTTTTCACTCGACGAACCTGGCAAAAAACTCGGTGAACTGTTTTTGCCTCTTCGTGAGTGTGGTCGATTTCGGTCGTTTCACGGCGGTGTTTTGCGGCGGAAATTACCGGAGATTACGGCTCAATGACGATCGTTTTCGTGACGCACTGACGCGTCAGGCAGCCCGCATCGAGGCTGCCATCCAAGGCCACCCGCACCACGAAGGTGCCCGCCCGCCGAAAGGTGTGTTTCGCGGTTCGGCCCTGCGCGAGCAAACCGTCGCGGAAATTCCAGTTGAAGCGAACCGTCGAGGGTAGGCAGGGTGGCAAATCGGTATTTATGATTCCGAAATCGACCGCCTCGCCAACCTTCGCGCGGTCGGGCGCGGTAAAGCGCAACGCCGGCTCCGGCGCGGCGCTCGGTGGGGTCGCGAAATCAACGACGCGCTCTTCTTCATGCTGCCGAACTTCGCCGGTAGCAGGGTCGAGTACGTCGAGTTGAATGACGTAGCGGCCCTTCGCGGCATAGCAATACTCAAATTGCAGTCCTTCGCGGGTTTGCCCGTCGCCCATCTGCCAGCGGAAAGTCAGCGGCCCGGCGAGGGAATCGATGGATTCACGGGCGTCGAGTTCAATGCAAAGCGAGGTGGGCGGCGCGGCCACTACTTTCTCCGGAGCGGGTGGGCAGTCGCGGTCAATACCATCGTCGGAAGATTGGCCGTAAACCGACGCCTGCGCCGTCAGGCAGAAAACCGTAAGCACCATCCCGGCGACACGGAGCTTCGGGAGCGGCGAAAAAGCGGATAACCTACGCATGAGCAGCAAGCAAAAAAGGGGGAAGTCAGGAGAGGGAGCGTAAGAAACGGCGACCGGTGCCGGCAACGTAGCGGCACTTCTACCGGCGGCGCTACCGGTCATCAGTACTGGTTGATGCGTTTGAGTACATCGCGCAGAAAGGTCTGGCCGATGGGCACCACACGTCCGCCGATAAGGACGGCGTTGTCTTCGATGGCCGTAATTCGCGCGACGTTGACAATAAATGAGCGATGAACGCGCATAAATAGCGTTTCGGGAAAGCGCGATGCTACTGCCTTCATCGTGGCGTACACGATGTGTTTTTTTTGCTCCGTCACGAGGTGGACATAATCGCCGAGGGCTTCGATGTACAATACCTCGGCAAACGGAATCTTGACGAGCCGCGAATCGATTTTCACGAACGTAAAGTCGGCTTCGGAGGGCGGCACGCCGCTCAGACCGCTACCGGCCACACCGGCGCCTTGGTTGATTTCCCAGACTTCGCGTGCTTTTTGGGCGGCCTTCATAAAGCGCCCGTACGAAATCGGTTTCACCAGATAATCAACTACATCCTCTTCAAAAGCTTCGACGGCGTAGTTCGGGTTACTCGTAATCAGAATTACCATGGGGCGCACCTGGAGGGTGCGCAGCAGTTCCAAGCCGCTCATTAACGGCATTTCGATATCGAGCAGCAGCAGGTCGATAGTCGTGTGGCGCAAGAACTCGCCCGCCTGGATAGCATCTTCGGCGGAGCCGGCAAAATCGAGAAAAGGCGTGTTTTGAATACAATTGCGCACGAGTTGAATCGCGAGCGGATCGTCGTCCACTACTAGGCAGCGTAAGGATAGATTTTCGGTAGCCACAGGCTTAATTAATTGATAGTAAGGTGTTTATGCTGCAATGTCAGTCTGCAAGTTTGACGCGTTGTTATTCGTTGGGCTCCGACGGCGCGGATATGTGATGTTGGAGTTCCTTGGCGACGTTCTCTAAACGAGCAATGATGCCATTAATCGGCGCCGCGCGGTCGGTGAAAGTGGGCTGCCGGGCTTGCGATTCCAACTCTGTGAGCGCGCGGTGCAACGAAGTAAGCCCTAAATAAGCAATTTGCCCTTTGAGCTTATGCGCTAATCGGGTAAGGTGCTGATTGTCAGGGGTGGTAATGCTGTCGCGTAAGAGTGGTAAAGCGAGTTTTATTTCCTGACAGAAGGTGTCGATGAACTGCCGGATGAATTCGGGCTGCCCCGGCGCAAGTTCCTCCAATTGGGTGAAGGTGGGGTGGTCATCGGTGGAGGCTGCCACAGCGGAGGGAATCTGACTGGATACGGCTGCTGGGGCACTCGTTTTGGGCACAGGCGAGGAGAAGGAGGGGGAGGAATTGCCGCCCGACTGCCCGTTGGCGGGGGCACCGTCGATGGGCGCGGAGCCGCCGGTTGAGGGGGCGGTAGTTGGCGGTGCGGGCGGACGGCAAGCCAGTAAAAGGGCATAGAGAACAGCCGGGTCGAAAGGCTTGCTGAGGGTTTCGTTCATGCCGCTGTTGATGGCCAACTCGCGGTCTTCGGCCAGCACCGAAGCGGTGAGCCCGATGACGGGAATTTGGCCACGCTCGGCCGGCAGCTTCCGAATGGCGCGGGTGGCATCGTAGCCGTCCATGACCGGCATTTGCACATCCATCAATACGACATCGAACGGCTGGCGCTCGACCGATTCCACGCCGAGCTTGCCGTTGGCGGCGAGGGTTACGTGGCAGTTCCAGCGTTCGAGCGTCCGGCGCGCGACCAACTGGTTCAGCTCATTATCTTCCACTACCAGCACGCGCAACGGCGGCTCAAACGGCGTGAAGTGCGTTGGTAGGGCGGCAGCCGGCGAAACCTCCACGGCCGAATAGGGAAGCGTGAAGGAAAACGTGGTGCCGTGACCTTCGCGGCTCTCCACTTCGAGCGTACCACCGTGCAACTGCACCAAGTTGCGGGCAATGCTCAGGCCCAGGCCCGTGCCGCCGAACTGGCGGGTAGTGGACGTGTTGGCCTGCGAAAAATCTTCAAAAATGCTTTCCAGTTTGTTGCGCGGGATGCCGATGCCCGTATCCTGAATGGCAAAATGCACGGCAAAGGCCGCAGGCGCCGAGCCGTCGGCAAGTGGTATGGCCTCGGCCGATGTGGCGCTCACGCGCACCTGCACGCTGCCGGAACTGGTGAATTTGAGCGCATTGCCGATTAGGTTGATGAGGATCTGATTGAGGCGAACAGGGTCGCCGAGGACTCCGTGCGGCACGTTCGGCTCAAGCATCATTGCCAGTTTCAGCCCTTTTTGCTCGGCTTGCGGCCGGAACAGCAAATTGAGTTGTTTGAGCAAATCGGGTAGGTTGAACGGCGTGCGTTCCAGCGTCAGTTTGCCGGCTTCGATTTTCGACGAATCCAAAATGTCGTTGATGATGACCATCAGGTTTTGCGCGGAGGCGCCGATGGCTTCAACATAATCGTGCTGCTCGGGCGATGGATTGGTTTGGCGCAGCAAATGCGTCAGACCGACGACGGCGTTCATCGGCGTCCGAATTTCGTGGCTCATATTAGCCAGAAACCGTGCTTTGGCTAGGCGCGAAGCATCGGCTTGCTCCTTGGCAATCAGCAATTCGGCGTTGATGACTTCCGTGTGCTCTTTGGCGAGGCGCAATTCGCGGGTGCGCTCGATGACGAGGCGTTCGAGTACCTGGCGGCGCTGTTCCAGCCGCGCCAATTGCCAGCGCAGCCACGCGCGCACCGCGCCGGCCACGGCCACCAGCACCGCAAACCCAAACCACAGCGTCTTCCAAAACGGCGTAGCCACGTTCCAGCGCACGCGCGCCCCCGGCGACCACCGCCCCGTTGAGCCCAGCCGCGCCTGCACTTCAAACTCGTAGCTGCCTTCCTGCAAACGGCGGTAAATGGCTTCGGTGGAAGAAGTTGGCGGGCTCCACTCCGCCGACGACAGCGACCCAATCAGCCGGTAACGGTACTGCAAGCGGTGCGCCTCGGCCAGGGCGATGCCCCGAAAAGCCAGGGCTACCTTATAAGTGCCGTACGGCAGAGTGGCCAACGCGGTGGCGCGCATCGGCTGGTCTTGCACCTGAATGTCGGTGATGACGGCCGCCGGTACGTAGGTGGCATCGCCGGCGGGCGGTGCCAGCCGTACAAGCCCTTGCAGCGTGCCGAACCACCGGATGCGGCCCGTGGCATCGGCGACGGCCGCTCCGGCGTTGAAAAGCCGCAACAGATCGGTGCCGGCGCGGTCAAGGCGATGAAACGTGCCCGAGCGCGCTTCAAACAGCGACAGACCCGTTTGGTGCCCGATGGCCAGCTTGCCCTCCGGCAGCGGCAGCAGCGAATACGCATAATCGGAGGCCAAGCCGGGCGCGTTGCTGGTCGTGAATTGCTGAAAATCACCGTCGTGGTACCGAAACAGGCCGGTGCCACTGGTGGCAACCCAGACATCGCCGTTCGCGGTTTCGGCAAAGGCATTTATATCGACCCCTCCCGTCGTGAGCTGCACCACGCGCATACGTCCGCCGGGCTCGCGCAGGGTCAGGCCGGTGCCGTGCGTGCCGACCCACACGTTGCCGCGTTTATCGATCAAAAGGTCGTAAATACTGTTGTGCAACAGGCCGTTAGCCGTGGAATACTCCTGAATGATGCCCCCCGAAGCCGATAGCCACAGCGCGCCGTACGCCACCGTACCGACCCACATCCGGCCATTGACTTCGGCGGCGAGCGCCGTAACATTGGCCGTGCCGGTGGGTAACGGCACGCGGTGGTACGCACTGTCGATGACGGCACGGTGCCAGAGCCCTTGGCCGTCGGTTCCGATCCAGGTGCCGCTGATGGGGTGGTGCAGGACGCGGCGCACACTCATCCCGCGCGGCAGCCCCGCGATGGGGCGCACGCGCAGACTGCCCAACCCATCGGGCACAGCCGTAAAAAGCCCTTTGCGCGTGCCGAGCAGCAACTCGCCGGAGCGCCGCGCCAGGGCCAACACCGACGGCTCCGGGCCAAGTACTTCACCATCGAAAAGTGTCAGGTGGCGGTCTACGAAATAGCGTAGGCCATCGCCGGCCGTCCCCAGCCACAGCGCGCCTTCAGCGTCTTCGAGCACCGTGCGCAGCTTGAACGGCGTAAGCTGCCGGCCCAGCGGATAGGCGGCGAGCAGCGGACGCTTCACATTCAAGTCCAGGCTGATGACCAGGCCATCGGCTCCGGCCAGCCACAGCGTGCGCCGTCGGCTCAGTTGCGCGCTGACGATGCCATCGGTGGCGAGCCGCTGCACGGCGTCGGGCGGGAGGAGCGCGCGCTGTTCGGCCAACCCGCCCGGCGCCACGGCAATGGCGTAGGCCGCGCCCGCCGCCGTAACCGCCAACAATTGATGCCCGGCGGTATCGGGGAGCAGTACCGAAACGGCTTCGTTGTACAGTAGTTGGCCGCCGCGCAGCCGCAGCGGGCGCTCCGGGCCATCGACGGCCACCTCGCTGAGCCCGCCGGGCACGAAGGAGATAAATAAGCGGCCGTCGAGTTCGGTCAGACCGCGTACGGGCCGTTCCTCGCCGGTGGGGAGCGGAAAATACTGCGGCCGGTCGGGGGTTAGGTCGGGCAGGAACAGTAAGCCGTTGCGCTGCGATGCCACCCAAACGCCCTCGCGGCCCTGCGCCATCGTCACGATTTGCGTCGTGAACTCGTCGGGTTGAGGCACTCGCCGAAACGGGCCGCCGATTTCGGGCAAACACGAAAGCCCGCCCAGATTATGGCCCACCCACAGCCGACCGCTTTGGTCTTCGAGCAGGGTGGAAACGTAGTTCTCGGCCAGCCCTTCAGCAGTGGTGAACCGGGTGAAAACGGTGCCGTCGTAGCGGTACAGCCCATCGCTGGTGCCCACCCACAGCAGCCCTCGGTGGTCTTGCAACGTGGAATTGACGAAACCTTGCGGCGCGCCGGGCTGCGAGCCGAACGAGCTAAGGCGGAATTGCTGTGCCCACGTACGTGTGCTACCGCCGCAGAGCAGCCCCACGAGCAGCGCCAGTGGCAATGCCCAACGGCGCCACCGCCGGCGGCTGCTCAACAATTCCCACGACGGCCACCGGACGGCGGCCGGACGGTCGGCCGTCGGCGCACAAAAATCAGAAGTAAAAAGTATCACTGGAGAGGAACGCCAGGGCCGCACGGGCACCGCAAATTCGAGTTAAGAGATGCGTAAGCAGCCGGCTGCTCTGTGGGGGAGAATAGGGCGCTTACTTGAAGCGGATATTGACCCGGTATTTGTACTTTGGCTTGCCGCCAATGGGTATGGCGAAGAAAGGGAGGGCTTTGTCGTATTGGTCGGTTACGAAGAACACCACATCATTCGGCGACGCGCCCTTCTTGGTATACGCCATGTCGAGGGACAAGCCTTTCTCGCGCGGATCGATGATGTGCTGGGAGTCGCGCCAGGTGTTATCGCCGGACAAGACGGCGGCCTGGCCATTGCGCGCCACCGAGAACAGCTTGAGTTGACCATCGGCATCAGCATCGAAGTTCGACTGCTTGATACTGACGACGTTATTGTCGATGAACGGATAAAGATGAATCTGGGCGCCCGCCTGCGATGGCAACCGGAAGGTGTACTCGTAGGTAAAGCCATTGCCGCCTTCCACGGCGATATTACTATCGAGGGCGCGGCTCAGAAAGAAGGAGTAGAGGTTGCCATCGTCGCCGGTTTTACCTTCGACCAACATCTTGAAGACGTACCCACCAAACTCGGGCACCAATTCGCCCTGCTTCGGGTCGAAGGGGCCGAACGTAACCCATTGCTGGTCGGTCTTCGGTTCGGCCGAATAGGATTCCTGCATCAACAGATTGCCGGCTTTGTACTCGCCTTTCGGCGAAACTGCGCGGGCATCAGTGGTCGAATATGCGCCGGTGCCGCCGTATACCGTAAATTCGGTACTCGTATTCCAGGCACTCTTCTTTTCGTCGAGGGCACCGCTGCATTCCGGGTCGAAGACGCGAATGTAGATGGGGTGCGTCGTGGTTTTCGGCACCAAAAAGAACATCGTTTGCACGTGGTCGTCATCGCCCCAACTTGGTTCGCCTTGGGCGCCGAACGTGACCAGGTACGGAATACCTTCGCCGGGGCTCGGCACGGCTTGCGCCAGCGCACGCGCACCGGAGGCGAACAACAAAGCCGGCACGAGTATCGGCGAAAGAAGGGAGCGGAGAGTAGAGAAAGTCAAATTCACGAACGACGTTTGGAATAAAGGTAGACCTAGAGCGGGTGGTTGAGGCGGCTTTTTCGACGAATCAGGCACTATGAGCCGTGAAAGTGATGCAGAAAGCGATGAGTGGAGGCCGAAGTTGATTTTGCGGCAGCGTGATTTTCGGCAATTTACACCGACTATACCTTTAGTTCAGGAAATACATAACCACGCGCAACAGCACGAAAAAACCCAACTGCACGCCGAAGTAAGCGGCGGCCAACGTGGTGCGTATCCGCAGACCGAGTGCGGCGAATGCCCCACCCAACCCCAGCGCGATAGCGAACCACGCCACGTAATTCTGCGCGGGAATCAGCGGCCAGGTATGCCATTGCCAGTAGCCCAAATGCACGGCCACGGGTTCCATCACCCAATCGAAGGCCGTCAGCAGGAGGGCCGCGCTTACGGTGCGGAATGCCCATTGCGCCGGCCACACCCGCGCCGCCAGTGCCAGCGCGCCGAGTAGCAGCGTGACCCAATTGAGGCCAATGAGTAGCGGAACCCCCGCAAGCTGCCCGCGCAGGGTAGAGCCGTAATGGTACGGCCCAAAAATGCGGCCGGTGGCCACGCCAATCATTTCGAGGGCTACGGTTACGACCCACGCGGCCAGGCACCACCAGCGCAGCCGCCGCGCACGCTCGTCGTCGAGGACGGCCAGCAGCACCAGCGCATTGGTGAGCAGCAGTAGGGGGGTGGTGATGGCAAGCGAAAAAGCGCGCAGCGCCGGCCAGACGTGGGCCAACACCCCGCCGCCAAACAGCACCAACAGCACCAGCAGCACCCGACGGCGCGCGGCGCGCGGGAAGTAGGGTGTCGGGTGGTAGTTGGCGCTAAGCGGTGGGGGCGGCGCTTGGTCGGCGGCGGGAAAAAGCATGGAAAGCGTGGTTGAAGTAGGGTGGATGCTCAAGGTTTGCGCAACCGTGCGCTACCCTCGCAGCGACGGCAAACCGCGCGCAAGCTGCCGCCCGACGGCCGCCACGAACGGCGCCCAAGGCACGGAGTTCATCACGGCGAGGTCTTCCCAGATGGAGGAATCTTCGTTGAGGAAGCGTAGGAGCCGGGCGGGTGGGTTGCGGCGGAAAAGCTGCGTGAAGATGGCCGCGCCATCGGCGCCGTGCGTAGCCAGCACATCGAGCATCACGGCATCGAAGAAGCGAAATCGCTGGAGAAAGCGGGGCTCGGTTGTCCAGGGGGCGCCGGTGGTCGCCAGGGCTTCCACGAGCGCGGCGGTGCGTTGCTGAATCCGGCGGAACGTGAAGCCGGTACTCGCCTTGGAGGCGCCCCCGCGCGAGCCGATTTGCACCACGTGCCGGCTGCCGGTTGGGCGCGGCCGTAACGGATGGTCGGTCATCGGGATGACGCCCGCCTCGGTGGCGATGATGCGATAATCGGCCTCGCCCAAATCGTATTCTTCCCGCAGATACCGGTGAAGCTCCATCGTATAAGCTTCCGTAGTAAGCAATTCAGTGGAAAAAAGCGTAAACTCGACGAGCGCCCGTCGCGCGTCGCGCGGTAAGATGTAGTGGAACCGCATCGCGTTGGGCTGCGCCGTGCGGAAATCAAAAAGGGTGGCGATGGTGGGGTCGAAAACGTCGCGTAAGGCTTCAATTTCCCATCCGACGAAGTGTTGGGCCAGGTAAAAATGGCGGTTGGGATCGCGTACCAATTCCTGGTACCGAAACCGACTGTCGAAGAGCCATTTGGCGCTGAACTCCTGACCATCGGCGGTGCGGGCGCGGGCTTCGTGCGGGCCATCCAGCACGTCGGTCACGGTGGCGCGCACCCAGCGTACGTGCGGGTGCGCGGCGAGGTGGGTGCGCATGGCGTCGTAAAAATCGAGCCCGCGAATGGTGCGGTACACATACGGCGCCAGCGGCAGCACGAGCCGCTCGGTGGCGGTGCGCACTTCGGCGGTGGCCCATTCGGCACTGACCAAACCCGGAATTTCAGCGAAAAGGCCGGGTTCGTCGGTGCGTTCCCAGTACGACCAGGTGCGGTCGTTGGCGCGCTTGGCGTCGGAATCGAGGAGCAGAATCGACTGGCCCGCCGTGGCTGGGTGTCGCGTGAGGGCATACGCAAGCGAGAGCCCCGCCGCGCCCGCGCCCACGATGAGGTGCGTGGCATCAAGGGCAGTGGCCGACTGCGGTGCGGGAGTGGAAGAAGCCAAGTTGGCGGGCGTGGGAGGAGGGGAAAAACGCGGTGGGTGGAGGCCGGACGGTGAGCGGCCAGTGGCCATCTGATGGCGCTGCCGGGCCGTAAAGCTCCGCATTCAACCGCAAACCACGAAGTTCGTTGCCGCGCGGCCCCCAACTTCGCGCCGTGTTGCGGGTTCGACGCCCGATTTCGCCTTCGTTACTGCGCTCAAGATGCTCAACTACGGCCTTTACCCCTGGACTCCAGCTTTCGGTTATCGTTACGTTCACCCGGCCTCACGGAGTCAATTTGAGGATATCGAGCCGCTCGACAAAATTTTTGAGCGCCTCGGCGACGCCCCGCCCGACCGCGACGGCGAGTGGCTGCTGCTGCGGTATGATGACTACACGTTCAAAGTCCGGCCGGAGCTTTTTTCGGAATTGCACGGCCCCGGCCGCCGCTTGCCCTTCGGGTTCGGCGACCCCGTCCGCGAGCGCGTCGGCGAGGCGGGGCAGCCACCGCGCCGGGGCACCATCGCGGGTATTTTCTGGGATGCCGCCGCCGACCGGCCCTCGTACACCCTCTGGCTCGGCAAGCGCCGCCACGACCGCCGGTATGCCGTCGAGGAGTTGATGGCGGTTTGAGACGGAGAGTGCCCCACAACGATGTACAGTCTGCGCGGGCAAACTTCGTGTTGCGGTGAGCGTAAGGGGGCGGTGTGTTTCGGTTCCGAACTTCATCGGGGCCGTTTTTTGGCGCGTTTCGCTTTGTTTGATGTCAAGTATTTCTGTTGAAGGCTCGCCGGTGTCCGCTGGGCCGCCGAACCGCTCGCTTACCCGTTTCGAAGCGATTTTACTGGCCGTTTGGTGCGTCGTGTTGGTGTGGTCGGCGGTTGGCCCGCACGACTATTTCACGTGGTTTCTGGAAGTAGTACCCGCCCTCGTGGGGGTGGGGGTGTTGATTTTTACTCGCAAAAAATTTCGATTCACGCCCCTGACGTACGCCGTCATTGCGCTGCATTGCGTCGTGCTGTTCGTGGGCGGGCACTACACTTACGCTGAAGTGCCCGCCTTCACGTGGCTGAAAGAAGCGCTGCACCAAAGCCGCAACAACTACGACAAAGTAGGTCATTTCATGCAGGGTTTCGGCCCGGCGCTCATCGCGCGGGAGGTGTACCTGCGCCGCAGCGTGGTGCGCGCGGGCGGCTGGCTGGCCTTCCTGACAGTTTGTACATGCATGGCCATTTCCTGCCTTTATGAACTGATTGAGTGGGCCGTAGCTGCGGCCAGCGGCGAGGGAGCCGAGGCGTTTTTGGGCACGCAGGGCTACGTCTGGGATACTCAGTCGGACATGTTGTATGCTACCGTGGGCGCCGTGGTAGCGGTGTTGTTGTTTGGGCGATGGCAAGACCGGCAGATTTCGCGCCTCTGAACCACTTTGTTCGTCTGCCCGAGCCTGTTGTTACGCCGGTCGCCCGCCGCCGATTGTCGCATCTTTGTGGCGTGATAGGAGGCGATTGGTTGGCATCGCCCAACAAGTAGCAGGGCGCTCGCGCGTCCGTCCTTGCCGAACGGGGCGGCTCGGCGGCGGGGTATAAATGATCGTCGCCTACTTTTTCAAATCACCTACGCAAACCCACGCAATGCTTCGTTTTCTTCGGAAGAGCCTGTTGATTCTGTTCGGTGTGGTGACGTGGGCCGTGCCCGCCCGCGCGCAACTCACCTTAACCCTCACGAGCGTACCGGCCAATACGCCCGCCGGTGCCACGCTGTACGTGGCGGGCAGTTTCAACGCCTGGAACCCCGCTTCGGCCGCTTATCGCCTAACCTCGGTGGCCGGTGGGCAGTACACGATTACGCTGCCGCCAGCCGTGCGGGGCCCTGTCGAGTACAAATTCACGCGCGGCTCGTGGGGCACCGTCGAAACCACCGCCACCGGCACCGCAATCGGCAACCGGACAACTGCCATTCCTGCCACCGGCCCGCTCGCGGTCAGTACCACCGTGGCAGGCTGGGAAGACCTCCTCGCGCCACCTCCTACGTCTACCGCTTCTGCTTCCGTGTCTGTTTTAACTACTTCCTTCGCGATTCCGCAACTCGGCCGTACGCGCCGCATCTGGCTTTACCTGCCGCCTGATTACGCCAACAGCCAAAAAACCTACCCCGTGCTGTATATGCAGGACGGCCAAAACCTGTTCGACGCCGCCACCAGCTTTTCCGGTGAATGGGGCGTCGATGAAACCCTCGACGCCTTGCACGCCGCCGGCGATTGGGGCTGCATCGTGGTCGGCATCGACAATGGCGGCGCTTCGCGGCTGGCCGAATACTCGCCGTGGCCCAACGCGCGGTACGGCGGCGGGCAAGGCGATTTATACGTCGATTTTCTGACGAACACCCTCAAACCCTACATCGATGCCAACTATCGCACCCGTCCCGACCGCCTCTTCACGGGCGTCATGGGTTCGTCGATGGGCGGCCTGATTTCTCTGTACGCCGGCCTGAGGCGACCCGACGTGTTTGGCCGGACGGGCGTTTTTTCGCCGAGCCTGTGGTACAATCGCCGCATTTTTACCTACGCACTGGCCGCTCAACCCCTTCGGCCCGACCCACGGTTTTACATTTTGAGCGGCGGTAGTGAAAGCACTTCGCAAACGCGCGACCAACGCAACCTGCTCGATACGTTGGCGCTCGCCGGTTTTCAGTTTCCCACAGAGATAGATTCCGTTGTGAAAGGTGACGGCCGCCACGAGGAGTGGTTCTGGCGGCGCGAATTCGGCGCCGCCTACCAGTGGCTTTTTGCCGGTACCGGCCCGTTAGGTGGAGCTTCCGAAGTTGCTCAAGCCACCGAAGAAGTTGATTTTGCCCTCTACCCCAACCCCGGCCAGGCGAGCAATACTGAGTTAAACGTCGAGCTACTCGACCGCCGGGCGGCCGAGAACGGCGCCGAAGTCGGCATCGTAGACCTGACCGGCCGGGTAGTTAGCTCAGCGCGGTTGCGGCGCGGCAAAGCCACCCTCAACGTGAGTGCGCTCCCGGCGGGCGTCTATGAAATCAGAGTGCCCGCGCGGCGCGGTATTGCGGCGCGGCGCTGGCTGAAGCAATAAGCGGTTGGCGGTAAGTCAGCCGGTGTTGTCCTTGCGAACTTAGGTTGCGGGCAACTCGCTGTTCGTCAGCCACTCCGCCCTAGCCAGCTGCGCACAGCGAGCAGCAAATACCGATTTCTTACGGTGGCGCTCGCTAGTCGCTCTAAACCACGTAAACTAGCGCGATTTCGTAGGCGGTGTACGTAGCGCGGTTTGCAAGCAAACCGCGCTATTATGACCGTACAATGATCCTGAATCCGCTGTAGGTTGCACCACCAAATTCGTCTGCGTCGCTCACGGTTTCGTAAAGCCAAATCACCCCCCACGTTGCATAAAAAAACGGCCTGCTCGCGAATGCGAGCAGGCCGTTTTTATTTTCCTGCCATATGAGCTGCCCTCTTTCGAGAGCAGCTCATATGGCAGATTCTCTACTCAACTACCACGCGGCGGGTCAGTGGGCCTTCGGGGCTCACGACGCGCAGGGTGTACACGCCTTTCGGCAGGTCGCGCAGGGTGAGGCGGGCGGCACCAGCCGGCAGATCACGAACGGCGCGGCCGAGGAGGTCGGTGAGGGTTACGCTGCCGATGAGAGTGCCGTTGCCGGCCCACTCGACGGTTACGTTGCCGTTCGACGGGTTGGGGTACACGCTCAAGAGCGCGTTGGCCACCGTGTTGCCGGCAGCACCGGCACCGAAGCGGAGCGAGAAACGGCCGTTGTTGGCCGTAGCTGGGTCCATCGTAAAGCGGTAGGTCGGCGTGGTGCGCAGGTCTTGCACCGTACCCGTGACGGCATCCACGAGCAGGATCGGCTGATCCGTGGCGAAGTTGATCAATTGGGCGGCGTTGATGACGTACGTACCAGCCACATTGACGCGCACGTCGAGCGGAATTTCGAGGTCGCGGGTCAGCACCGGACGGCCATCGATCTGCGCCAGCGCGCCATCGGAGAGGCGAGTCGAGATCGACGGCGCTGCACCGGTCGAGAAACCGACGCGGGTAGCGTCGTAGCGATCATCCTGGCCGGCGGTGGCGCCGCTTTCAAAGTACACGAATGCATCATCAGCCATTGTCGCCATCCCATTCGTGCCTGCTACCGTCAGTTGGAGCAATGGGCGCGATTCGGGAGCGGTACGGTAGTGAATCGTGTTGGCGCCGAACGTGGTGACGCGCGCAGCCTGCTCAAACGTAAACGAGGTAGCGCCTCCCGTGCGGCGCACGAAGATGCCCTGTGCAGCCGGAATGATACCATCCGTCAGTGTACCCACGCCGTTTTGGTAGATGAGGTACACGCCACCAGTACCATTTGGACCGGCAAGCGGCTTCTGTACCGAAACCTGGCCCGACATGCCGCTCGGAATCGTGACGTTATCCCAATCGATCGGCGATGGGAATGGGTTGCTGACCAGGTTCCAGCCGGCGTTGTTGGGGTCGGAGCCGGTGCGCGAGAGCCCCACCGACTTATCGCCGTTGTTGAAAGCACCCGAGAACGTAAGTTCCGGACGGCCATTCAGGCGAATCGTGAAGCCTTCGCCCACACCCATCACCGCGCCTAGGGAGGTAGGCGACTGGTAGCCATCTTCAAACACCGTTTGCGCGAGCGACTCGTCGAAGGTGAAGATGTTGGGGAACGTCTGGGCCGTATAGTTTGGCCGGGGCAGCGTATTGTACCCTGGATCGATAACCGGCTGATAGCCGGGAGCGACGAGGCCGGCGATGGTTTGACCGGTAACCGGCGAACCGTAGTGACGATAGGCTACGCCGAGGTACGACGCATCTAGGCCGCATTCCATCTTGCCCGTTGGGCCGAGTACCACGCCGCTGCCGGCGTTCTCAATGAGTGCCGTGCCGGTAACACCGTCGGAGAGTAAGCGCAGTGTCCGGCCGTCGAGGTTGAGGTTGGCTCCTCCAGCGAGTACTTTTTGGCTTACGTTCACATTTTGCGAGAGCGTAACGAGACCACCAGCGCCGAGAGTGGGCTCCTTGATGAGCAACTGACGAACGGTGCCGGGCAGACCTGTACCGGTCACCCCTCCGGGAGTAGCCACGAACTCATAAACCCCCGGACGGTAAGTCCGCAGACCCGTTACCTGAATAGCGCCGCTTGGGCCGCTGGTGCTGATGCCACCGCTGTTGCGGACGCGCACCGTGCCGTCGCCGTTCATTTTGAAGAAACCGGCACCGGTCAAGCGGGCCGTGTTTGCGGCGAAATCAGCCTCTGCACCGCCGATCATATTCAGTCCTTGCGTGACCGATAGATCGCCGTAGGCTTTGAGGACACCGCCATTGTTGACTTGAATGGTCTTGAAGGCACCTTTCAAATCGACCGTCTCACCGTTAACTACGGTAACATTACCTGCTTGGAGGGTGACGAACTGTGTACCTGGCCGTGCAACGTCGTCGCCGAAGTTGATGGCTGCTGGGGCACCCAGATTGCCAACGTTACCCGCTGGCGAGCCGGCACCGATGCCGCCAAGCACTTGGTTGGACAGGAAGTCGAAGTTGCCGTTCGAAATGAAGGCAAGCATCCGCAACGGCATATCGGCGCTGAAGCCGGGCGCGATATCGACGAGGGGAATGACCAACTCGATGCCGGTCGTTACGGCAGCCGGGTTGCCCAACGGGTTAGTAGTGCCATTGACGCCACCCGAATTGGAGTTGTTGACAGCCAGCTCGCCGACTGCGTTACTTGGAAAAGTCAGCGTCTGTGAGTTGGGACTTGCAGAACCCAAGAAGAACGAATTGGGCTGACCAATCTGCGCGAAATCCGCGTAAGTATCAGACCCGAACGTGTTGAGTGCAATCATGTACTCGGGCGAGAAGCTCGGCTCGAAAGTCAGCCCATCGAGGGCATCGGAGTTACCGATTGATGGCCAAGCACCTGCGGCAAAGAACGAGTTGTTGTTTTTCGGCGAATTGTCGAAGAACAGCACGAGGCGGTTGCCGCCTGCTTCCAGGTTGCCCGTCAGGAAGACGTGCAGCTTGCCGTTGCTGATGCGCGCGTAGGCGCCATTCAACTCCGATTGGTTATCGCCGAATGCAGTAGTATTATCCTGAAGCGAGAGCGCCGAGCCGTATAGCGCGTCAAGCGAACCATCCACGATCACTTGGCCGGCGGCAATGCCACGGCCAGATAGTGGCACCGTTCTGAGCGGGGAGTCCGGGTCGTTTGAGTTGATGCTCAACGTGCCAGTGGAAAATGCAGGAGCGTTCGGATCAAATGACACAACCACGTTCTGCGACAGGCCGGCCGCGAGCGAGAAATTACTGATATTGACCGAGTAGAGCGGGTTGTTCGAGGTGATGCTCGAAACGTTGAGCGTGGCGTTGCCGTTGTTGCTGATTTCCAGAATGCGCGTGGCGGCCGGGGCCGCTACGCCAACGTTGAAGAACGGAATTGCCGTGGGATCAAGGGCGATGTCCGGTGCCGGTGCGGGCGGCGCGTTCGGCACCGTCACGAACTGGTCGCCGAAGAAAGAGTTGAGGTTGACGGTAAATGGATTACAAGTACCATCACCGCAGCCGGCACCGTCGCGGCCGAGGTTAGGGGTGCTGCCGGGCAGCCCGCCGAGCAGTTGGTTAGACATATAATCGTGGCCGCCACCATTGATGAAGGCAATCACCCGAATGTCGCCGCTCTGCACTGCCGCGCCGATAGCCGACAGCGGAATCCGCAGCTCGATGCCGGTGCTTACGGCACCAGGCGAGCCCACTGAACCACCATCAACCCCAGCCGTATTGGAGTTGTCGATGGAAACGATCCCGTTTTTGACGGCGCCACTTGGGTCGAAATCAACGGTGTGGGTGCGGCCCGTGCCGCCGCCCGCAAAGGCGCCCAGCCCGCCGCCGCTCGTAGGCGTCTGCGCGAAGTTGGTGTACACTTCGAGCGGATTATTGCCCGCGCCCATCGTGATGTAATAATCACTCGTGAAAGCGGCATCGAACCGCAAGCCGGCCATCCGGTTCAAACCGTTGAAATCGACGACCGGGTTGTCGCCGCGCAATTGGTTCTGCCCGCCCGCCTTCGAGTCGATGAAGATATCGAGCTTGTTGAAGTTGGTTTGCAGATTGCCGCCCAGAAAGATGTACAGGTAGTCGATCCCGCCGACGTTGGTGATCTGGGCGTGGATGTTATCCAGCTCAGAGCCGGAGTTGGCTCCGTCGTTCTGTTCCTGATTGCCTTGGGTGGCATCGCCGAACCCGGTGGCATTGGTTTGTACCGCCAGCGCCGCAGGGTAAGAACCGTCGCGCGTACCATCGACGGTCTGAGCGTAACCGGGAACTCCGGCCACGATTCCAGCGACAGTCAGGGCCGAAGCGGCCCCCCATCTCTTGAAGAAGTTGGACATAAAAGAGAAATAAGTGAGAGAGACTCGGTGTTCCGGCACTATACCGGGTACTAGGAGCCACAATTTCGCGGCAAGCTAATACAATCCTCGCGGATATCCAAGCAATCGAAACGGCGCTTGCGAGTTTAGCTCACAAGCGCCGTTCTGGATAAGTCGGACAAAAGACAGGTTTTGCCAGTCGGGCGCTACTGAACTACTATTGAGCGTGTTACTGCCTCGCCGGTTGCCGCCACCATAACCCGCAAAATGTAGGCCCCGGCAGGTAAGCCCGCGAGCGGTAACTCGTGCTGGGCGCCGCCTTGGGCGAGGCGTACGGTTGCGTGGCGCACGGCGCGACCTACGCCGTCAAGTAGGACTGCTTCTGCGGCGGCGGCCGTGCGACTCACGCCACTGATAGCCAAACGCAGTGCTACCCCGGTGGCCGCTGGGTTGGGGTAGGCATCGAGCAATAAGGCCGATGCGCCGGCCGAGGGAGTAGGCCGGCTACCCCCGATCCGCAGCCAAAACCGCGCGCCCTCAAAAGTCGGCGACTGCGCGAAAACCAGTCGGGCGGCGGGGTCACGCAGGTCGATTACTTGGCCGGTTTGGGTGTCGGTGAGCCACAGGGCGATGCCGGCGGGCAGGGTGCGCAGGGTGGCGGCGCGCAGTTCGTGCGTGCCGGGGGCGTTGGTCAGCACGTGCAATGGCAGGTCGAGCCCCCCGGCAGTGCGAAGCGCTTCGGGCGCCAAGCCACAAATGGCAAACTGTTGACCATCAGCTACTACCGCGAGGGTGGGAGCGGCATCGAGGCTGCGGCCCACTTTGGCGGCGTCGAAGTGCGAATCGAAGCCGAGCGTGGCACCGGTTTCGGCGTACACGAAGGCTTCATCGGTTACATCGGCCGCCAGGTTGGTGAGGGCCAGGGTGAGCAGTGGGCGGTTGTCGGGGGTGGCGCGGAAGTGCGTGGGGTTTACATACGAGGTTGCCCGCATCGCATTGGTAAACTGGAAAACCGGCGTGCCACCCACCGTGCTGTTATGGATGAAGAAGCCTTGCGCGCTCGGAATCAGGCCACCCGGCAGGTTGCCGATGCCGTTGTTGTACGTCAGGTAAATGCCGGTACGTGAGCCGGTTGCCTTCAGTACGCTCACGGCATCGTCCATTCCGGCGGGGATGGCGCCCGGCGTGGTACGCACGATGTTCCAGTCGATGGGGGCCGGGTAGGGGTTGCCCACCAGATGCCAGCCGGCCAGCGTGGCGGCCGAAGTCCGGGTCAGCGTTTCGGTATTGTACGGGCCGTCGTTGAGATTGCCGATGAAGTCGGGCGTGGTGGAAGCGCCGGAAGTGGGCGGCATATGTACGCTGTAGCCCACGCCGGGTACCATCAGCGAGCCGGCCGAGGCGGGCGATTGATAGCCTTTTTCAAAGCTCACCGCACTTTTGCTTTCGTCGAAGAAGAAGATGTTGGGGTACGGCAACACCGAGCCGGGTACCGGCGCCGAGTTGTACACCGGGTTTGGAGCAGCCGTGAAGCCGGAGGTGTTGAGGTCGCTGAAGGGCGACGCCGCCACCGGCGACGACATATGCCGGTAGCCGAGGCCGGGCACCGTACCCGGCGCGATGTAACGCTGCACCAACGCCAGACCATTGACCACGCCGCCGTTGTTCACGACCAAGGCCGTACCGCTCGCGGTCGAGCGTAGTACGATGGGCGTTTCGCCCGACGTAAAAGAGCCGTTGAGCTGCAATACGCGGCTCACGCTGGTGCCGGGGCCGATGTCGGTCAGGCCGCTGCCCGTGCCGATGGTCAGGTCGTGGAAGGCGGTGGCGACGGAGCCACCAAGTGTCTGCGGTGAAGCGCCGCTGAACGTCGTCAGGCCGTTGAAGAGGGTACCGGACGCGTTGTTGGTCAGGTTACCTTTCAAATCGAGCGAGCCGCCGGCTTGCTCATTCAGCAAGGAACCGCTTTCGAGCCGCAAATTGCGCGCGGTGGCCGTGCTGCTGATGACCGGCTGGTTGGTGGGCGCGCTGGGCACAACGGGGTCGGTGGTAGCCGTCGGGACGGTGAGCAAACTCCAGTTGTTAGCCGTACCCCAAGCGGTGGTTTCGTCGCCGGTCCAGGTGGCGCGGGCGGCGAGGGCGGCCTGTGCGGCCGTGAGCGCGCCGTTGAAAATGGTCAGCTCCGCGACGGAGCCTTTCAGCGATTGACCGGCTTCAAAGCCGCCATCTACTACGTCCTGATCTTGCCCGATCAGCAAGCCGTTAGGATCGATGTTCAGCGCGGCCGACGAGTAAGCGTTGAGGACAATGGAAGAGCCTTTCTGTACGCCGTCCTGGTAGAAGGTGCCGGTGGTGACACCAGCCACCGTCTTGCGCACATACGTGATATGCACTTTGCGGCCGGCAACCGGCCGTTCAGGGCCGGGGATGAAAAACGACTGTGACGTGAAGAACGGTGCGCTGCCGAGGGCCACCGTCCAGGCGCCGGTTTGCGTGCGGTAGGCGATCTGGATAGCATTGTCTTCGCCCGTGCGTGCGCCGCTCAATACGGTGTTCAGATGCACCGGCGGCGTGGCCGTGGTGTGCAGCGGCGTAATGTCAACGACGGCCGTTACCGAGAAATCGGTCAGGCCGTTGACGGCCGATTCCGGGATTCGCAGCCGCCCGGTCGTGTTCTCGCCGATGACGAGCGAAGTCGTCGAAATCGACGAAGCGCCGAGGAGCGTGCCGTTGCGGCCGTTGCCGCTCAGGTCGTTGGCGTTACCGGCGAACGCGTACCGCACGGTGGCGGTCTGCGCCCACGCGGTGGGCGTGGTTGTGGCCGCGACCACCGAAATCAGCAGCGGGAGGAGTAAGAATCTTTTCATCATCGGAACGAATAAAGTGGAGAAAAAAAACGCACAACGCCCGGCCAACGCATCTCGCGGCGGGTGGTTGCGGCGGTAAAGGTGCCCCCTGAACAGCTGATTACACATCACATAGATATGTTATCTTCTAAAAATGCAAACCCCGCCTATGGCCTGCGCTGGACGTAGACCATAGGCGGGGTTTGATTCGGGTCGTTACAATCAGGTTGGTCGGAGCCGGACCCACACGGCACGTATCCACGCCGACAACCTAGCGCGCGACTGCCATAAATGACTGAATTCCTTGCTCTGAGGCTTTTTTAGCCCTTCTTGATGTTGGATGGCTTGAAAATAACCAGGCGGTAACACGCAATAAGGCGGTGGTTGTAGGCGGGCCCGCAACAGTGCGCGACGGTCGGGCGGCTCGGGCCGGACTGCTTCGATGGGAAAACGCGCCACTAGTATCACAACAAGAAAAAATAATAAAATAACAACACGGTCTCAGCCGGCAGACGAGTGCGTTGTCAGTATTGCCGCCCGTTGGTCGGTTGCTACTGTCCGGTTGGAGCCGGAGCCGACGTTCGGCGTAACGACCGCCGGGCGTACCACGCGCCCGCCAGCAGCAGCAACGCCGTGCCCACATCAGACCCCAACGGTACGGCCGTGGGCGCCGGGCCGCCGTTGCCGGGGTCGTCTTCGGGAGCCATCGCGCTCAGGCCGTCGTGGTCGTAGAGGTAGTCATCGACGGTGTAGGTATCAACTTCGTCGCGGGCGGCCTGGGCAGTGGTTGGTGCCAGCAGCCCCAGAAAAAGTGCAGCAAGGGCCACGCGGCGCAAGAGGTATCGGAAATGCAACATGGAAAAATCGGCGAGGAGTGGGGAAATGGAGAGTGCCGCTTTGGGGCAACGGGCTGCCAAGTCTCCGCCGAAAACGCGCGAGGGCGCTTCCGGCGGAGGTTGGGTAGCGTGGGCTTAGCGCCCAATCACGACTTTGCGCGTCCAGCCGGTGGCCGTTGGCGTGGCGGTCGGTTTCAGGCGTAGCGTGTATACGCCTTGCGGCAGCGCACGCACATCGAGGGTCTGCTCGGCCGTGCCCAACTCAGGACGCAGGGTGGCGGTGAGCAGCGTGCGGCCGAGCGCGTCGATCAGCTCGGCTTGCAAGGCGCCCGTGGTGGCGGGCAACCCTTCGAGGCGCACCGTCACGTCGGCTTGCGCCGGGTTGGGGTACACCGCCAGGCGGGCGGCACTCAGGTCGAGCGCCGTTGTGAGACCGGTCGGCATTCCGCGCCCCACGTTCAGGAAGAAGCGCGGCGTGGTGTTGGCCGCGAGCATCGAGAACGCGTAGAGCGAATCGGTGGCGAGGTTCGTCACGGTGCCCAACTGCCGGTCTTCGAGCCACACCGGCGCGCCGGCGGGCAGGTTGAGAAGCTGGCGGGCGCTCAGGACGTACTGCCCATCGGCGGGCACACGTACGGCGAGTGGGATGACGGTACCGTTCGTCAAATCAGCTTCCGGTAGGCCGCTGATGGCGAACGACTCGGTGCCGTTCGACGACCAGACCGTGGGGTAGCCGCCGCCGGAAAGCAGGGGCTTGCCGGCGTCGAAGTCGCGGTCGAAGGCGCGGGTGGCACCTTGCTCGAAGTACAGCACCGTTTCGTCGGCTTTGCCCGTAGCGGGCGCAGTTACCACGAGGCGCAGCAGCGGCCGGGTTTCAGCCGAAGTAGCCGCCGGGCGCCAGAACGTCGGGTTCGTCCAGACAGTGGCGCGCGCGGCGTTGGTGAACGTCAGGGCAGTGGTGCCCGGCGCGTTCACCCGCACGAAGAACCCTTGCATCGAAGTCAGCACGGGGTCGCCGCCGTTTTGCGCCACCCCGTTCACCCACGACGCGAACGTGCCCGTGTAGCGGCCGGTCGGTTTGTGGATGTACAGCGCGTTGTTCACGGTCGCGGGCTTCGTCACCAGACGCCAGTCCATCGGGGCGGGGTAAGGGTTGCCTACCAGGTTCCAGCCGGAAGCCGTGAGGGCACCGCGCGAGAGGGTAGGCGTGGTTACGTCGCCGTTCTGGAAAGTGCCGGTGATGTCCACGACCGTGTTGGCGTTGGTTTGGGCCGAGTAGCCTTTGCCCGGAATCATCGGCGCCGAAGCCCCGGCCGGCACCATCCAACCGCGGTCGAAGACGGGCGTGGCGACCGGAATCCGGGTTTCATCGTACTGAAACAGCGTCGGGAATGGCGTAACCGCGTTGGGCACGGGCGCCGTGTTGTACGCCTGGTTCAAAATGAAGGAAGGCAGGTCGTCGGCGAACTCGTTCACCGTCGAAGTACCCGCCCGCATCGGGGTGCTGTAATGGCGGTAGCCGGGGGCTGCCGTCGGTCCTGAATTCACGTAGCGCACCATCGAGCCGAGGCCCGTGCAAACGCCGCCCGTAGGGGTGTTCACGATCATCCCCGTGCCCGTGGCGTTGGAGAGGAGCGTTACGGCGTTGCCGCAGGCCAGATTGCCCGAGCCGGGCGCCATCGTCAGCACCTGCTGCACGTTGAAGCCGCCCGGCCCGGCGCAGGTGGCGCCGTTGGGGTTCTGCATTGTCCAGTCGCCGAAGGTGGTCGGCGCGGAACCGCCGCAGGCTTGCGCCGCGCCGCCACCGCCATTACCGCCCCCGCCGCCCGCTGCGCCGCCGCCACCCAGGTGGCCGCCCGCGCCGTTGCCTCCGCTGCCGTTGCCGCCCGTGCCGCCGTTGGCCCACACGCCGTTGCCGTTGTAACCGAAGCCGCCGTTGTTGGTGAACGGCCCGGCATAGTACAGCGGGCAGTTGGCGCCCAGGTTCACGCCCACCGTATTGGTGATGCGGATGCCGTAGAACTGGCAGTGCAGCATCAGGCCGCCGCGCGTAATGGTCTGCACCACCGTACCGGTGAAGTGAACCGTAAACGTGGCCGGGAAGAAGAGGCCCGTAACGTGCCAGTTACCCGTCACGCCGATGTCACCCGCCAGCCGCACGCCGCCCGTCGAAGTATTCGACAAGATGATGTGGTGGAAGGCCGATTGCAGCGTGTTGCACGTGATGACCTGCGGCGTGGTGCCCACGAACGAACTCAGGAATCCGCAGCCGCAGTAGCGGCCGTCGTTGGTCCAGTTGCCTGTCCAGGCGGCGTCGCGGATGAGCGAGACGCCAGCCGTGGAGTTGTTCGTGTTGCGCCAGTCGTGGAAGGTGGTCAGGGCGGAGCCGCCAATGGTTTGGCCGCCCGTGCCCGCAAACAGCACCAGTTGACCGCCCGCGTTGAAACCGCCGTTGTTCAGCCAGTTACCCGTTACGCCGATGGCGTTGATGAGCGTTACGCCCGTGTTGTTGGCGAACGTGATATCGTGGAAACGGGTGTTGCCCGAGTTACACGCAATCGTCTGCGGCGCTACACCATCGAACGTCGTCAGGAAGCCGCAGCCACAGAAGACACCGTTATCCAGAAAATTGCCCCGGATGCGGATGTTCGCCGTCAGGCTCACGCTCACCGTGTTGTTGATGGTGATGTGGTAGAAGTTCGTCACGGCCGGGCCGTTGATGGTCTGCGCCACCGTGCCGATGAACCACACACGCCAGCCGTTCGGCAGGAACCCGCCGCCGACCGCCACGTTCCGATTCGTCCAGTTGCCCGTTAGGCGGATATCGAGGTTGAGCTGCACGGTGGCGGCCACATCGATAATCAGGTGATGGAAAACGACTTGCGCCGGGCCGTACACATTTTGCGTGCCGCTGGTGCCGCCGAACGTGACCCCGAACCCGCCCGCGTTGAACCCGGCGGTGTTGCGGAAATCGCCGGTCAGGCCAATCGGGCCGAAGAGCGTCGCGCCGCCGCCCGAAGCGTTGTTGAACGTCACGCCGCCGAACAGCGTACCGCCGCCCGCCAGACCGTAGATGCCCTGCGCAGCCGAGCCGTCGAAAGTCGTCAGGAAACCGCCAGCGCGCCAGCCGCCCTGATCGCGGAAATCACCGGCGCAGCGGATGTTGCTGCCGAGGCGCACCGTACCACCGGGGTTGTTGATGGTCAGGCCGCAGAAGCGTGTAACCGTGCCGCCGCCGATGGTTTGCAGCGTCGAGCCGTCGAAAAACACCACCCGGCACGTGGGCCAGTTGATGGTGCCGTTGTTGAGCAGGTCGTGCCGGATGTGGATGTCCACTTCCACGTTCACCACCGCGTTGAGATTCACGGTGAGGTCGTAGAAATTGAAGATCACGGCCGTGCCGTAGATGCGTTGCGGCACCGTGCCGCCGAAGATGCAGCCGTACGTAACGGGCAGGAACACGCCGTTGATGCGGATATCGCCGGTCAGGTTTACGTTCACGGCCAGCGTGACGGTGCCGTTGATGTACAGGTGGTAGAACAAGGGGATGTTCAGGCCGTCAATCGTGCCCGTGCCGCTGAACGTACAGGCGTGCAGGTTGGCGAGCCACGCGCCGTCGTTGGTGAGGCCGCCCGTGAAGCCGACGGGCACGTTCAGACTCGCCGTGGCGCCCGGTGCCGTATAGGCATTGCCAAACACGATGCCGCCGCCGCTGATGGTCTGAATGCCAGCGCCGTAGAAGCCTGTCGTAAACCCGCCCGCGCCGAAGCCGGCGGTGTTTAGGAAGTTCCCCGTCAGGCCGACGTTCGAGCCGTAGGTCACGCCCGCCGCGTTGGCGAAGGTGAGGTGGCCGAAGCGGGTGCCCGCGCCGGTGAAGATGGTCTGAGCGGCGCTGCCGTCGAAGATGGTGAAGAAGCCATCGCCGATGAAGCGGCCCGGCCCGGCGAAGTTGCCGCGTACCCGAATCGTCTGGTTGAGCGTCACATTCACCACGTTGTTGATGGTGAGGTGATAGAAATTCGTCACCACCGGCCCGCCGATTAACTGGCCACCGATGCCATCGAAGAAGACCGTGAACAGGCCCGGCACGAACACGCCGTTCAGGAACCAGTCGCCGTACACGTGGATGTTCACGTTGAGCGTCAGGCTGGTCGAAGACGTAATCCGCACGTGGTGGAAATCCCAGCGGCCGGGGCCGCCGATGGTTTGCGCCACCCCGCTGAACCACGTCTCGAACCCGCAACCGCAGTAGCGGCCCGTGCCGCTCCAGGTGTCGGTGCCGCGCACGTTCACGCCGAGTGTCAGGCCGGTCACGCTTGTATTATTATTGACGAGGCCGGCGAAAATCGGCACGTTCGGGCCGTTGATGGCCTGGGTGGTGGTGCCATCGAAGGTGACGCCAAAGCCGCCCGCGTTCCACAGTCCGCCGAGGTAGCTGAAATTACCAGCTACCCGGATCGGGCCGCCGAGGCTCACGCCGCCCGCACTGACGTTGTTCCAGCGCACGTCGCCGAAGCGGGTGCTGCCAGCGCCGCCCACCGTCTGCCCGCTCGTGCCCGAGAAGAGCACGTAGTAGCCGAGGCCTGCGAAGTTGCCGCCGTTCAGCCAGTTACCATCAACGATGATGTTCTGGTTGAGCGTCAGATTGACCGTGTTATTGAAGGTGACGTTGAAAAAATTCGTCACCGCCGACCCGCCGATAAGCTGGTTGGTGCCGTCGAAAATTACCCCGCGAATCCCGCAGTTGAACAGGCCGTTGTTGATGAGATCGCCGCGAATGATGATGTTGGCGTCGAGCGTCACGTTGGCCGTTACGTCGATCACCAAATCGTAGAACACCACGTTTATACCCGTGATATTAGCCGACCCTGTGAAGCGTACCTGCCGCGTACCGGGGTTGAAGACGAAGTTATTCGTCCAGAAATTGGCGATGCTCAAATCCGAAAGCTGATTCACGCCCGCCGGGTTGTTGAACGTCACGTTGTAGAACGGAATCACGTTGGAACCTACGCCGCCGATGCTGCCGGCCGTACCACCGCCCGCGCCAAACGTAAAGCCGCTGGTGCCGGGGTTGATGCTGCCGCCGTTGTAAATGCCCCACGCCGTGATGCCCGCAAAACCGGCACTCCAGTTCACGGAGCCGCCGGGCTGCACGTAGTACGTGCCCCACGTCATCGGATTGCCACCGAAGCTGCTGGTGCCCGGCAGGTACAGGAAGTACTGATAGCCTTGCACCAAACCGCCGTTGTTCAGCACGTTGCCGCGTACTGTCCAAGTAGAGTTCACCGTCAGGTTCACGGTGTTGTTCACCGTGACGTTCCAGAAGTTGTAGGTGCCCGTGCCGCCTACTGTCCAGTTACCGCCGCCGGCCCACACCCAGCCCGAGCCGCTGCCCGCGCCGATGGTGCCGTTGTTCACCACGTTGCCCCACACCGTGAAGGTGGAGTTCACCGTGATGGTGGCGTTAAGGTTGATGGTGATCGAGCGCACAATGCCGCCGCCGATGCCCACGATGGGGGAGTTGCCGCCGGGGTTGATGGTTACGTCGTCGTTTTGGCCCGGCACCACGCCGCACGACCAGTTTTGCGGGTCGTTCCAGTTCGAGTTGGCCGTGCCGACCCACGTAAACGACGTGCCGCTGATGGTCAGCGGGCCGCTGGTGGTACCCGTCAGGCCGGGGTTCGAGGAGATGATGCGCACCAGATAACCCGTGCCGGTCGGCGTACCAGCCGGAATCGGCCCGCCGATCTGGCCGCTGCCCGTGCCGGGGCCGTTCACCGTGCCAATCGTAATCGGCGAAGCGAACGAGCCGCTGGCGTTGGAAAGTTGGGCGGTGAAAACATTGTTCGCCGCGAAGGTGCCGGTGGTGGTGAAGTCCACGAAAATCGGCGAACCGGCGCAGTACGTGCCGCTCGTCGGGCCAGTGGTGGTGATGCTGGCCGTGGGCGCGCCGGGGTTCACCGTTACACTCACGGTGCGGGTAACGGAGCAGCCGTTGGACGTAATCACTACTTGGTACGTGCCCGAATTGCTCACTTGGGCATTCAGCACCGACGCCGACGACGTGTTGGCGTTGGTGATGGTGGTGCCCGCGGGGCCGGTCCAAGCGTAGGTGCCGGAAGCGCCGAACACGCTGATCGACAATGTATTGCCCGCTACAATGGGCGCGTTCGTCTGGGCCGTCGCCAGCTCTAGATTCGTGATGCGGATGTCGGCGCCGTTATCGGTGCCGGTTTGCACGGGCGCCGACGCGATGACGCGAATCCGGTACGTCGAGCTGCTCTGGATGACGTTGGTCGTCGGGATGATGCCCGTGATCGTGCCGCTCGTCGTGCTGCTCAGCGTGCCCAGCACCGTGGTGGTGCCCGCCGTAAACAGCCCGCCCGTGCCCGACAGCTCCGCCGTGAAAATGTTACCCGCTGAGAAGGCGCCGCCCGTTACCGTGAACGGAATGCTGACGGTAGCGCCCGCGCAGTAGCTCAGGGGTGAAATCGGCCCCGTCGCAATCGTCGGTACGCCGCTCACCGTTACCGCCACCGTGCGCGTTACCGAACACACCCCGCGCGAAATCACCACTTGGTAAGTGCCCGCGTTGGTGGTGGTGGCATTCATAATCTGCGGGTTTTGGAGCGTACTGTTGAACGTGCCACCGCCGCTGATTTTCGTCCACTGATACGTGTTCGACGACGCAAAACCCACCGTGGCCACGCCCAATTGAATGGTGCCGTTGAGGGCCACCGGCGAGTTGCTGACGGCCGTAGCAGGGTTGAGGTTGTATACCCGCACCACGCCGCTGCTCAGCGGACTGACGAGCGCCGGGTTCGAGGAAACCACCCGAATGCGGTAGTTTTCGCCGTAGGCCGCTCCCACCGGATAAGCGCCGGAAGTCTGACCGCTCGTCATCCCGCCGACGGTGCCTGCCGTGCCGATGTTGCCCACCACGTTGCCGAGCGAGTCAATCAGTTGCGCCGTGAAGACGTTGCCGGGGTCGAAGGTGCCGCTCACGAAGAACTGCACGCTCACGCTGTTGCCGGGGCAGGTGGTGGCCGGATTGATGGTGCCTACCTGCGTAATGGCCGTAGCTGGATTCACCGTCACGCTCACGGTGCGCGTTACCGAGCAGGAGCCGCGCGAAACGACCACCTGATACGTGCCCGAATTGGCTACCGTGGCGCCCGCAATCGATGGGTTCCGCAGTGACGACGAGAACGTGCCGCCGCCGCTGATTTTGCTCCACACGTAGGTGTTGAGCGAAGCGGCCGGTACGCCGGTAACGTCGAAGTTCAGCGTGGCACCCACCGTGATGGGCGAGTTGCTGGCAGCCGTAGCACCGCCGAGCTGGATGATGGTCAGGTTCTGCCCACTCACCGAGCCGACGGTGGCCGGCGAGGAGCCCACCACGCGAATGCGGTCGGCAAGCGAATACGGCGCACCCGTCGGGATATTCCCGTTGATGGTACCGCCGCTGATGCCCGTCAGCGTTCCAATCGAGCCGATGACGGTGCCGAGCGAATCGAGCAGTTGCGCCGTGAATACGTTGCCGGCGTTGAACGCCCCGCCGCCGACCGTAAACGGCACCGAGATGGCGCCGCCCACGCAGTAGGTCGTTGGTGAAATCGTGCCGGTTGTAATTACCGACGCGCCGGGGTTCACCGTTACGTTTAGGTTTTTGGTGGTCGAGCAGCCGTTCAGGCTGATTACTACACTGTACGTGCCCGAGTTGCCGACTTGCGCATTCGCGACCGAAGCCGAAGCCGTGGCCGCGCCACCGATAGTGGTGCCCACGGGGCCGGTCCAGGCGAAGGTGGCCCCCGTGGGGGCGCCGGTAACACCCAGCGTAATCGTACCTCCCGCCGCCACCGGCGAATTACTGCTCGCTACCGCGCTGACCACATCGGTGAGCGTGATATTGGTGCCGTTGTTCGAGCCGGTTACGCCGGGCTGATCCGAATCGACCCGTACCCGGAAAGGGCCAGTGCCGATCCCCGCCGGCCACGAGCCGTTGATGGTGCGGTTGAAAATCCGTCCACCCTGATTGAGCGAGCCAATCGTGCCCAGCACCGCGCCGGTCGAAGGGTTCACCAGATGGGCCGTGAACGTATTGCCCGCCACGAAGGGCGCGGGTGGTACATAGGTGCCCGTCGAGCGGAAGGCTATCGAGATCGCACTGCCCGCGCAGAACGCCGTGCCCGCGAGGGCGTCGGTGTACACGGCGGTCGTCAGAAGCACGTTCACCGTCTTCGTCACCGAGCAGCCATTGTTCGAGACGACTACTTGATACGTGCCTTCGTTGGCGGGTTGCAGGTTCGTGACCGAGGCGTTGGGCGTAGCGGCGCCGCTGATGGTGCCGGGGCCAGTCCAGGCGAAGGTGCTGCCGGCGGGAGCGCCGGTTACGCTCAGTATGAGGGTAGCGCCCAGAGCTACCGGCGAATTCGACGAAGCCACCGCAATGGCCACGTTCGTTAAATTCACCGTGAAGCTGCTAACGGTACCGGTCGTGCCGGGCTGGTCGGCGTCGATGCGGATGCGGTAAGTGCCCGCTGCGGCGGTGGCGGGCCACGTACCGTTCAGCACGCGGTTCGTAATCGAACCGCCGTTGTTGAGCGACCCGATGGTGCCGATGATCGCGCTCGTCGTCGCGTTCACCAGGTACGCCGTGAAGGTGTTGCCCGCCACGAATGGCGCTGGCGACACGTAGGCGCCCGTGGTGGTAAAGTTGAGCGCTATCGGCTCACCAGCGCAGATAGTGGTTGGCGTAAACGCATCGACCGTAATGGTGTAGCCGGGGTTCACGGTCACGTTCACGGTGCGCGTCACGGAGCAGCCGTTGCGGCTGATACCTACTTGGTAGGTGCCGGAGGCCGCCGGGGTGGCGCCCGCAATGCTGGGGTTGCGTAGGCTGCTGCTGAACCCGTTGGGACCAGTCCAGGCGTAGGCGTTCAGGGTGGCAGCGGCTACTCCGCTTACGTTCAGGTTTAGGGTGGCGCCCGCTGTAATCGGGCTGTTTGAAGTGGCCGTCGCGCCGCTCAGTTGAATCACGGTCAGATTTTGACCATTGAGCGAGCCGATGGTGGCCGGGTTTGACCCTGCGACCCGTACCCGGTCGGTCAGCGCGTAAGGCGCGCCGGCCGGAATCGTGCCGTTGATGGTGCCTGCCGTAGTGCTGGTTAAGGTGCCAATCGTGCCTAGCACAGTGCCGAGCGAATCGACCAGTTGCGCCGTGAAGACATTGCCGGCGTTGAAGCCGCTGCCGCCCACCGTGAACGGTACCGAGATGGTGCCGCCCGCGCAATAGGTTGTGGGGCTGATGGTGCCGGTGCTGATCGTTGTCGGCCCTGGCGTCACTGTCACGTTCACGGTACGCACGGCGGTGCAGCCATTGCGTTGAACTGATACCTGATAAGTGCCGCTCATTGCGGGCGTAGCGCCGCTGATGGTCACGGTTGCTCCGTTGGCCGTGAATCCATTAGGCCCACCCCAAGTATAGGTATTGAGCGAGGCGGCCGGGGTGCCCGAGGCCGACAAGGTAATCGTGCCGCCCGCTGCAACCGGCGAATTGCTGCTCGCCACGGCGCCGCTCAGGTTGATGACGGTGATATCCTGCGTGCTCACTGGGCCGGTAGTGGCGGGGAACGAAGAAGTCATCCGAATCCGGTTGCGAAGCGAGTACGGTAGCCCGGCCGGAATCGTGCCCATCAGCGAGCCGCTGGTGGTGCCGCCTTGGGTGCCAATCGTGCCCAGTACGGTGCCGAGCGAGTCGAGTAGTTGGGCCGTGAATGTGTTACCCGCCGGCAATGGCCCGTTCGCGACCGTAAACGGTACCGTGATGCTTCCACCCGAACAGTAAGTAGCTGGGCTGACGGTGCCCGTGGTAATTACCGGCAGTAGCGAAACGGTTACCGAACTCACGCTTTGGCAGCCGCCTTTTGTCACGGTCACTTGATACGTGCCAACGTTGGCGGGCTGCACGTTATTGAGGTTCGGCCCGGCAATGGTAGTGCTGGTGAGGGTGCCGGGGCCGGTCCAGGCGTAGGTGGCGCCAGTGGGCGCGCCCGTCACGCCGAAAGTCACGGTGCCGCCCTGCGCTACCGGGTTCGGGGTGGCAGTAGCCACTACCGTGAATGGCGTGGTGATAGTGAGCGCCGAGCCGTTGTTAGCGCCGTTGGTGGCCGGGTTGCTCGCTACTACCCGAATGCGGTACTGCGTGCCCGTGGCCGTGCCAGCCGGAATGGTAACCGGAATGGAGCCGCTGGCGGCCACGCTCGTAACCGGCCCACCGATGATGGTGGCAGCCGTAAAGTCGCCGCTGGCATCGGAAAGCTGGACGCGGTATTGGTTACCCGCGTTGAGCGTGCCACTCGTCACCGAGTAGCCCACACTGAACGAAACGCCCGCGCACAGCGAAACCGGTGCCACGGCGTCGGTCGTGATTGTCACGGGCGGCAGCACGGTTACGTTTACCGAATCTTCGGGCGAGGGGCAGAAATCCGGCCCCGGCCCGAGGGCTTTCACCCAGTAGGTGCCGCTAGCTGTTACCTGTGCGTTCGTAATAGAAGGTTGACGCAGGGTGCTGGTAAAGCCGTTCGGCCCGCGCCATTCATAGGTGGCGCCCGCCACTACCGTGGCGCTCAGGCTAATCGTCTGGCCCACGGTAATGACTGTGGCCGTCGCGCTCGCCACCGGGGTGCCGGGCGCCGTGCAGGGTGTTACGTTCACCACGCGGCTGAAGGTGTTGGCCCACTCGCCGTCGTCGCCTTTGAGCTGCACGCGCACCGCGTGTACGCCGGGAGCCAGCGAACCCGTTGGTCGCACGCCGAGGGCGGTCGCTACGGCCGGGTTCAGGGCGCCATTGACGATAGTCATCGGCACGGCGCCGGCCAGGTCGGCATCCCACCACACGCGGCCTTCCTGAATACGTACCAGGCGGGCCGTCATCGGGGCTACTACCGATAAGACGCTCGTGAAATAAGGGCCGAACTGCCCATCGTCGCCCATCAGGCGCACCCGCAGGGTTTGCGGGCCGACGGTCATTCCGGCTGCCAATGCCGCGCGAACAACCTCTTCCACGGCTTCATCGAAAGAACCATCGAGGGCAATGACCGGCACCGGCGCACTAGCGCCAAGCTGCACTTCGCCGCTGGTAATGCGCACGGCGCGCGCCGTCAGCGGCGCGATTACGGTCAGGACACTGGTGAAATACGGCCCAAATTGGCCGTCTTCGCCCATCAGGCGCATCCGCAGGGCCAGCGGGCCGGGCACCACGCCCGACGCTAGCGCGCCGCGAACCACGGCTTCCACGGCAGCATCAAACGCACCATCAATGGCGACGACCGGCACTGGCGCACCCGCGCCGAGCTGCACTTCGCCGCTCGTGATCCGCACGGTGCGCGCCGTCAGCGGCGTAATTACGGTCAGCACACTGGTGAAGTCCGGGCCGAACTGGCCGTCTTCGCCCCGCAAGCGGATGCGTAGCGCCAGCGGCCCCGCCACCACGCCCGATGCGAGGGCCGCGCGCAAAACTTCTTCCACGGCTTCATCAAACGAACCATCCGTGGCGACTACTGGCACCGACGCCCCTGCGCCAAGCTGCACTTCACCGCTCTGAATCCGCACGGTGCGGGCCGTGAGCGGCGTAATCACTGTCAGAACGCTGGTAAAGTCTGGCCCGAACTGGCCGTCTTCGCCACGCAGACGAATGGTGAGGGCCAGCGGGCCGATTACCGCGCCAGAGGCCAGGGCACTCTTTATTACTTCCTCCACGGCTTCATCGAAGGCGCCGTCTTCGGCTACCACCGCTACCGGGGCGCCGGCGCCAAGCTGCACTTCGCCGCTCAGAATGCGCACGGTGCGGGCGAGTTGCGGCGCTACTACCGTTAGGGCCGACGTAGCGACCGGGCCGTACTGGCCGTCTTCGCCTTGCAACTCGATGTTGAGCGTATGCTCGCCGACGCTCAGGCCGGGCGTGGCGTTAGCGAGAGCCGTTTCGAGGGCTTCATCAAAGGCACCATCGGCGGCGGTCATCGTCGTTTTGGCGCCGCCATCGAACCAGTAACGCGCTGTCAGTACCCGCACGGGGCGAGGTGCTTGGGCGTGGGCGGCCGTTGCGGCCAGCCACATTAGTAGCCCGGCCAGTACCACGCCCAACAGGCGCAGCAAGCCAGGGGGCCAGGGCCGCGCCGCCGAAGCAGGCGCGCGGCCGGGCCACGAAAAGGAAATCGCTTTCATCAGAAAGTACTGAAATGCAACTGCCTACCGGTCGAACCCAACGGCCTTCACCTGAATGGAACCGCCTTGCAGGATGCTGCGCGGCGCGCGGATAAAGACCACCCGGCCGCCGCGGTTGTTGGCGGCAGTGGTGCTCACGAAGGGGTGAAAGTTAGCGATGGTGTAAGAGCCACCGTACGCGCCGGCGTCGCCGGCAGTGAGGTCGATATCGGCGTAATCGGGCTCGGTGAGCGGAATGGCGTTCACGGGGCCGTTGGCGCCGCCGCCCGTAGCCTGGCCCGTAGCGACGGTGATGACGGCCGTCGAGCTGAGCTTGTTGGTCGGCGAGACCGGCACCGACACATTCATCGCGTAGCCTTTCAGGTGGTTGTAAGCTAGCGTCCAGTTGTTGGTGCCGCCCACTTGGACGATGACGGGGTTGCCGGTGGCGGCGAGTTGCCCGGTGATCACGTTGCCGATGACATCGGTATTCGTGGCCGGCGAGCTGAGGTAAATCGCGTTGCGGGAGCAGCAGTAGTTGCCACCGCCCTGCTGATTCAGGATGGAATTATTGGCGATGGTGTGACGGCCGGTTCCGGTCTTGCTAAGCTCCGCTAAGATGCCGTAGTCGGAGTTGAAGTTCGTGCCGGCATTGAGCAATAAAAAGTTGTTAACGATGTACTGGTAGTGCGAACCGCTGGTCATATACAAATTCCAGTGGCCGTTGGTATTGTTGCCGCGGATACGGTTGCCCACCACCCACACCGAATCTTGGCTGGCCGGCTCGCCGCCGACTTGGTAGATGACTTGGGTCGTGGCGGAGCCATCGAGGTAGTTGCCGATGATTTTGCCGAAGCGGAAGAGAATCTGACCCTTGATCGAATCGGCGGCCACCAGCAGGTCGTAATTGTTGGCGTTGAACTCGATATCGCCGCCCCGCAGCACCGAGCTGAGGATTTCGACTTTCGCGCGGGTACCGGCCGGCGCGTTGATGCCCGTGTTGATGCTGCCGGCCAACATCCGCACCCCGATGACGGTGAGTTTCTTGCCGGCAGCGCTGGGGTTGAACGTCCAGCTACCGGTGCAGTCGAAGTAGGTGCCTTCATCAGCCGACAGAATCGTGAGGCTTTTCGTAATCGTCAGGGTCTCGCCGTAGGGGAGGGCTTTGGGCTTTACCAGGATGCGGTCGCCGTCGGCCGCTGCCGCGATGGCCGCGCCGATGGTGGCGTGGTTACCGCCCGGCCCAACCGTCAGGTCAGCCGCGAGGGCGTTGGAGATGGGGGCCAGCACGACGGCCGCCAGCAACAGGGTGGAGGTGAAAAGCTTCTTCATCGGACGGAAATGGGGTTTTGGACTGAAAAACGACGAGAAAAACGCCGACCGGCGCGGGGCCGGCCGGACTCTCCGGCGGCATCTCAAAGGTCCGATTGCCATATAGGCGTCCGCAATCCGTACCAGTCGGCATTTTGCGCCTCCGTACTGGCACGGAGGGCGTATCCGTACCAGCACGGATTTTTTAACCAGCACGGGTTTTTTTGCGTCCGATTTGCACATCTCGTGGCCGGGCGTATATTTGCCGCCGAAGCCAAGTCGCGCCGTTGCGGCCTTCGCTGCCGAATACCCGCAGGTTCTCCTACTCGATGCGCTCCTTTTTGATTTTGAATTGGCACCCCATGATGTACACTGGCCGCTGTGGCCAGTGGGAGTCGTGCGGTTATGCCGGTTCGGATAAAGGATAGAAGTCAGGTAGTACACTTCCCTTTTCCGCCCCCGTTTTCCCCGCCCGACTCCCCCCAGGAGCCGGGTTTTTTGTTTTCTCCCATTTCCATTCCCCCAACACCCGATGCACCAGCGTCTGAAGAATTCCGCCCCCACAGCAGCTTTTCCTGCCCCCCGTTATTCCGCCGATGAGTGCCTGACGTGGCGCATCCTCTTCGATCGCCAAACCGCACTCCTCTACCGGCGGGCGCCGGCCGCCTTTTTCGAGGGGCTGCGGGCGCTGGGTCTCAGTCGCGAGGCGCCACCGGATTTGGAAGTGCTATCCGAACGGTTGCGGGCACTCACCGGCTGGACGCTGGTGCCGACCCGTGGCCGCGTCGCCGACGATGCGTACCTCGACCTCCTGAGCCGCCGCCAATTGCCGGTGGCAACGTGGTTGCGGGCGCGGCGCGACACCGAATTTTTGCCCGGTCCCGACCTGTTTCACGACGTTTTCGGTCACCTGCCGCTGCTCGCGGCCGAGCCTGCCTACGCAGCGTTTTTGGCCGGGGCGGGCCAGTTGGCGGCACGCCAGCACCTGCTGGGTTCGCGGGCGGCGCCGTGGCTCACGCGCCTGCTGTGGCACACCACCGAGTTTGGGCTATTGGCAACGCCCGACGGCACGAGCCGCGTCGTGATCGGCGCCGCGCTGCTCTCCAGTGCCGCCGAACTGCACCGCGCCACCAGCGCCGCCACCGAGGGCGAGCCGCCCGTTCGGCGCGCCTTTGCCGTGGCCGATGTACTCGCCACGCCCACCGCCCGCGCCGAGTTTCAAGATCAATATTTTGAAGTAGCCAGCTGGGCGGCCCTCACGGCCGGGCTCGCCGAAGTAGCGCAGCGCTTGGGCGCGCCGGGCAGTGTAACAGTATCGGCGGTCCGTCCGGCGCTCGCCGTGCCACAACTCACCTGTTTCGCCGAATTGGCGGCGTAACTGCGCCTTGCAGTAAAAGCGGCCGGGTTATGGCTTAGGCTATCCCGGCCGCTGGTACGCGGCAGCCGATTGCCCACTTTTTTTGACGATTCATCGGCCAATTTGATGACCGTTCGCGCGCCGGCTGCGTATGCCGGTTTCGGAACTCCCTTTCTGAGCTAATCTCCCCCAAACTTAGCGCCCCGCTGTTGCCCGAAAAGGCAGCGGCGGGGGCGAATCGGTTTCGGGGGTGCCAGAAGTGCCATCTTCGGCATCGTCTCCGGCACCGGGACGGTGCCGGAGACGGCTGCTGCTTATTTATGTATTTACTGCGGCGCAGCCACAGTCTAACCCTCACGCCGAATAATCGAGCGTGGCGGGCGTTTTGGGCGTATTGGCTTCCACATAAATCCGCTTTACGTCGGGGTGAGCCGTCCGAATGGCCGCTTCCAGCCGATTGATGGCCGCTTCCAGTCCTTGCGTTGCAAGCGCGGCGCGGAAGCGCACATTCAGCACGAGCAGAATATCCTGTGGCCCGAAGTGCATCGTCAGGGGCGGCGCGAGGTCTTCGATGTCAGGATCGGCAAGGGCCAGTGCCCGCACAGCGTCTTGAAGCAGAGGGTCGGCTGCTTCGCCGATCAGCAAACCTTTCGTCTCCTTCACCAGCGCCACCGCTACCCCAATCAATACAAACCCGATGAATACGGAAGCGGCGCCATCGATACGCGGCTCGTGCAGATAATAGCCTAAGGCGGTGCCCAATGCCGCGATAATCAGGCCCAGAATGGCCGCTACGTTTTCGTACAACACCGCAAACACGCCGGGGTCTTTACTGGCCTTAATGGCTTGCCAATAGCTCAAATGACCGCGAGTCTGACCCACTTGCTTGAGAATGACATAGGTGCTGATTCCTTCGAATACGAGCGCCACGGCCAGCGTAGCGTAATTCCAGCCGATGTTGGTTTGCGCTTCGGGATGCTCAAAATGCGCAATGCCTTCGTAAACCGACATCCCACCGCCGATGGCGAAGAGCAGAATCGCCACGATCAACGACCAGAAATAATACTCCTTGCCGTACCCGAACGGGTGCGAGGCGTCGGCCGGTTTTTGCCCCCGACTCAGCCCCAGCAGCAGTAAAACAGAGTTGCCCGAATCGACGACCGAGTGAATGCCCTCCGATAGCATCGCGGAGGAGCCGGTGAAAAATGCCGCCGTAAACTTGGCAGCGGCAATGCCGAGGTTAGCGAAAAGAGCGCCGTAAATACCGGCTTTGGAAGAAGATGATGCCATAGAAAACAGGAAACCCGCCACGAACCTACGGCCCAGCGGGGGCTTGGTTGGTTCGGGGCGGGTTTTGGGAGAGCGAGCCACGTAAAAGAACGTAACGCCAAGCTCCTGCTTGGCGACTGACGCTCGGCGGCGCGCGGCGCTACACCAAGCAGGAGCTTGGCGTTACTTATTTCAACTGTTTTTTGAGGAATGCGAGCGCCAGGGCGTGCGCATCGTCGGCGAAGGCCACGTTGTGCTTGGGGTTGCTGGGGTTGGCGAAGGCGTGGTCGGCATCGTAGTTTTTGACCGTGAGCGGCTTGCCGGCTTTCTTCATCGCCGCCTCGAACTCGCCGACCACCTTCGGCGAAATCCACTGATCCTGCGTGGCAAAGATGCCCAAAACCGGCGTTTTGAGCGATTTCAGCTTGGCAGCGTCGGTTTCGGGCATTCCGTAGTATACCACGCAACCTGCCGCCTGGGCGCCGTTGAGCAATGCCGTCTGGAAGCTCCAGCCACCGCCGAAGCACCAGCCCACCGAGCCGATTCGCGCTTTCGCCCCGCCCGCGAAGGTGCGCGCGGCCGTCAGAATGGCGCTGGCGCGTTCGGGTTTTACGGCTTGCATGAGCTTGCCGGCGTCTTCGGCGTTCGTGGCGAGGGCGCCGTCGTAGAGATCAACGGCCAGCACGTTTACGTCGGGCATTTCTTTCGCGAACCGCGCTGCTTCCTGCTTGATGTAATCGTTTAGCCCCCACCATTCGTGAATCACGAAGAGGTATTTGGTGCTGGATTTGGCGCTTTTGATCAGAAAGCCGTGCCCAGCCGGGCCGCCCGCTACGGCAAATTCCACCATCGAACCGGTGCCGGTGTAGTGGAAGGGGCGCGGCGCGGCATGGTTGCCTCGGAAGGCTGCCTTCGAGCCCAGACGCGCAAAGGCGACCGTAGGCTTGGCGCAGCAAGAGGTCATCGTGGCCGGGGCTACTGCCCGCGACTGGGCGCGCACCGAGCCGACGCTTACCATCGCCGCAACGACGGCGAGACCCGTAATCCGTAAAAAAGAGTGCAACACGTAAAAGATGTGCCTGGCCGGAAATGCTGGTTACGCGCTTTCACCCGAAAGTCGCCCGCTGGCTTGGCGATGGCACTACCGGCTGCCGCAAGAATGGTTTTGATGTAGCTACACAGAATGCTGGTGTAGTGCGGACTTTACCCCGCAGTTTACTGGCCGGACGAGTGGCCAACAGTTCTGCTACTGTTGTCCTTGCGAACTTGGGTTGTGGATTGGTAGAGCAGCTTCTTCAACTACCGATGCCCTCATTTAACGGCGGCTGGTCTCGCGCAGTGCCCCGAGTAGCTGAGAAAGGGCGCAAAGCCGAGCAAGCTGGTGGTATTGGGTTGGCACTATGCGGAGACCACCCCGTCAGCCTTCGGCTGCCACCCCTCCTACTTCGCGGCAAGCCGCTCGCAGGAGGGGAATTCGCGCATTTCGGTAGCCCGCAGATTCCCTTCCTGCGAGGGACTTTAGGTCCCGAAGTAGGAGGGGTGGCAAATCGAAGATTTGACGGGGTGGTTCCGCGCGGTGCCCAGAGTGGCTGGGTTTGCGGAAAGCCCACGCCAACCGCAGGCATCGTGGTGGCAATCCTCGTTTGCTCAGTGCGGTGTCTGAGTCGATACCTTGCAGTGTGCGTTGAATAAACGGGGATTGCTTCAATCCTTCGTCCCTCCGCGTAAACGTCAAGCCTCCTCGCTATGGCAAACTCATTGGCCATCTGTTGCTGACCTTGTAAGCAGTTCAGTCAGGGGAGGCAGTTACATTTTTTCACGCAATCCCCAACTCCTGCCGCAGCGCCCACGTGCGCCGCGCGGCCTCGATGAACCGCGTCGATTCGGCAAAATTCAGCGTCTGGGCACCATCGGAGGCGGCTTCTTCGGGCACCGGGTGGGTTTCGTAGATGACGCCATCGGCGCCGGCCATCAGCGCGGCCAAGCCCATGGCAGGCACGTGTTCGCGCAGCCCGGTGCCGTGCGACGGATCGACGAGAACCGGCAAGTGCGAGCGGGCTTTCAGAATAGGCACGGCGTTGAGATCGAGCGTATTGCGCGCGGCCGTCTCGAAAGTGCGAATGCCGCGCTCGCAGAGAATGATGCGCTCGTTACCGGCCGAAAAAATGTACTCCGCCGACGCAAGCAACTCGTCGATACTCCCCGAAATGCCGCGTTTGAGCAGCACCGGCTTGCCGGCTTCGCCGAGCGCATCGAGCAAATTAAAGTTCTGGGTGTTGCGGGCACCTACCTGAAAAATGTCCACATAATCGTGCATTGCCGCAATCTGAGCCACTTCCATTACCTCCGTCACCACTTTTACGCCGCGCGCTCGCGCCTGCTCGCTGAACCCGCGCAGCCCCGCCAGCCCCAACCCCCGAAACGCGTACGGCGACGAGCGCGGCTTGAACACGCCGCCACGCATCAGGCGCACCCCCTGACTGGTGAGGTGGTCGAGGACGGCCGCCACTTGCGCGTCGTCTTCGATGGAACACGGCCCCGCCACGAGGGTCAGGCTGCCTTCGCCGATGCGCACGCCGTCGCCGAGGTCGAGGACGGTGGGTGCCACCCGCCACTGCCGCGAGGTGAGGGGCGTCGGGTCGCTCACGTAATGCACATCGCGCACCCCCGGCCGCCGACCAATGGCGCGCAAATCGATTTCTGCCGTGCCCGTGGCTACCATAAACGCGCCCGATTGGGTGCGCACGGCGGTGGGTTTATAGTGCAGCTCCCGCACGAAAGCTGCGAGCGCAACTTCTTCGGCGGGCGTGATGGTGGGGGTGAGGTGGATGAGCATTTTTTGGTTGATAGTTGTTGGTTTCTTGTTTCTCGTTTTTCCGGTTCTCGATTTCCGGTTCTCGACTCCCGGCTATCGATCATTGCTTCGCACTTGCCGTACAAACCCGGCGGCTACGGCGGGGGCGTCGGCGGGTGGGGCATCAGCCAGCGCCTGCACCAGCGCCGAGCCGATGATGGCACCGTCGGCGAGAGCGCAAGCGGCCCGGAACGTGGCCGCGTCGCGGATGCCGAAGCCGAGCAGACACGGGTTGCGCAGGTTCAGCGCCGGTAATGTGGCCATAAATGCGGCCTGCGCGGCGAGGGTGGCGGCATCGGCGTGGTAGCCGGTGGTGCCGGCGCCCGATACCACGTACAGAAACGCGTCGTCGGTGAGGCCGTCGAGATATTGGATGCGCGCCGGGGGGGTGCGCGGCGTAATCAGGTACACCATTCTTAAACCGTGGGCGCGCAGAATGGGCGCGTAGCGGGCCTCTACCTCGGCGGGCGGCAAATCGGGCAAGATTAAGCCATCGATACCCACATCAGCAGCGGCGGCGCAAAACGCCTCAAACCCAAACTGCAGCACCGGATTGAGATAGCCCATCAGCAGCAGCGGCGTGTCGGGCACGGCGCGGCGCACCTCGGCGAGCTGCGCGAAAAGCCGCGTCAGGCTCATTCCTTGCGCCAGGGCTTGCCCGTTGGCCGCCTGAATCACGGGGCCGTCGGCGACGGGGTCGGAGAAAGGGACGCCGATTTCGAGGATATCGGTACCGGCCGCCGCGAGCGCCGCCAGCACGGGCACGGTGGCGTCGGGCGCGGGGAAACCGGCCGTCACGTAGCAGCTCAACAGGCCGCCGGTGGGGCGAGCGGCAAAGGCCCGCGCAATTCGATTGGGAGGAACTTGGAGGGAGATCATCAGTAGAAAATACAAGAATTATAACCTGATTTTACGCCGCCGCGTCGAGCCCGTGCGCGAGGTAGGTGTCTAAATCCTTGTCGCCGCGCCCCGACAGGTTCACCACCACCACATCGCGCGGCCCGGCGCCGAGGCGGCCCAGCACCGCCAGCGCGTGTGCCGATTCAAGCGCCGGAATGATGCCTTCCAGTTGGCTGCATTCGCGCACGGCCGCCAGGGCTTCGGCATCGGTGGCGCTCAGAAAACGCGCCCGTCCGCTGACGGCCAAATGCGCGTGCAGCGGCCCAATTCCGGGGTAATCTAAGCCCGCCGAGAGCGAATGCGGCTCCGTTATCTGGCCGTCGAAGTCCTGCATGAGCAGCGTGCGGGCGCCGTGCAGCACGCCCGGCCGCCCCAGCACGGTGGTGGCCGCCGAGCGGCCGGTGGTCAAGCCTTCGCCGGCCGCTTCCACGGCAACTAATTGCACGCGCGGCGCGCGGCTGTCGGCATCCGCCTCATCCAGAAAATGATAAAACGCCCCCGCCGCGTTGGAGCCGCCGCCCACGCAGGCCACCACGAAATCGGGGGTTTCGCGCCCGATAACCGTCAGCAACTGCGCGCGCATCTCTTGACTGATAACGCCTTGCAACCGCGCCACCAGATCGGGGAACGGGTGCGGTCCTACCACCGACCCGATGAGGTAATGCGTGTCGGCGGGGTTTGCGAGCCAATCGCGCAGCGCTTCATTGGTGGCATCTTTGAGCGTCGCGGAGCCGCTATCGACCGGCCGCACCGTGGCGCCGAGCAGCCGCATCCGGCCCACGTTGGGGCGTTGGCGCGCCATATCGGCGCGGCCCATGTACACCACGCATTCCAGCCCCATCAGCGCGCACACGGTGGCCGTAGCCACACCGTGCTGCCCGGCGCCCGTTTCGGCAATGATGCGCCGCTTGCCCAAGCGCTGCGCCAGCAAAATCTGCCCAACGGTGTTGTTGATTTTGTGCGCGCCGGTGTGACACAAATCTTCGCGCTTGAGAAATATGTGGCAACCGTGCGCTTCGGACAGCCGCCGGGCTTCAAACAGCGGCGTCGGGCGCCCGACGTAATCGCGCAGCAACGCCGTCAGGTCTTGCTGAAAGGCGTCGTCGGCGAGAATCTGCTCGTAACAGGCGCCTAATTCTTGCAGATTGGGGTGCAGCATTTCGGGCACGTAAGCGCCGCCGAAATCGCCGTAATAGCCGGTGGGGGTGGGGTTGAGGGGCATTTTGTGGTTTCTAATGAAAATTTATCGGACACTACACAGACGTGGGGTGGAGCGTAGCTCCGCCTCTTGAGTTAAGTATGGGCGGTGGGAGAGGCGGAGCTGCGCTCCACCCCACGTTAAAATATCGACAATCCCGCTGCCTCCCGCGCCGGCCAATGGTCGAGAAAAGCGCGCACAGCAGCCACATCCTTCAAGCCGGGCGCCGTTTCAAATCCGGAATTGATGTCGAAGCCCGCCAAGCCCGGCAGCCGGAGCGCCTGCAACTTGGGCACGTGAGCCAGAGTCAGCCCACCGGCCAGGAGCCAGGGCGTGGTGGCGGCGTAGGGGTACGCGGCCAACGTTTGCCAGTCGAACACCACGCCGTTGCCGCCGGGCTGTGGGCCAGGGGCATCGAACAGAAAGGCCGCGACGTGCGGCACGAACGGCGTGAGGGCGGCAAACGAAAACGTGGCATCCACGCGCACCGCTTTCACCACGGCCAGGCCGCCAGCGCGTACGGCGGCGCACGTTTCCGGCGTTTCGGTGCCGTGAAGCTGGGCGGCGTTGAGGCCGTACGTGGCGGCACGAGCCAGCACGTCGGCGGGCGCGGCGTCGACGAAAACGCCGATTCGGCGCACTTCGGCGGGTAGCCCGCGCACTTCGGCGGGGGCCAAAGCCCCGGCGTAGCGCGGCGATTTAGGACTGAAAATCAACCCTACGGCCGTCGGACGAAGGGCGGCGATGACGCGTAAGTTGGCGGGCTCGCGGAGGCCGCATACTTTCAGAAAAGTCATGGGGTATCAGACTGTAATGGAAGCGGATTGATTTTCGGTCGGCGCCAGCTCACGTACCAGCGCAGCGCAGGCGCGCTCGGGGCGGGCATCGCGCATGAAGGTTTCGCCGATCAAAAATCCCTGATAACCCAGGGCACGCAGCCCGGCGATGTCGGCGGCGGTACGAAGGCCACTTTCGGCTACGGCCACGTAGCGGGACGGAATGAGTGGCGCCAACGCGGCGGCACGGCCCAAATCGACGGAAAAATCGCGCAAATCGCGGGTGTTCACGCCTACCAAATCCACCACTTCAGCCGCTGCGGTCAGGGTGCGGTGCGATTCCTCGGCATCGTGGATTTCGAGCAATACTTCCAGCCCCAGTGCGTGCGCTTGGGCGCCGAGGGCCGCCACTTCGGCCGGGGCGAGCGCCGCCGCAATCAGCAGCACGGCATCGGCGCCGAGGCTCTTGGCTTCGATAATCTGGTATTCGTCCACCACGAAATCCTTCCGCAGAATCGGGCAGTAATTGAGCCGCCGGGCGGTGGGCAAATCGGCGGGGAGCGCACCGAAAAAGCCCTCATCGGTGATGACCGACAGCGCCGCCGCGCCCGCCTGCATATAGCCCAGCGTGGTGCGCCCCACCGGCGCGTACCGGTTGAGCCAGCCCTTCGACGGCGAGCGCCGCTTGAACTCAGCAATCACCCCGCTCGACCCCGGCCGCGTGAGGTAGTGCCGCAACGACAGCGGCGGGGTGGCGAAATACGGACTGCGTTCGAGTTGGCGCACCGGCACTAGGGCGCGGCGTTCGGCTACTTCGTGGCGCTTGCGGGCGAGGATTTCGGCCAAAATAGTGGGTGTCGTTGGTTGGGTGGGCATTTTTTTGTTGCTCGTTTCTGATTCTCTTGCTACTTCTCGTTTTACGAACTGCGTCAGAAGTTTCAGTTATGCACAGGTACTTAGCTTATTGCTTCAGGCTGTAATCGGCTGACATTTAGTAGCCTGTCGAGCGCATTCAACCCGCGTCCTTCGGCCAGCGCGGTCTGGGCGGCGTCCACGCAGTGGCGTAGCGGGCGGGTGGAATCGGCGGCGTGCAGGGCGAGGGCGGCGTTGGCCGCTACCACATCGCGCTGAGCGGCGGTACCCTGCCCCGCCAGAATGCGCCGTACCAGCGCGGCGGCTTCGGGGCCGGTGGCGGCGCCGGTCAGGTCGGTAGGCGCGTAGGTGGGTAGGCCGAGGTCGGCGGGCGTGAGCAGTCGTTCGCCGGCGGGCGTCACCAGCTTCAGCGGCCCCGTGAGCGAACATTCGTCGTAGCCATCCAGGGCGTGCAGCAGCGCATAGTCTTGCCCTTTTTCCTCGAACAAATACTGGTAGAGCCGCAGCAATTCGAGGCTGTACACACCTACCAGTTGCGCGCGCGGTTGCGCCGGGTTCACTAGCGGCCCCAGCATATTGAAAAACGTGCGCACGCCCAACGCCCGCCGCACGGGCGCCACCTGCCGCATCGCGGGCTGGAAGCTCGGGGCGTGCAAAAAGCAGATGCCCGCTTCCGCCAGTTCTCGCCTAAGTTGTTCTGAGTCAGTGGTAAAATGATACCCCAGTCCCGCCAGTACATCCGACGACCCTACGCCCGACGATACTCCGTAATTGCCGTGCTTGGCCACCAACTGCCCCGCGCCCGCCACCACGAACGCCGCCGTGGTGGATATATTGAACGTCTGCCGCCCATCGCCGCCGGTGCCGCAGAGGTCGAGCAAATCGGTGGTGCCGAGGTCGGGCCGCGTGCCCAGCGCCAGCAGCGCGTCGCGGAAGCCCGCCAGCTCGGCCACCGTCACGGCCCGCATCCGGTACACGGTCAGGAAAGCCGCCATCTGCACCTCGCTGACGGTGCCGCTCGCGAGTTGCGTCAGGGCCGCCGCCGCTTCCGGGCGGGTCAGGGTTTGGTGGGCAAAAAGGGTGGTGAGGGTGGTGTGCATTGGGGAAGTGTTTAGGGTTTAGGTTTTAGGTTTTAGGGGGAACCCTGATAGGGTTCTATTCCACAGTCCAGGATTGCTACCCTAGGGGACGCGCGGGGTGTGGCGGGGGGCGCCTATCCTGGGCTGCGCGTGGCGGCTCCGGCGCTCACCCCGCCAGCCAATTCCCGATAATCTGCCCGCCCAGCGGCGTCAGCACCGATTCGGGGTGGAATTGCACGCCCCGTACATCGGGTAACTGCCGGTGGCGGAGGGCCAGAATCTGCCCGTCGGCGTCGGTGGCGGTGACTTCTAGCTCGGCGGGCAGACTTGCGGGCGCCACGCTCCACGAGTGATAGCGGCCGACGCTGAACGTGTTCGGCAACCCTCTGAACAGGCGCTCGTCGGGTACGGTCACGCGGGCTTGGCCTGCCACGCCGTGGTGCACGGCGGGCAAGTTGTAGAGCGTGGCGCCGAACGCTTCGGCAATTCCTTGATGGCCCAGGCACACGCCCAGCAGCCGGGTGGTGGGCGCGGCGGCCCGAATCAGGGCAGGCATCAGGCCGGCGTCGGCGGGCACGCCCGGCCCCGGCGACAGCACGATGGCGTCGAATGCAGCCACGGCGGCGGCCACGTCGAGGCGGTCGTTGCGCAGCACGGTTACGTCGGCGCCGTGCGTCAGGTCGCGCAGTAGTGCTACGAGGTTGTAGGTGAAGGAATCGTAGTTGTCGAGGACGAGAATGGGCATTTTGTTAGGGTTTAGTTTTTAGGGTTTAGTTTTTTGGGTTTGTACCTATACACTAAACCCTAAAAACTAAACCCTCATTTTCCGCGTGCAGCGTTTCGGCCAGATCGAGTGCCCCGCGCACGGCGGCCAGCTTGTGGTCTACTTCGCGCAACTCAGCGGTGGGGTCGGAGGCGGCCACTACGCCCGCCCCAGCCTGGTAGGTCAGCACCCCGCCCGCGCTCAGAGCCGAACGGATGAGGATGGCGTGGTGGAAATCGCCGTCGAACCCCAGGTGCCCGATGCAGCCGCCGTAAAAGCCCCGCGCAGTAGGTTCCAAACTATCAATGAGCTGCATTGCCCGGTACTTGGGCGCTCCCGTGAGGGTGCCCGCCGGAAACGTGGCGCCCACCAATGCCAGCGGCGGCGTGTTGGGCGCCACTCGCGCCGTCACGCGGCTCACCAGATGCAGCACGTGCGAATAAAACTGCACCTCCCGGAATTGTGCGACTCGTACATCGTGCCCGTGGCGCGCCAGGTCGTTGCGGGCCAAATCGACGAGCATCACGTGTTCGGCGTTTTCCTTGGGGTCGGCGGCGAGGCGGGTTGCCAGCGCGGCGTCCTGGGCATCGTCGCCGGTGCGGCGGAAAGTGCCTGCGATGGGGTGCAGAGTGGCCGTGCCGCGCCGGATTTGCAGTTGCGCCTCCGGCGATGAGCCGAGTAGGCGGTAGGCGCCGTAATCGAAATAAAACAGGTACGGCGACGGGCTGACCGCCCGCAGCGCGCGGTACACGTTGAAATCGTCGCCCCGAAACGCCTGCTGAAACCGCCGGGATAATACCATCTGAAACACATCGCCGCGTTGGCAGTGGTGCTGCCCGGCCCCGATGGCGGCCAGAAATTCGTCGTCAGTTTGGTTGGTGTTTTCGGGGCCGGTGCGCGCGAACCCGAAACGCGGCGCGCCCGGCTGCTGCACCAACGCCCGCAGCGCATCCAGCCCGCGCGGGGTTTCGCCGGGGGGCGTGGCTTCGAGCAAATGCAGCCGGTGGTGGGCGTGGTCGAAGGCCAGCACGAACCGAAAAGCATCGTAACGGAGCGTGGGAACGGTTTCCGGGGGCAATTTGGCTGCGTTCAGGGCCAGGTCTTCGCCGTAGGTCAGGGCCTCGTAACTCATCATGCCGAAAAGGCCGGTGGCGAGTTCGGGCACGGTGGCGGGGAGCGGCGCCGAACCATTGGGGGCCAGTTGCGCCGCGAAATCGGCGAGGTGTGCCAGCACGGGCACGCGGCCGGTAACGGGGTCGGGTGCGAGCGTGACGCGGGTTTCGGCCCGGCCCGGTAACTGCGTCCGCACGTCGGCGCCGCGCGCCTCGAAGGTGGCGATGGGGTCGGCGGCGAGGTACGAAACGGCGTGTTCCTGGCCATGCTGGTCAGCACTTTCGAGCAGGACGCAGGTTGCAAACTGGTCGCGCAGCCGCAGGTAAACGCCCACGGGCGTCAGGGTGTCGGCTAAAATTTTCTGGTGCGAGTAGGTAAGCATACGGTAGCGGAAAGGCAGCACCGAGTGCTGCGAAATCAGTGAAAACGGGCCAAGTAGGCACAATTCGACCCGGCCGAAAACGAAAAAAGCCCGGCGGTAAGGCCGGGCTGTCGAGGGGGGAGGGCGAAGCGGAAGGAGCGGGAGGTGCAGAGCGGGAACCGAACGAACGGAGCAGCTTTAGCGCCAGCCCGGTCTCTGCCATCGTTCTGTCCACGACGTGAGCCGGCCATCAGGCAGCGGCCACCACCAGCTTTGCAGGCAGGTTGTCGGGGCAGAAAGGACGAGAGCAGTAGCGTGCATCGAGTGGGAGGGAGGGGAGGAAGGGGGCGTTGGGCCGCGGTTCGGCTGCAAATGTAGGTGACGATTCGGCAATTGCGCTGTAGTGCGGACTGCAAGCCGCAGTTTGACAGCCGGCTTTGTTGTAAAACTGCGGCTTGCAGTCCGCACTACAATTTTACCGCAGCCGGGTTCGCAAATCGCCCAACAGCGTGTACAACCCGAAATACGCTCGGTTCACGTAAATAAAGTGCTTCGAGCCGCGAGGTTCGCGCTGGCTGCGGAGTTGCGGATTGGCAGCAAATTCTTCGGCCAACGTCGTAATCTGCTGCTGATAGGTGGGGTCGCCGAAATCGAAATTGGGCTCTGTGAACGGGCGCGCCAGCAGCGGGAGCGTGCGGTGGGCCACATCGAACAGCAGCGCGCGCATTTGCGGCGTATCCGCCGGCCGCAGCACGTCGAGGGCGTGCAGCACGGGTTCGAGGCGGGCGTCGTCGGTGTAAATTTCCGGATTGACTACGGAGAAGTATGCATCGTGAAAGTCAGCTGGTACTTCCTTCACGCAGCCAAAATCGAGCACGGCTACGGTGCCGCCGTTTTCTGCGGAAAACAAGAAATTTCCGGGATGCGGGTCGGCGTGAACCGCGCGTAAGGCGTGCAGCTGGTAGGCGTAAAAATCCCAAAGCGCCTGCCCAATCCGGTCGCGAACGGCTTGCGAAGGCGCCGTTTCGAGGAATTCCTTGAGGTGCAGACCCGGCAACCAGTCCATCGTCAGCACGCGGTCGCCGCTCAGCTCGGGGTAATACTGCGCGAACCGGAGGCCCGGAATGTGCGCGCACGCCGCCGCCAGCGTCTGCGAAGAAGCCAACTCGCGCCGGTAGTCGGTTTCTTCGAGCATCTTACTTTCCACTTCCTGAATGTATTCGCGAAAATCGGCTTCGCTCAACCCCAGCACCCGAAACGCCACAGGTTTAATCAAATTCAGGTCTGATTGAATGCTCGTCGCTACGCCGGGATATTGCACTTTGACGGCCAAGTCGCGGCCATTCAACGTCGCCCGATGCACCTGCCCAATGCTTGCGGCGGCGCGGGCGGTGAGGTCGAAGGTGTCAAAGATTTCGCCCGGCGTTTTACCCGTCGCCGCCCGAAACGTTTTCACCACCAACGGCCCGCTGAGGGGCGGCGCCTGATGCTGGGCCAATGAAAACTTGTCGGCGTAGGCGCGCGGTAAGAGGCCGGTGCGATCCATACTCAGCACCTGCGCAAACTTGAGAGCCCCGCCCCGCAACTCGCTGAACGTGTCGAAAAGGGTGGCGGCGTTGGCCGCATCGCGCGAGTCGCGGCTCGCTGCGGCCGTCTCAGCCGAGCCGGTAGCTTGCAGTACGGCCGATTTTACGTAGTTGGCGCCCACACGGAACCCCGCGCCCGCGAGCTTGGCCGCGCGGGCCACTTTGGAAGTAGGCAGGTCAGAATTCATTAGTTAGCGAAATTATTGTCGATTTATGATTTTCGATTGAGTGATTAATTAGGCGTTGTTTCGTCTTCAAAAAATTGAAATTCATTCAATCGAAAATCAAAATTGACTTACCGCTGAAACAGGAACCGCGCAAATTCCACCGCCGAATCCAACGGATTGCGCCCAATCAAATCAAAACTCAGCGTCACGGCTTTTTCAATAGCCTCATCGGTACGCTCGAAATTAGGTGAATTATCACGCAGCCAGAAATCGAGTAAAAACGTGAGTTGATACCAAAATCCGGCGGCGTACCGGTCGCTCAAAAACGCGCGCCGCACGACTTCCTTACTCATCCGGGCTTCAATCAGCAGCTCCTCGACATACTGCTCGAACGCCGTTTTGGCGTCCTGCAAATACACAGGCGTCAGGCGGTTGAAAAACGGCCGATGCTGATTGATGAGCTTGACGTACGAACGCTCATCGCGCAAGCCCTCGACGAGGGCGTAATAAAACGCCAACAATTTCTCGCGCACCGAATACGCGGCGTACTCCGGGGTGGCTTCGGCGTGGGCTTGGGCCTGGCGGATGAACTCGCGGAAAATGTCGCGGTCGATGGCCTCAAACGTCGAATACTGCTCGTAAAAGGCGCTTTCGGTCATCCCTAGCTCGGTGGCGAGGGCGTAGACCGTGGCGGGCGGCGCGCCGTGGCGCAGCAAATAGGTACGGTAGGCGGCGCGAATGCGCGCGCGTTCCGACTGAGGCGCCGACGGCGCGGGTTCGGCAACGGGAGAGGACAACGGTTCCATAAAATCTGCTTTGAGGTGCAAAGTACTACGCGTTTTGTGTTCCAACCGAAACAACCGCCGAAACTGCCGACTGGTTCTGAAAAATCAAGCGCGAAATCAGGCACGCGCCGCCACCGACGTGGCCTTGTAGGTAGCCAGCGCCCGTTCGCGCGCCGCCTTGTGTTCGACGATGGGCGCCGGGTAGTGCGCCGTGCCGTATTCGGGCAGCCAGCGGCGCACATAGGTCAGTTCCGGGTCGAATTTTTCGAGTTGGCTTTGCGGCGAAAATACCCGAAACCACGGCGCGTTTACCACGCCCGTGCCCGCCACCCATTGCCAGTTGCCGATGTTTTGGCTGAGGTCGTAATCGAGCAGCTTTTCGGCGAAATACCGCTCGCCCCAACGCCAATCGATGAGCAGGTGCTTCACCAGAAACGACGCGGTGGCCATTCGGGCGCGGTTCTGCATAAAGCCGGTGGCGTTCAGCTCGCGCATCCCGGCATCGACGAACGGGTAGCCCGTGCGGCCCTCGCACCACGCGTGAAACTCGGTTTCGTCGTTGCGCCACGGCAGCAATCGCAAGCTCGGCGCGAACGATTCGTCGACGGTCTGCGGAAATTGCCAGAGGAGCAACATAAAATAGTCGCGCCAAATCAGCTCGTGCAGATACGTGGGGTTGATCCCCTGCGCCTGCCGCATCAGTTCGCGCGGCGAGAGCGTGCCGAACCGCAAATGCACCGAAACCCGCGTAGTGCTGCGGGCGTGGCCGGGCACATCGCGCGTCTGATGGTAGTTTTTGATGATGCCTTCCTCCGGCAGGCCGTCGGGCACGGGGTGCAGCTCGCGCCGCCGGAAACCCATCGCGTCGAGCGCGGGAATTGGCGGGGCGGCGGCGCCGTGCAATCGCCCCGGCTCGGCCGCGAGGGCCGCCGAAGGCCGCTCGGCCAAATCGGCGGGCGTCAGGCGCGCGAGCCACGTATCGCGGTACATCCCAAACGCCCGATGCACGGTGCCTGATTTCGAGAGCACCTCGTCTTTCGCAAAAACTACCTGGTCTTTGAAAGCCTGGAAACGGCGCCCGGTTTCGGCCAGCAGCGCCGCCAGGGCACCGTCGCGGATGGCGGCGTAGGGCTCGTAATCTTCATTGGTATAAACGCCCGTCAGGGCCGGAAACTCCGTCAGCAAGTCCGCAAAAACGTCCAACGGTCGGCCGTAGCGCACGAGCAGCGTACCGGCGTGCGCTTCATACGCCACTCGCAAAGCCGTCACGGCGTCGTGGATGTACGTCACGCGCGCATCGTCGGGCGGGAGGTGGTCGAGGATGTCGCGGTCGAAGATGAACACCGGCAGTACGGGCTCGCCGGTGGCGAGGGCGGCGGCGAGCCCGGCGTTGTCGGGGAGGCGCAAATCGCGGCGGTGCCAGAAGAGAAGCATTTTTTAGGAGATGAGCAGATTATTTTAAATGAACAGATGATGTAGATGGCGACCGAGTACATACTCATTTACTCATCTACTCAAATCACTTAATCCTCCCCATTCCGCCATCCACGCCCAGCACCTGTCCGGTAATAAAGCCCGCCTCTCGGCTTAGCAGGAACACTACCATTGCGGCTACGTCATCCGGCTGGCCCACGCGGCCTAACGGGTGGCGCTTGCCGCCAGCTTCCATTTTTTCGGGGGTGTTGAGCAGGGGCGCGGCCAGCGGCGTATTGGTCAGGCTCGGCGCCACGCAATTGACGCGGATACCGAACGCCGCCCCCTCGGCGGCCAAGGCGCGCGTAAGCCCTTCCACGGCGCCTTTCGCGGCAGCGATGCTGGTGTGAAAGGCCATTCCGGTGCCCGCCGCTACTGTGCTGATAAGGACGGCCGAGGCGCCACCCGCGCGCTTGAGGCGCGGAAAAGCGGTTTGCAGCGCGGCTACGGCGCCCAACACGTTCAACTCGTAATCGCTGCGGAAATCGGCGAGCGCGAGACGCTCAAACGGCCGCAATTTGATGGAGCCGGGGAAGTAAGCAAAGCCGTGCAACGCCTCGGGCAAGGCCGCCAGCAGGGCGGCCGTATCGGGTTGGGTGGCATCGAAGGCGAGGTGCGTGGTGCCGAGCGTCGCCAACTCCGGCGGGTGCGTGCGGGAAGCGGTAATGAGCGTGGCGCCGCCGGCGGCCAGGCGTTGGGCGGTCGCCAAGCCGATGCCCGAAGAGGCGCCGATGAGCAAAAAAGTTTGGCCGGAAAAATCAGGCATCTTGCGGTTGGGGGTGAGGTGCGCCCCCTAACCCGGCCCGCCGCCAATTGTTGGCCGGTGAGTTCGTGGTTAAGAGTCTATTCAGAAATTCGGTTGTCGGTGGTTGGGTGTAGCGCGGTTTTCTTGAAAAACGCGTTTAGCGGCCGGGACGCGGTTTTCAAGAAAACCGCGCTACACCAGCGGCACCCGCTCGAAGTTTCGGCCCAGAATCAGCTTGTCGTCGGCGCCGAGCCAATCGCGCAGCACGGTGGCGTAGAGTTGCCGAAAATCAAGACGGTGGCGCAAATCGCCGCCGTCGAGGTCGGCGAGGTTCGGTAGCTCGCCCCGGATACCGGCCACTTTCAGCGCGCTGCCCAGGATGAACACGTTGTTGGCGGTGCCATGGTCGGTGCCATTGGAGGCATTTTGCGCCACCCGCCGCCCAAACTCCGAAAATACCAGCACGAGCGTATCGGCCAGCGTGCCGGCGCGGGCTAGGTCGGCGAGAAGGGCGGCGGTGCCGTCAGCAAACTGTTTCAGTAGGCCGTCCTGCACGCCCGCTTGCCGGGCGTGGGTGTCGAAACCGGCCAGCGCCGCGTAGTACACCCGCGTGTCGGTGTCGGCGTTGATGAGGCCCGCAATGGTGTGCAGATGCTGCCCAAACGCCGTTTTTGGGTAGTCCGTGGGCGGAGGCGTACGCCGCGCGGCACCCAGTTTTTCGGTGAGGTATTCGGCGGCATCCTGCGTCTCGATGAGGGTGCGGTAGAGGTAGTTGAGGTCGGAATCGGGTGCCGGTGCGGTGGGTGCGGCGGTGCGGAGCTGTTGCAGCAGCGGCGCCCGCAGAGCTTGACGCAGGCGGTCGGGGTTACTCGCGGCGAGTCCTTTGAAATTAGCGCCTTTCAAGGCTAAACTCAGCGTATCATCCAACTCGATGGCGGCCGTGGGGTGGGGGCTGCCGGCGCACGTGGCATCGAGCCAGCGGCCAAGCCAGCCGGTGGCCAGCACTTGCTCGGCCTCGGCGGCGGAATGCCAGATGTCCATCGCGCGGAAGTGCGACCGGTCGGGGTTGGGGTAGCCGACATTGTTGAAGATCGCGAACTGCCCCCGGTCGTAGAAGGGCCGCAGGGCGCTCAGGGCGGGGTTCAGGCCGAGGTCAGCCGTTAGCGGTAATACGGTGCGGACGGGCAGCGCGAGCGTCGGGCGGGCCTGGTAATACAGGTCGTTGGTGAACGGCACGACGGTGTTCAGCCCATCGTTGCCGCCGCCAAGCTGGATCACGACCAGCCGCCGCCCGTTGGCAGCGCGGCGTCCCGTAAGCCCGGTGCCATTGGCCGCTGCCGAAGCCGATGCGCCGAAACCGCGCAAAAAATCGGGCACGAACAGCAGCGTACTCGCCAGAGCCGATTGTTTTATGAAGGAGCGACGGGATGTGGACATTAGTCAATTAAAATTTAGTTTTGTCATTGCGAGCGCAGCGAAGCAATCCTCGTTTACTCGGTGCGTTTGCTCAGCCACTGTGCCGAGCAAACGAGGATTGCTTCGTCGCAAAGCCTCCTCGTAATGACAACTCGCTAAAAAAATCATCATCCCAACTGGTATTCGGGCACCGACAGCACCAGCACCACCAACGCCGAAAAATCTTCGGCCTCGCTGAACAGTGACCGCACGGCCGCGCTTGGGGGCACGGCCAGCAGCACGGCCGCGAGCGCGGCCACGTCGGGCGGGCTGGTGGTGGGGCCGGCCAGCAGCCGGAGCGCGTTCAGGTCGGCGGCGCCCCCGGTCACGGTGGGCCGCGCCACGGCTTCCCCCATATTCGGCGCTACGTCGTTGTCGTCTTTGAGGGCAAATTCGAGCGGGTGGCCTTGGCGGACAAGCACTTGCGGAAGGCGCAACCGAAAGGCGAGGGTTGAGGAATCGATCCAGGCGCGCCCGCCCGGCCATCCGGCCACGTTGGGCGGCCCAAACAGCTCTTGCCCTAGCCCGCGCTGCAACTGGTGCCATTGGCGCGGGTTCGGCAGGTCGAGAGCCACCAGCCGGCGCAATCCCACCAGCAACTCGACCGGCGATTTGATGCGGCCCGCGCGCACGGCCGGATCCGTGTAAAACCACTCGGCGGTGAGCATTTGGCGCACGAGGGCTCCCACGTCGTAATCTGATGCCCGAAAATCGGTCGCTAACGTCGCCACGCGTCCCGCATCCACGGTATCGCTCACGAAATAGCGGTAGAGTTTGGTGGTGACGAAAACCGCCGTCCGCGGCTGTTCCAGCAGAATGCGCACGATATCCTCGCCGCGCCACGGGCCGGTTTGGCCCAAAAAGGTCTTATCGGTGGGGTCGTGTTGACGCTCGTTGAAGGCAAATTCGCCGCCGACCCGCTCAAACTGCCAACCTGTGAAGGCGCGCGCGGCGGCCTGCACATCGGCCTCGGTGTAGTGCCCTCGGCCGAGGGTGAAGAGTTCGAGCAGTTCGCGGCCGAAATTTTCGTTGGGGTGGGCGCGCCGGTTGCGGTCGTTACTCAAAAAGGTTTGCAGCGCGGGGTCATAGAGCAGCGCCCGCAGCAAATCGCCGAACTTGCCGAGCGCCAGTCGCCGGAAGGTTTCGTTTTGGCGCCACGCCCAGTCGGGCCGCTGGGCGCGGGTAGCAAAGTGGCCGTGCCAAAACAACGTCAGTTTCTCGCGGAGCGGGTCGGGCGCGGTGGTCAGACGGTCGAACCACGCGGTGTTGAGTTGCTGAAAAAGCGCGCGCTGACGTTGGCGCAGGGCTTTCTTTTGTTCTTTCGTGAGGTCGCGCCGCCGTTGTACGCGTTTCAGAACATCGGTCGGGACGGTAAACTCGGCCGCGTCGAGGGGGAGCGGCACGGGCGGCCCGGCGGCGGCTTGCAGCAGCCCATCTACGGCCGCGCGCCGGGTACGCGGCCGGTCAGGGGCGAGCAGCTCAGCCGGGCGCGGCCCGAAGCCGGCCCGGCGCAGCAGGTGCGCGTAATCGGCGAGGGGCAGCGCCGCATCAGGTGGGGGCGGCAGGAGGGAAGGGAGCGCCATATGCGCCGTGAGAGCCCCCCCACTGCCAGAAGTTTAGCCACATTCACGTTTAACGTAACGCCAAGCTCTTGCTTGGCGCGAGGTGCGAAAGTCCGTCAGTACCTTCGTCAGCCTAGCTGACACCCAGCGCCTGCTTGACGCCCGCAAAAACGCAAACGCGATGTATGAGAAATTCTGCGACGTCCAAATGCAACAGATCTACGAGCTGGATTTGGCAATTGGAGTTTTCGAGGCGCTCAACCCGGCACTGTATAAAGGAATACCAGCAGGCGCGGGCAATTCTGGGTACAAGAAGTAGGAGTGCCGCCCCTTCAACATCGGTCTGAAATGAAGTCTTTGTCACGTTTAGGGCTGACTTTTGAGCGGAGCGTCGTCATCGCGGCCGCTTTGTTATTGCAAGCATTTAGTTGCAACGCGCAGGAGGTTAGTATGAACACTTCTACTGGTCTTTATGAGTATGCTACCGTAAAGGAATCGGCCGAGGCGGGAATAGCCGCTAGGTTCATCACTCGCTTGCAGGCGTTAGGGTATGAAAACATCAGCAATGCAGGTGATACCCTCTTGCAAGCAAACGGGTACACTAGTCACAAATTAGTGATTTATCCGCTTGCGATTCGTTATACGTTGCGCGTTACAGTTCGCTCCAACCGATACCGGTTAATTCTAACGGGCTTTGATCTGAGCGCTGATGGGTCGTCGGGGCGGCTGGAAACAATGGGTAACCGGTTTGTTAGGGTAGTGAACAAGAAACTGCCTGATATCCTCAATCCGCTACTCGCCGAACCTAATGCCGAAGATAAGTGGTAAAGTGAAGCCAATTGAACTCTGAAAACTCGCTCCACCCGGCGGGTTTTTTTGTCATTGCGAGCGCAGCGAAGCAATCTCACGCCAAGCTCGGCGCGGCGGTTGCGTGACGCCAGACCAACCGCAGGATTGCGTTGTCGCAAAGCCTCCTCGCAAAGACAAAAGAGTGAGGCAGGCTACTTGCTCAATCCTCATCCTCATAATCCAACCCCTGAAACTTCAGAAAAGCCCCTTGCAACTCGGCGGCGGCGTGGTGCTGGCCTTGTTTGCGGGCTTCTACCAGCCCGGTGCGGTATACGCTTTCGGCTTCGGCGCGGCGGTTCAGCTCGGTCAGCAGGGCGGCGGCGTGGTAGTAGGTACCGACGTACGTGGGGTGGTCGTGCAGGAGTTGGTCGTAGTATTTCCAGGCTTCGGCGGTATCGCCGAGGGCGCGGTATTCGGTGGCGAGCGCGTAGAGGGTGAACGAATCCGTGGGGTCGTCGGCGAGGAAGGCGAGGAGGGAAGCAAGGCGCGACATTTCAGCAGGGGCAGGTTTCGGGGGCGCGCGGCAAGGCCGGCAACTTGCGGTAAAAGTTGAAAAGGTATGCAAGCATAACAACTGCTTGCCGTATCTTCGCCCCGAAAGTACGCGCGGCCGTAAACCTGCCCCTCCGTGGGGTGTTTAGTGGGCCGCAGCCGACCCGCTTCGGCGATCGTCGGCCGGTAGCGTACCCGCACTCATTTTGCCACTTTTCCCCCCCCCGGAGCGCCCCCTGATGAAGTTTCTGGTTTGCATCTCCAACGTCCCCGACACCACCACCAAGATCACCTTTACGCCCGACGGCAAGGAGTTCAACAAGGCCGGCGTGCAGTTCGTCATCAACCCCTGGGATGAGTACGCCTTGACCCGCGCCATCGAATTGAAAGAAGCGGCCGGCGCCGGCACTGTTACGGTACTCAACATCGGTGAGGCCGATACGGAGCCCAACATCCGTAAGGCGCTCGCTATTGGCGCCGACGACGCTATCCGCGTCAATGCCTTCCCGAAGGATGCGTTTTTCGTGGCCCAGCAAATTGCCCACATCGCAAAAGAAGGCGCTTACGACATCGTGCTGATGGGCAAGGAAAGCATCGATTTCAACGGTTTTCAGGTCCACGGGATGGTCGGCGAGCTGCTCGGCATCCCCACCATCGCCCCGGCGATGAAGCTCGACCTGGCCGGTAACACCGCCACGCTCGAACGCGAAATCGAAGGCGGCAAAGAAGTAGTGGAAGTGCAGACGCCGTTCGTGGTCTCGTGCCAGCAGCCGATGTGCGAGCCGCGCATCCCCAACATGCGCGGCATCATGACGGCCCGCACCAAACCCCTCAAAGTAGTGGAGCCCCAGGGCGCCGATGCCCGCACCAACGTAGCACAATTTGCGCTGCCGCCCGCCAAACAAGGCGTAAAACTGTTTACCGTCGAGCAAGCCGCCGACCTCGTGAAGGCGTTGCGTACTGAAGCTAAAGTATTGTAGAAGTGTTTAGGGTATAGGGTGTAGTGTTTAGGCTATTCAAGGTCGGAAACACAGCATCTGTACTAAACACTAAACGCTAAACACTCCCCCGAAAATGTCCGTCCTCATTGTAATCGAATGCGACCACGGCGACGTTAAAAAATCGTCGTTGGAAGTGGCCACGTACGGCGCGAAAGTCGCCGCGCAGTTGGGCACCACCGCTACGGCCGTGGCCGTGGGCGAAGTTTCCGCCGCCAACCTCGCCAAGCTTGGCGAGCAGGGGATCAGCAAAGTGTTGCACGATACCGACGCGCGCCTCAAAAACTTCGTGAATCTGGCGTACGTCAAGCTGATTGCTGCCGCCGCCGATCAGGAATCGGCGAAGGTCATCATCCTCGCCAACTCCAACATCGGCGCTACCGTGGGCTCGCGGCTGGCCGTGCGCTTGGGCGCTTCGCTCGCCACCAACGTGGTGGAGCTGCCCACCATCAACGGCGGCGCATTCAGCGTGCGGCGCGGGGTGTACTCCGGCAAAGCCTTCGCCGACGTGAGCCTCACGGGCGAGCGTAAAATCATCGCCGTCAAGAAAAACTCTATCGAAGCGGAACACGCGGCCGGCAAAACCGCCGAAGTGGTGAGCTTCTCGGCCGCCCTCGCCGACGCCGATTTCGCCGATTCGCCGAAGGAAGTGAAAATGGCGTCTACCGAAGGCGGCATCCTGCTGCCCGAAGCCGATAAGGTGGTGAGCGGCGGACGCGGGATGAAAGGCCCCGAAAACTGGAGCCTGATCGAAGACCTCGCGAAGGCGCTTGGTGCGGCCACGGCGTGTTCCAAACCGGTGTCGGACGTCGATTGGCGCCCCCACCACGAACACGTCGGCCAAACGGGCATCACCGTTTCGCCGAACCTCTACATCGCCTGCGGCATCAGCGGCGCCATCCAGCATCTGGCGGGCGTCAATAGCTCCAAAGTGATCGTCGTCATCAACAAAGACCCCGAAGCGCCGTTCTTCAAAGCGGCGGATTACGGGATCGTTGGCGACGTGTTCGAGGTGTTGCCGAAACTGACCGCCGCCGTAAAGGCGCTCGGCTAGAAATATAGGGCCGACAAATAGCCCGCAACACCCTAAAACGCCCCGCTGGAAGTTGCTTCCGGCGGGGCGTTTGGCAATAGGCGGCGGCGTTACCGCGACCGCACCACGCGGTGCGTACTGTACAACCTGCCAGCGCCATCGCGCAGCACCAGCAGATAGGTGCCTTCCGGCAGAAAGGTCAGATCGAGCGTGGTGAGGCCCGCGACGGGGCGCAGCGCCTGCCGTAGCACGGCGCGGCCGGCGCCGTCGGTGAAGGTGGCCGTCAGCTCGGCGGGCAGGTTTGGGGTAGCCACGCCCGGCGCGCCTGCCCCAACCTGCACATGCAGCCAGAGGTGGCCGCTGCCGTCCTGCGCCATCGCCGTCAGGAGGGGGTTGGGCAGGTTTTCCGCCCGCTCGAAGCGCTGGACGGAGAGCGTTTGAGCGGCGGCGGCGGGCGGTAAAATTTCGCCGCCGACCAGCCCCGCCAGCAGACAACCGAGTACCGGAATCAATCGACCGACAGATGGAAAGTGGCGGATTGACACGGTATACGTAAGAAAAAATGCCCATCAAAACTACTCCGCCACCCGATAACCCTTCGTCCTGACGCTGCGCCGGCTACCTGAAGCGACTATATGCACCGTCAAATAAGCCGCGTGGCAGTAGCTGAGGAGCCGAAAGAACCAATTTTTGCCGGGCGCTTTTACCGCCGGGCCGTTTCTGCGTAGTAGGTTTGCCTGTCGGCCCGTACCGCCGACGTATCTCTATTCTGAATTCCCTCCCGTCTGACCGCCGCGTGAAGAAAATCCCGCTTGAAATCCTAGGCTTGTCGTCGAGCCAGTCGCAGTCCGGCTCGTTTGCCCTTATACTGGGCGAAAAGCACGGTAAGCGTCGTTTGCCGATCATTATCGGAATGTTCGAGGCGCAGAGCATCGCCATTCAGATCGAAAAAATCAACCCCAACCGCCCACTCACCCACGACCTGTTCAAGTCGTTCGCGCAGCAGGCGGGCCTCAATGTCGTCGAGATCATCATCTCCGATTTGCGCGAGGGCGTCTTTTTTTCGCGCATCGTCTGCACCGACGGCGAGCGCACCTTCGAGTTGGATGCGCGCCCCTCCGACGCCATTGCCATCGGCCTACGGTTCGGCGTGCCGATTTACACCGTCGAGCAGGTATTGAGCGAAGCGGGGATCATCCTGAGTGATCTGGAATCGGAAACCGACGACGCCGATGACGCCGACGATGACGCCGATGATGACCTCGGTAGCGGCGACGACGACGGCGGCGACGAGCCCGCCCCCGCCCCGCGCCGCACCGGCTCCCAACCCTCGCCCGAAGAACTCAGTAAGCAACTGGCCGCCGCTCTGGAGCGCGAAGATTACGAAAAAGCCGCTCAAATCCGCGATGAGCTGAACCGGCGCGGTCACGCGTAACGCGCTGCTTTTGAGGCTTCATCACCGCAAAGTGGCCCCGTTTACCCGCCCGGCTGCTCACGCGGCCGGGCGGTTTTTTTGCCCGAATTACACGAAACCCGGCGGCCGGGCGTTAGTGCGCACCCGGCAGGCAACCATTGCCGGGGCGCAACCGCTCTTTCCGCTTCATAACCGCTTGGTGGGCCGGCGCCCGCCTTTGAACTCAGTGCCTATGCAACGTTCCACCATTCTTTGGGCCGACGACGAGATCGACCTGCTCAAGCCGCATATCCTGTTCCTGAAAGATAAAGGGTACGACGTGACGGGCGTCAATTCCGGGGCCGATGCCGTGGAACTGATTCAGGAAAAAACCTTCGATCTGGTGTTTCTCGACGAGAATATGCCGGGTCTGTCGGGCCTCGAAACGCTGACCGAAATCAAAGCCCTGCGCCCGACGGTGCCCGTGGTGATGATTACCAAAAGCGAGGAAGAACACATCATGGAAGAGGCCATCGGGGCCAAAATCGCCGATTACCTCATCAAGCCGATCAACCCGAACCAGATTCTGCTGAGCATCAAGAAATTGCTCGACAACCGGCGGCTGGTCGAAGAAAAAACCAACTCGGCGTACCAGCGCGATTTCCGGCAGCTTGGGATGCAGCTCGGCGATAAGATGAACGCCGCCGAGTGGGCCGATGTGTACAAGAAGCTCGTGCGGTGGGAGCTGGATATCGACGGTACCGAAAATAAGTCGATGGCCGAGGTCATCACGATGCAGAAGGACGACGCCAACACCGCCTTCGCCCGCTTCATCGAGGATGAGTACGAAGGCTGGGTCAATCAGGAAGACAAGGCGAAACCGATGCTCTCGCACGAAATCTTCAAGGAGCGCGTGTTTCCGCTGATGAAGACGAGTACCGGGCCGGTGTACTTCGTGCTGATCGACAACCTGCGTTTCGACCAGTGGAAAACGCTGGAGCCGCACATTGCCGAGTACTTTACGGTGGATGCCGAAGAGACGTACTACTCGATTCTGCCGACCACGACGGCCTACGCCCGCAACGCCATCTTCGCGGGGATGCTGCCCGGCGAAATTCAGAAGCGCTACCCCAACCTGTGGGTAAACGACGACGACGACGAAGGCAAAAACCTGCACGAGCCGGAGTTTCTGGAGATCAATTTCCAGCAAAATCGCGTCACCGACAAGTTTTCGTACCACAAGATCACGAACCTCGATGCGGGCAAAGAACTGGTGCGCAAGCTCCCGAATTTGCAACAGAACAAGCTCAACGTCATCGTCTACAACTTCGTCGATATGCTGTCGCACGCGCGGACGGATATGGCGATGATCCGCGAGCTGGCGGCCGACGAATCGGCGTACCGCTCGCTCACGCGGTCGTGGTTCCTGCACTCGCCGCTGTATGAACTGCTGCGCGGCATTGCCGAGAAGAAGGGCCGCCTCATTATCACCACCGACCACGGCACGATTCGCGTCAAGCGGCCGGTGAAAATCGTCGGCGATCGCAATACCAACACCAACCTGCGCTATAAGCACGGCAAAAACCTCGGTTTCGACGAGCGCGACGTGTACACCGTGCGCAAGCCGGAGCGGCTATTTCTGCCGAAGGCGAACGTCTCGACCGCTTACGCCTTCGCACGCGGCGACCAATTCTTCGCCTACCCCAACAACTATAATTACTACGTGAACCACTACAAGGACACGTTCCAGCACGGGGGCATCTCCCTCGAAGAGTGCATCATTCCGTTCATCACGCTCACGGCTAAGGGCTGATGGAGATGGTGAAGGAATTTTTGGGGATGAGGGGTTTCTTGGTTTTTTGATTTTCCGGACGGGCGGCTTCGATTGGGTTCGGGGCCGCCCGTTTTGGGTTGGTTATACTCTACGGTTGAGGCAACGTAGGCGCTGGCCTTGCGCCCGCCCGCACACGGTGCAGCTACAGCAAAGCAGGCCAGCCGTCAGGCCCCGTCGGCCTTGATGCGTGCATCGAAGCGGAACGGCTCTTGGCCGAGCAGGCGAATCTGATTGAAATCCGGGTGGCGGGTGTGCAGTAGGTAGTTCGATTCGGCGGGCACGATGGACGACGGCACCCGTAGTACGGCCGTGGTTTTGGCGGTATACCACGCGCTGCCGTAGGATTGGCAAATGGGGTAGGAGCCCACATTCGCCCACGTAGAAGGCAAGTCCGCGAGCGAAATTTCGGTCACCGGCAAATCGTCGGGCACTTCGATGACTACTACCCGAAACGCCTCATTCAGACCCTCGCCGCTGCGATGGACGATGTTTTCGAGACACGCCAAAGCGCGGCTGGCGGCGGTGTAGAGGACGAATTCATCGGCAAAATTCCAACGCGCCCGCCGACCAGAGGCAAATAGCCCATCGGCGTAACGCGCCAGGCAGATGCGGTACACTTCCATCAGACTTTACGACAGATCGCCGTGGGCGATGCGCCGCAGTTCTTCGATCACTAAATCAATCCCCCCGGTGGTGGCCAGCAGATCGAGCGGTACTTCCTGATCCAGCCCGTGCGCGGGCTTGTTGAGCCACCGCAGAAAGGCGTCGGGCTCGCCGAAAACCTCAGCGCCTAGTGTGTGCAAGGCCATCAACCGAAGCGTTTTCTCGCTATTGACAGCGCTCAATGGCTTCTTTTCGGACAGGTAGAGCCGTAGCGTTTTGGTCGATAACTCAAACAGATCCTCCAGTCCGCGCGTGGGCAGTTGAAAAGCGTTGGCTACCGCGAAAGCTGCTTCAACCGGCACTCCGCGCCGCGCCGCGCGCAGGAGCGCCAACGGGTCGTTGAAAGAAGAATGCCAAATAACCCACGGATTAGCAAGGGGGTTGGCGGGGCTGGGAGTACGCATGAGAAGCCGAATCTACAGAAATTTTTCTAAAAAACATGGAAAAATTTCTTTTGTTCAGAAAACTCTTTTGCGCTTTTGCCTAGATCGCTGCTCGTCATTAGGCAGCTCCCCTTTCGCCCCGGCCGTACCTTCGCACGCTGTGTTGCTACCTGCCCCGCCCACCTTCCGCGCCGCCACCCCCGCCGACCTAGCCGCCGCCGCCGCGTGGCTGCTGGCGCACTTGGAAGCAAGCGACGGCCGCACCGTCGTGCTGCTCGATGGCGAGATGGGCGCCGGCAAAACCACATTCGTGCGGGCCGTGGCCGCTGCGCTCGGCGTGGAAGACCACGTAAGTAGCCCCACGTACGGCCTCGTCCACGAATACCGCCCCGCCGCCGGGCACGCGCGGTACCGAGTGCTGTATCATTTTGACTTATATCGGTTGCGCAGCGCGCAAGAGGCGCTCGATTTGGGTATCTTTGACTATCTCGACGCCCCCAAAGCGCTGAGCCTGCTCGAATGGCCGGAGCGATTGGGCCGCCTGCTACCCGAAATTGCGGCCACCGCCGTCACCCTGACGATCACCGTAGACCCCCCCGACGAAAGTCGCCTCTTTACGCTTGAAAACACCACCGCCTGAACTGAATCGGGCTTTTTTGTGCCCTTGACGCTAGCCTCCCCCGCCCCCGAATGGCCGAAAACTACCCTCCCGGCCTGAGCCTCGCTTCGCTGACCCGCGTCGCCGGCGCCACCGCAACCGCCGTTGCCCCAACGCCCAAAGAATCGATGCTCGCCGTCGAGACGCGTCGTAAGCGCCTCTTCATCGGCTTGCCGCGCGAAACCTCGCTCCAGGAAAACCGCCTCGGCCTGACGCCCGAAGCCGTCCGCCATCTCGTGCAGGAAGGGCACGACATCGTGCTGGAAACGGGCGCCGGCGAGCCGTCCAAATTCTCCGACCATCAGTATTCCGAGGCCGGCGCGCGCATCGTGTACTCCACGCCGGAGGTGTACGAGGCCGACATCGTGCTGAAAGTGGCCCCGCCGACCGCCGAAGAAATGGAGCATCTGCACGCCGGGCAAACGCTGATTTCGGCGCTCCAATTCGGCTCCCTTACCGCCGAGTACGTGCAGGCGCTGGGGCGGCGTAAGATCAATGCGCTGTCGTTTGAGCTGATGAAGGACAAGTCGGGCTCGAAGCCGGTGGTGCGGGCCATGTCGGAGATCGCCGGCTCGACGGTGATGCTCGTGGCGGCCGAATATCTGAGCCAGTCCGACGAAGGCAAGGGCATCATTCTGGGCGGTATTACGGGCGTGCCGCCGTGCCGCGTCGTGATTCTCGGCGCGGGCACCGTGGCCGAGTACGCCGCCCGCGCCGCCACCGGCCTCGGCGCCGAAGTAAAGGTCTTCGACGACCATATCTATAAGCTACGGCGGTTGAAGAGCAACGTCGGCAACCAGCTTTTTACCAGTACCTTGGATCAATCGGTGCTGCACGACCACATCCGGCAGGCCGATGTCATCATCGGCGCCATCGCACCGGAGCAGGGGCGCATCCCGTACATCGTGCCCGAAGCCGTAGTGGCGCAAATGGCCCCCGGTTCGGTCATCATCGACGTAGCTATCGACCAGGGCGGGTGCTTCGAGACGAGCCACCTCACCACCCACGACCGCCCCGTGTACCGGCGCTACGACGTGATTCATTACTGCGTGCCCAACATCGCGTCGCGGGTGCCGCGCACGGCCACGCACGCGCTGAGCAACATTTTTACGCCCATCTTTCAGGAAATCGCCCGCAACGGCGGCATCAACGAAGTACTGTTTTCCAAAGACCATTACCGCGCGGGCGTGTACCTCTACAAAGGTGCCCTCACCAACGCGATGATGGCCAAGCGCTTCAATATGCGGTATAAGGAGTTGGGGCTGATGATGGCGGTGCGGAACTGAGGAGTGCCGCTTCAAGCGAACACTTCCGCTCCGGGACGGGACGCGAGCCGGTAGCTGGGCCGGGCACCAAAACGCCCTTCTCGCGCGGTGGCGGAAAGGGCGTTCGGAAGGAGCGATTCAGGCACCACCGGGGCAGGCCGGCAGTAGGTACCGCAAGGCGGGCGGCGGGCGCTTATGCAGCCAGCCCGTCGTGGTGGGCCTGCACTTCCGCCACGAACGTGTTGGCTTTGGCCAGCTGGTCGGTGGCGTAGGCCAGCTCCAGCTCGCGCTTGAGGACGCTCAACGGGCCGGTACCCACATTGGGGTCGCGCAGCTCGTCGCGCCGGTCGGTGGCGCGGCGCAGGTCGGTGACCGCCTGGCTCTTGTCGGCGCCGGTAAGCGTAGCAATCTGCGTCGTCAGGAACGTGATCTTGTTGTCGAGACCCGCCAGCTCGCTTTGCTCCTTGGTGGTGAGCGACGAGTTGCGGTTGCGCTGGTAAGCCAGCGTGGCTTGCTTGAGAGTGAGCTGCGTCACCTGCTCGTTGCCGTAGGCAAGGGCGGGGAGGCAGTCGGCCTTCGTGAGAAAGAGATTTACGGAAAACATCTTACTTGAGTGGGGAAAGAAGGTGAAAAACACAGTGCGCCCGCTGGTGCCGCCTGCCCGGCGCGTGGGTCACGGGTACTAAACGCCGCCGCCGTGCCCGTTATTGTGTGCGCCCAAAAATATTTTTTGCCTGCTCTCCGGCTCGCACCCGTCAGTACCCGTCACGCGGCAAGCCCCAGCCAGTGGCGCAGGGTGGCGGCCTCGGCGTCGAGCAGGGCCAGGCGCAGGCCCGCCAGGGCGCGGGCCACGGGGTCGGCGGGGGCACCGGGGGCGGCGTGGTCGGCCAGCTCGGCGGTGCGGAAGGCCAGCCAGCGGGTGGCGCGGGCCTGCACGGCGGGGGCCAGGGCGGGTACAGCCGCCGTGAGGGCCGGCAACGCTGCCGCCCAGCGCGCGGCGGCTTCGGTGCGCAGGTAGTGGCGGCTCAGCAACGCCCGCTGGGTGCTGGCCGCGTGGACTACGGCCTCGAGGCGGGCGCGCAGCGCGGCGGGCGGAGCGGCGGCCGGCGGCGGCGGCGCCACGGCGGTTGGCAGCGGTACGGGCGCCGGGGTGGGGGCGGGGGTGGCGTAAGCCAGCACCGGCAACGCCGCCGGCAGACAAGCCGCCAGCAGGCGCAGATGGTCACTGGCCTGCGGGCCGAGGCGCTTGTGGCCGGCTTCCAGGCTGCTCACCAGCCCCCCCGACACGCCGAGCCAGCGCCCCAGCTCGGTTTGGCTGAGGCCCAGATACGCCCGAATGGCGGCGGCCACCGTGCGCGAGGCCGAAGTGGGAAGCAGGAGCGGCGGCAAGGGAGGAACCGGCCGGGCGGTCGGTGGTTAAGAAGGTGCTGGTTAAGTTCTGCAAATTTAACCAACGCTCCTTTTACCACGGGCATGCAGAGACGCCGCCCGTAGCCGTAGCAACACCGACACAGAAAAATTGCCAACCGGCAGAGTAGAGCGAGTCCTTTACCTTCTCCTTACTAGCAACCCCCAGGAAGGTATCTGTTGGCGCATGGTTGATTTTCTGCATAGCGGCGTGCCGAAAACTTTACGCATGTTTCTAGTGTGCCTCCCGTATGGTTACGCTTAGCGGGATAGTTTAATGTTTTTTTACTTCCTTTACAAACATCTTATTCGTTTACCTTATGGATTCTTCATCTGCCGCTGCTTTTCCCGATATTCATCAAGTTGCATCACTTCGCCAACGATTATGGGCACGGCAGCCGAATGGCCGGGCGGCGGTGATGATTGGCGCGGGGTTCAGTCGGAATGCCACGCCGAAAACCGCAGGCGCGCAAAGCTTCCCGCTCTGGTGGCATCTGGTGGCCGCCATGGTGGAGGAGCTGCGTCCTACGGCATCGGCGAAGGATAGACAGGAGGAAACCAAGCGGACAGTAGCCGGGTCTGGTTCGCTAACGCTGGCACTGGAATACGAGGAAACCTTCGGGCGTTCGGCGCTCGACCAGCTCATCATCCGGCTGGTGCCCGATAATCAGCACGAACCGGGTGAGTTGCACCGGCTGCTGCTGCGGTTGCCGTGGGCCGATGTGTTCACGGTCAATTACGATACGTTGCTGGAACGGGCGCGCCCGCTGGTGCGCCAGCAGCGGCGCTACGAGTTGGTGACCAGCCCCGCCGACCTGTCCGCTGCCAGCGCGCCACGCATCGTGAAACTGCACGGCAGCCTGCCATCCGGCCGGCCCTTCATTTTCACGGAGGAAGACTTTCGGCGTTACCCGCGCGAGTTCGCTCCTTTCGTGAACACGGTACAGCAGGCGATGATGGAAAACGACGTGGTATTGCTGGGTTTCTCCGGCGATGACCCGAATTTCCTTTCGTGGCTAGGCTGGATTCGGGACGAACTAACGCGTGCCCGGCCCCGGGTGTATTTGTGCGGTGCCTTGGATCTGACCGACGCCAAACGCAAGATTCTGGAGCGCCGGGGAATCACCCCTATTGACTTGGGGCCGCTGTTCCCGGAGGTAATTTATGGGAAGGACGCGCGGCATCGGCTGGCGACGTACTGGCTGTTGTACTCGCTGGAAGACGGTGCCCCGCTTGCCCTCCCGTTGAAGTGGCCTTATTTTCCGCAGATAAGCGACGAAGCCCGAAACCCGGAACTGACGGTTGCGCCGCTACCGCCCCCGGCGACGGGCTATGTGGAGGAAAAGGATTATTATCAAGGAGTCGATCTGCAAGATGCTGTTGCTATGGCTCAAGCAGCTCACGCGCAGGTCGCGGATTGGGAAACCAATCAGGCGGCGTATCCCGGCTGGGCACTGTTACCCTTAGAGAACCGGCGGTCGCTTGCCCTGCGGACAGAACCGTATACTCGGCAGATTTTAAAAGTGGGGGCTGCCGGGACGGTTGCCGAGCGACTACATCTTTTTGGGGCACTTGCGTGGCGGCTACGCCACAGCTTCCTTCCAGTATTTCCGAAAGAGTGTGCAGCGTTCAGCCAACTCCTCGACGAACTGTCGATACCTACACAGCCGACCGACCGCGCAAAATGGGCTGAAGTTGCTTTTTTATTGCTGCGAGAGGCCCGATATGATGGTGACAGCGCCCGTTTTGCCGAGATATTACAGCAGGTGGCGCCCTTGCGGCTCACATCGCCGGTGTACGAGGCTTGGGCACGTCACGAAACTGCCCAGGAGCGGCTGGAACACTTGGATCCTGGGGGCGCCCTTGAACATCTGAAAGGTTGGCCCGATACCCCCGGCGAACCTATCTGGGATTTGCGGCGCGCCGGCCTGCTAGCCGAGGCCGGGCAATTGCGGGCGGCCGATTTTTACGCGCAACGCGCGTCTACGACAGCGGTAGAAAGTCAGCCTACTCACCAACCGACGACGCCCCAACAGTTGGCCATGCTGTCAGTAGAAGCGTGTGCGGCATGGGTGCGATACGCGCTTAATCGGGCGTTATACTGGCAGACTTTTGACGAAGCGGCCCTGCTGCCTACTGTAAATCGCTCGAACCCGCAGTCGAACGCCAGTACAAAGGAAGAACAGTTACGCAACGCAGTTGCCGAAGCATTTAGGTGTGATCCATCGGTCGAAGTAACCCGGATGCGCGAGCAGCTAGCATGGGGCGCCCCTGAGTATCTGGGTGGAACTTCTGAGAAAGTTGACTTTTACTACGGGCGTCGCCAGATCACGACGGATTGGCGTTCCAGTGCACTAAACTTGGAGAAATTTCAACCGGCTTTCGACATTCCCGCGCTTTTTGAAGCGGCTGGCCATCCGATGTTTTTGGGTGATGGCGGGTACGACAAAGACATTGAACCAGTCGTAAAATGGTTGGCCGATATCAGCCCGTCGCAAGTATTGGCCCTCCTGATTCGTACCAGAAACTACGATTCGCTGCGTGATTTTCTGGATCGTGCGCGCGTGGTAGCGCTTCTGCCGACAATGTTGCCGGATGTGATTAAAGGGTGTTTGCAGTATTTGGAGAACGCTCTTGAGGCGGTGATCAAGCACGCTGCGTCGGAAAGATTGCGCGGCCACGAGAAGGCCATTCACTGTGCCTTACTGTTGGTAGGGCGGTCGATGCCGGTTTTGGCGCCCAGTGAGCTGCGAACGCGGGTCGTTGAGGTGGCACTAAAAGTCTGGGAGGAGTTTCCGAACTCAATGAAGTTGAAATCTTTTCTGCACAAGGCGTATGGCGAGTTCAGCCAACACGTAACGGCTAGCTTGACGGCCGAGGAAGTGGTGCTTTACTTTCCGCGTCTGCTGCTGGCACCGTACCCTCTCCCGTTTCACGTGGGGCCAGTAGTACGGATACCCCGGTGGCTTTTGCCACCCAATCGGCTTCCTGGGTTGGACGATGCCATTGCTGCGTTACTTGTTCGACTGCGGAGCGATTCTGAGGGCCGGGTAGCGGCTATTTATTCGCTGCGCTACCTCCACGTGACGGGTTGGCTGACGGAAGCCGAACAGCACAACCTAGCGGAAGGGCTGTGGCAAGCAACACCGGCAGGAATCCCGGAGATGGGAGACCAGCAGCCGCCGGTATGGCTGCTTTTTCTGCCCGAGCCTTCACCCGGTCTGGCCGTCGAACGGTTACGCGAGCATATTTTGGGCTTGGTAGCCCTGCCGGAAGAGTCGGACGAAGGCGCAAAAAAACGCAGTACGCTACGCCGCAAAGATTGGGAAAGTCTACTCTTGTGGAGCGCCTATAGCGCCCGGCCGAAATTGGCAGCCGAACGATTGGCAGAGCCGCCCAGCGTGCGGTGGATTGACTGGGCTAAAGAGGAAGCAGTATGTATCTTCGCCGGGGTAGAAGCGCGGGTAGAGCTTGCCGTACCGATTTTGGAAAAAAAAGTCGCGGTTTCATCAAGTGTGAACCGCAATAGCGCCTTTCCAACCGGAATGGATGACCTGAATTACGTCGGCTTGTTCTTGCGCCGGGTGTTGCTTCCTCGTCTTACGTCGGCTGATGCTGCCCTTCTGCTCAGGGTACGCCACTTGGTGGAGAAGCTTACCAAGTATGGCTTCTCTGCCCGGACGAGTATTCCGGCGCTGGCCTCGCTGTTGCCGGAATGCCGCGCGCATTTGTTGGCACTGCTACGCTTAGGATTAGCGAACCCGGTTGATCCTGCTGCCGTCGAGGATGCCGCGCAGGCTATTTTTTGGTGGGTAGTCGGGGAGAAGCAAGGCGGCTATTCGTCACCACCGGCCGGGCTGCTTCTTAATCTTACGCAACTGCTGACCGCGCCGGGCTTTGCCAATCCGGAGGCCGTTTCGCGGTGGTTCGCCCAATTGGTGGCCGATGCGCCAAAGAGTATCTGGCCTGAGCTAGCCATTCCCTTGCTGCAAGCGCTACGCAGCTTGCTTAATACGACAGCAGATCCGACCTGGGCTGGCCGATTGGCTGCTACTACGCTCGTGGCGCGCGAAGAACTGGCCCAACGGCCTACCCGCCGTGCCCACGCCGCCGCCATTGCATCGCTTCTGCGTAAAAAGTCGCCCCCACCCGAACTGGCCGCAGACTATAAAGAAGTGCTGGAGCGGTGGGAGGACATCGCGACGGAAAGCCCCTATTCGGAAGTTAGGCGCGCTTGGGCTACTCCACGCGAGTCGTTAAAATATGCTGTTTGGTGTAGGCATTCGCCCGGACACGCTCTTTGGGGGTCGGTAAGGCCGTAGTCTTTGGCGCAGGAAGATAGCGGCTGCTTTTGTGGTCGTCGGAAAGGATGACGTAGTTATCAGGTGCGCCTGTATTGAGGCGCGTCGTATGCCGCCGGCCGCTTCGCGCGTTCGTGCCGAACTTCGCCCCGTGATAGCCCCCGAACTCCTCGCTCAGTACCAGCCCGTGATCGGGCTCGAAGTCCACGCCCAGCTCACGACCGAATCGAAGGCGTACGCCGCCGACTCGACCGAATACGGCGCGCTGCCGAATCAGAATCTGTCGGTCATCACGCTGGGGTATCCAGGGGCGCTGCCGCGCCTCAATGCGCGGGTGGTCGATTTCGCGCTGGCGCTCGGCCTCGCTACCAACTGTCAAATCACGCGCTACAACGAGTTTGCGCGCAAAAATTACTTCTACCCCGATCTACCGAAAGGGTATCAGATCACGCAGGACAAAACGCCGATCTGCACGGGCGGCTTCATCGATATTCGACTGCCCGACGGCCGCGAGAAGCGCATCAACATCACCCGCATCCATATGGAGGAGGACGCGGGCAAGAGTATGCACCTGGCGGGCGAAACGGAAACCCTCGTCGATCTGAACCGCGCGGGCGTGCCGCTTTTGGAAATCGTGTCGGAGCCCGATATCCGTTCCGCCGACGAAGCCTACGCCTACCTCACGGAAGTGCGGAAGCTGGTGCGCTACCTCGGCGTCTGCGACGGTAATATGGAAGAAGGCTCGCTGCGTTGCGACGTGAACGTGAGCGTGATGCGCGTGGGCGCCGACCAGTACGGCCAGCGCGTGGAGGTCAAAAACCTGAATTCCTTCCGCAACGTCCAGCGCGCCATCGAACACGAAGTGGAACGCCAGATTGAACTCTTGGAAGCCGGTAACGCCGTGAGCGGCGAAACGCGCGGCTTCGACGCCGTGACGGGCGTTACGAGCGGGCAGCGTTCCAAGGAAACGATGAACGACTACCGGTATTTCCCGGAGCCTGACCTGCCGCCGGTCATCATTTCGGATGAACACCTGGCGCGCGCCAAAGCGGCGCTGCCGGCCCTGCCGCACGAGCTGTACCGCCGCTTCACCACCGATTTCGGCCTCACCGCCTACGACGCGCAGGTGCTGACCGATCAAAAGGAAACCGCCCTTTGGTTCGCCGATCTGACCACGCACACCACCAACTACAAAGCCGCCGCCAACTGGGTGATGGGGCCGGTGAAGGCGTACCTCAACGAGCGGGCGCTCGAAATCGGCGCTTTCCCGCTGACGCCCGCAACACTCGCGGCGCTCATTGGTCTTATCGACGGCGGCACCGTCAGCCACTCAGCGGCGGTGAAGCAGGTTTTTCCGCACCTACTCGATCACCCTGAAGTCGAGCCCGCCGACGCCGCCCAAAACCTCGGCCTCGTGCAAACCTCCGATGCCGGGGCGCTGCAAGGGTTCGTCGATGCCGCCCTCGCCGCCTACCCCGATAAAGTGACCGACTACCGCGCCGGCAAGAAAAACCTTCTCGGCCTGTTCATGGGCGAGGTGATGAAGCGTGCCGGTGGTTCCGCCGACCCCAAAGCCGTGAGCGCCCTGGTGCGCGCCGCGCTGGAAGGGTAGGGGCTTTTGGCCCACCAAGCCAACTTTTTTGCGGTAGTTTACCGTTACGGCGCTACCTTTTCCGTCCAGAAAAATTCCCCCGTTCTCATGATGAAGCACGTTCGTACTGCCGCCTTGCTGGCGGGCGCCCTTTTTGCCGCTGCTGCCTGCCAGCAGGCCGCCATCGCTACGGCCGATGCCGATGGCGGCCCCGGCAAGGCGGGTTTCACCGTTACCGGCAAGCTCCGCAACGCCCCGCCGAAGACTACGCTCATCCTCGCCGCCCTCGGCGAGCAGCAGTTCGAGCCGAAAGACTCGGCGACCGTCGGCGCCGATGGCTCGTTTGCCCTCACCGGCACCGTGCCCGAAGCCAGTGTGTACGCGCTGCAATACAAAGGGCAGCAGGTGTTGCTGGTGCTGGAAAACAAGAAGAAAGTCGAGATTACCGGCGATGCCGGGGCGCTCAACAAAGCCACCGTCAGCGGTTCCAAAGATTCGGAGCTGATTACGCAACTCGCCCAAACCATGGGGCGTGGGCAGGAATTGATGCAGAAGCTGCAAGTGCGCGCCCAATCCGCCGCCGGCAACGCCGACACCATGAAGCTCCTCGAAAGCACCTACGCGCGCTCGCAGAAGGCCAACGAGGCGGCCATCAAGCGCATCGTCAAAGACAACCCCACGTCGGTGGTTTCGGCGTTTGCGGCCGTCAATCTGCTCGATGCCGACCAGCAGTACCCATTCCTCGATTCGGCGAATACCCGGATTCAGAAGGCGATTCCGACTTCTCGGTACGCTAAGGCGCTCAATACCAAGCTGTCGAGCCAGCGCTCGACGGCCATCGGTTCGCTCGCACCCGACATCGATTTGCCCTCGCCCGATGGCAAGAACATCAAACTCAGCAGCCTGCGCGGCAAGTATGTGCTGATCGATTTTTGGGCGAGCTGGTGCGGCCCCTGCCGCCGCGAAAACCCGAACAACGTGGCGATGTACGACAAGCTCAAAAGCAAAGGCAAGGGCTTCGAGATTTATGGGGTGTCGCTCGATCAGGACAAAGGCAAGTGGCTGAAAGCCATCGCCGACGACAAACTCATGTGGCCGCACGTCTCCGATTTGGGCGGTTGGCAGTCGTCGGCGGCGGCGTTGTACAGCGTGCGCTCGATCCCGGCCACGTTCCTGCTCGACCCACAGGGCCGCATCGTGGCGCGCAACCTGCGCGGCCAGGAGTTGGAAGACAAAGTGGCCTCGCTGCTGAAATAGGGTAGAGCAAGGCTGAGATAATGCCGGTGCGTATTCAAAAAAAACAGCCCGCCGGATATCCGGCGGGCTGTTTTGGTTTTGGGCAATTGCCGGAATCCGTACAGTTGCAAGGCGCCGACTTGCTGCCAATCGGGAAACGCTACTTCGTCAGCGTCAGATAAATTGGCAGATGATCGCTGAACCCGCCGAGGTATTTTTTGCCGGCGTACGTGCGCAGCGGCTCACCGGCATATTTTTCTTCGGTGCTGAGGATGCGAGCGGGCTTATAAATGTTGCCCGTGCCGATGAAATGCAGCCCGTCGTTACCCATCAGGCCCGGCGAGAGCATCATCTGGTCGAGTACCGTGCCTTTTTTGCGGTAAAAATGCGTGCCTTCACCGCGCTGGTGGGCATCGTAGAGCGCATTGAAAAGCTGCCCGTTGGGGAGGGTTTTAGCGTCGTAGGAGGCGCGCAGGTGCTGGGTAATGCTCGAATCGGTGGGGAAATCGTTGAAGTCGCCCATCAGCAGCACGCGGGCTTGCGGGTTGGTAGCCAACTCGGTATCTACCAGCCCACGCACCATATCGGCTACGGCGTAACGGCGGCGGATGCTCACTGAACCCGACCGCCGCGAAGGCCAGTGGTTTACCAGAAAGGTAATTGGCTCGCCGTTGAGCTTGCCGCTGACCAGCAGCACATCGCGCGTGCCCATCGCGGTGTCGGGCAGAATCACCGGCACCGCTTTCTGCACGGTCGGTTGAAAACGGTCGGGCTTGTAAATGAGCGCCACATCGATACCGCGCGGGTCGGGCGAGTCAAAATGGATGATGCGGTAGCCACGGCTGGCAAGGGCCGGCTGCGCCACCAAATCCTGCAACACTCTGGCATTTTCGACTTCGCTCACGCCCAGTACATCCGGCCCATTCGGCGAGCCGAGTTGCTCGATTACCGACGCCATCTGCGAGAGCTTGGTGCGGTAGCGGGCATCGTCCCATTGCAGCGGCGAGGTGGGCAGAAAATCCTGGTCGTTGATTTTCGGATCGTCCTGCGTGTCGAAGAGGTTTTCGAGGTTGTAAAACGCCACCGTCGCCGTGCGCGGCCCCGTGTCCGTCGGGTTCGCAAAGGTGGTGGGCTTGATGGAAGTGCAGGCGGTGGCCGTCAGCAAAGCAGCCGCAGCAACGAGGCCGGCGGCAATAGGAGTTACGCGCATCACGTACTTTTGGAGCGGGCGAAATAGAAGGTCGAGCCAGAGAGTTACCGGCGAATACGCGCCGGCCTCCAACTTTCCTGCCGCGAAGTTGCAACCGGTAAGGCCGTTAAGCCGTCGCCGGGGCCGGAAAGGCCGCCTTTTTCTTGTGATATGAAAAAATCCGAAATCCGTTTTTCCATTGCGCTCGACGAGCAGCGCGTGCCCGAAGCCATCTCCTGGCAAGCCACCGAGCAGGGCAATCAAATCAATTTTGCGAAAGCAATCAACATTTCTCTCTGGGATCGCGAGGATACCGGCACCCTCAAAATCGACCTCTGGACGAAGGATATGCCCGTCGATGAGATGAAGCACTTCACCATCGATACCATCGCGGCGATGAGCCAGAGCCTCTACACCGCCACCGGCGACGAGGTGATGGCCACCAAGATGCGCCACCTCTGCGAAGAGTTGAAGGCGCACGTCGATGCGGAACGCGCCCGTCAGGCCGCCGAACAAGGGTAGGGGCGGGGAGGCGCTTTCAGCCTTACCGGATTACGCACGAACGCCCTTCTTCCGGCTATGGAAGAAGGGCGTTCGTTTTCAAACTTGCGTCAAGCTATCGGCTACTTACCCTGCCGCAAAACCGGGTTGCCGTCCGAGGTTTTCAATTCCGGGCCAGGAGCCGAGCCGGGTAACACAATCGCTTGATTGTCGGAGCGCCGGGTGTTGTCGCGCGCTTGGGCAATGTATTGCTTGTCGAAGGCGTAGAAATCGTTGCGCGCTTCGTAATAGTCAGAATATTGCGCCGTGCTGAGGAGCTGGCGTAAGTCGCGCTCTTGTTGGCGGCAAACCCCTTGGCAATCGTCGTCAATCTTTTTAGGATCAGCCCCTTTCTGGCGCTCCAACTCAAACATGCGTTGCGCTTTCTGGCGATTCAGCGTACGCAAACGCGCGGTTTGATAATTATTGAGACGCAGCTCCTGCGCCATCCGGTTGGTGAGGCGGTTGGCACGGGCCACGGCTTCAGCATCGGCGCGTGAACTCGTAACGACGGCCAACAGCTTCTTTTCCGAGGGAGCAGAAGCACCGGGCTGGCTCGTCTGAGCCAGGGCTCCGGTAAGCGGCAAAGTGCTAAGGCAGAGGACAAAAAGTGCGAATTTCATAGAGCAAGTCGTTTATTTTGCCGAACGAAGGGCGTGAGTAACCGAAGGAAAAAGCGGCGTGCCTACAAGAGCGCCGACTTTGCCGAAATGCCGGAGGCGCATCGGGCGTATGACCGTAAAGACGTAAAAACCGTGCCCTAGGTTCGGGTATGAGGTTTTTAGCGCGGCAAGTGCGGCGTTATTGGCCCTACCTCAGGCCGCTTGCCCCAGGAGTCGGAAACCGCGCAGCAGGATGCCCAGGTCGAGGCGCGGCGAGTATTCTTTAGCGTACAGCACTTCAAGGCGGCGGCGGGCAGCATCGTCGAGGGCGAATGGGGCCGAGTTGAACACGGCGCCACGGGTTGGCGCCGGGCGGTCGGCGGGCGAAAGGACGGCGCGCCGCCGGGCCGTTGGAGCGGCTACCACTTCGTAGCGCAACCCAACCCACGAAAGTTGCCCCAACAACACCCCAAAACAGTTGCGCAGGAAGCCGAGACGGTCGCGCTGCACCCAAATCAGCACCGGCGAGAGCGCTAGCAGTAGCGTAGCGCTCAACACGTTGAGTAGGCGTTGTGCGCGCTGCTGGGCCGGTTTATACAGGCTCAACTCAACGGTGAAGGTGTAATAATCGCCGGGCGAATTTTTCGATGATGAGCCGATGATATACTCACTCGCTTCGGGTAAAATCTTGTACTCTACCGGCCGCTCGTGGTTCTGCACCATCGCCTCGATGATGCGCGACGACGGCAAGTCGCGTCCGCAGAAAATGACCTCATCGAGCTGATAGAGACTGATGATATCATCGAGTTGCGAAAGGCGGCCGAGGGAAGTTTCGAGTTTCGAGTTCTGAGTTTCGAGTGGGCTAGGCGGCGCATCCGCCCGAAACTCAGAATTCGAAACTCGAAATTCTGGGTCGATGCTCCCGATGACATCGGCCCGCACGCGGGCGTGGCTGAGCAGGTTCTGCACGCGCTCGACTTCCGTCGGGGAACCCACTACGGCCAGCCGCCGCGTGCGGCGCTCGCCGAGGCGCAGCTCGCCGTGTTGCAGGTATCCCGTTACCAGCCGCCGCAGGATCAGCGCCGCCACGGCCCACGTACCACCCAGCACGATCAGCGCCTTCGAGAAGCGCCACGCATCGAGGAAGTTGGAAATGGCCGAGATCAGCACTGTGCCCACGGCCACGCCGCGCGCCACGCGCCCGGCCCGTGGTGGGTCGTCGTAGCCGCCGCTCAGATACGTACTCAGCAGCCACACCGCGATGTACGCCGGCACGGCTACTTCGAGGTACTGCGTGGGGTAGGGGCCGGGCACGTACTTGTGGTTGGCTTCCCAATAAGCTTTCAAAAACACCATTCCGCCGAAAATCAGCGCCGCGTCGAGGGCGGCCGGCAGCACGGCTTCGGCAATGCGGCGCGCCACGGCCAGACCCGCCCGCACCCCGATAGCCAGGTTGATGAGCAGCCCAAACGTGGTCGCGTAGCGCGGCGCGAAGTGCTTGCGCGCAAAAATGACCATTGCGCGGTAAAACACCCGCACGTAGTTCACGGTCGTGCGCTTCGTCGATTCGCCTTTGTAATGGATGATGCGGGTACCGGGAAAGTACACGTTCAGCCAACCGCCCAGCCGTAAGCGCCACGAGAGGTCGATGTCTTCGCCGTACATAAAATACTCTTCGTCGAGCAGGCCCACGGCGTCGAGCGCTTCCTTGCGCAGCAGCATAAAAGCGCCGCTCAGTACATCTATTTCGTGGGTTTCCTCCGGCGAGAGGTAGCCGAGGTGGTAGCCGGCAAACTGCCGCGAGCGCGGAAACAACGCGCTCAGTCCGAACATCTTACAGAACGCGACCCACGGCGTGGGCAGCCCGCGCTTGCTTTCGGGCAGAAACCGACCGTGACCGTCGAGCATCTTCACGCCCAGCCCGCCCACGCGCGGATGCGCATCGAGGTAGCTGACCACTTGGCGGAAGGTGTCTTCCGCCACCACGGTGTCGGGATTGAGCAGTAGTTGGTAACGTCCTTTTGCCACGCGCAACGCTTGGTTGTTGGCGCGCGAAAATCCCACATTGTCGAGGTTGGCGATGACGTGAACCTCCGGAAAGCGCTCGCGGGTCATCGCCACGGAGTTATCGATGGAGGCGTTGTCTACGACAAAAACTTCTACCCGCAGCCCCTCGCCGGCGCGGCGCACGCTCAACAACGCCTGCTCCAAAAAGTAGGCGACGTTGTAGGAAACGATAACGACGGAAAGATCAACGTCGGCCGACGCGGCGGTGACTACTATGGGCGGCACGGTGCAAATATCGGCAACAGAAAGCCGCCCTACCGACTGGCCAACGGCGCAGCGATAGGGCGGCTTCGAAAATTACAGGAGTAAGGAATGCTCGGCTCGGCTCCGGGCCAATAACCAACGCTTACCGGCGGCGAGCAGCGCGGTGATAGGTGCCGATTGGCGTGTAGCGCCGTGACGGCTTACGAACGGCGGCCGGTTTAGTAACTGCCGGCGCTGCCGAAGCATCTTCGACCACGACGGGCGTTGTAGAAGGTACCGCCACCGCCTGCACTACCCCGTCGGCGAGAACCGGCACGGTGCCGGTAGGCGAGGGGTTATTGGTTTCGGCCAGTAACTGGAAGTAGCGCTGCATCTGCGACTCGTTGAGCGTGTTTACGAGGCGGGTTTGAAACTGCGCGGCGGCGCGGTCGTTGGCTTCGCGCCGCCCAACCGGGTCGTTCATGATATATGCCTGGGCTTCGTTTTCGGCCTGCAGACGGGCGGCAGCAAACTGCCGGACTAACTGTACTTCCGACTCGTTGAGACCCAGCATTCGCCCGATTTCGCGCGCCTCTTTCGTGGCGCGTTCGTTGAGCGAATGCTCATACCAATGCAACTGGGCGGCCCGGTCGGTCGCCGAACGCAGCACTTGTGCCTGGGCGGTAGTTGCGGTAAGGGCACCAGCAACGAAAAGCAGCAGCAAAAATTTCACGAAGAGCGATTGACTACAGGTGGATGATGCGAACCGAAGGGTGCTAGCGTGGAACAAAGCTAGTAACTTTTGGGGAATATCTGGTTCTTTTCGAGGTTTGAACGACACATTTATCGTCGAACCGAAAAGAAACGTCGACGAGCAACAAAAAAACGGCCCCAGACTGCTTTCACGCAATCTGGGGCCGAATGGTTCAACGGGGAGGGCGCTGAACGCCTATTGCGTCACGACCAAGCGCGTGGAGTGCGCCGCGCCGCTGGCGGTGCTAACCCCAATCTGGTACATACCAGCCGGCAAAGTTGGCAGCACATGTTCCACGATGCCCGCCGCTTGCTCGGCAAGGTGCTGGGTGGCTACGCGGCGCCCTTGCAGATCGTAGACCGTAACCGTGGCGGTGCCGGTTTCCGGCAGGGTAAAGCGCAACGTGGCGGCGCCTTGGGCGGGGTTGGGGTACACGCTCAGTTCAAACGAAGCAGCGGTTATACCGGCATCGCGCCGGGCCGAGGTAGAACCCAGATTCACGAGGTAATCTTCGACTTCGCCGTAGGAGAAGGTTTCGCACGACGTGGCCGTTGCGTTATACTTCATCGAAACGCGCATCCGGGTCAGGCCCGTCGAGGCGGTGTTAGGCACCGTGAACGTGCTGCTCAGGTTGGTGGCGCCGGTATTGGCGCGGCCAGAGACTACTTGCTCGCCGGCATCGATGAAGTCGCCATCGCGGTTGTAATCGATCCACACGTTCCAGACTTCAGCGTACGCCGTGCCGCTGTAGCCGGTCGAGTACGTGATGGTCTGCGACGACCCTTTGGGGAGGCCGGTGCTGAGGGCCGTGCCGTTGAAGTACCCAGCATCGGCGCCGGAGGTACGCGAGATGGCGCCAAGCTGCACGAAATCGATCCACTCATCAACAATGCTGTTGCCTTTGGAAGCGCAATACGTGGTGGGAGCGGGGGGCGTGGTGGTGCCGCCGCTCGTGGTGGCGAAGGTGCTGGTCGAGCTGTACCCCGACGAGCCGCTTGCGCAGACCGTCTGCACCTGAAACTGGTAGGTGGTGGCTGCTGCCAGACCCGTGAGGGCGCGCGAGGTGGTGGTGGTGGCGACGGTCGTCCAGGTGGTGGCGCCCGACACACGGTATTGCAGGTTGTACGACGAAGCGCCCGACACCGCACCCCACGAAAGCGTGGCGCCCGACGCCGTGATGGCCGAGTTGCTCAGGCTGGCCGGCACACCGCAGGTGGTGGTGCCACTGCCAAGGCCCGGCGAGGTCAGGAGGCTCGTGCGCACGCCGCCCGTCTGGAAGAGGGCGTGGGCGCGCGACTTCTGGCCGTTGCTGAACATGTTCATGCACTGGTCGTTCACGTAGTCCATGTAGTTCATGAACTGGTCGCCGTTCGTGGTGTTGCCGCAGGTGCGGCGCGGGAAGGTGGGGCAGCCGTTGTTATCGGCTTGTTGGGTGGGCGTATCGCTCACGAGGTCGTTGCCGCAGTTGGCATCGCCCCAGATGTGGCGCAGGTTCATCCAGTGACCTACTTCGTGGGTGGCGGTGCGACCGTAGCCGAATACGCCGCCCAACGACGGATTCACCCCAAAATATTTGTAGCCCATCACGACGCCATCGCGGGTGGTGCCGGCATCCGATGGGAACGTCGCGTAGCCGAGTAGCGACGACGACGCACCGCCGAAGTTGCAGACCCACATGTTGAGGTACTGGCTGGTGTTCCACGCAGTGCTGCCGCCGTTGGCGTTCTGCTTTACGAAAACGCCGTTCGGGTCGGCGCCGCCGTACTCGAAGTAGGTGCGAGTGGTCGATTTGCGGATAATACCCGTGGTCGCGTTACCGCTGGGGTCGCGGGTGGCCAGCACGAACCGGATCTGCATATCGGCGGCCACACCCTGAAACGCGCTAGGGGTGTTGCCGGCGTCGGTGTTGGTACGGGAAAAGTCTTTGTTGAGAACGTCGATCTGCGATTGAATCTGCGCGTCGGAGATGTTCTGGGCGGCTGTATTGTACAGCACGTGTACGACCACCGGAATGGTGTACAGCGTGGCGCTGATCCGGTTGGCGGTGCCGCTCACGGTTTGCTGCGCGATGAACTGCTGGGTGTGCCGCTCGATCTGTTGCAAAACAGCCTGTTCGGCGGCGGGCAACGTGTGCGGATCAGGGGTGGCGCACACGCGGGTCTGGGCGATTGCGGGTAGGGCAGCCTGCGCAAGGAGCGCGCTTCCCAAAAGTAACTTTTTCAGCATTGGGGGATGAGTTGGGGATGTGAAGCTGCCTCCGGCCATCAGCACCGTGCTGTTTGCGGGAGACGCATCAAAAGTATGCGTTTTTTCTAAATCTCAAGGACTTTTCTCTGATTTGTGGTGATACGACGTGCTCTTTTTTCAAAAAATGATGATAAAATGCTTAATTCGTTGCGTAAAGCGTGATTTGCTTACAGAAAATATTTTTCGTGGAATAGGTGTTCCAAACCAGATTATGAACGCCGTACGGCGAAGCTGAAGGGAGGCAGAAGCGCCGGGATGCCTCGATGAGGTGGTAACCAGCCAAGCCAGAAGCAACGTCCCCGATAACAGTGAGCAGCAGACAAGTAGCTCCAACGGGGCGCTATAATTCTGGCCTAGAATGAAGCCCTTGGTGACGGTTGCACGGCACTAAAAGCCCCACTGGGGCGGCACAACCGCATTGACTGTGCGGTGTTGTGTCGCCCTGATGGGACTATTCTGCGGTTAACCGGTGGTAGCAGGGGTTTCCACTGGCTGTATTGTGTCGCCCCTTAGGGGGTATGCCCGCGCGGTGACTGGTAGCGCAGCATCATTCCTCCGCCGGGGCGTTGCGCACTTGTACCAGTTGTGCGGCTACGCTGATGGCGATTTCGGCGGGGGTTTGCGAGTGGATGGGTAGGCCAATGGGCGCTTGCACCCGCGCGAATGTTTCCGCCGAAACACCTTCGGCGCGCAGGTCGGCGAAGAGGCGGGCAACTTTGGCGGTTGAACCCATCAGACCCAAAAAGCGGAACGGTTGGTCGAGTAGTTGGCGCAGAGCGATGGCGTCGGTACGGTAGCCGAACGTCATAATGGCGGCGTAATGGTCGGGGCCGGTGGCGCCGATTCTCGTGCGCAGTTCGTCGTAGGGGCCGACGATTTGCTCGTCTGCAAAGTTGTTCTGATAGAGAGTGTTGAGGTCGGGGCGCTCGTCGTAGAGCCGAAGGCGGAAGTTGAGTCGGTGCAACACTTCACAGCACGCCAGCCCGACGTGGCCCGCACCGATGATATGCACGGTCTGGCGCGGATCGAACAGCTCGTCGTAGCGCCAAGCGGTGAGGTGGGCGAGGTCGGCGGCATCGGGCGACGGGGGGGTAAAGCGCCGCCCACCAGGCAGCACGGCACCGGGGTGCGGATGGAACCCGGCCGCCGTAAGCGAGAAGGTGCCCGCGCGCCGGGCTTTCATGTGCGCCACCACCACGGCGAGGGCCGCCGCGTCGCGCAGGGGGTCCAGCGGAAAAACGAGAACTGTTTGCTCGCCGGAACAAATCAGGCCGGAGCGGTCGGCGGGGGCATCGGCGACGTGTTGCTGCCGTTTGAGCAGGATTTCGGGCCGCCGCACGCGCTGCTGATGCCGGGCTACCTCTACGAGTTTATGCTCCATAATTCCGCCGCCGATGGAGCCGACCAGCACTTCATCCGGCCCGACCACCATCCGAAAACCCGTGCGCCCCGGCGTGCTGCCGCTATGCGCCACCACCAGCAACAGGCAGCACGGCTGGCCACGTTGCAACGTATTACGGGCATAGGCGAGGGGTTCCATAGGGAAGTTTTGAGTTTTGAGGTTGGAGTTTCAAGTGACGGGTTTCGATTAACGATTGACGAAAACCGAACAACCATCAACCATCAACCACCTCCCGCAACGCGCGGGCTTTCAGAAGGCACTCGTCATACTCGCGGGCGGGGTCGGCGTCGTAGGTGAGGGCGGAGCCTACCTGAAAGCTTACGTAGCCGGTATCGGCGCGGTATTGCAGCGAGCGGATGACGACGCTAAGGTCGAAATCGCCGGTGGGTTCGAGCCAGCCGACGGCGCCGGAGTAGAGGCCCCGTCGGCTCGTTTCGTAGGTGTCGATGAGTTCGGTGGCGCGGCGTTTCGGGGCGCCGGTCATCGAGCCCATCGGGAAGAGGCCGGTGAGGGTTTCGTAGAGTCCGGCGCCGGGCGGGAGTTCACCGCGTACGGTTGAAATCATCTGCCAAACGTGCCGGAAACCGTAGGTGCCGAACAGTTCCTCGACCTGCACGGAGCCCGTCAGGCAGCCGGCGCGGCTTAAGTCGTTGCGCACGAGGTCTACAATCATCAGGTTTTCGGCGCGCTCTTTCTCGTCGGCGAGCAGAGCAAGGCGGTTGGTTTCGTCTTCGGCAGGGGTGAGGCTGCGCGGGGCCGTGCCTTTGATGGGTTGCGAGCGCAGGATGCGCCCATCGAGGCGGCAAAATCGCTCCGGGGAGGCTTGCAGCAAATAGCGTGACCCGACCCGCCAGAACCCGCCGAACGGTGTCGGCGAGCGCTGGCCGAGGGCTAGAAACGTGCCCACCGGGTCGGGTATCTTCGCGTGTTCGGTGTAAAATTCCTGACATAGGTTCAACTCATACACCTCGCCCTGGCGGATGTCTTCGCGCACGACTTCGGCGGCGTGCAGGTAAGCGGTGCGCGGCATTCGGGGCGTGAGTGTGACGCCGACCGGCGCGGCAGGGTGCGGTACCGGCGTGGCCCTGATTTCGGCCTCTATGCGGGTGGCTTCCGTAGCATTCACGCCGCCAATCGTCATTGCTTCTCCTTGAAAATCAATCCAGAGTGCCGGTTCCAGCACCGTGAGCAGGGGCCAGCTTAGTGGGTCGGGGTGGCGGCTGACGAGGCGCGGGTCGAGGGCGTTTTTGAAATCATAGGAAATGAGCAGGGCGCGCGGGCCGCCCGCCCACGGCCGCGTCAGATAGCGCCGCAACCGGGCGAGCGCGCCGGGGGCGGCACGTAACTGCAGCGCAGGTTTATGGGCCACCAGCAGCCGCGTCCGGAAACCGCCGTGCGGCACGTGCGTGTGGTCGAGGCCGTGATCGGTCGTGGCAGCGCAAACCGGCCAGCGGGCGGCCCAGGCGAGGGCGGCGTTTTGAGTTTCGAGTGTTGAATTTCGAGTTTCGAGTTCGGGAATCTGCATCACTCGTTACAAAAAACTACCACTTAAAACTGTTTCCGGGCGGGCTACTGGCGGGCAGGACGCCCACACATACCTGCACACGGGGCCGAGCCCCGCGCGATACCGCGTCACTTGTCACTATTCACCAGGCACTATCGCCCCCGCCGTCCTTCGAGGATGCGGAAGAACGAGCGGGTTTGCACTTCTTCGAGGGTGAGGCCCGTGACGGTGATTTCTTCTTCGGTGATGGCGCCGCAGTTGAGGGCTTTGAGGAAGAAGTTGAGGAGCCCCTGGCCGGTGGCGGCGTCGTCGAAAATGTCGCCGGTGAGGGTCGAGATGGCGGCGCGCTCGACGAAGGTCGTCAGGCGATGCACGGCGTCGTCGTAGGCGCTCAGGAAGAACGCATAGGTGGCGGCGTAGCGCATCGGGAGTTGCGCGGGGTTCAGATCCCAGCCCTGATAAAAGCCGTTGATGAGCGAGTGCGTGCTGTGGTGGAACGCCTGCCGCCAGGCATTATGCACCGACTCACGGTTTTCGCGCTGCTGCTCGAACGTCAGGTTTTCGCCCCGGTGCGGGCCGATGGGCATTACGTTGGTGGCGCCGTCGGAGAGGAAAATGCCGGTGCCGCCGAGGGCCACTTTGGTCATGTGGTGCGCGAAATCGCAGACGGGGTGCGCCATCGTCTGGTACTTCGCCGTGATGCCGCACGACGCCGTGTAGTCGTACGTGCCGAAGTGGGCGGCTACGCATCGCCCCTCGGCCGCGCGCACGATGCGCAGCAGCGGGTTGCGGCCGTCTTCGTCCATAATAATCTGCGTGGCCTCCACCATCGTCTCCATTTTCAGGGAGCCGGGCGCGAGGTTGTTCGCCCGTTCGAGCAGCTCGAAGAGCCGCACCAGCGTGGTCATCTGCTCCGGGATGGTGACTTTCGGCAGCATCACCACGAAGTTTTCGGGCAACCGGCCGCCGGTTTCGGCCAACAGCGTCGTCAGGAAAATATCGAGCGTGCGCACGCCGCGCGCCTTCAAATCTTCAGTAAACGGCTTGATGCGGATGCCGATGAACGGCGAAAGCGTGCCGATTTTCAACCCCACGGCCGTTTCCTTGGCGGCGCGCACGGCGGTTTCGTCTTCCTCGGCGTCGGGGCGATTCCCGAACCCATCCTCGAAATCAATCCGGAAATCCTCAACGGCCTCGCGCTCCAGCTTCGCCACGATTTTATTGTACACCGAATACGCCAGCCACGCCGGTTCGCGCTTGCGCTCGGCGGGCGAAAGCGCATCGAGGCGCGCCGTGAGGGCCGCAATGTCTTTGGCCAGCACGGGGAGTTGCTCGTGCCCGGTGAAGCCCAGCACGCGCGCTAAATCCACGAACGTGGGCGCGTAAGTCCGCAGGTTGTTCAACGCAATTTCGCCCATCCGGCGGCAGGTATCGGCCTTGAACAGGTTGGCGCCGCCGTACACGGTATGCACCGGCTGGCGGTCGGGGCGGTCGCCGGGGTAGGTCTGCTGAAACCGGCGGTTAGCGGTGCCGAGCTGGTCGAGGAGGGCTTGCTGGTCGGCGGTGGGGAGGCTGGTCATTTTGGGAGGGGGTTGAGGGGTTGAAGGTGGGAGGGTGGGAGGGTGGAAAGTAAACTAGAGATAACTCTAACCCTTGCACCCTCAACCCCCTCGTATTCACGAGCCGCGATACGTGGCGTACCCAAACGGATTGAGCAGCAGCGGCACGTGGTAATGCTCGGCGGTGGCGAGGTCGAAACAGATTTCGACCAGCGGATAAAATGTCTTCGTGTCGAGGCGCGCCGCGTATTCGCCGGTAAAGAACGTGAGCTTGTAGATGCCCAGGGGCAAGGGTTCGGGGGTGGGCAACAGGTTTTTGAGGCGCCCGTCGGCGTCGGTCTGGCCGCGCCCGATTTCGCGCCAGCCGTCGGCGGTTTGGCTCGAAAGGGCAATCGTGACGCCCGCCGCCGGTTTGCCGCGCGTGGTGTCGAGGATGTGGGTCGTGATTTGGCTCATGTGGCCGGCATTTGTGTAAAGAAGAAGCGGTGGTACAACGTGCCAGTGGTACATCGTCAGGTTGTACCACTGGCACGTTGTACCATCGAGACCGTGCTTGCTTAATGCGTTCAGGTCAGCAGCTTTTCCAGCCGCAAACGGGTGATTTTGGCTTGCTCGCCCATCGCGATTTTCAACTCCTCATCCGCTTGGTTCGGTAGGCGTGTTTGCAGCAGCGCCAGCATTTCAGCGGCCGATTTGCCCGTGGCGCACACGATGAAGATGTAGCCGAATTTGGCTTCGTAGGCCGCGTTACCGGCCGCCAAAGCCTCCAACACGTCCGCCGATGCCTGTTTCACCGCGCCCTGCTCGCCTTCGGCCCACTGCGCGGTGCTGGCGAATTTCTCTTTCAAGGCCGTCACATCGCCGATTTTGGGGTGGTGCGTGAAGGCTTCGCGCCAATCGGTTTCGGCCAACGCGTGCCAGATTTCATCGGCTTGCTGGTAGAGGTCGGCGGTAGTTGCGAAGGGGAAGCGGGCGTTGAGTGCGGCCACCCAGTTGGTGGCACCGCAGCATTTTTGGAGGGCTTCGGCGCGGGTAGAAAGGGCGTTGAGTTCTTGTAGCGTCATTTTTTAGCACGGAGTTTCACAGAGTTTCACAGAGTTTTTTCGGGAGCAGAACTCTGTGAAACTCCGTGTGACTCTGCGCTAAAAATTACACGATGGTCGGAAAGCGGTTTACGTTCTTGTAGTAGATGTACACTGATGGCTCGGCGCCCATCGCGGTGGCCCATTGCTGGCAGTAGGGCGCCATCCAGATGGCATCGCCGGCTTTCACGGGGTACCAATTGCCGTCGAGCATATAAATGGCCTGGCCCTGCAAATACAGCAGCCCGTGTTCCATGACGTGCGTCTCGACCATCGGCAGGTGCCCGCCCCGGTCGTAGGTGAAGATATTGACCGCCATATCGAAGGCCGGCACGTTCGGCAGCAACTCCTGAATGTGGAGCGCCGGGTCTTCCATGTAATGTGGTGGTAATTTATCGGGGTCCATCTCACGTTCGCCCCACGCTACGTCGGGCGTTTCGTGCCCCGCCAGCGGCTCGTACACCTTATGGAACGTGAGGATTTGGGTTCCCGGCTCTCGGCTGATGATTTTGTAGTGCTGCCCGATCGGCACGTACAGAAATCGTCCTTCCAGAAGCGTACGGCTCAACCATTGGCGCTCATTTCCACCAACAGGTTCTGTTTCGTCACCTTGCCAATCGTCATCAGGCGTGAGTTCAGTTGATGCAGCGGGGCCATACACGCCCGCCTCACAGCTTCCCTTCACCACGTAGAAAAAAATCTGCGCCCGCTCGGTGCGCCCTTTCAAGCGGCCGTCCGCGGTCAGCGTCACCAGCATCTGGCACAGCCGCGCGCCCATCTGCTCGTTAATGATCACATTGACGGTGCAGCCCGTCCAGCCGGGCACGTTGGAATTGATGTGCCCATCAGGCGAAATGATCGCGTGATTGGCCCGCGTAACCGAGCGCGTGAGGGCGGAATGAATCGAGTTGACCATAAATCAATACGTAATGGCGTGGCGCGTAGCGAGATGCGCAAAAAACCGATCGGTTACGTCGAGTGCGGCGGCCACATCGGACGCTTCCACAGCTTCGAGCGGGTTATGGCTGATGCCTTTGAAACAACGAATAAACAGCATCGCCACCGGAGCCACCGCCGCGATGGGCACCGCGTCGTGCCCGGCGCCGCTGACGAGCGCCACCGTTTCGTGGCCCGCGTCGCGGATGGCGTGCCCGAGCAGGTCGGTCAGTTCGGGGTCGCAGGTCACGGGCGCACCGGTCTGCACGGGCGTCCAGGTGAGGGCGATGCCGCGCGCGGCGGCCAATTTTTCGGCCGTTATGCGCAGGCCGTCGTGGGCGGCGGCGAGGTGGTTTTCGTCGGCCGCGCGCAGGTCGAGGGTGCAGCGCACTTCGCCGGGGATGACGTTGGAGGCCGCGCCGTTCACGGTCAGTTTCCCGACCGTCGCGACGAGGCCGTGAGCGTCGGCGCGGGCCATCGCTTCGGCCGCCAGCACAAACTCGGCGGCGGCGGCCAGCGCATCCTGCCGCATCGGCATCGGCACGGTGCCGGCGTGGCCGGCCATCCCGCGAAACGTCAGCTCGCAACGGCGCTGCCCGGCAATGGCCGTCACGACGGCCACCGGAATCTGGCGCCCCCACAGCACCGGCCCCTGCTCGATGTGCGCCTCGAAATAGCCGAGGAAATCGGCCGGCGCAATGGCGTCGGCGGCGAGGTGGTAGTCGATGGCGGCGAGGTGCCGACTGCTTACTGTAGCGTCCATTTCGGCCAGCGCCTGCGCGAGCGTGACGCCGGTGGCGTCGGCTTTGGTCAGCAGATTTGTGTCGAAGGCGCCCGCTACTACCTTGCTGCCCAAGTATGTGGTATGAAACCTCACGCCTTCCTCGTCGCTGAACGCAATCAATTCCAGATGAAAAGGCAGCGTTTCCTGACCCAGATTTTCGAGTACATCGAGCCCCAGCAGCACGCCGAGCGGGCCGTCGTGGCGGCCGGCGTTCACTACGGTATCGATGTGCGAGCCGATGACGAAGGTTTTGGCGCCGGGCATAGGGCTCACGCGCCGCCCGCGCAGGTTGCCGATGGCATCGAGGCGGGTGGCGAGGCCGGCGGCCTGCATCCAGCCCTGCACCAACTCGCGACCTGCTAAGAAAGCGGGCGTGCCGAAGGTGCGCGTGATGCCCGTGGCGGTTTCGCTGATGGTGGCAAGGTGGTCGATGCGGGTGAGGATGCGCGCGGCGCGGTCGGGGTAAGAATTCATTCTCGCAAAGTACGGACTCCCCGCCCCGGCGGGGGCGGGGTGGCTGGCCGCAGGCCAGATGGGGTGGGGCGATTGCGCGCAGAGGGCGCACGCGCGACAGTTTCAGGATTTACAGGATTTATCCGCCGCTTTCGGCTTCTGCCCAAGCTATCCCCGTCTACCGTGGTCGCCGCACCCCGGCTCGGAGTTTATCCTGAGGAACGAAGGAGGCCACCCCTCCCCGTCCGGGGAGGGGAGTCTTAAGGTTAGCGTAAAAGTGGTTTACCCTGATTCAGATTGATGAAATTCGTCCGTTGCCACGCTGCCACGCCGCCCAGCCACGTACGTTCTACTACCCCGCGCAACTCGCGGCCGTGGTACGGCGAAACGGGGTGCCGGTGGAAGAGCGCTGCCGCATCGACGGTAAACACCACTTCCGGGTCGAAGACCACCAAGTCGGCGTCGTAGCCTCTCTCGATTTGGCCTTTGCGGTGCGCCAGCCCAGCCAGTTTTGAGGGGTTTTCGCTCAGCCAGCGCACGACATCGGGCAGGCCGAAACCGCGCGCTTGGGCGGCCGTCCACAGCACCGGCAAGGCGAGTTGGAGGGAGGCGATGCCGCCCCACGCCGTGCGGAAATCGCCGCTCGTAAGCTGCTTGAGGTCGGGCGGTGCGGGCGAGTGGTCGGTCGCCACAAAATCGATCAACCCGGTGCGCAATCCTTCCCACAGCCGTTCGCGGTTTGCAGCTTCGCGAATCGGCGGCGCGCATTTGTATTGCGTGGCACCATCCGGAATTTCTTCGGCGCTGAAAAACAGGTAATGCTGGCCGGTTTCCACCGTCAGCGGCAACCCTTCGGCCTTCGCAGCGGCAATCTGCGGCAGCGAATCCGCCGACGACAAATGCACGATGTGCGTGCGGCAGCCCGTCTCGCGGCACAGCCGGATCATCAGCGCGATGGCGTCGTCTTCCCAGCGTTTGGGGCGCGAGGCGAGGTAGCGTTGGTAGGAGCGCACGTCGGCGCGCGCCCAATGCGCCGCATTGTCCTCCGAAAGCTCGCAATGCACCAGCAACGGCAGCCCGTGCCGTGCCAGCACCGGCATCACGGCCCGCAAGTCGGCCTCCGTCGCGTTCGGGAAATCATCGATCCCCGAGTGCGTCAGAAACGCTTTGAACCCCAGCACCCCCGCCGCAATCAGCGGCTCGATGTCGGCCAGATTACCCGGCACCACGCCGCCCCAAAACCCCACGTTGGTGTGCAGGTAGCCGCACCCAGCCGCCGCCAACTTCTCCCGAAAATTCGCTACCGAAGTCGTCACCGGCGACGAGTTCAGCGGCATATCCACCAGCATCGTCAGCCCGCCCGCCAGCGCCGCGCGGGTGCCCGTATCAAAGCCTTCCCAGTGCGTCCGCCCCGGCTCATTAAGGTGGACGTGCGGGTCGATTAGGCCGGGTAGGAGGGCCAGCGCGCCGAGGTCGGTCACGGGGCAATCCAGGGCGGCATCCGGCGGCAGCACCTCGCGGATTTTACCGTTTTCGATGACGACGAGGGCGGGGCGCTCGCCGGTGGGGGTGAGGGTGCGAGCGGAGCGGAGGGCGAACATACCGCAAAGGTGGTACAGGCGACGCGGGCAACCGGGGCATACGCGTGACCAAATGGCGCGACGTACCGCGCAGGGCGCTTATGGTAGCGGCACCACCGCCACCACCGCGAAGCCCGCCGGTCGGGGCTCGTAGCGCACGGTGCCGCCCACGGCCTGAGCGCGGGCCTGCATGTTGGTCAGGCCGTGGCCGCCGGGGCGGGGCTGGCCGTCGTGGCCGCGCCCGTTGTCGGTTACGGTGAGGACGAGGCCGGTGGCGGCGGCAGTGAGTTTCACCGTGATGGTGGTGGCCTGCGCGTGCTTCACCACGTTGTGCAGGCTCTCCTTGAAGATGAGGTACACGTTATGGAGCAGGGCGGGGGCCAGCTCGGGGTCGGGCAGGTCGGGGGGCACGCGGAACGCTACGTCGAGGCCGGCGGGGGGCAGCACTTCCTGGGCGTGGTCGCGCATGCGGTCAAGGAGCTGGTGGAGGCTGCGGTGCTCGGTGCCCAAGCCCCACACCACGTCGCTCATCTGCTGAGCGGCTTGGCGCGAGACGGCCGCCAGCGCATCGAGGCGGGCCAGGGTCTGAGCGGGGGTGTGGGGCGTTTCGCGCAGCAGGCTGCTGTGCATGCCGACCTGGGTGAGCAGGTTGCCGACGTCGTCGTGCAGGTCGGCGGCCAGCCGGGTGCGTAGAGCCGTGTTGGCGGCAGCGCGGGCGGCGGCCTGGCGGCGACGGTAGCGGACAAAGAGCAACCCGCCGCCCAGCAGCAGCAGCGTGGCCGCCGCGCTCACGCCGGCCACCTGTTGGCGCGCCAGGAGGCGGGTCAGCTCCTGGGTTTGGGCGGCGAGGCGGCGGTCCTGTTGCAGGGCGCGGATCTGCGCCTGCTGCTCGCGGCTGTCGAAGCGGGCCTGCGCTTGGGCGGCGGCCTCCAGCCGGCTTTGGTCGGTGAGGTGTTCGTTGTAGGCCACGTAAGCCTGCAAAGAGTCGTAAGCGGCGGGGCGGCCCAGGGCGGCCAGAATGTTGGCTTGCAGAAAGAGCGCTTCGCGCAGCATCACGAGGTGGCCGTCGGCGCGGGCCAGCCGCACGGCGGGTTGCACGTGGACTTGGGCGGCCAGCGGGCGCCCCAGGCGCAGCTCCAGGTCGGCCAGATCGAGGTAAAGGGCCACCACGGTTTCGGAGTCGGGGCGCAGGCGCAGGCCCCACTCGGCGCAGTAGCGGGCCGAATCGTATTGGCGCCGCTCCAGGTAATGGTCACTCAATATCGTCAGGATGTTGCCCGTTACCGTGGCGTTGCGCTCGGCAAACGCGATGCGCCAGGCCGGGGTAGGGGCCGAGGCCAGCGCCTGCCGGTAGAGCGCCAGCGCCTGCCGGCCCAGGCGGGCCACCATCGGGGCGTCCAGCAGCGCCTGGTGGGAGTTTATCTGGTTGGCCCGTAGCAGCAGCAGATTGCGCAGGCGTTCGGCGCGGCTGGCCGCCGTGGCCGGTACCAGCGCGTAGTGCTGGGCGGCCTGATCGTAGTCGCGCAGCGACCGACGGTGGTCGTTGTTGTCGTAGGCCACCATGCCTAGGGCCATCAGCGCATCGCCGATGCCTTCGTGCCAGCTTATCGGCCGGGCGGCGGCCAGCGCGGCTTCGTAGCAGCGGCGGGCGGCGGGGTCGTAGTTGGGGTAGCGGTCGCCGAGCTGCCGCCAACAGATACTGAGCGTGCGCGGGTCGCGCAGGCGCTGGGCCAGGCGCAGGGCGGTCTCGTCGGCCCGAAGACCGAGGGGGGTATCGACGTGCCGTACGCCCTCGGTTTGCCAGTACCGGATGCTGTCGGGCAGGGTGCGCGGTATGGCCCCGGCGGGCCAGGGGGCCAGCTCCTGGGCGCGGGCGGCCAAGGACAGCGCGGCCAGCGCCACCAGCCCGGCCAGCGCGAGTAGTTTCCGAAAAAAGGTCATCAAATACTTAAAGTTGCGGGAAAAGCAACCGACTAAAAAACGTCCGCCTCAAGTGGAGGGGGCGCTATGCACACGGGTTACTATTAGGAGGCGGCTATGTATTTGCGGGTCGTCGCGGTGCCGGGCACGGATTCAACTTCGAGGGGCGTGATCGTAGCGTCCGGGACCGGGCTGGCCCAGTGCGAGGACGCCAATAGGCGTTACTACGGGTGGGTCCGGCAATCCATCGACCAAAAATCAGTTCTAAGGTAGCCAGTTGGCTGCGTTTCGGCGACCGCGCGGCTGGCGGTCTGCGCCGGGTGGGGCTGAAACGGGGATGGACGGAAGGCGGAACAAACAAAAAGCCGGACGCGGCGCGCCCGGCTTTTGCCAGTATCCGACGGAGGCCGGATGGTTCGGTTTCGTGGGGGCCGCCGGGCGGCCTACTTCCGGGCCTGCGAGTCGGTGCCGAGCAAGCGCGCCATCTGGGCTTGCAGCGTGAGCAGGCTGGCGTGATCGGTATCGGCCCGGGCCGCGCGGGCCTCGGCCGTAGTGGCGCGGGCTTCAAGGGCGGCGTTGCGGGCGGCCAGCTCCTTGATGGCCTCCAGCAGCACGGGCGTGAGCTGGGCATAGTTCACGCTCTTGTAGCCCTGGGCATCGGTCAGTACCAGCTCGGGGTAAAGCACTTCCAACTCTTGAGCGATAACGCCCACTTGGCCCGCGCCGGCCGTGCCGCCGTGCTGCACGCCCAGCGCGTTCCACTCGTAGCGCACCCCGCGCAGGGCCAGCACGGCGGCCAGCGCCCCGGTCAGGGGGCGCACGTTCTGCTTGAAGCGGGCATCAGAAGTTTGGGTGAAAGCCGGGCCGGTGGCGGCGTAGCCGAAGGTGGCCGTGCCATTGGCGTTCAGGGTGAGGGCTTCGAGCAGCGTCCCCGCGCTGGTGGTGCGGAAGCGCAGGCCCACGTTGGTGCTGAGCGTGGGGCCGGGCACCCGCGCCTGGATGTAGGCCAGGCCGCTGGTGCCGCCGAAGGGAGCCAGCCACACGTGGCCGGTGAGGAAGTTGCTCTGGGTGCCGCCGTTGTTGGGGTCGCCCACGAGGTAGATGTCGCCGCCGCCGGCCACGTCAAGCTTGCCGCGCGGGGCAGTGGTGCCGATGCCCACGTTGCCGCCGGCCAGGAAGTTGCCGCCCACGGTGCCCGCTCCGTCGATGTTGAAGTTGGCCAGGGCTTGCTGGTTGGTCTGGTTCTTAATCACGCCCGTGAAATTGGCCGCGCTCAGGGCCGGGGCGGGCAGGCTGGTGCCGGCCTGGGTCGTGATGACAAGCGTACCGTTGGTGGACGAGCCGGCTGTGGTGTAGGTCACGCCGCCGGCCCCGGCGGTGGCCCACGACGAGCCGCCGCCGCCGCCGGCCTCTCTGGGTTGAAATGACGGCGGGCTTGAAGTGCCGGCACTCCCGCCATAGTAGCCGCCGCCCCCGCCGCCTAAGATGCCAGCGCCGGTGCCGCCGCTGGTGCCGGTGCCGCCGCCGGTGCCGTTGCTGCCATTGCCATTGCTGCCAAAGTTGTACACTGCGATGCCGGCCCCCGCCTGCGTGGCACCACGTCCGCCGGCCGCGAGGGCCGCGCCGTTGGTGCCGCCATCGCCGCCGTTCACGGTGCCGCCCGCGCCGCCCGCGCCGGTGTTCAGGCCGGCCCCACCGCCACCGGCCGCCACCAGCAAGGCATTACGGCTGCTTAGGTAGTCGTCGGTGGTTCCGAAGATGGGGTTGCGGCGCAGGTCGGTGGCCCCGCCGCCGCCGCCGCCGCCGTCGTCGGTGAACGCGGTGGGGGTGCTACCGCCACCGTTGTAGCCTCCGGCACCGCGCGCATTGCTGCCCCGGCCGCCCACCACGATGGTCAGCACCTCGCCCGGTATCACCGGCACCAGGGCCGACACCACGGCCCCGACCCCCGCGTTGGCTCCGGCGAGGCTGCCGCCGCCTCCGCCGCCGGTGGCCGTCACCTGAATGCTGGTCACGCCGGCCGGCACGGTGTAGGTCTGCGTCCCGCCGGTGTAGCTGAACGTGACGGGGCTACCGGCCGGAATTGTGCCCGATGCGGCGGCCGTCGTCACCTCCCAGGCCGTGCCGTTCCACTGGTTGCTGGCTTTGGTGTCGAGGTTGTAGATGAGCAGGCCCGCCGCCGTGGCGCCAGGGTTGATGGCATCGCGCTGGGCAGTGGTCATCCGCGGCGGCAGCAGGCCCTTGCTGGTGCTGCTCACGTCGAGCAAGGCAGCGGCGTTGGGGGCGGTAGTGCCGATGCCCACGTTGCCGCTGCTGTTCCAGTACAGCGCCGTGGTGCGGGTGCCGCTCTGGTTGGTGCCCAGCACCCCGCCGCCGAAGCCGTAGAGGGCCGGGCCGTTCACGTCGAGGCCGTTCCAGAGCTTGCCGGTCCCGTAGCGGCCCAGGCCGTGGTTGGTGCTGCCCAAGAGATAGTCACTGGCGAAGGGAATAAGCACATTGCCGTTGACTTCCAGCGCCTGGCTGGGGGTGCTGGTGCCGATGCCCACGTTGCCGCCGCCGGTGATAGCGAGGCGGTTGGCAAAGCCGGTGTAGAAGTCCAGGCCGTATTGGTTGCCGCCAGCATTGCGCTTGCTGCCGATGGCCTCGCCGCTGCCGCTGCCGCCGAAGCGCAGGCCGTTGGTCGTGGAGCCGGTGTTGCCGTCGGCCCCATCTACCCGCACGTTGGCGCTGACGACGGTGCTGCCCACCACGTCGAGGGACGCGGCGGGGTTGGTGGTGCCGATGCCCACGCGCCCGGCACCCGAAAAGCTTAGGTTAAAACCTCCCAGCGGCACCTCGGTAGCGGCGGTCAGGGCCGCGCCGCCCAGCTTCACGTTGCCGCCGGCCACGCTCACGCCGTTGGAGGCTGTTACGGTGGCGTTCGATCCGGCCGGGCCGGTGGCCCCGGTAGGCCCGGTAGCGCCAGTGGCCCCCGTCGCGCCGGCCACGCCTTGCGGGCCGGTGGCACCCGTAGTGCCGGTAGGCCCTGCCACCCCCTGCGGGCCGGTAACGCCGGTGGCCCCCGTAGCCCCTGCCGGGCCGGTGGCCCCGGTGTTGCCGATGGGGCCTTGTGAACCCGTGGCGCCGGTAGCGCCTGCCACACCCTGCGGGCCTTGCAGACCAATAGCACCCGTCGCGCCCGTTGCACCTGCTGGACCGGTTGCGCCAATAGGGCCAGCCGGGCCGGCCACGCCCTGCGCGCCGGTGTTGCCGATAGGTCCCTGAGCGCCGGTGATCCCGGCCGCGCCCGTGGCACCGGCCGAGCCTTGCGGGCCGGTGTTGCCGATAGGTCCCTGAGCGCCGGTGGCGCCCTGCGCGCCCGTGGCCCCCACGGGCCCGGCCGCGCCTGTGGCACCGGCAGCGCCCGTGGCACCGGCCAGGCCTTGCGGGCCGGTGGCCCCGGTGGCTCCAGCCGGGCCGGTGTTGGCGGGCAGGGCCACGGTGTTGCCGCCCGTGATGCTCAAGTTCTGCCCGCTTACGCTCAGCGTGGGCGAAGCGACCGAAGCAAAGGTACCATCGGCGTTTACGGCCACCGTGCGCGGCGGGCCGGGAAAGTCGAACACCTGCAACGTGTTGCTGCTTTGGTTTACCACGTAGGCCGTCGTGCCGCTCACCGCCAGCCGGATGGGATTGCTGCCCGTGGCGACGGTACCGAGCGATACCGGGGCGCCGGGCGTGGCCACGTTGAAGACCTGCAATGTATTGCTGTTGTAGTTCGTCACGTAGGCCGTGGTGCCGCTCACCGCCACGCTGATGGGGTTGCCACCCGCAGCTACGGAACCGAGCAGCACCGGGGCGCTGGGCGCGGCCACGTTGAAGACCTGTAACGTGTTGCTGCCAAAGTTCGCCACGTAGGCTGTGGTGCCGCTCACCGCCACGCTGCGGGGGCTGCCGCCCGTGGCCACTTGGCCGAGCAGCACCGGAGCGCTGGGCGTGGCCACGTTGAAGACCTGCAACGTACCGCTGCCTAAGTTCGCCACGTAGGCCGTGGTGCCGCTCACCGCCACGAGGGCGGGAGTGCCGCCCGTGGCGACGGAGCCGACCAGCACCGGGGCGCTGGGCGTGGCCACGTTGAAGACCAGCAAAGTGACTCTGCCCTGGTGCACCACGTAGGCCGTGGTGCCGTTCACCGCCACGCTGACGGGACTGTTGTCCGTGGCGATGGAACCGAGCAGCACCGGGGCGCTGGGCGTGGCCACGTTGAAGACCTGCAACGTGCCGATGCCCTGCACCACGTAGGCCGTGGTGCCGCTCACCGCCACGCTGCTGGGAAAGTTAGCCGTGGCGACGGAACCGAGCAGCACCGGGGCGCTCGGCGTGGCCACGTTGAAGACCCGCAATGTGTTGCTGCCGAAGTCCGCCACGTAGGCCGTGGTGCCGCTCACGGCCACGCTGCTGGGGCTGCCGCCTACGGCTACGGCTACGGAGCCGGTAGCGGCCGTGGGGAAGGCCGACGCCGTGGCCGGGGTGCCGTACACCGGCGCGTTCACGCTCAGGGTGCCATCGGGCAGCACCACGGGCAGGCGCGAGCCCGTGCCGCTCAGGCTGCGTACGCGCACGTTGCCGTTCACGTCGAGCCGTTGGGTGGGCGTGCCGGTGGTACCGATGCCGACGTTGCCGCCCGCGTTCACGGCCAGGGCGCTGGTGGCGCTGCCGCTGGTGTAGGCGATGGCGAAGTCCAGGTCGGGGCTGCCGCCAAATACGGCTGCTCCCGTGTAGAGGCCGCCGCCCACGTAGTTGTCGGAGTTAAAGTAGCGCAGTTGGTTGCCGCCCGTGTTCACCACCAGCGTGTAGGTGCCGGCGGTCAGGGCCAGCGGCGTGGCCAGCACCACGGTCTGGCTGCCTGCGCCCGCGAAGGTGATGGACTGCGGCGCGGGGAGTTGGGTGGCGCCGCCGTTGCCGCTGCCGCTATGAATCTGGAAGCTCGCGCTGAAGGCGCCGCTCGCGCTCACGAGTCGGACGCTGGTGAGGCTGGCCGCCACGGGCAGCGTGAACGACTGCCCCAGGGCGGCGTTGCCGATCGTCACGTTGCCCGTGCCGGTGGTGCCCAGGGTGCTGTTCACCGTGCCGGTGCTGACGCGAAAGTCGCCGCTCACGTCGAGCGTCGTTTGGGGCGCACCGGTGCCGATGCCCACGTTGCCGCCGGTCAGGGCCAGGGTATTGCCGGCCTGCGTGATGGTAGTGGGCGTGGTTAGGGTGCCGCCCAGGGCCACGTTCTGGCCCGTCTTGGTCAGGCCGTTGGAGGCCGTGACGGCCGCGCCCGCCGCCGTCGCGATCTGCTGCCAGTTGGGTACGGCGGGCGTACCGGCGTTGTAGTAGAAGCCGGCCGGCGTGCCGGTCTGAAACACCAGCAACCCCGTGGCCGGCGTAGTTAGGGCCGACGCCGCCACCACGCGGGGCAGCAGCGCGCCTTTGGTGCTGCTCACGATGTCGAGCGCGGCCGAGGCGTCGGGGGCGGTGGTGCCGATGCCCACCCCGGATTGGGCCAGGGCGCCTAGGGAGGCGGGCAGCAACAACGTCAGCAGCAGCGCCAGGCGCGGCAGGGAGAAGCGGTTTCTCATCAGGAAGGGGACTTAGGAAAGTGGCGGAAGAGTGGGCGATTTTGTTCCCCACAAAGCACGGCCACCCCGTCGCGCCCCACAATGACACGAAAGCGTCATACGCCCCCGCGCTCGCCTCCTACCCGCGCCGCTTCAGCGCCAGCGCCAGCAGCTCGCCCTTCGAGTTGATCTGGAGCTTGCGGTACACCGCCCGCAGGTGGTTCTTCACCGTATCGAGGCTGATGCCGAAGGCGTCGGCGATGAGCTTGTAGCTCAGGCCCTCCTCCACGGCCGTTACCACTTCCTGCTCGCGGGGGGTGAGGCGGGCGGCGGCCGTGGCCGCCACCGCCACCGGCGGCAGCCGCCGAAACGCCTGCAATACGTGCCGCGCCACCGCCGGCGACATCGGCGAGCCGCCGGCCGCCACCTCCAGCAGGTGGGCTTTGATGCTGGGCAGCGGCGTGTTCTTCACCAGGTAGCCCACCGCCCCGGCGCAGATGGCCTCGAACACGCGCGGCGCGTCGGTGTACACGCTCAACATCAGCACCTGCGCCTCGGGCAGTTGCGCCAGAATCAGCGGCAGCCCCTCGATGCCCGAACGTCCCGGCAGGCCAATGTCCGACAGCACCAGCCCCGGCCGCGTCCCCAGCGTCGGCAGCTTTCGGAAGAAGTCCTCCATCGACCCCACCGTCAGCACGCACTCGAACTCGGGCTGCGCGCCCAGGTACTGGTGCAGCATTTCGCGGATGGGCGCTTGGTCTTCGATGATGGCCAGCGGAAGCGGGTGTTGCATCGGTCAAAAGTACCGGCGCGCCCCTACGCCGCGCAATGACACGAAAGGGGCAGACGCGACGTATGCCGGCCCGCCCCGGTTTTATGCATCCCCCTTTGCGCGGGGTTGCAGCACTGTACGGGCTATCAGCAAGTTCCCGGCCTCCCCCCCCCAGTCAGCAAAGCGCCCCCCGCTCATCCCTGTCCAACGAACCCCACCGGGGTTCTATAGATTAGCCCGGGGTTGCCGGGGCGGAGGCTACCTCGGGTCTCCGGGTACCCGAGCCGCCGGCGAACGGACACGTATTTCATTCCGCTGCTCCCTCATAACTTCTCCAGCATCGTCAGCCCGCCGGCCAGCACCGCGCGGGTGCCCGTATCGAAGCCTTCCCAGTGCGTCCGCCCCGGCTCGTTGAGGTGTACGTGCGGGTCGATCAAGCCGGGGAGGAGGGCGGTTTCGCCTAGTTCCGTCACCGGGCAGCTTACGGCCGTATCAGGCGGCAGCACCTCCAGAATACGCCCGTTTTCGATGACGACGAGGGCCGGGCGTTCGCCGGTGGGGGTGAGGGTGCGGGCAGAACGGAGCGCGAAGCGAGGCATAGCAGGTAGCAGGCCCGGACAAACGTCGCCCGGCGCACCAAAGCTACCGGTTTGGCCTTTACCGAAAAAGAACGCCGGCCCGCAGCGCGCGTATAAGCCGCCCACCAGCGAACCTGCTTCGCGCACCACCATGCACATTCTCTTGAAAAATCCCGCAATCCTCGCCCTGCTGGCCGCCACCGCCCTCAGCCTGGCCGCCTGCAACAAAAAAGACAGCGATACCACAACCGGTAGCGCCACCGGCCCGGCCAAAATGGAAGTCCGCCTCACCGACTCCCCCGGCGATTTCCGCGAAGTCAACATCGACGTCCGCAACGTGCAGATCCACGTCAGCGACGACAACACCGCCAGCGGCTGGCAGGATATGACGCTCGTCCGCCCCGGCATCTACAACCTCCTGAGTCTCGTCAACGGCAACTCGGCCCTGCTCACCAGCGCCGACTTCCCCGCCGGCCGCATCTCCCAGCTGCGCCTCATTCTCGGCCCCGACAACACCGTCGTCACGCGCGACGGCGAAACGTACCCCTTAAAAGTACCTAGCGGCGGCGAAAGCGGTCTCAAACTCAAGATAAACGCCGACCTCACGGCCAACGTCACCTACCAGCTGCTACTCGATTTCGACGTCGCCAAATCCGTCAAAGACCACGGCGGATCTAACCGCAACGAGAAATTCAAGCTCAAACCCGTCATCCGCACCATCGACACGGCCGTCGCCGGCGGCCTGCGGGGCACCGTCGCGCCCGCCGCCGCCCGCCCCAACATCATGGCCATCCGCACCACGGCGCCCATCGACACCTTCAGCACCTACCCCGACGCCACCGGCGCCTTCCTGCTGCGCGGCCTGCCCGCCGGCACCTACCGCGTCGAATTCGCCTCCCCCGCGCCCTACCAAGACGTTACCCGCTCCGTCACCGTCCCCATCGACCGCATCGCCGACATGGGCAGCATCGACGTCAACTAACGCCGCCGTACCTCCTCCTTCTCAAGCCGCCCCGGCCCGCGCTTTTCCGCGCGTGTCGGGGCGGCTTTGGTTATAGCTTGTTCTGAATGCGGCCGTTTCCGATGACTATGAGCGCCGGGCACTTGCCGGCAGGCGTGAGGGTGAGTGAGGAGCGGAGGGCGTAGGTAGACACTTTGCGTGGGATATATTAAAAAAGGCTGAGTTGGTTTGGATCCAAAAACTGGTAAAACCTGTGTTCTCTTGTTTCCTCAATAGGGGTGTTAAATTCTCTGCGCAAATTCACTAAATCTGGATGAGCTAAAATGCTTAACCAAGGTGTGCGGGGCAATAGTGGTTCTATCATTCTGTTTAGCTTCCCCTTGTCTACAAGCTCAACAAGAAAACCTTGGCTTTTTGCATTTGCCACTTCTCTACGTGCTTGAAAAGAGAAGGAATCGGAAGTCGAGACAATAATTCCATTTCTTTCGCCTGTTAAAGCCATTGTTCCTAAAATGCTCTGTAGTGTACTAAAACTCTCTGCTTTTTTAGGGTTTTCTCTCCTTTTTACCTGGATAAGCCATTTTACGCCTGAGCTTTCAATGAAGACGACATCGACACCTCTATCGCCCGGAGAACCGACGTGCAGCACTTCGCTGTGAGAGAAATTTGACCTGAAAATATCGGCAACAAGTGTCTCCATTCTTAATGGCGATAACCGATGCCATAGCTCTGGGTTTCTGCGAAGGTGTTGTGCTAATTCTTCACTGCATCCGTGCGGAAATTGTGTTGAGAATTTAGCTTTGACGCCAGCAGCAACTATCGTCTGGCTATCATACATGCATCCTCTACCTCCTTCAAAACCAGTTAGCTCCCAGTGTGAGCAATAACTACAGGTTTGAAAAATATACTTAAAAAAGGCAATTCCAGTCTCTTCTTCAAACAAAACATCCTCATCACGCTCAAAATATCGGTGTTGGAATGGTTTGCCACAGTAAGGGCAATTTTCTGCTTCGCTGTCATCTATGCCGTTCTCAAATTTCGATTCTAGGAAGGTCTCAACATTTCCTTCACAGAAGACCCCATTCACCTTCCAGCCGAAATCATACTTGATAGCGAAGTCAAAAGGATGGTTTGACATGTGGAATGCGCGTTACATATTAAATATTCTTGCGAATCTGCCTCGCGCGGGCCTCCAGCCCCGTGCGGGCTATTAGCAGGTCTCCAGACCTGCACCCAGCCAACAAAGCTAAACCCTATCACCCACGCGCGGAGAACCCCAACGGGGTTCCTTCCCACAGCCCAGGGTTGATTTCGCAGAAATCTACCCTGGGTGCCCAGCAGTACCCGCTCGCCATCCTCACGGTGCATCTCGCCAGCGTCGCGGCCCACCTCGCCAGTCGCGCGGCGCATCTCGCAACCGTCGCCGTGCATCTCGCAGCCCCTGCGGACGTCTCGCAACCGTCGCCGCGCATCTCGCAGCCGTCGCGGCGCATTTCGCAGCCAATGTGGGCGTCTCGCAGCTTCCGCCGTGCATCACGCAGCCGTCGCGGCGCATCTCGCAGCCGCTGCGGGCATCTCGCCACCCTCGCCGTGCATCTCGCAGCCGCTGCGGGCATCTCGCAGCCGTCGCCGTGTATCTCGCAGCCGTCGCCGTGCATCTCGCTACCGTCGCCGGGCATCTCGCTGGACTTGCCGGAACGCCAAGAACCTCGCCGGTTCACCCGACGAGGCCCTTGGCGTTCCGGCTAACCGATTGCCCGACCTACGCCGCCTCCTTCAACGACGCCATATCGATCACGTACCGATACCGCACTTCCTTATCCATAATCGCGTCGAACGCCTTGTTGATGTCCTGCATCGGAATCAGCTCCACCTCCGGCGCGATGCCGTGTTCGGCGCAGAAATCCAGCACCTCCTGCGTCTCCGCAATGCTCCCGATCAGCGAGCCGGCCACCGAGCGCCGATGCACCGCCACTTCCATATTGTTGGTCGGCTTCTGATAAGGCGCCAGCAGACCCACCGTTACCAGGGTCGCGTCGCGCTTGAGGAGCGTGACGTACGCATTCACGTCAAAAGCATCCGGAATGGTCACCAGAATGAAGTCGAACGTCAGTTCGTGGTCTTTCATCGCCTGCGCATCGGTCGAGATCAACACCTCGTCGGCGCCGAGCTTTTTAGCGTCGGCGCGCTTCTCTTCCGTCTGCGTGATCACCGTCACGTGGGCGCCCATCGCGCGGGCAATCTGCACGCCCATGTGCCCCAGGCCGCCCAGACCGGCCACGCCCACGCGGTCGCCGGCTTTCACCTTCCAGTGCTTCAGCGGCGAGTACGTGGTGACGCCCGCGCACAGAATTGGCGCCGCCGCCTTGATATCGAGCCCTTCCGGGATGCGCAGCACGAACGATTCCTTCACCGTGATGCTCGTCGAGTACCCGCCGAAGGTGTTGAAACCGCTGCCATCAGGCTTCATATGCCCGTTGTATGTCGCGGTGAAGCCCACCGGCCCTTCGCAGTAGTTTTCCACGTGCTCCTGGCACGAGGCACAGTGCCCGCACGAGTCGATCATACACCCCACGCCCACCACGTCGCCGGTTTTGTACTTACTCACGGCGCTGCCTACGCCGCTCACGCGCCCCACGATCTCGTGGCCCGGCACGCACGGATACACCGTATTGTGCCAGTCGTTTTTGACCTGATGCACATCGGAGTGGCATACGCCGCAGTACAAGATATCGATCTGCACCTCGTCGGCTTTAGGCGCGGCGCGCTCGATTTCTATTTCTTTCAAGCCATTGAAGATGGAGTTGGTCGCGCCGTAGGCTTTGATTTTGTGGCTGGTCATGAGGGAATGGGCGGTTATGGAGCGGAAGACGATTTCCGGTAGCACCTACTGCCGACCGGCGGCTTGGGTTGCGCGCGGAGGTGCGGCGAGTAGAATGTCCGCGCTACTGCTTCTTGATATCCGCAGCCGAACCGCTACCCCGCGTCCGCTGCCGCGCAGGATTTTACCTTTACGCGCCCTACCGCTGCTTACCGCTGCTCCGCGCCCCCGTATGCTCCAACCCCTGACCCTGCTCGTTTTACTGCTTACGCTGGCGCTGCTGCTGGGCGCCATCTGGGGGTTGCGCTACCTGGCGGCGCGGCTGCCTAACCACGGCGAGCTGGGCGAAACGGGGTTTTCGGTCGAGGGCGTGACGTATGGCCTGATGGTACTCACCGTGGGCTACGTGCTGGGCGTGGGCTACTTTTTCATTCGCGGGACGGCGCTCGAAAGCCATCTATTGGAATGGCTCAACATCGTGGTGCGGCTGATGCACATCACCTTCGGCATCGCCTGGATTGGCGCGTCGTTCTATTTCGTGTTCCTCGAAAACGCCCTCAACCGCACGCACGACGTGCGCGACGAACTGGCCGGCAATCTCTGGGCCGTCCACGGCGGCGGATTTTATTATCTGGAGAAGTACAAAGTGGCGCCGAAGGTCATTCCGCGCGAGCTGCACTGGTTTAAGTACGAAGCCTATTTCACGTGGCTCACGGGTTTTTCGCTGCTCGTGGTGGTGTATTATTTCAACGCCGCCGGGATGCTCATCGACCCGCAGGTGCTACCGTTGAGCACCACGGCGGCGGTGAGCATCGGGGTGGGGTCGCTGGCGGTCGGGTGGGTGGTGTACGACCAGCTCTGCAAAACTTCCCTCGTGCAGCGTCCGCTGTGGTTTGCGGCGGTGGGGCTGCTGATTCTCACGGGTTTCGCGTATTTCTACTGCCACGTATTCAGCGCGCGGGCCGCGTACCTGCACTTCGGCGCGATGCTCGGCACGCTGATGGTGGCGAACGTGTACTTCGTCATCATTCCCGGTCAGAAGGCGATGGTGAAGGCGGCTACCGAAGGCCGTCCCGTTGACCCCGCGCACGGCAAGCGCTCGCTCGCCCGCTCGCTCCACAATAATTATTTCACGCTGCCGGTCTTGTTCGTGATGGTGAGCAACCACTTCCCCAGCACCTTCGGGCACGGCTACCCGTGGGCGGTGCTGTTGGGCATTACAGTAGGCACGGCGGGCGTAAAACACTGGCTCAACCTACGCGAGAAAAAGCAGGAAAGCGGCTGGGTGTTACCGCTTTCAGCGGCCGTGCTGCTGGGCGTGGCGTTCGTGACGGCGCCCACTGCCGCGCCCGCCACAGCGGCTACGGCCGCGCCCGTGCGTATGCAGCAGGTGTACGGCATCGTGCAGGCGCGATGCGTGCAGTGTCATTCTTCGAACCCCACCGACGACGTGTTCAAAACCGCCCCCAACGGCGTGAAGTATGATTCGCCGGCGGATGTCATTCGGTTGAAAGACAAGATTATGCAGCGCGTGGTGATTACGAAGACAATGCCGCAGAACAATAAAACGGGGATTACCCAGGAAGAGCGCGATTTGATTGGCGCCTGGATTCAGCAGGGGGCGAAGGCGGAGTAGTTGGCCAGAAGCTACAAGCTACAAGCTACAAGCTACAAGCTTCCAGCTACAAGACCAGTTATTGGCTGTCAGAAAGTGGCGAGCCTCACGCGAGCTATTTACTTTTGGCACCGTACTTAAGCCATCGTCCATCGCGTTTCTACCATTTACCTTATGCCGCTCGCCCTTGCCCTCATCGAAGACGAAGCTCCCATTCGGGAAGGTTTAAGCGAGTATTTTGGCGGCCAACCCGAGTTCGCGTGCGTGCTGACGGCGGCGTCAATCGAAGAGTTTCTGGCGCGTCTGCCAACCGTGGCCGTACCGCCGGAATTGATTCTGTGCGACATCGGCTTGCCCGGCCTGTCGGGTATCGAGGGGCTGCCGCTCATCAAGGCGCGGCTGCCGGCGGCGGAGGTACTGATGTTGAGCGTGTACGCCGACGCCAAGCGCGTTTTCGATGCGCTGTGCGCGGGGGCGGTGGGCTATTTGCTCAAAAATACGCCCTTAGGGCAACTGAAAGAGCATTTGTTGCAGGTGGCGGCGGGCGGGTCGCCGATGTCGCCGGCGGTGGCGCGGCACGTCATTGCCTCGTTTCGGGCGGTGCAGACGCCGGCGCCGGCGCCCGCGACGGCCAGCGGCGAAAAACTCACCCCGCGCGAGTTGGAGATCGTGCGCGGCATCGAAGACGGCCTCAACTATAAACTCATCGCGGAGCGACTCTTCATCTCGCCCGAAACGGTGCGCAATCACATCCGGCACGTGTACCGCAAGCTGGAGGTCAATTCGAAGGGCGAATTACTGGCCCTGAGTCTGCGGCGGGTGAGGTAAGAGATGCGACTTGTTTCCCGGACTCAAAAGGCCGGGCAAATGAGGAGGCCGGGCAAATGAGAAACTTACTTCCGGCCCGTCAGCAGCGCCGGCAGCACGTACTTCGGCATCAACTCGTTGGGGGGCGTGTCGCGCGCGGAGTTGTAGTTGCTGCCCGTGAACACCACCACCGCATCGAGGGTGGGCAGCAGGTAGAGCTTCTGGCCGCCGTTGCCGGTAGCCATCTGCGCCTCCACCACCTGGCCGCCCACCTCGAACCGTTGGTGCCACCAGAAGTAGCCGTACTGCTTGCTGCCGAGCTTACTGTATTTGCCCAACGACCGGGCCACCCACCCCGCCGACAGCACCTGCCGCCCCGCCCACTGCCCGCGCTGGGCGTACAGAATGCCGAATTTGAGGAAATCGCGCGGGGCCATGTATAGCTGCGCCACCGTGGGGTTGGTGCTGTCGAGGCGGTAGTTCCACTGATAGTTGGTGATGCCAAGGGGCCGGAAAAGCGCGGTTTCGGCGAAGGCCGGCAGCGGCTGTTTCGCCACTCGCTCGACGGTGCGGCCCAGCACGGCCACCGCCCCCGAGCAGTACGAACCCGTGGCGCCGGGCGCGCTGGTGAGGGGTAGGTCGAGGACGAACTTGACCCAATCGGGCTGCCCGTACATGTTCGTTTCGTTGCCCGCCGAGGCACCGCCGTCGTTGTCGTTGCAGTCGAGGCCGGTGCGCATCGTCAGGAAGTCCTGCACGGTCCAGGCGGACTTGCGGGGGTCGGGGTGCTGAAGAGCTGGATAGGGGAGATGGGGCAGCACCCGCGTTTGCTCGTCGGGCAGAAGTTTACGGTCGATGGCGGCGCCTACCAGCGCCGACACGAAGCTCTTCGACGCCGAGCGGAGTTGTTGGAGGTCTTGCCGGGTGCGGCCGTAAAAATATTCTTCCAGCACGAGCTTGCCGTGGTGCCAGATCAGCACACTGTTTACGCCGGGGTAGGTTTCGTCGATGATCGCCTGGACCATCGGCGCGAGGTGGGCATCGGCGTGGATGCCCGCGTCGGCCAATGAGCCCACGGCCAACCCGTCGGCGGGCACCGGGCGCGGCGCGGCGTACTCGTAGCGCGGGCGGCGGCCATCGGCCGCAAGCCGGGCAAATACCGACGTAGGCGGCGTGGCTGTAGTGGCGCTGGTGCGCTTATAGAAAATGCCGTGTTCCGAAAACCCCGTGACCACCCCGGCGCCGTCGCGCCGGAACGGGATGGTATCGCCGCTACCATTGCGGAATACATTGGGTTTGAGGTAGCGCAGGGGGTATTCGGCGCCGTCGATGAGGGCGAGCAGTAGGCTGTCCTTCGGCAGTAGCTGGAGCGAGCCGCCGTACTGTTTTTGGTACTCGTAGGTGCCGAGGTAGGCCTGAAAGGGTTGGGGGGCGGG
>JANPJM010000021.1:0-62159 GCA_031425525.1 Hymenobacteraceae bacterium | reverse complement strand
TTTTTTTTTGTGGTCAATTCAGTCCTTTTTTTCATTTTTTGCGGCCCCCCCATCAATTAAACGGGGGTACTGACGCCCCCACTACCGCCAAATGACCCTAGCATTCGTCCGCCCCTACCGTCGGCAGCCTGCAAACCCGCGCGTCGGCGTGTAATGAATGCTGAAATCGGCCTGCCCGCGCGTTGGCGAGACAAACACCACGTAATCGGCAAACGCCCGATTCGGGGCGAGGTACCACAGCCCTTGGCGGTCGGCGAATAGGCGGTTATCCTCCTGAAAAACGTTGATGTCGGCGAAAGCCTCTTCGGGTTCCTCGTAGGCGATAAACGAGCAGAAACCGCGCTGGCGAGGGTCGCGCTCCAGGTACACGGCCCCGAAAATCTGGCAAAACTCTACGTCGGCGGGCCGCGCGGTGGGGCCGGCCGCTACCAGTGGCACCGGGGCCGCCCACAGCCAACTAAACAGGGAAATCAGCGCCAGCATGTTGAGATTCGGAGTATTAAATCAGCAGAGTTAAAACGACTGCACAATCGTCACGAAATCGCGCGATTTGAGGGCCGCTCCGCCGATCAGTCCGCCGTCAACGTCGGGTTGGCCGAAAAGCTCCCGCGCGTTTTGCGCGTTGCACGATCCGCCGTACAGAATGGCCGTGGCGTCGGCTTGGGCAGCATCGTAAGCCCGCGCAATCTGCTCGCGGATGAAGGCGTGGACTTCCTGGGCTTGCGCGCTGGTAGCGGTGCGGCCCGTGCCGATGGCCCACACCGGCTCGTAGGCTACGACCACTTGCGCAAACTGCTCGTTGGAAAGGCCAAAAAGGCCGTTCTTAAGCTGTTTTTCGAGTACCGCGAACGTGTTCTCCGATTCGCGCTCTTCCAGCGTTTCACCGATGCAGAAGATCGGAATCAGCCCGGCGGCGAAGGCCGCTTGTAGTTTTTCGGCGAGCAGCTCGTCGGTTTCGTGGTTGTATTGGCGGCGCTCGGAGTGCCCCAGAATCACGTATTCGCAGCCCACCGATTTCAGCAGCCCGGCGGCCACTTCGCCGGTATACGCGCCGCTTGCTTTCTGATGCGCGTTTTGCGCCCCCAGCGCCGCGCGGCCTTCCAGCAACCGCCCCACGGGCACCAGCAACGGCGCCGGCGGACAAACCACCACCTGCACCCCCGCCACGGAAGCCGCTTCATCGGCGAGCATCTGCACGATTTCCGACGTCAGCGCCTGCGCGGCGGTGAGGTCGAGGTTCATTTTCCAGTTTCCGGCGACGATTTTTGGACGGGGCATGGGGGGAGCGGGTTTCGGGGGGTGAAGCGGAGTAAGGTGCTGTGAAACGGTCGCGTCTTGGCAAACGCCAACCAACCGGCAGCAACCGGCAGCAACCGGCACAAAGGTAGGCCGAGCCATCGCGCCGGTTTGGGGCCTGGCTCAGCCCCTAGCGCGGACATCCTGTTCGCCGCCCCAAAGCGCCTTCAGCTCACCGGCGTCACCGCATCGGCGAGCTTGGGCGCATCGGGCTCGCCTCGACTCACGCTCAGGATGATGCCGATGGCGATCCCCGTAAAAATCAGGCTCGTACCGCCCATACTCAGCAGCGGCAAGGGTAGGCCGGTAATCGGGCCGAGGCCCACCGCGACGCCCATATTCACCATCGCCTGCAACACGAGCGAAAAGCAGAGGCCCGCACTCAGCAGCCCGCCAAACGCGCCGAGGGAGTTCATCACCGTTTTCAGCCCTCGATACAAAAACGCGAGGTATAGAAACAGCACGAAACAGCCGCCGATGAAGCCGTATTCTTCGATGATGATGGCGAAAATGAAGTCGGAATACGGGTGCGGCAGAAAATTGCGCTGGTCGGAATTGCCCGGCCCTTTGCCCACCACGCCGCCCGTGGCAATGGCGATGTACGACTGCTCAAGCTGGAACGGTGTGTTTTTGGGGTCTTCGTCCATAAAATGCTCGATGCGGCTGACCACCGTTTTGCCGCGCTGCCCCACCACCAGCGCCAGGCTGCCGAGTGCCGCGCCAATGCACACCATCGCCACGAGATGCCGGATCGGGACGCGCCCGATGAACATCAGCAGCAGACTCGTCAGGAACAGCAACGACGCCGTAGACGCATTGGTGAGGGCAATGAGCCCGCAGATTGCGCCCGTCCAGAGCAGGATCGGGAGGAGGGTTTGGCGCCAGTCGTCGAGCAGGTGCTGCCGCCGGCTGAGCATGGAGGCGAGGTACGAAATAAGTGCGAGCTTCGCCAAATCGCTCGGCTGAAACGTTTGGTTGATGACCGGAATCGTGAGCCAGCGCGACGCTTCATTGAGTTTCGAGCCGTAGACGAACGTAAACAGCAGCAGCGGCACGCTCAGCAGCAGCGCGTACAGCGAGAGGCGCGCGTAATAGCGGTAATTGAGCCGGTGCGCCCACCACATAAACACCAACCCCGCGAAAATCAGGCTCGTGTGCTTGAACAGAAAATATTCGGTGTTGCCCGACATCCGCTTGTACGCCAGCGTGCCGGTAGCCGAATACACGACGGCTATCGAAATCAGCGAAAACAGAATGACGATGCCCCACAGGACGGGGTCGCCCTGAAGGTTGCGGCGGAGCCAGGTTTTGAGGAGTTCCACTAGTGAAAATTGACTTAACTAAGCCGAAGCCCCGGAGCGGAAAATTCGACATCCTCGTATATCTCCTGCAAAGGAAGTTCAACGCCGAGCGCGGGCAACAGCAGCACGTCCGTCAGGTCGGACAATTCCGTGAGCAGCCACTCGCTGGGGCGCTCCGAACGCGAATACAGTAAGACAAATGGCTTCTCTGTGTCCACGACAAGGTAATGTTCCAAAGAAGCTATGGCCCGGTAACGCAACCATTTTTCGCCTAAATCATACCCACGCGTGCTAGGCGAAAGTACTTCTACGAGTAATGTCGGATTGAGAAGCGTGTCAAACTCCTGCGGCAGCAATTCGGCTTTACCGCAATACACCACCACATCTGGGTATGTATAAAATGCATGAACTGGGATATGCACCCGCATATCTGAACCGAGCGTTTTACAGCCGCGCCCTCGCAGCCGAGTGCGCAACGCCGCATTAATGGCCGACTGCACGTCGTTGTGTACCAGCCGAGCGCCTGCCATCGCCGTCACTTCTCCTTGATAATACTCGTGCTTCGTAATACCCGCGCGCTCGGCAGCCAAGTAATCGGCTTCCGAGCGGAAATCCCACAGGCGTAAGGCGGCTCCCATCGGTAGTGCGTTTGAAATTTGGCTTTCAGCAGATACGGATTGCTCCCCAAAGTTACCGCCCATCCGGCGCGCCCGAACCTTGCAGCCCAGCCACAGCCGCCGCAAACTGGCGGCCCCGGTCTTCGTAGTTCTGAAACAGGTCGAAGGAGGCGCAACACGGCGAGAGCAGCACCACGTCGCCGGGGTGGGCCAAGGCGCGGGCGCGGGCGACGGCATCGGCCATGGTGCGGGTTTCGACGATGGTTTCGAGTGTCTCGGCGAAGGCCGTGCAAAGCTTGGCGTTGTCGAGGCCGAGGCACACCAGCGCGCGCACTTTGTGGCGGGCCAGCGGCAGCAGGCTCGCGTAGTCGTTGCCTTTGTCGGTACCGCCGGCAATCCAGACGATGCGGTGTTCGGCGGTGGTCGGAATGCCGTCGAGGGCAAACCACGCAGCTTCCACGTTGGTCGCTTTGGAATCGTTGAGGTAGCGCACGCCATCCACTTCGCCCACGGGTTGCAAGCGGTGAGCGGCGTTTTCAAACGTCGCCAGGCCGGCTTCGAGGTGTTCGTCGGTTACGCCGGCCAACCCGGCCAGCAGCAACGCCGCCAGAATATTCTGCTGGTTGTGCTGCCCCAGCAACGGCGATTGCGCCAAGCTGATGGAGCCGGTACGGGTCGGCAACTCGGCGTCCGGGTCGAGGTTGGGCACGCTGAAATGCGCGCGGTTGGTTTCCGGGTCGAGCCACGCGCACGGGTGGTGCGTGAGACTGGGGCGGCGCAGGCTGAACGGCAATTTTGTCCCGTTGAAGAGCGCTTCAGGGAAGTGTTCGCGGATACCCCGGTCGTCGAGGTTGAAGACGAGGGCATTTTCCCAGCGCAGCCCTTCGGCAATGCGCAGCTTAGCGGCGGCGTAGCGGGCAAACTCGTAATTGTAGCGGTCGAGGTGGTCGGGGGTGATGTTGAGCAGCGCGCCGGCAAAGAGCGGTAGCGGCTCGGCGGTGTCTTCGAGCTGAAAACTCGACAGTTCCACCACGTAGAAATCAACCGGTTCGGCATCCTCGCGCGCCACCTGCGCCGCCAGACTTTGCCCCACGTTGCCCGCCAGCGCCGCCCGTACGCCCGCCTCGCGTAGCAAATGGTGCGTGAGGAGCGTGGTGGTGGTTTTGCCGTTGGTGCCGGTGATGCCGATGAGCCGCGCCGCCGTGTAGCGCGCGCCAAAGCCGATTTCGGAATCGATTAGAATGCCTTTCGCGCGCGCCGCGACCAGCAGTGGCGCCGTCGGCGGGATGCCGGGGCTTTTGATGAGTTCATCGGCCGCCAGCACGCGGCTTTCGGTGTGCCCGCCTTCCTCGAAGGCAATACCCGCGCGTTCCAGCGTAGCGCGATGCGGTGGCTTGAGCGCGCCCTTATCGGAGAGAAACACCGCGTAACCGCGCGCTTGGGCCAGCAGAGCCGCCCCTACCCCACTCTCGCCGCCGCCCAGCACGACGAGTTTTTTCTGATTTTCCGTAGATGTCTCCATAAGCGTAAAAGTAGCGACGTGGCCCCTGTGCCCGCCCGCTCGCGCCGCCGAGCGCCCGTAAGACCCACGTACTGCGGACGGTTATCCGTTCCGCCCGACAATCCAAACCCGCAAATCCCCTCTCCCACTCCTGAAACCACCCGACTGAACCCTTAAAGTACCACGCTGAACACTGAAAGTACCATGTTGAATTTAAAAAGTACCATGCTGAACACTGAAAGTACCATGCTGAATTTAAAAAGTACCATGCTGAACACTGAAAGTACCATGCTGAATTTAAAAAGTACCATGCCTAACACTGAAACCTCCATAACCTACCCCCAAACCCGTGACCCAAACGCGTAGCCGTGACCTAAAGATGGCCCCGAAGGCATTACGTCTTTAGTGAAGGGCGTACGTCTTGCCTAAAAATCAAGCAGCACGTAAGTCATAACCACCCATCTACCGCAGCTTCAACGTCGCCACCGTCAGCACCGCCAGCATAATCCCGACGATCCAGAACCGCGCGACGATTTTCGATTCGTGGTAGCCTTCCTTTTGGAAATGATGGTGCAACGGGCTCATTTTCAGAATCCTCCGCCCTTCGCCGTACTTCCGTTTCGTGTATTTGAAGTAGCTGACCTGCACGATGACCGACAGGTTTTCGACCAGAAAAATGCCGCACAACACTGGAATCAACAGCTCTTTGCGGAGCGCAAACGCCAGCACCGCAATCAGCCCGCCGAGCGCGAGCGAGCCGGTATCGCCCATAAAAACCTGCGCCGGGTACGAGTTGTACCACAGAAAACCCACGCACGCCCCCACAAACGCAAGGCAAAACACCACCAGCTCGCCTGAATCGGGCAGGTACATGATGTCGAAATAATCGGCGAGGAAAACGTTGCCGCTCACGAAGGCGAATACCCCCAGCACCGCCCCGATAATGGCCGAAGTGCCCGCCGCCAGCCCATCGAGACCATCGGTAATGTTGGCGCCGTTGCTCACGGCCGTAACCACCAGAATGACGAACGGGATGAAGAGATAGCACGACAGATTACCGAAGTAATCGCCGGTGAAGGTTCCGAAGAAATTGCAGTAGTCGAGGAAGTGATTTTTGACGAACGGCACTGTCGTGGCCATACTCTTGATCTCCACCCACTGCTTCGAGGCGTTTACGAGCGAGCGCGAACCGTCCGCGAAAATGTATTCGCGCAAGACTACTTCGTTGGAAAAATAGAGCGTCGAGCCCACGATCAAGCCCAACCCGATCTGCCCGATCACCTTGAACTTACCCGCCAGACCGTCTTTGTTTTTCTTAAAAACCTTGATGTAATCGTCCACAAACCCGATCAGACCCAGCCACACCGTACTGACCAGCAGCAAGATGATATAAATATTACGCAGCCGCGCATACAGCAGCACCGGCACCACAATGGCAAACAGAATGATGAGGCCGCCCATCGTGGGCGTACCCTTTTTCTCCATCTGCCCGGCCAAACCCAAATCGCGGATACTCTCCCCGACTTGCATAATCCGCAGCCGATTGATGAGCCGCCCGCCGAATACCTGCGCGATCAGCAGCGAGGTAAGCACCGCCAGCGCGGCGCGGAAGGAAATGTACTGAAACACGCCCGTGCCAGGAATGTGCAGCGTGTCGTGCAGGTAACGGAAGAGATAGTACAGCAAAGCGAGAAGCGGCTCCTCTGAATGAGGAGCCCTTGATAGGGGAAAAGCAGAAAAAGTAAGCCCGATGTACCGCCTGGCGTTACAACCTGAGCGCGGCCGCTAACTCCTGCCGGTCATCGAACGGGTAGCGCACCCCCTTGATTTCCTGATACGACTCGTGGCCTTTGCCCGCCACCAGGATGATGTCGCCGGGTTCGGCCGCTGCCACGGCTGCCCGGATGGCGGCCCGGCGGTCGGGCTCTACGCGGGTGCGGGTGCGTTCGGCGGGGGTGCGGAGGCCGGCCTCCATCTGTTGCAGAATGGCGAGCGGGTCTTCATCGCGCGGGTTGTCGGCCGTCAGGATGGCCACGTCGGAGAGGCGCGCCGCGAGACCGCCCATCAGCGGGCGCTTAGCGGCGTCGCGGTTGCCGCCGCAGCCCACCACCGTAAGCAGGCGCTGCTCGGGGCGGCGCAGGTGCTGAATGGTAGTCAGCACGTTTTCGAGGGCGTCGGGCGTGTGGGCATAATCGACGATACCCGTCAGCAGCCCATCGGGCGAAGTTTGGCGCTCGAACCGACCCGGCGCCGTGGGTAAGCCGCTCAATACGGTCAGCACGGTTTCAGGGTCTTGCCCAAGCGCCGTGGCCGCGCCGTACACCGCCAGTAAGTTGTAGGCATTGAACTCGCCCAACAGCTGAAACCACGTCGGCTGACCGTTTACCTCGACGTGCAGGCCCTGCACCGTGTTTTCGAGCAGTCGCCCGCGCACCTCGCCTTGCCCGCGCATCGAGTAGCGCAGCCGCCGGGCGCGGGTGTTCTGGAGCATGATGGCGCCATTCTTATCGTCGGCGTTGGTGAGGGCAAACGCCAGCTCCGGCAATTGGTCGAAGAACGATTTTTTGGCATCGCGGTATGCCGCAAAAGAGCCGTGGTAATCGAGGTGGTCGTGGGTGAGGTTCGTGAAAACGCCACCCGCAAAGTGCAGCCCCGCCGTACGGCGCTGGCTTTGGGCGTGCGACGACACCTCCATAAACGCGTAGTCGCAGCCGCCATCCACCATCTGCCGCAGCAGTGCGTTCAGGGCGATAGGGTCGGGCGTGGTATGCGTCGCGGGAATAACGGTGTCGTTCAAGCGATTTTCGACCGTACTCAGCAGCCCCACACCATAGCCCAACTCGCGAAACAACCGATGCAGCAACGTCGCGCAAGTGGTTTTGCCATTGGTGCCGGTGATGCCGATCAGCGTAAGGTGCTGACTTGGATACCCATAAAACGCCGATGCCGCCCACCCTAGGGCCGCCGCTGAATCGGGCACCGTGATGATGGTCGTTCCCAAATCGGCGGGCAAATCAGCGGGCCCAAAATCAGGCACAACTTCGCAGACCACGGCCGCTGCGCCCGCCTGCACTACTTGTTCAATAAAACGGTGCCCATCCGTCTGGGTGCCGCGCAAGGCAAAAAACACGATGCCCGCCCCCGCCCGCCGCGAGTCGAGCGTAAGGCCGGTGATTTTCTGATCGAGAGCGCCGACCGTGGTGCGAACATCGAGCTCGCGCAGGAGAATGGATAACGTCAAGGGACTAAATCAAATTACGACCGCCCACATGGGGCTCCGCCCCACGCGGGCAATTTTAGCGCGTAGGCTTGGGGTCAGGTTTATTCTTGGTCGGTTTGGCAACGGGCTTCTTCACTAGCGGTTTTTTCGCGACGGCAGTTTTTTTCTCGCCAGCCTTTTTCTCGCTCGATTTCTTCACAGCAGCTTTTTTTGCCTCCGGCTTCTTTTCGCTTTTTTTCTTCTCGGCGGCAGGCTTCACTTTCGGTTTCGCCACCAACTTATCCGCTGGGTGTGGCTCGCGCCGACCACGGGCGGGCGCGGCGGTAGCGCCGGGCTTCACGCCCTTCCCGGCGGCAATCAGCGTCGGGGCGGGCGCTACGTACAGCGATTCGAGCGGCAGTGGGCCGCTCAACACCAGATGCAGCGGCGTGCCCACGGGCGCCCGCGTACCCGCCGCCAACGACTGCGCCGCTACGTGGCCGTTACCTTGAGTGGTGATTTTTAGCCCCTGATTACCAAGCAGAAAGAGTGCGTCGCGCAAGCTCAAACCCACCACATCGGGTACCCGCCCGGGGCGGATGGTATTCTCACGCCACTGCACAGCGCGGGCCATCGTGCGGGTGGTCTCGGCTTTGGCCTTCACCCATTCGTCGGGGCTGACGGCGGCGGCGGCGCGCGCCGTCCGCACACCCAAGCGCTCGCAGAGGGTAGCTAGCTCTTCCTGTTGCCCGGCGCGCACCACGGGCAGCAGCGGGCGGCGGGTGGTATCGGGAGTGTGCCCCTGCATTTCCGACTGGCGGGCCGGGTCGAGGGCAAAGGCTTTATCGGCCAACTCGCGGAAAACGGGCGCGGCCACATCGCCGCCGTAAATGCGCCCCTCACTCGGCGAATCGATCAGCACGATGCACGAATACTTAGGCTTATCGGCAGGAAAATAGCCCACGAACGACGTGATGTACTTTTTGACGTACCGACCGTTGATGATTTTCCAAGCGGTGCCGGTTTTGCCGGCCACCTTATAATCAGGGCTGCGTACGGCTTTGCCGGTGCCGTGGCGGCTCGCCACTACGCCTTCCATCATCTGCCGCAGCTTGGCGGCAGTGGCGGCGGAACAGATTTTCTCGTTCAGCACTACCGGCTCGAAACGCTGCACTACCTGGTCGGCCTGCCGGATTTCGCGCACCAGATACGGCCGCACTTTCCGGCCGCCGTTGGCTACGGCGTTGTAGAACGAAAGCGTATGAATCGGCGCGAGTTTCACTTCATAGCCGATGCTCATCGTACTCAACGACGTGCGGCTCCACGAGCGGTTTTCAGTCGATTTGACTACCGGATGCGCCTCTCCCGCCATTTGCAGCCCCAATGGCTCGCCCAGACCAAACCCGCGCACGCGGTCGGTGTAGTGCTTGGGCTTATCGCGAAACTCGTCTACAATCAGTTTTGCTACCCCAATATTCGACGACATTTCGAACACCTGCTGCACCGAAATGCGCCCGTGACCTTTAGTATCGGTCTTCACGGCGCCGCCCACCAGCATCCGGCCGTTGCCCGTGTTCACGGTATCGGTGAGCTTGATTTTAGGATTTTCCTCCAGCAGCGCCATCATCGAGGCAAGCTTGAACGTGGAGCCCGGCTCGGTGAGGCCCTGGTTGGCCATCGCGTAGTTGTAATCTTCAATATACTCTTCGGAACCCGCGCCGCCCTTGCGCCCCAGGTTGGCGATGGCTTTGATTTGGCCGGTCTGCACCTCCATCAGCACCACCGTACCGTAGGCCGCCGAGTTGTTGATGAGCGCGCGCCGCAGGGCCGTTTCGGCGACGTCTTGCAGGTTGATGTCGAGCGTAGTAACGATATCGAGACCCGGCACAGGTTTCACCTCGGTACCGTCGTACACGGGCCGCCAACCGCCCGCGATGCGTTCGAATAGCGCCTCTCCGTCGTGCCCGGCCAAGTTCTCGTTGAAGGTGTATTCGAGCCCAGCCCCGCTTTTGCCTTCGCTGATGTAGCCAATCGTGCGTTGCGCGAGCGAGCCGAACGGCTGGAAGCGGCGGTCTACTTTCTCAAAAATGATCCCGCCCTTGTTCTGCCCCACCCGAAAAAGCGGCCACTTGGCAATGCGCTTTTTCTCCTGATAATTGACCTGTCGGTTGTTGAGGCGCATATATCGCACCTTGCCCCCCGACCCGTGCGCATTGACGAGCTTACGGCGGTACGTCTCGCGCGATTTATCGCCGAAAAACTCCGCCAAATGCCACGCCAGCGAATCGACCTGATCGCGAAAAAGCACCGAATCGACGACGCTCGGATCCCAGGCCACGCGGTAAAACGGCAGCGAGGTAGCCAAAATACTCTCGTTATCGGAGTAAATATTACCGCGCGTCGCCCGCACCGGTTGGTACGAAATAGTACGCTGCTGGCTCAATTTACGCCATTTGTCGCCGTCGGTGAACTGAATGCGCGCCACTTTCCAGACCACCGCGCCCGAAAAAATGCACACGAACAAAAACGCCACCCGCACTCGGCTAACGATGGATTGCTTGACGCCGGTTGCCATTTTTAGGGTTTAGAGTGTAGTGTTTAGGATTAAGGACCTAGGCGGCGGGCAGGACGTTAGGGTGTAGTTGTTAGGGTACAGACAGTGCCGAGGGTCGCTTGGAAGTAAATGCAGCAATTACCAAATCCTAAACACTTTACCCTAAACACTATTTCCTAGTCCGCACTTCGGTGAACAGCAGCCGGTCGGCGCCGGCGGCTTCGGGCAGCACCACCGAATCGGCTTCGGCCCCGCGCAGCACCAGCCGAAACGGCGGCGATTGGCTTTCCACGAGCCCCGCTGAGGCGACGCGACGCGCCACTTCGCTCTGGATACTGGCCTGCATATACTCCGATTTCAGGGTCGTGTAATCGGCCCGCAAATCTTCGGTTTCGGCTTTTACCTTGTTCGTCATCCGCTCCGTGCGGATGGCGAAGTGCGAATTGGCGATGTAGAGCAGCACCAGCAGCATCGTCCACAACACCGGCGGCAGGTAGCGCACCGGCACCCCTTCCCGAAAAAAGCCATCGACGCGCAGCAGCTTATCAAGCAGCCCGAAAATGCTCGGGCCTTTCTTGCGCGGCTTGGGCGGTTTGGCGGGTTTGCGTGGCCGCTCGGCTGCCACGGGCCGCACCGGAGCGGCTTCCGGCCGGGGCGCGCGGGGCGCATTTCGAGCGGGTGCGGCAGTTGGCGCCTGACGAAATACATTCATCGGGGCACGCCTCCTTTCTGGGCGTTACCGGACGCCGGCAAGCGCTCGCCGATACGGAGTTTCGCCGAACGAGCCCGTGGATTTAGCGCAATTTCGGCGGCATCGGCCTCACCGGGCTTCCGCATCAACGGCCGGAAAGTGAGGCCCAAGAGGTTACCGTAGAGGTCTTTCGGGGCGTCGCCCCACGGTTTGCCGTGCTGCATAATATTTTTCACCAACCGATCTTCGAGCGAGTGATACGCCAGCACGACCAGCCGCCCGCCGGGCCGCAGTACGGTAGCGGCCTGGGTCAGCAGGTCGGTGAGGGCGCCCATCTCGTCGTTTACTTCGATGCGGAGTGCCTGAAAAACCTGCGCGTAATACTTATTTTCCTTGCCGCGCGGCATCACGCATCGGGCAATGGCGCGCTTGAAAGCCGCCACCGTGTCGAGGGGCTGCCCGGCGGCGCGAGCTTCCACCACGGTGCGCGCCAACGTGCGGGCGTTCGTGATTTCGCCGTACATCCCGAAAATGCGGTGCAGGTCGGCTTCTTCATACGTCAGCACCACATCGGCGGCCGATGGGCCGGCGGTGTTGTTCATCCGCATATCAAGCGGGCCGTCGAAGCGCGTCGAGAAACCGCGCGCGGGCGTGTCGAACTGGTACGACGAGACGCCCAAATCGGCGAGCAATCCGTCCAAGCCATCGATTCCGTTTTCGGCCAATCCGGCCGCCAACTCCCGAAAATTGCGCGCCACGAACGTGAACGACGCCTCGGGCTGCTCGGCGCGCAGGCGCTCGGCCTGGCGGGCGGCGTCGGGGTCTTGGTCGAATGCCACCAGGCGGGCGCCAACAGGCAGTTCTGCCAGAATTTGCCGCGAGTGGCCGCCGCCGCCGAAGGTTACGTCGGCGTAGGTGCCGCCGGGCTGCAACGCCAACCCCGCTACGCACTCGGCCAGCAGCACGGGCCGATGGTAAGCGTAGTCGGGCGACGGCGACGAAGCCGCCGAAGCCGGTTGCAGATGAGGAATGGCAGCTTCTGACATCGGGCTAACAGTGGTTAGCAAAGGTAACGCGAGGGCCGCCCGTGGTCAAGAAAAATGTTCCACGGAGCCAAATCAACAAAAAAGCCCGCCATTGCTGACGGGCTTTTTCTCACAGTAGAGCCGGACTCGACGGCTCCCGAAAATCGTAGCAGCAAAAGCTGCGGGCTATCCTTACTTCACCACCACGCGGCGGCTCAGTTTGGCACCGTCCGGCAGCGTCACTTGCAGCGTGTACACGCCACGGGCCAAATCTGGGTTGATGTCTTCGCGGACACCGCCGAGGGCTGAGCGGAAAGTTTTCGACCACACCCGCTGACCAAGTTGGTTCACGATCACGGCGTTCACGTTTTTACCGGCTTCCACGCCCGGCAGCGACACGTTCAGGCGCTCAGCCGTTTTGACGGGGTTTGGGTACACATCAAAGGCTTGGCGAGCAGCGGCATCAGCCGTTACGCCCGTTACCCCCGAAGTCCGCAAACGAACCGTGAAGCGCGCAGCATCAGCCCACTGGCCGGCAGCCGTAAAGGAGTAGATCGGGTTGGTGGTCAGGTTTTGCGTGGTGCCGGTTACGGCGTCCTGCAACAGCACCTCAAACCCAACCGGCAAGCTCAACAACTCCATCGCGTTGATTTGGTAGTTGCCGGCATCGCGGATGTTCGCCATCAGCGCCACCGTATAGTCGGCGGTGGCCGTTAGCTCGGGCAGCGAATTGATCGACAGATTGTCGATGCCCACTTTCGAGTAGATATTGACCGGGTAGCCACCATCGATGAAGAAGGCATCGTAGTTGGTGTCGGTATTGACCGTAGCACCCTGCCGGAACCGGATAACGGCCTGCATTTCCAAGCTATCAGCATTTCGGCTCTGGATGGCGAGGCGCACCAATGGGTTGGTGGTGTTGGCAGCGCCGGAGCGGAAGAACGGCGCCGTGGGGTCGTTGCGGAATTCATAGATCCGGGCGCTGTTGGAGAATTCGATCTGGCCGGGAACGCCGACCTCAGCTACACGCACAAACACCGCCTGGTTGGCGGCGATGAATTCGTTGCCCGATGGGCCGGTGCCCACACCATCGACGTAGCTATCATACACGCCACCATACGTACCATTCGAGCGATTTTTGTAGAACGAATTGAACATCCCAGTACGGGTGAGCAGCGTCCAGTCGATTTTGGTTGCGTATGGGTTGCCCACCAAGTGCCAGCCCGATTCGTTGAGCGGCCCACGCGTCAGTAGTGGGGTCGTGATCGTGCCGTTGTTGAGCGTACCCGTGAACTCGACGATAGACGAAGCAGGAATCCGAACGGTGTATCCACGCGTGTTTTCCAGCGGCTGCGACAACGAAGTAGGCGCTAAGTAACCTTGCTGAAATACAAAATCGTAGGAGCCCGTAGGGCCGGTGCCGACTTGCGTTTCATCGTAGTAAAAGACGTTCGGAAACGGATTGATTACCGCCGTGTTGAGGCGCTGTGGGTAAGGTGTGGTGTTGTACTGGTTGTTGAGTACAACATCGAAATTAGACGGCGACGAAAAATTCTCGATCGTGGCCATAGGGCCAGTTACAGATGTCGAAAAATGACGATAGCCAACCCCCGCATTGTAACGCGGGTTAATGTAGCGTTGGGCCGTCACATCGCCAATCACAGTACCGTTTTGCTGGAACACTACGCACGAGGCAGCCGTCACCATCGCAATATCCGGTTGGCGCGAGATCAGCGTCAGTTTGAAGCCGTTCGTGCGTAGTACACCATTGCGTAGGTAAAGGCGCTCCCGCACACCCACCGGGCGCGACAAGCCTACGCCCAAACCGCTGGCGTTGTTGATGACCAACTCGCTCACTTCGTCCGGAAAATTAGGCCCGGTAAGTTGCGCACGCGACGCGTTATTGAAAATGAAGCGTCCTTTGGTGCCAAGATTTTTGTTCACCGTGCGGATGGGGCCCGAAGTAGTGCCATCAATCCCGATCTGAGTTCCTAAACGTAGGCCCCCGTCGTTTTCGAGAACAAAGCTGTTGCCGGTAATAAAATCATTATCACCAATGGCTAGCTCTGCATCGCTTTTAACCGTAAACACGCCCGTGACATTCACAGCACCAGCCAGCGTCGCGCTGATACCGGAATTGATCGTGACGTTGCGGTAATTACCGGCCGGTACTGGACCGTCGACACTCACCACGCGATCTGGCTGCGCAAAAGCGGTGAAGCTGGTGAGTGATAGTGCTGCCAGGAGAGCTGGCAGCGACATCCGCCGCGCGGATGTTTTGAGGGTAAAAGAAGGTGTCATTGTGTTCCTTAGGAAGGAAAAAAGAGAAAAGAAAAACGTCCGGTTTACACGAAGTAGCATCGTCAGAACAGCGCGTGCTTTTTGAACTTCAACCGGAATGGCGCTTTTTACGCATCACCGTCGCCAATGTTCCGAGCGAGGGCAAAAATTCTCTCTCCTTCGTACAGCCTAATCCCCAAATCGTGCAATCTGGACGATAGGGCTATTTTTGTCCTCCCCTTTACAACTAAATTTTTTTCAGCAAATAAAATCGCTTATTTCAGTGCTTACCGTTTCGGCGAGCGAAGCGCGCCAACGGCGATTCAGCGGACAGACATCCGCCGCCGTATCATCAAGTAAATCGTACGCCCTTCAGCCCCTGGTTTGCCACAGGCGCCACCACGGCACCGCCGGATACTCGTGATGCTCGTAGTGGTAGCCGAAGAAATAGCACGACAGAAACGCCCACACATGGTGGCGCGGCTGCGAACGGGCGTGGTGGCGGTTAGTGGGCGCATGTTCGCCGTGGTGCGGGCGCCACGTGCCGAAGTAGAACAGTTGCAGGGTGGCCAATACGGCGGGCGCAATCCAGTAGAGCAGCAGGTTAGGGACGGCCACACCCGCCAGTTTCAGCAGGTTATAGGTGGCGGCCATCGCCAGTACCTGCCAAATGGTAACGTATTGCCACGCAAAATGCGCAAACCACGGCAGAAAACCGGGGTGCCGCCCATCGTGGAAATCGGGATCGTCGGGGGTGGCTACGTGGCGGTGGTGCGCGTGGTGGCGCGGCAGCAGTCGCCCATACCAATTGAAGGCAAACAGCAGCGCCGCCACCGTGCCCAGCGCCCGGTTGAGGCGCGGCCGGCCCGGCGCCAACGTGCCGTGCATCGCATCGTGCGCCGTAATGAAGAGGCCCGTGTAGAGGTGCATCATCGGTAGTACCAGCAGCCACGTAAGCGGGGAGGTTAGTGGCGCATCGTAACCCAAGAGCAACCAACTCAACAAGCCAGTCCAAGTGGCGAGGAGTAGCAGCGCCCACGCTACGCCGCCCCACTCGCGGGGGCGGGCTACGGGCGCCACGGGCCGGCGCTGCTCCGTGGGTGGCGTTTCAGCAACTGTCATTAATCGACGATGAATAAGCGAGCGCCGCCGACCGACGCCGACCGATGAGGCTCGGCGTGGTCGGCTACCTGATAGCTCATGCCGGGGGTCAGGCGGAAGGTGCGGCCATCGGCCAGTTCCGTGTCAAGTTCTCCTTCCAGCACCAGCAGTACGTGGCCTTTCTCGCACCAATGATCTGCCAAATAACCGGGGGAATATTCCACCATACGCACTCTGATGGGGCCGAAATGGCGCGTCCGCCAGTAGGCGTAGCCGGTGATGCCGGCGTGGGTAGTTACATCGATCTCGGCCCAGGTGGTGACGCTGAAAGGAAGGTTCGCAATTTCCATGCTTGATGCTGCTTGCTTGACCTACGTGCTTGACCCGGCGCGAAATGGCTGGTTTCGACAAAGGAACCGCCGGCCGACATTATAACGCCGCCAGCCCCTCCCCTACGTGTTCCATCAGCCAGGTGGGCGTGGAGGTGGCGCCGCAGATGCCCACCGATTCGTGGGCGGCGAACCACTCGGCGCGTAGCTCGTTGGGCGTGGAGATAAAGTGGGTGCGCGGGTTGATCCGGCGGCATACTTCAAACAACACCTTTCCGTTGGAGCTTTTGGTACCCGACACGAACACGATGACATCGAACTGCGCCGCAAAGGTTTGCAACTCTTCGTCGCGGTTCGAGACCTGGCGGCAAATTGTATCGTTGACGTGTACCTGCTTGCCGCGCGCTTGCAGCTCTCGAACGATGTTGTAAAACGAATCGGTGCTTTTGGTGGTCTGCGAGTACAGCGTAAGGGCGTCGGGCAGATCGTGCTGCAGGAGTTCGTCCAGAGACTCGAAAACGACTGCCTCGCCGTTGGTCTGGCCCTGCAAACCAAGTACTTCGGCGTGGCCGCGCTTGCCGTAGAGGTACAGCTTTTCGCGTTTGTCGTAGGAGGTTTTGATGCGGTTTTGCAGCTTCAGCACCACCGGGCACGACGCATCCACGAGCGTGATGTTGTTTTCGAGCGCCATCCGGTAGGTAGCCGGCGGCTCGCCGTGCGCGCGGATCAGCACGGGCTCGTCGCGCAGGGTGGCGAAAGTGGCGTGGTCGATGACGCGCAAGCCCTGCGCGGTCAGGCGCGCCACCTCGGCATCGTTGTGGACGATATCGCCGAGACAGTATAAGTACCCCCGCTCGGCGAGCAGGTCTTCGGCCATTTGGATGGCGTACACCACGCCAAAGCAAAAACCCGAGTGAGAATCAAGCTGAACGCGAAGCTGCAACATTGGGCCTTCAACTACACTTAGCGGGGCAATGTTTGATTCTTGGGCTTATTGCCGCACTTTTCGGGGTTCCGGGCCGACCGAATTCCCGAGGTTTTCAGGCTGAAACCATTACGGCTTGATCTCACGGAGCATTCTCTCTTCCTCGGGCGTACAGTTACCGTGCAGGAGCATAAAATCGCGGATGAGCTGTAGCGAGTGCCGGTCGAGGCCGAGGTCGGGGTAGTGGCGGGCGCCGCGCATGATAGTGTCGCGGTCGGCGGCGAGATGCTGACTGTAGCCGAGGTAATGCGGCACATTCGTCTCGACGGTGTAGCGCAGAAACCGCGCTTCGACGTTGGTGGGCTCCAGCGCCACGGCCCGCGTAAACTGGCGTTGCGCCTCGCGTACGGCCCGCAGCTTGGCCAATGGGCTCCAGAGATACCGCGCCTGCACCGCCTCGGCCACCCCCCGATAGGCAATGAGCGTGGCGTTGGTGCCCCGGTAAGCGCGCGCCACCTGCAGCAGTTGGTTGGAAGCACCTTCCGTCTGGACGGCACCGGCGTAGAGGTAGCGCAACGTAGGAAGGTCGGGCACGGGCGCTTGCGCCCTCCCCGACAGCCCGACCACACCGACCAGCAGCGTCAGCAGCCCCACGCACAGCCCCCGAATGTACCCTGGACGCGCCATTGCCTCTGTCGAACGACGCTGCACCTACACCCCGAGCCCCAGCCGAAACCGCACCCACGACCCCGCCAGCAGCGCGAGCTTGGTTCCGTCGGGCACCCGAATGCGCTCGCATTGCACGCGCTCGGCGGGCACGCGGCAAATGCGCGCAAACAGCCGCTGATAGTACGTATACGCCATAAAAACGCCCAACCGCGCCGACCGGGGCAGCGCGCGGATACCGACCAGCCCGGCGGCAAAATCAGCCCGAATGTCGGCCTCGATTACGCGCTTGGCGGCATCATCGAACCGCGTAAAATCGACCTGCGGAAAGTACGTCCGCCCGCGCTCGGCGTAATCGGAACGGAGGTCGCGCAGGAAATTGACCTTTTGAAACGCCGCGCCCAGCCGCCGGGCTGCCGGGCGCAGGGCGGCATATTGGGCGCCGTCGCCGTCACAAAACACGCGCAAACACATCAGCCCCACCACTTCGGCGGAGCCGTAGATGTAGGTTTCGTAGAGCGTTTGGTCGTAGGCACGGCCTTCGTCTAAGTCCATTGCCATCGAGTGCAGGAAGGCGTCGATCAACTCCGCTTCGATGCTGAATCGGTTCACCACCAACTGAAACGCGTGCAGCACCGGATTCAGACTCAGGCCATTGGCGATGGCAGCGTGCGTTTGGGCGCTGAATTCGGCGAGTAGAGCGGCTTTGTCGTGGGCGTGGAAGGTATCGACGATTTCGTCGGCCAAGCGCACGAACCCGTAGATGGCGTACACCGGCGCCCGCAGAACCGGCGCCAGCGTGCGGATGCCGAGCGTGAACGATGTGGAGTACCGGCGCGTGAGCAAGGCGCTCATATCGAGCGTGGTACGGTCGTAGAGGTCGGCGGCCCAAGCTACGGCAGTGCGCGTTTGCGGCAAATCAGGCTTGAGGTTGGGCTTGAGATCAGGCATCAGGTCAGGCATCAAGTCAGGCATCAAGTCAGGCTTTGGCAACGGCGGCGGAAGCGACGGCAGGTGCGGGCGCAACCGGCGGCAGCCGAAGCTCGCGGGCAATTTCGCGGGCCACCACCTCGCCCGAGATCAGCGACGGCGGTACGCCCGGCCCCGGTACCGTGAGTTGCCCCGTGAAGTACAGGTTAGCCACTTTACTGCTTTTGAGGCCCGGTTTGAGCAACGCAGTTTGGCGGAGCGTGTTGGCGAGGCCGTAAGCGTTGCCCCGGAAGGCGTGGTAATCAGCCGCAAAATCGCGGTGGGCGTACGCCCGTTTCACCACTACGTGTTCGCGGATGGGGTGGCCGCAGTGCCTTTCCAGGCGTTCCATCAGCAAGTGGTAGTAACGCTCGCGGGTGGCTTCGTCGTCATCGGTGAGGCCGGGCGCCACGGGCATCAGCAAAAATAGGTTTTCGCAGCCTTCGGGTGCGGCCGTGGGGTCGGTGACGGACGTGGCCGAGACGTAGAACAACGGACGGTCCGGCCAGGCGGGCACTTCGTAAATGTCGCGGGCGTGGCGCTCGAAATCTTCGTCGAAGAACAGCGTGTGGTGCGTCAAATTTTCGCACCGCCGATTGACGCCGATATAAAACAGCAACGACGACGGCGCCATCGTCCGGCTTTGCCAATAGGCTTCGTCGTGGGTGCGCCAGCGGGCGGGCAGCAGGTGCTGCTCGGCGTGGTGGTAGTCGGCGCCGGCCACCACCACATCGGCCGTCAGCACCTCGCCCGATTCGAGGCGCACGCCCGTGGCGCGGCCCGCTGCATCGACCTCAATGGCCGCCACCGGCGCCGAACAGCGAATATCGACGCCGTTTTCCGCCGCCACCGCCACCATGGCGCGCACGATCTGGTGCATCCCGCCGCGCGGGTACCACGTGCCGAGCGCCAAATCGGCGTAGTTCATCAGCGAGTACAGCGCGGGCGTGTTTTGCGGCGTAGCGCCGAGAAACAGCACCGGAAATTCGAGGAGCTTGATGAGGTGCGGGTGCCGAAAAAACTTCCTGACGTGCTTGCTCATCGATTGCAGCAGATCGAGGCGGAAGGCGTCGCGGACGAGCCGAGGGTCGAGAAACTCGGTCAGCGAGCGGCTCGGCTTCCAGACAAATTCGGTCATCCCGACGCGGTACTTGTACGCCGCCTGCCGCAAAAATTCGTCGAGTTGGGCGCCCGCGCCGGGTTCCAGCCGCTCGAACAACGCGCGTAGCTCGGCCATTTGCGCGGGCACGGGCACGAGGTCGTTCGGCCCAAACACCACCTGATACGACGGATCGAGCCGCACCAAATCATAGAAATCGGCTACGCGATGCCCGTACCGCGCAAAATATTCCTCGAACACTTCGGGCATCCAGTACCAGCTCGGCCCCATATCGAAGGTGAAACCATCGCTGGCCCACTGCCGCGCCCGGCCGCCGGGGTGGTCGTTTTTCTCGACCAACGTCACGCGGCAGCCGCGCCGCGCCAGCGCCGTCGCGCACGACAAACCGGCAAACCCGGCCCCGATTACTACTACCTGCGTCATCAGAAAAGAAAATCTATCCGCAGTAAAGAACGCCTTGCGGCGGCCTTCGCGCTGCGCCTGGCCGTAGTAAGCGGTTACAAGGCCGAAAGGTTACGGTAAACTGCAGACTGAAGTCCGCGCTACAAACCAAAACGAGCCGTGAAGAGCGGCCCCAACCTAAGTCGGTGCGCGCTCCCCACGGCTCTCCCCTTCACCTTGGGTTTCTGGTTGGCCGAGCGCACTTAGGCGCCGGGCTCGTAGATCGTGAGCTTAGCTTTCAGCTCTTTCCGTGCAATGTGAATACGATTCTTGACGGTACCAATCGGAATCCTCAGCTTCTCGGCGATTTCGAGGTACTTGTAGCCGATGTAGTACATCATGAACGGCGTGCGGTAGGCTTCTTCGAGCTGACCGATGGCGTCGTTCAGATCGTTCATCACGAACGTCGAGGACGCGCCGTTTTGCGTGATGTAGTTCTCATCGGTGTTGAAATACTGGAAGTATTCCGTAGCATCGATGTTCTGGTTGCGCTTCGTTATCTTATTGTAATTGTTGATAAACGTGTTGCGCATGATCGTGTAGAGCCAGGCTTTGAGGTTGGTTCCTACCCGAAATTTTTCGCGGTTGAGCAGTGCCTTCAGCAACGTTTCCTGCACCAAGTCTTTGGCGTCGTCGGAGTCGCGGGTGAGGTTCATCGCGGCGGGTCGCAGCGTGAGGGAAAGCTTCTGAACTTCGAGGGTGAATTCGCCAGCGTTCATTTTGTTGAGCCTTTTGTTACTGAAGGTTAAACAAATGTACGAGCGCGGCGCAGAAACGGGCGGGTTTTAGTAAATAAATTTTCATTATCGGTCTAAAATCGCGCCCACTGGCTAAAAAGAGGGGTTCAACGGCCACCCTCGGCCCACGACCCAACACGGTGGCAACGGCTTCAACAAGCCTTTACCTGAAAGTCGCCTCCGTGGGCAGTTCGTGCGTGAGCCAGTGCTGAAACGTAGTCATGTCGCGGTGGGCGCGGGCGGTGGGTGGCAACGGCAGTTCGGGGTCTTGCACTTGGGCGCCGTACAAAACCAGGCGCACTTCGGGGTAAGCAGTGGCCAGGGCCGCCACGTAAGCGGGCACTTCGTCGCGTTCGGGCACTACGGTCAGCACCGTCACCAGAAAATCGGGTTTGATCAGCTCACACACAACTTTGAGGTCGCGGGTGGGCAGATTTTGGCCGAGGTACGACACCTTATGGCCGCGCGCCCGCAACATATAGTGCATCAGCAACAGGGCGATTTCGTGCAGCTCCTGCTCCGGCAGATACAGGACGAACCGCCGCGCCTCGGGGGTAGTAGCCGGGCGCTGGTTGTCGATGGCAACGACTATTTTCTGCCGTACGACATTCGTAATCAGGTGCTCCTGCGCGGGATTGATGGTTCCCGTCTGCCACAAAATGCCGATACGCTCGAAGAACGGGTAAATAATGTGCATCATCGTGGCTTCGAGGCCTTCGGCCAGAATCGACGTGCCCAGTGCCTGCTCGAATAGCGCTTCGTCGAGGCGCAAGGTGGCCAGTACCAACTGCTGGATGATGTGCGCTTCGTCGGGGTGCGGCTGGGCGGCGATGCTTTCTACTTCACGGGCGCGCTCGTCGGGCGTCATCTGCGCGATGCGCGAGATGCGGTAGCCGTGGTCGGAGAGAAGCGCCACGTTGAGGAGTGTACATAAATCGTCCTCGGTGTAGTAGCGGATGTTGGTCGCCGTGCGCTGCGGTTCGAGCAGATTATACCGCTGCTCCCACACCCTGATGGTGTGGGCCTTAACGCCCGTCAGGTGGGCCAACTCGCGGATTTGGTATTCAGCCATCAAAAATCAACTGGATTGAACAGGAACAGCGTAGCGCAGCAACCGAACAAGGATGAGCCGCAAAGGTCTTGGAAAAAAACGGGCGCCGGGCCTTGGCTTCAGACCCGCTTGCGGCGCGCCAGCCGCCGGTAGGCCGGGGCCACCCACAGCATCCCGAAAGCCCGGGCACCCTCGCGGCCCTTGGTGGCGTGGTGGGTTTTGTGGGCAATATCGACGGCGCGTAGATACTCGCCGAAGGGCTTGCCAAACCAGCGGATACGCCGATGAATCAGCACATCGTGGACGAAGAAATAGACCGTGCCGTAAAGCGCCACGCCCAGCCCCACGCCCAACCACAGTCCGCCCGCCACGCACGCCGCCGCTGACAGGGCGGCATAGAATACGATGACCAGATCGTTACGCTCGAAGGGGCCGTCGGGCGGCTCGTGGTGCGAGCGGTGCAGATGCCACAGCGGCCCGTGCAGGATGTACTTATGCATGGCCCAAGCGCCAAGCTCCATCGCGGCAAACGTGCCGATTGTAACGAATATGAGGGGAAGCACGAAAACGAAACTAAAGGAAGAAAGGAGCGGCAGGAACAGTACGTAGTAACGGCTGCCCTTGCCAACTCCGAAGCAGCGCGGGTTGTTTCAGCGCATTCGCGCCAGGCCGGCGGGGTGAGGCGCCGCATTGAGCGCCCCTAAGCCCTGTACCTACCCAAGTGCCCAACGCCGCGAAGCTACGCCTTCGGGCACAGGCGACCAAGCAAGCGGTAACGTCTTTTCGCGTAATCGGCGGGTAAACGGCGACTAATGGCCGCCCGATAGTATGCCATACTCCCTATTCGTAACAATTCATTAACACCTCATACATACCAGGGTAATACCACTGGGGGACTTTTGCAGCCGAGACTACGGCCCAGAATTCCACCTCTTTCACCCTGGAAAATGGCACCTAAAATTATCCACGCCGCACTGGCGTTCAGTGCATTTATGGCGGCCGTTCCGGCGACGCACGCCCAAAGCCAACAAGCCGCCGAAACTGGCCGCGTGACGGGCAAAGTAACCGACAAAACGACCGGCGAAGGCGTGTACGGCGCCCTCGTGATCGTGGCGGGCACCTCGAAAGCCGTTCCGGCCGAAGCTGATGGCAGCTACGTGCTCGACTTGGCGCCGGGCACCTATACGCTCAACATCAACTCGGTGGGGTTCAAGCCGCAGAAGTTTGAGAATGTGGTAGTGACAGCCGGGCAGACGACGGCGCTGTCGGCGGTGCTGGTAGACAACAACACCGCGCTGGGCACGGTGGCCGTGGTGGGCCAGAAGCAGACGGGTTCCGAAGTATCGCTCATCAAAGACCTGCGCAAAAGCGAAGTGGTGGTGAGCGGCGTATCGAGCGAGCAGATTGTGAAGACGCAAGACCGCGATGCGGCCGAAGTGGTGAAACGCATTCCGGGCGTGACGATTCAGGATTCTCGTTTTGTGATCGTACGTGGCCTCGTCGAACGGTATAATACCGTAATGCTCAACGACGCCATCGCCCCGTCGTCGGAAGCCGATGTGCGGGCTTTTTCGTTTGATGCGCTACCATCGGCGGCCATCGACCGGATTCTGATTTTCAAATCGGGTTCGCCCGAACTGCCCGGCGATTTTGCCGGTGGCGTCGTCAAGGTGTACACCCGCGTTTCAGCGTTGCAGAACGCGACGGTTTTCAATGTCAGCAGTGGCTACCGCGCCAACACGACGTTCAACACATTTCTGACCTCGGAGCGGTCGAAGACTGATTTTCTCGGCTTTGATAACGGCTTACGCACGATGCCGAGCGCATTCCCAAAATCACTCGGCGAGCTGTCGGTGCAGGAGCGCGTGGATGCCGCGCGGCAGTTGTCATCTAGCTCTAGTTGGACGCCGCGCCGCACAACGGCTGTACCCGACCTCCGCCTTTCACTCGGCGTGACGCGGGTCTATGATTGGGGCAGTGCGCAAATCACGACGGTGACAGCCGTGAGTTACTCCAATACACACGAACAGGTCAATATTCAGCGCAATGGCTACCAAAACTTTGAGCCGGCGGTCGGACGCTCCAACTTTGCCTTCGATTATCGCGACGAGCGTGGCACGCAGAACACGCGCCTTGGCATCGTCCATAACTGGGCGGCTCGACTGAACTCGCGCACCAAAATTGAATTTCGCAACCTGTTCAGCCAGCTTGGCACCAACCAAGTCACGATTCGGCGGGGCACCAACTACGCGCAGGAGGAAGAGGTTGGAGAGGCCGTAGGGTTGCGCTACGATTCGCGCACCATTTATTCGGGCCAACTGCAAGGCACCCACGACCTGCCCGACAACCGCACTACTCTTACTTGGACGGCCGGTTACTCTTATTCGAACCGCCGGCAGCCCGATTACCGCCAGTATGCGTACTCGCGCTCCATCGGCTCTACTGAGCGCTATACCCTCGGCGCAGCTTCCTCGGTAGATCCCCGGCTTGGCGGGCGCATCTTCACCGACTTGCAGGAACACACCCCCATGGCAAGTGGCCAGTGGGAACGGCGCTTCGGAACCGACTCGACCAAACTACCTGAGCAACAGCCCAAGCTGCGCGCCGGATTCTACGCCGAGCAGAAGAACCGTGATTTTGAAGCCCGCTGGCCTGGCATGGTAAAGGCGCGTTTCGATACGTTCGACAGCAACCTCCAGTATCTGCCGGTCGATGAAGCGTATTCGCCGGCGAACATCAACACCACCACTGGTTTTGCACTCGCCGAAACCGTTAAGCCCTCTAATACCTACTCGGTCAATAATAGTCTCGTAGCGGGGTACGTGAGCGGAGTTTGGCCCATTGGCGAGCGCCTAACGGTATCGGGGGGTGCCCGGGTCGAGGCATACCGCTTGCTGCTTAAAAGTGCCATCGACCAAGGGCCGATTGAAGTAGATACGTTGCAGCTCTCGGTGCTGCCATCGGTGAATGCTACTTGGAATTTCACCCAGAGATCGCTCCTCCGCTTCGCGGCGTCGCAGACGGTCAACCGGCCCGAATTCCGTGAGTTGGCGCCGTTCGTATTCTTTGATTTCGATCAGAGCGCGGAGATTCAGGGGAATCCGGGTTTGAAACCGGCGCGGATTTACAACGCTGATGTTCGGTATGAATTTTACCCGACGCAGGGCGAGATCATTTCAGTCGGGTTTTTTGGGAAGCAGTTCATCAATCCGATTGAGCGCTTGATCGTGCCGTCGCCGTCGCTGGTATACAACATCCAAAACGCCGACCAAGCCTGGAGCGCGGGCCTGGAATTGGAGGCTCGCCAGACGTTTGCACAAGTCTCGAAGAATCCATTTTTGCAGAAAATCGGGCTCACCTTCAACGCTTCGCTGATTGCGTCGCGAGTGAAACTCACCGACCAACAATCTCGCGTGCAGCAGAGCGACCGCCGGTTGCAGGGGCAGTCGCCGTACATCATCAATACGGGGATTTTCTTTCAGGACGACGAGCGCGGCTGGTTGGTATCGACGCTTTACAACGTGGCCGGGCCGCGCATTTTCGCCGTCGGCTCGATCTCACAAGACCCGGACATCTATGAGATGCCACGCCACCAAATCGATTTCACGGTCGCGAAACGGTTCGGCGCACATCTCGAAATCAAAGCCGGGGTGCAAGACGTGCTCAACCAGCGCGTACAGCTCACGCAGGACACCAACGTCGATGGTAAAATCACGGGAATCGACGAAAACATTGCCCGCTACCGTCGCGGCCAATACTCGACCCTAAGCGTCACCTATCGTCTGTAATTTTCTCCGACAAAGCGCCCGACCGATCATGCGCTACTATGTCCCTTCGCCATTTCTCTTTTTTTTTCTCAACCCCTTCAACACCCGATGAATATTTCCTTTCGCAGCCTGCTTTTGCTGGCCGGTTTTGCCTTTGCGTTTACCTCTTGCGAGGATGATGAAACGAAACCCACAGTGACGGGGCCCAAGTCGGTGGAAGAGCTTGCCGCCGGCAACCTGGCCACCCGCACCCTCACTGCTGATAAAATTTACCTGCTCAAGGGCGCCGTCAATGTACCCGACGGCGTTACGCTGACCATCGAGCCCGGCACGATCATCAAAGGCGATAAAGCGACAAACGGCTCATTGCTGATCCGCCAGGGCGGCAAAATCATCGCCAATGGCACGGCCGAAAAACCTATCGTCTTCACCTCGAACCAGACGAAGGGCAACCGCGCGCCCGGCGACTGGGGTGGCCTCGTGATTTTGGGTAAAGCCCGTGTAAACGCGCCGGGCGGTTCGGCTAACATCGAAGGTTTCGGCAACCCGATTCCGTTCGGCGGCAGCGACGACGCCGACAACTCCGGCTCGCTGAAGTACGTGCGCATCGAGTTTGCGGGCATCGCGTTGGCCCCCGGTAACGAAATCAACGGCCTGACGATGGGCGGTGTAGGTTCGGGTACGGTGATCGACCACATTCAGGTGATCTTCGGCGGCGACGACGCTTTCGAGTTCTTCGGCGGCACGGTCAATGCCAAGTACTTGGTAGCGGCCCGCACCACGGACGATATGTTCGACACCGATTTCGGTTATTCGGGCAAAGTGCAGTACGCATTTGGTATGTCAGACCCTAACCTCTCCGACCAAGCTGGTGCCTCCAACGGTTTCGAGTCTGACAACGACGCCAACGCCTCGACGAACACGCCGCAAACGTCGGCGATGTTTGCCAACGTGACGATTGTTGGCCCGCAAGCCACCACGGGCGCCGCCCTACCCGCTGGCGGCAACAAGTTTGGCCAAGCAGCTCTGATTCGCCTCAACTCGGCCCAGAGCCTGTACAACGTGGTGCTGGCCGGTTGGCCAAAAGGCCTCAACATCAGCGGCACCCCATCGCAGACCAACTTCGACAACGGCTCGCTGAACGTAATGGGCACCACACTCGCGGGCATCCCGGTTGGGCAAGAGCTGCTAGCGGCCAGCACCGTCGCCAAATTCAACGACCCGGCCAACAAAAACCAGATCGTTGCCAACAACTCCGAGTTGCAGTTCAACACGAACGCCTTCAACCTGACGGGCCCCAACGCGATGCCTAACACTGGCTCGACTTTGCTCGATGCAACCAAGGCCGCTACGCTGCCCGCCGGTTTCGAGGCCGCCCCGTTCCGTGGTGCTTTCGGCACGACCAACTGGATGGCCGGCTGGACGAACTTCGATCCACAAAACACGGATTATTAGTTGCGTTAGCCGTTAATCGACCATCGAACAACGACTAACGAACAAAAAACAATCTCCGGCGCGCCGCTAGTGGGTGAAAGAATGAACCGGCGCGTCGGTGGCGGGGTGCGGGCGGTGTAGTCTCCCGCCCGTCCTGCCTACCCGAGAACCCGTCGCGGCTTATGCTGCGGCGGGTTTTCTTCTTTACCGATTGTAAGAGAACGTAACGCCAGGCTCCTGCTTGGCGACCCGCCGCGCGCGCTGAGTCGCTAAGCAGGAGCTTGGCGTTACGTTCCTTTGTACCTCATCGTGCGCGCCCACATCTACTCATCTACTCATCTTCCCTACGCCTTGTGGGTGCCCAAATGGTACCCCAACCCCAACGACGACCAGGACGGTAATTTCGTCGAGGAACACGCGCGTGCCCTCGTGGCGGCGGGCGGACGGCTGGCGGTCATCTTCGCTACCTACGATCCGTCGCCGGCGGCGCCTTTGCTGCGTCTCGTCGAAGCCGAAGAACACGGTTTTTGGGTAGCGCGCGCCTTTTACCGGCAGCACCTGACCGGCTGGGCGCCGCTCGATAAAGGCGTGAAACTGGTGCTGTATTTCTGGGGCTTGGCGCGGGCTTACCACGCCGTGCAGCGGCGGTTGGGCGCGCGCCCGACGCTGGTACACGTGCACGTGCTGCTGCGCACGGGGCTGTGGGCGCGGGCGTACCGCGCGCTCACGGGCATCCCGTATCTGCTCACCGAACACTGGACGCTCTACCGTCCCGAAAACGCGCACCGCATTGGGTGGTTGAGATTGGCGCTCTCGCGGTGGGTGGTAGCAGGGGCGGCGGGCATTCATACCGTCAGCGACGAGCTGGCCCGCGCGATGCAGGCGCTGGGACTGAAAAACCCGCAGTACACGGTAATGCCCAACGTCGCCGATACTGCCCTCTATTACCCTCCCACTCTCCCACCCTTTCACCCTCCCACTCTCCTAACCGTGGCGGTTTTCAATGAGCCGGCGAAAAACATAAGCGGACTGCTGCGCACGTTTGCGCGGTTGCGCGTTGAATTTCCCGCTGCCACGCTCACACTCGTAGGCTATGGCCCGGCCGATGCCGAACTGCGCGCGCTGGCCGCCGAATTGGGTTTGATCGACACGGGCGCCGTCCGGTTTACGGGTAAGTTAGACCGCCCCGCCGTGGCCGCTGAAATGCGGCGCGCGACGGTTTTCACGTTGTTCAGCCGGTTTGAAAACTTGCCCTGCGTGCTGATTGAAGCCCTCGCGAGTGGGCTGCCGGTGGTAGCCACGGCCGTGGGCGGCGTGCCGGAACTGGTAGTCGATGGCAGCACCGGCCTACTGATTCCTTCCGAAGATGAACCCGCCTTACTGGCCGCGTGGCGCCGCGCCCTAGCGCCCGACCGCGCCGGGCTGTTGCCGCCCGCCGCCCTGCGCGCCCGCGCCGAAGCGCGCTACAGCTTGCTCGCCGTGGGCCGGGCATTGCGGGCGTGGTACGCAGCACGGGCGATGGGTTGAGCAGCATGTAGTGTGGACTTCAGTCCGCAGTTTGACCCATCAAACCGCACGAATAGCCCGTAAACTGCGGACTAAAGTCCGCACTACAGCTCGGTATTCCGTAGTATAAAGGCTGTTTAAGTTAGCGCCGCCGCTGCCGTCTGACCGCTCCCAGCGGGCTGACGGCTCTCGCGCGAGGCACGCCAGCGGCCGGCGAAACTCGTCAGACCGCTCGGAGCGGTCAGACGAGACCTTCATGCGCTAAACTTAAACGGGCTCTTATGACAACCACCAACCGGCTGCCCCTCCGTGCCGACCTTTGCCGAATGCGCGGGTTTTTCTACGTTGGGTTGATACTGTTTCTGCGGCTGCTGCTGACCGGCAGCCCGGCGGCGGCGCAGGTCATCACGGTCGGGCCTGATTCTACGGTGGTGGCGCCGGGGGCGGCCGTACCGGCAATCGTTACTGATTCAGCTATCACCGCCGCCACCGCTTCCGCCGACCCGCCCGGCCTGAGTCGCCCGGCCAAGGCGGCACTTTGGGGGCTGATTCCGGGCGGCGGCCAGGTGTACAACCGCGATTACTGGAAGCTGCCCATCGTCTACGGCGCGATGGGCGGCATCACGTATTCCATCATTTTCGCGAACACCCGTTACCGCGAATTTGCGCGCGGCTACACGGCCCGCACCGACAACGACGACGCCACCACCGATACCGGCCCGCGCTCGTCGCAGTACGCCCCCACCACGCAGGGCAACAACAATGTCCGGCGCGCGCGCGAGTTTTACCGGCGCAACCGCGACCTCAGCGCCATCGGCGCCTTCGCGATTTACGGCCTCTCCATCGCCGAAGCCCTGGTCGATGCCCACCTCGCCACCTTCGACGTTTCCGACGATCTGAGCCTCCGCGTAGCCCCCGCCGCCGTGCCGCAGTTCGGCGCGCCCCCCGCGCCCGGCGTCACGCTCACGTTGTTTTCGCGCTGAAGCGGCGGCCACCGCGAAGGACAACTCGAAACTGAAAATAGAAAACTCAAAACTCCCCCGTGAACCTCCTCCTGATCGGCTACGGCCGCATGGGTCGCACCCTCGCTGAGCGCGCGCCGCTGCACGGCCTCACCGTTGCGGGCATCGCCGACCCTACCCACGGCGCCGCCCTCGCCGACCTCGACCTATCGGCCTACGATGCCGCCATCGAGTTCAGCGGCTCCGAAGCCGCCTTCGACAACATTGCCGCCTGCCTACGCGCCGGGCTGCCCGTCGTCAGCGGCTCCACCGGCTGGCTGGCCCGTTTCGAGGAAGCAACGGCACTGACGAAAGCCACCGATGGCGCCTTGTTTTACGCCTCGAATTACAGCATCGGTGTCAATCTTTTCTTCCATTTCACGGGGCTGCTGGCCCACGAAATGGCCAAATACCCCGAATATCGGCCCGTCCTGACCGAAATTCACCACACCCACAAACTCGACTCGCCGAGCGGCACGGCCCTCACCACCGCCGCCGCGCTGCTGGCGCACACGCCCGCGCTAACCGGCTGGCAAGCAGTAGCGCCCGGCGCGGAAGCCACCGTCGCCGCCGACAAACTGCCCCTCGTCGCCCACCGCGAAGGCGAAGTAGTGGGTACGCACGGCATCACCTGGCACTCCCCCCTCGACGAGCTGACGCTGCAACACATCGCGCACTCGCGCGCCGGTTTCGCCGATGGCGCGTTGCGCGCCGCCCGCTGGCTGCAAGGCCGCAACGGCGTGTTCGGGATGCCGGAGTTGCTGGGGCTCTAACCGCCGCGCGGGGCACAAACCGCCCGCGCAGGGTACCGCCTCAGCGCGAAGCCGGAGGCTTCGGCGCGCACCCGGGGCGGCCCCGTGATACGATACCCCCTGCCCCCTCTGCCCGCATCGTATCAACCTCCGCTGATACGATACTCCCTCCCCCCTCCCCCCGCATCGTATCAACCTTCTCTGATACGATGCACGCCCCCCCTCCCCCCCGCATCGTATCACGCGGGCGGGGGTACCTTGCGCCCCGATGCCGCGCGCCACCCCTCCTATCCGCACCCCGCTGGCTGCCGTGGCGGCCTGGCTGGGCCTGCCGCAGCGCACGCTGGGCTTGTACCTCAACGTCAGCACCGGCTACGCGGCCCACCTGCACACCGGCCGCCGCGACCCCGCGCCGACCACCTGGAGCCGGCTCGAACGGCTGCTGGCTCTGCTGCCCCCGCCCTGGGGCACCGGCCCGCCCGACCCCGCCCCGTCCCCGCCCGCCCTACCGCTGCCCGTGGTGGCGCCCGTAGCCGCCCCGCCACCCGCCGCCCTGACGCCCCCAGCCACGGCCCGCGCCCTGGGCCGCGCCCACCGGCTGGCCGCCCAAACCGCCGCCAACCTGCGCGCCCAGCTGCAAGCCGGCCACGCCCGCGCCGCCACCGTAGCCCGCCAACGCGCCGCCGTGGCGGCCCTTGACGTGCCCGACCCCACCGACCCCGACCCCGCCCGCACCGCCCGCCTGGTGGCGGCCCTGCGCCTCGAAATCGCCATCGGTACCGGCCCCGGCTCGGCCTCCGACCCCGCCGCCCTTGCCCACGCCACCCTGCGCCTGTGGCTGCTCGAAACGGAGGTGGCCGCCCTGGCGGGGTGGTTGCGGGAAGCGTCTGCCGAATAAAATTTCGGGGCCGATATACGAACGGCCCGGCGTGCATCGTTAAGCACCCGGCTGAGGTTCACATTCCCCTCGCCCCCATTTCCAATGCCCGAGTTTCTGATGGACAACCTCTTGACCGTAGCCGAGTGCGACGACGCCCTCGACTACGCCACCGCCGAAAAGCGCGACCTCGACCGGAAGCTCTACAACGAGCAGTTCGCGGCCGAAGACGCCACCGATTCGGCCGAAACGCGCGCCAAGAAGCTCGCCACCGCGAACAAGAAAGTGACGATGTACACCGACATCGTAGCCGGCCTCGACCCCTCCGACGACGCCGACGAACGCCGCATCCAGCAACGGGCCCTGCGCCGCGCCACCGACCGCCGCGACGAACTGGCCGACAACCGCTCGCTCAGCCCCGTCGAACTGCTCAAGCGGGCGTTGGAAGTAGCCCAGGCCCAGGCGCAGCTCGGCAAGACGACTACCTTCATCGCCGAAGCAACTGCCCGCAAGGCGGCGATCCTGGCCGGCGGCTAAGGGGATCGGGTTGCCTCTACAAAAAACGAAACGCCCCCGACCGGTTGGTCGGGGGCGTTTTTGTTGTTCTGGGGGGCAGGTGAGGGGCTACGCGCCGCCCCGGCCGGTTGCGGGTTGCCGGTGCGCGGGGGCCGGCTCCTGATACGTGCTGCCTGACGGGCTTGCGCGAGCCGCGCCTACTAGTGGCAAGCCACATCCGGCCGTGGGCCACCGACCCCGCCAACCGCACAAACCCGTGCAATGGCCTTGCCCTGAATGCCTTTCACGACCGGGCTTTCGACCGGGGCTTCTTCACCCTCACCGACGACGCGCGCGTCTGCCTTCGGCCCGACCTGCATCGCCCGCGCGCCGATACGGCCACCCTCAGTGCCCTGCTCCTTACCTACGATGGCGCGACCCTGCACCCCCCGCGCCGCGCGCAGTTTCGGCCCGACCCAGCGTTTCTGGCCTCCCACCGCGCCCACTGGCAGGCAACGTGGTGACGTGAGGCCGAAGCCCGCCAACTCGATACTGCCGGGCGGGGCTCCCCCCTCCGCCCAACCGCCCCGCCGTCGCATAAGGCACCCCCGCGTGATACGATGCGGGGGGAGGGGGGTGCCCACATCGTACATTTCAAACAGGTACGATGCGGGGGGAGGGGGGTACCCGTATCGTACAAACTGAATCGGTACGATGCCGGGGGAGCCCCCCCCTCCTGCCGTACCATTTTCCTTGACTGCATCCGGCCCGCGCGGGCGGCGCCCCCCAGGCAACCCCACCACCCACCGCCGCCTCTCCCCCGTTGCCCCCGTGCGTAACTTGCGGCCCGATTTGGGCCGCGCGTCGCGGCCCCTCCCCTGCTCCGTCCTGCCCTGATGGCTTTCTCATTCTGGAAAAAGAAGACCCCGGCCACACCGGCTGCCCCCAAAAGTGCCGGGCGCGAGTGGGTCGATGCAATCGTGTTTGCGGTACTTGCCGCCACGCTCATCCGTTGGGCGACGTTTGAGGCGTACACGATTCCTACGCCGTCGATGGAAAACTCGCTGTTGATCGGCGATTATCTGTTCGTCTCGAAATTGCACTATGGGCCTACTACGCCCATTACGCCGCTGCAACTGCCGCTCACGCACCAGACCATTCCGGGTACGAGCATCGCATCCTTTTCCGATGCCATTCAGTTGCCGCAGTGGCGGCTACCGGGCTTTTCGGAGGTAAAAAGCGGCGACGTGGTGGTGTTTCACGTACCCACCGAATCGCAGTTTCCGCCCGACTTACGCACCAATTACATCAAACGGTGCATCGCGGTGGCCGGCGACGAGCTGGAAATCAAGCAGCGGCAGGTGTACCTCAACGGGAAGCCAATGGTGAACCCGCCCGATATGCAGTACGCCTACCTGGTGCGCGGCACCGATGTACTCAACGAGGAGACGTTCCAGCAGCGCGGTATTCAGGAGCCAATGGCCGAAATGGGCGGCTACATCGTGCATTGTTCGCCGACGGTGGCGGAGGAATTGAAGACACTGCCGTTCGTGCAACTCGTGAAACTGGTGTCCGATTTCACCGATTCCGTTGGTATCGGCGACCCGCGCATTTTCCCCAATAACCCCGACGCCAACACCCTCGACCCCAAGGCGCCGCCGAAAGTGGTGGTCAAGTGGAACAAGGATAATTTCGGCCCAATTCGGATTCCGAAGAAAGGCGAAACCGTGGCCCTGACCACCGCCACCGTGCCGTTCTACCTCAAGGTCATTCTGCGGTACGAGGCCAACCCCGGCGTGACGTTCAGCCCCGCCGATGGTCTCCTGCACACCGCCGATGGCGCGGTGCTGACGCAGTACACCTTCAAGCAGGATTACTACTGGATGATGGGCGACAACCGCCACAACTCCGAGGATTCGCGCTTTTGGGGCTTCGTGCCGGAAGAACAGGTGGTGGGCAAAGCCGTCTTCATCTGGATGTCCAGCAACCCCCACCCCGAGCAAGGCGGCTCGCGCATTCGGTGGAATCGGCTGTTTTCGCTGATCCACTAGACCAGTGTACCCGGCACCGTCCCGGTGCCGGCGGGCGGTGGCAGCGCGGGCAATGGCTCAACACCGGCACCGCGACGGTGCCGGGTACCACGGGCTGGTTGTACCGCCATTCGATCTACCACTGAATCGCCTCCTCGCCCTGCTCCACCAGCCACGCATTGGTTTGGCTGAAGGGCCGTGAGCCGAAAAACCCGTTGTGCGCCGACAGCGGCGACGGGTGCGCCGATTTCACGATCAAGTGTTTTTGCTGATCGATGAGGACGGCTTTTTTCTGCGCGTAGGCGCCCCACAGGATAAACACCACCCGCTCGCGCCCGTCGGAAACGGCGCGGATGACGGCATCGGTGAACTTCTCCCACCCGCGCCCCTGATGCGAGGCCGCTTGCCCAGCGCGTACCGTCAGGGTGGCGTTCAGCAGCAGCACGCCCTGGTCGGCCCAGCGTTCGAGGTTGCCGGAGGCGGCGGGCGCGGCGCCCACATCCGTTGCCAATTCCTTGAAAATGTTGTGTAGCGAGGGCGGTTTTGCGATGCCTTCGGGTACCGAAAACGAAAGCCCGTGCGCCTGACGCGGCCCGTGATACGGGTCTTGCCCCAGAATCACGACGCGTACCCGCTCGAATGGGCAATGCTGAAACGCGTTGAAAATGAGCCCGCCCGGTGGGTACACCGGCCCGGCAGCGTACTCCTGCTTCACAAATTCGATGAGGGAGGTGAAGTAGGGCTGCGCAAATTCCGGGGCGAGAACGGCACCCCAACTGGGCTCTATTTTAACCTGCATAAGGTAGTAGCTGTTATGAGCTGAATGAAGACCGGAACAAAGGTGGCGGGCGACGGCAAAACCGCTGACCTCCCCGACTCCATACTCTGGATTCGGCACGGAGGTTGAACTTAGCCGGAGCAACCACCGGCCCACCTAATCCGTCTGGTAGGTATAGCGCACGCGCGGCCGTGCTATCTGTTCTCTCTCCGCCCATCAACCCGCTTCGGCACCCCAGACTATGGCCGCAATCACCACCCAGGGCGTGACCGTGAGCGTCACTACCTCCTACCTCCCCGATTATTCTTCGCCGGCGCAAGACCATTTTGTCTTCGCGTACCGCATCACCATCCGCAACGATTCGGCGCATACTGTGAAGCTGCGTCGCCGCCACTGGCACATCTTCGACGCCAACGGCACCGTCCGCGAGGTTGAGGGTGAGGGCGTGGTGGGCCAGCAACCCATCCTGGAGCCCGGCGAGCAGCACCAATACGTATCGGGGTGCAACCTCAAAACGGGCCTCGGCAAGATGAGCGGCACCTACCAAATGGAGCGCGTAGCCGACGGCCGCGAGTTCGAGGTGCAAATTCCGGAGTTTACGCTCGTGGTGCCGTATCGCCTCAATTAGGCGCGCCGCCGCCCAACCGAACGCCGTCAATGGCTGGCTTACCTTCGCAACGCGCTCCGGTTTTCCGGGGCGCGTTTTTTTTGCTGCTTCCGCCAAAGCGCCTTTTTTATCATCCGATGCTGCTTTTACCTGTGCTGCGTTCGCGCCCGATTGTGGGGCTCCTTGTGTGTGTCACTATCTGCGTGCCCGTGTTGCTGACCGCGTGCCACACACCCAAGGATACCAAGTCGGCGGCGACGACCTCGGCCGCCGCGCAAGCCGCGCCCGCCATCATCCGCTTCGAACGTACGCCGTGCATGGGCCAGTGCCCGACGTATACGGCCGAGATTACCGCTGATGGCACGTTGCGCTACACCGGCCGGAAATTCGCGCCGAAGGAAGGCGATACCACCGCGCGCGTCGCCCCCGATTTCATAGCCGCCGTCCGGGCCGCCGCCAAAGAAATGCGTTTCGATTTGATGCCGTCCGACAAGTACGGCCACGGCATGATGGACGCACCGTCCGCCATCCTCACCATCGACGGCCACACCGTGACGTGCGTCGGCGGCGAGTGCCCGCCGGAGTTGAAACGGCTGCATAATTATGTAGACCGGGAGGTAACAACTGCGCTGGGCAGGTAACGCAGGGCGCCGGCCCGCGAGCGCGGCAGCGTTTTCGCGTTCAGTGGGCATCTGGGGCGCCGAGCATTGCGCGGCATTCGCTTCGCTCATCGCGGGCGGGCGCCCCGCGTTACATTTTCCGGACTCGTTCCAGCTTAAGCTGATTCATCGGATCAGCTTGCAAACCGCGCACGTTAGGCTGCGTGAGGCGCACCACTTCATCGTAATACAGCACGATGACGGGGCACTCGGCGAGCATCAATCGGTCGAGTTGCTGATACAGCAGTTGGCGCGCGGCCTCGTTGGGTTCGCGCAGGGCGGCTTCGTAGAGATGGTCGTATTCGGCTGATTGGTAATGGGTTTTATCCGGGCCGGCGGGCGAGAAGTTGGGCGAGTAAAAGAGCGCGAGGTAATTTTCGGCATCCGGATAATCGCCGAGCCACGATTTCGTCCAGAACGCCGCCTTGCCATTGTCCACCAATTCCTGGTGCGCCGGGCCTTGGTTGATGTCGAGGGTAACGGCCGCGCCCACGGCCGCCCATTGTTGCTGCAAAAATTCAGCTTGCTCGCGTTTTTCGGCTACGGTGCTGAGTTTGAGTTGCAGCGGGCGCCCGCCGGGGCCGTAACCCGCCGCCGCCAGCAGGGCGCGGGCGCGGGCGGGGTCGTAGGTATAGCCGGGCACCGCCTTTTCATCGAAGGAAGCCAACGCGGGCGGCACCATCCCCGACTCGCCGGGGCGCCCCACCGACGAGAGCAGGAATCGCACGTACGCGCGCCGGTCGATGGCGTAGCTGAGGGCCTGGCGCACGCGCCGGTCGCGCACGGCGGGTGTGGGCTCGCGCAGGGTGGCCGAATCGAGTTGAAAGCCGAGGTATTCGGTATTGAGATACGGGATTTTTTCGACCCGGAACTTGCCCGCGAAATCGGGTCGAACCTGCCCATCGGGCCGCAGAATGAGGTCGCGCGACGACTCGCGGATGCCCGACAAGAAATCGAGTTTGCCTTGCAGAAAGGTCAGAAACTCGGTTTTTTTATCGCCGATGAACGAAATCTGCACCGCGTCGAGGTACGGCAACCGACGGTTGCGCGCATCGCGGCGCCAGTACGTGGGGTTGCGATGCAGCACCAGCGCGCTGCCTTCGGCCCAGAGATGGAACCGGAACGGGCCGGTGCCCACGGGGTGCTGCCCAAAATCGCGGCCGTAGCGCGCCACCGCTTCGGGCGGCACCACGAACGCGTACGGCATACTGAGCAGGCTCAAGAAAGCGGCAAACGGTTGTTGCAGCCGCACGATGACCGTAGAATCGTCGGGGGCGAAAAAAGCCGAATCGAGCGGCACGCCTGCGGCATCGCTTAGCACCTTCCCCCGGAAAATCCAGCCACCGGTGGAGGCCGTACCTGCGTCGAGTAGGCGCCGGAACGAGTACACCACATCGGCGGCGCGCACCGCCCGCCCGCGCCCGGTGGCGCCGAAACAGGCATCGTCGTGGAAGCGCACGCCGGGCCGCAACTGAAACCGATAGGTGCGCGCATCGGCCGAAACCGACCACGCGCGCGCTAACGCCGGGGCGGGCCGCAACGCCGAATCCAGCTCGACGAGGCCGTTGAAGAGTTGGGTCTGCGCCCAGATATTCGCCTGATTACGAGCGAATGCCGGGTCGAGCGAGGTCAGGGCACCGCTCTGTTCGCTCTGGTTGTAACGGAAAATTCGGCGCGGGTCGGTGCGGGCGCCGGAGTCGCAGCCTAGTAATCCACACGCTAACCCCGTGAGTAGAAGCACGGCGCCGGGTTTATCCACCAACGGGCGGCAAAATGTGGAGAAAAACCCGCGCGGCAGAGCGTGGAACATCAGCAGATAGGTAGTAGGTTTGTGCAAGTTTACGGCGGCAAAGCGGCCCGGCGACAGTTTTAGACTACGGCCAATCTTCGGAGACGAAGAAGCCAAGTGCCGAATCATTTTATGCAAAAACTGCCCTTTCAGCCTTAAATCGAGCTTTATTCGTCTGTCGCTTCCCGCAAATAGCCGGACAAAACCGCGCAAGGCCAGGCGCAGAATTTGGCGTTTCGCCCTGAGAAAGACCCGCTGGCCGGGCAACGTGGAACGTAACCGGCGCCCGCGCAACTACCCCTAAACGCCCACCTCAACCGCCCGGCGTGGAACTTGAAAGTCACGCCGTGGAACAAATTTTCGTCTCTCCGTCCAAAATGGGGTTACAATCGGGCTTTCAATGGCATTTAACGGCACATTTCCCGGTTGTTACCTAATTACATCGGGGTTGTCGGCTTGACTGTCAGAAGTTTATGCGAACTTCGGATTGCACTAAGCAGTACTGCCCCCTGTTCCTTCCGTGAAGGTAAGCGCCTTGCAGATGTGTAGCGGCGCGCTTTCACACTTTCTTGTCCTGACAACAAACCCAATGGGAAAGATTATCGCAGTGGCTAACCAGAAAGGCGGCGTCGGGAAGACGACGTCGGCCATCAATCTGGCAGCATCGCTGGCGGCGCTCGAATTCCGCACGCTGCTCGTCGATGCCGACCCGCAGGCCAACGCTACTTCGGGTATCGGGTTCGACCCGAAAGACATCACCACGTCCATTTACGAGTGTATGGTGGACGGCGCCCGTGCCCGCGAAGCGGTGCTGGTTTCGCCCGACATCGAGCATCTGCATTTATTGCCGTCGCACATCAATCTGGTGGGCGCCGAAGTAGAAATGATCAACCTGCCGAGCCGGGAAGAGAAGATGAAGGAGGCGCTGGCCGATGTGGTCGATCTCTACGATTTCATCATCATCGACTGCTCGCCATCGCTGGGCCTCATCACGGTAAACGCGCTGACGGCGGCTAATTCGGTCATCATCCCGGTGCAGTGCGAGTATTTCGCGCTCGAAGGGCTCGGCAAGCTACTCAACACGATCAAGATCATTCAGAGCCGACTCAACCCGAACCTGGAGATCGAGGGGATCCTGCTGACGATGTACGACTTGCGGCTGCGCCTCTCGAACCAAGTGGTGGAAGAAGTGCGGATGCATTTTCAGTCGCTGGTGTTCGATACCATCATTCCACGGAACGTAAAACTCTCGGAATCACCGTCGTACGGTCTGCCGGTACTGCTGCACGACGCCGAAAGCAAAGGCGCCGTGAGTTACCTGAATCTGGCACGCGAAATCGGCCTCAACAACGGCCTGCTGGAAGTGGATGAAGAGGCCGCCGCCGCGCAAGCCGCCGAAGCGGCGAGTGAGGCAGCCCAGGCTGCCGCGCTTGCGCTCGCTCCCGACGAACCCGAACCCGATTCTGCCCCCGCGCCCCACGCGCGCTAGCGGCACCCTATTTTCTGCCATCTTCTGCTCCTTCCACTTCACCAGCAGCCTTTTACCAGCACTCCGTTGTCTCTTCCTCCTCCTACCTCCCCGACTCCTCTTGACGGCGGCCCGCACGCGGACCGGATGCGTATGGCTGACAAAATCGACAAAAAGCCGGAAAAGAAAAGTGGATTGGGCCGTGGCCTGAACGCCCTGCTCGACGGCCCCTACGACGCCAAGAAAGACCTGGCGGTGTCGCGCGTGAACACCATCACGGGCATCGCCATCAGTCTGATCGAGACGAATCCGTTTCAGCCGCGCGCGCGCTTCGACGAAGAAGCGATGCAGGAGCTGGCTGAATCGATCCGGCAACAGGGGATCATTCAGCCGATTACCGTCCGGCAGCTTGGCCCCAATCAGTACCAGCTCATTTCCGGTGAGCGGCGCTTGCAAGCCTCGAAACTGGCGGGGCTGGAAGCGATTCCGGCGTACGTGCGCAAGGCCGACGACCAGCAAATGCTGGAACTGGCGCTGATTGAAAACATTCAGCGCGAGAATCTCAACGCTATCGAGATTGCCCTCTCGTTTCAGCGCCTCGTCACGGAATGCAACCTAAAACAGGAGGAACTGGGCGAGCGCGTGGGCAAGAAGCGCACGACCGTCACGAACTACCTGCGACTGCTGAAACTGCCGCCCGACATCCAGATCGGGCTCCGCGACAACCGTATCACGATGGGTCACGCGCGGGCGCTGGTCAATATCGAAACCGTGGAGCAGCAATTGGCGGTCTTCCGCCGCGTGGTCGATGAAGACCTGTCGGTGCGCCGCGTCGAGGAAATCGCCCGCGACCTCACCAAGCCCGCCAAGCGCAAGGATACCGCCACCGACGTAGACCCCGCCGACCGCACCGAGCTGCACGAAGACCTGAAGCACCTCGAAACCCGCCTCCGCTCCCACTTCGGCACCCGCATCGACGTGCGCTCGAATCAGAGCGGCAAGGGCGAAATCAAAATCCCGTTCGCGTCAGTGGAAGAGTTAAACCGGATTTTGGAGATGATTGCGTTAGGGTGAGTAGTGTTTAGTTTTTAGGGTGTAGTTTTTAGGCTTGCCTAGTGCGGGTGAGTCGTCTTACACCCTCTCTGGGCCGGATAATCGCGCTTTGAGAGCCTAAACACTAAAAACTACACCCCAAACCCTACCTACTCACAACACATTATTGATCTGCTCCTTAATCTTTTCAAGCTCCTCTTTCATACTCACCACCAGATGTTGGATGGTGACATCGTTGGCTTTGGAGCCGATGGTGTTGATTTCGCGGCCGATTTCCTGGGCCAGAAAGCCGAGTTTCTTGCCCGCGGGTTCGGGGTCGGCCAAGAGTAATTCGTAATAGTCGAGGTGGCCGGTTAGGCGCACTTTTTCTTCCTCGATGTCGAGTTTTTCGAGATGATAGAGCAGTTCCTGTTCCAGGCGGTTTTGGTCGAGCGTTTCGGGCGAGCTGATTTCAGCGAGCAGCCCCGTGAGGCGCGACCGCACATGGGCAATTCGCTGCGGGTCATGGGTGGCCACCTCCGCGAGCAACTGGCGGATGCGCGCACCGTAGCCGCGTAGCTCCGTGGCAAGCGCGGCGCCTTCCAGGCGGCGGTGTTCGGTGAGGCGCGCGAGGGCATCTTCGATGAGCGGCAGCACGGTGTTAGCCCACAATTCGGCGGTGGCGAGGGCAAGCTCGGCGGCAGTTTCGGGCGCGGCGTCAAGTGGCGCATCGCCCCGGCGCACCACGCCCGGCAAGGCCAAGGCGAGCGCCAACGGATCGGCGGGCGCGGGCGCGCCGAGGGCAGCAGCGGCGGCCATAATTTCGTCGTAGGCGGCGCGGAGGCGGTCGGTGTCGAGCAGACGCGGTGCGGGCACGGCGGCACCAGGCACTCCATCCGGCGCGACGTTGGTCGACGTAATTTCAAGTGTCAAGCTAACTTTTCCGCGCTGAAGAGCACGGGTCAGCAGGGCCCGAATTTCAAGGTCGCGGTCAGCGAAGGCACGCGGCAGGCGGGTTGTCAGCTCTAATCCCCGCGAATTGAGCGACTTGCACTCGGCCACGAAAACCTGGCCGTCGGCGGCCCGTTGGGTCGAGCCGTAGCCCGTCATCGAAATAATCATACATTCAGGATAAAACGAGGCACGCTGCTTGATTAAGTGCGCAGCCGTTGGAGAGGTGTCACGGGCCGGGTGGCCGGGTTGAAGGTACAAATCTGGTATTAACTTTGTAAATCGCAACGGCAACCGTTTCAGCGAGTCCGGCTGTTCCTCTCTTCATCGTTTTCGAAATACCCTTTTTCAAGAATGAAAAAACCTTTTCTCCTGCTGTTCGTCAGCACCCTTCTGACCGGCTCCGTGCTGGGTCAGGCGTTACCCGTCAAGAAGAAGAAGCCGGCGCCGAAACCTACTACGGAGGCCGCCGCGACTGCGACTAAGGCCGACCCGGCCGCACCGGCTGCCGTACCGGTTTCGGAAGCCAATCCGGCGTTGCCGGCTACTTTCGACCCAAAAATCGTAACCGATACGCGCGCCACCGACGGGCAGAAACCGAAACCCGCCGGCCCCGTGGCCGCCCCCAACGACAAGAACGCGAAGAACCTGAAGCCGTCGAATGACGCCTACGAAATCGGCAAAACCCAGCTTGAGCAGGGCGACGAGAAAGAGGCGATGATTTACTTCGACAAAGCGATCAAGCTCTATCCCAATAACTTCCAGGCAGTGGCGCTGCGTGGTAAAGCCAAAGTGCTACGCAAAATGTACCCCGAAGCTGTGGTCGATTTGAACCGAGCGGCCAAGGGGATGCCCGAAGATGCCGAAGTGTACTTCTGGCGCGGCCGGGCCAAGCAGGAGCAGGACAAAGACAAAGAAGCCGTCGCCGATTTCACGAAGGCCATCGGTTTCAAGGCCGATATGGCGGATGCTTATTACTGGCGCGGCCACTCGTACAGTGAAATGGATATGCTGCGCGAAAGCGCTTGCCCCGATTTTGCCAAAGCCAGCGAGTTAGGCTCGGAATTGGGCACGAAAGCCTCGAAGAAATACTGCTCGAAATAATTTTTGAGTTGAAGAGATTGAAAAAAACGGGGCCGTTGCGCAGTGCGCAACGGCCCCGTTTTTCGTTGGCCCGTACCTTCGCGGCGCGGAGTACCGGCAGTAGGAGATGCGCGATAACGTAGTTGCTCTGCCGCATTCGGCCAATCGATACGGCCGATTCCCGCAAACCCGCCCCATCGTAACATAGTCACTCAGCCCCTCAGTCCATGAAAGTCGGCGTCGTCGTTTTCCCCGGTTCCAATTGCGACCAGGACATTGTGGATGCTTTGAGCGGGCCGCTGGAGCAGCAAGTGGAGCGTCTGTGGCACAAAACGCCCGACCTGCACGGCTGCGAACTGGTGGTGCTGCCGGGCGGGTTTTCCTACGGCGATTATCTGCGGAGCGGCGCCATTGCGCGGTTTTCGCCGATTATGCAGGAAATCGGGCGGCACGTGCAGCGCGGCGGCTCGGTGCTGGGCATCTGCAACGGGTTTCAGGTGCTGACGGAAGCGCATTTGGTCCCCGGCGCGCTGCTGCGCAACCAGGAACGCCAGTTTGTATGCCGGAATGCCTGGATTCAGCCCGTGAGCCGCACGGCGGCGCTGACCCGCGACCTCGACCCCACGCAGGCGTACTGCGTGCCCGTGGCCCACGGCGAAGGCCGGTTTTACGCCGATGATGCGACCCTAGCCGCCCTCGCCGACAACGACCAGATTCTGTTTCGGTACTGCGGCACCGACGGCGCCCTGGACGCGACCGACGCTAATTTCAACGGTTCCAGCCACGGCATTGCGGGTGTGTGTAATGCCGAACGCACCGTATTCGGCCTGATGCCGCACCCGGAGCGCGCCGCCGACGCCGATTTGGGCAATACCGACGGCTTGGCGATGCTGCGCTCGCTGCTGCGGCACGTGGGCGCGGCGTAACGCGCTCGCGCCAGCCCCGCCGACCCGCGCGAGACGAAAATTTATTCTTGCCTAATGACTTGCAAAGCCGTCGGAATAGGTTCCGGCGGCTTTTTTTGCGTGTACGCACTTCTAAAAAACGTCGGGCGGGCGTAGGTTGCACCTTCATTTGCGCGTGTATGGCTCTGACCTTTAGGTGCGTAACCAGACACTGGACGAAATCTTCCGTTTTTTAATCAATAACTGCCGATGCGAACACTTTTTCCTCCGCTGATCAGGATGGCGCTTTTGGGCGCGGGCTTGATCGGCAGCGCGGGCACGGCCCACGCGCAATTTGTGACCAATGGCGCGCGAGAAGCGGCTTTTGGCAATCCGCTGGCGGTGCAGAACGCGCCCACCGGCTTCGGCGACAACACCCTCACGAGCCAGATTCTCGCCAACGGCTCCGAGTTGGACGCGGTATATGCGCGGGTGGTCGGCAGCAATCTGCACCTATTTCTGAGCGGCAATCTGGAGACGAACGGCAATGGGTTGGATCTGTTTTTCGATACAAAAACCGGCGGCCAGAACATCCTGGGCAGCGCGAACCCCGACGTGGACGGCGACGGCCTAAACGCCATGGCGGGCCTAACCTTCGACGCCGGTTTCGCGGCCGATTATTACCTCACACTGAAGCTTGATGCGGCCGGGGTGGCCACGGCGAGCTACGCCACGCTTAACAACCCCATCAACACGGGCTTGCAACTCGGCACGGGCGCGGGCACCAGCCTACCGCTGATTTTTGGACCGGGCATTTCCGGCGAACTAGCCGTGGATAACTCGAACGCCGGCGGCGTGACGGGCGCCGCCAGTACCGACGCCGGGACGGTTCTCACGGGAATGGAGTTCGTGCTGCCGCTGGCCGCGCTGGGCTCGCCGGTGGCCGATTTCCGCTTGACGGCCTTCATCAACGGCGGCGGCCATAACTACTTGAGCAACCAAGTTTTGGGCTCGTTGGGGATGATGACGGGCAACTTAGAAGCGCCCAGCGGCGTCAATTTCAACCAGTTCGGCGGCACGCAATCGGTGTTGATTCCGGTAAGCGCTACCCCGCCCGCGCGTGCCCTGCTGGGCCTCAGCGACGATGGCCTAGACCTCGGTTCGGCAGTAGTCGGCAACACGGGCACCACCACGCTCACGTTGCGCAACCGAGGCACTGGGGCGGCGTTGGTGCTGTCGGGGGCCACGTACTCCAACCCGGCGTTTTCGGGTGCCGTTACGGGCAGCGTGGCGGCGGGGGCCGAGCAAACGTTTTCCATCGTTTTCACGCCTACTGCCGCCGGTTTGCAAACCGGTACGCTCACCTTTCAAACCACCGACCCCAACCAACAGACCGTCGTGCTTCCGCTGACGGCCCTCGGTAGCGCCGCCACCGGCCCCGCCGTCGATGGCAATCTCGATGCCTCGTACCCTGCCGCGCTGGCGCTGCAAACCACGCCCACGGGTTTCGGCGATAATGAATCGGAGTTGAACGGCGCATACGCGCGCATCGAAAACAACACGCTGTACTTGCTGCTCACGGGCAATCTGCAAGCCAACGGCAACCCACTGGAGTTGTTTTTCGACACCCAAACCGGCGGCCAGAACGTGCTACCCGCCGCCAACCCTACCGTAGATGGCAACGCCCTGACCACGATGGCGGGCCTAACTTTCGACGCCGGTTTTGCGCCCGATTATTACCTCACGCTGCGGCAAAACGGCAGCGGCGGCGGCAACCTGCTCACCGCCGGCTTTACGGCCCTGACGGGCGCGGCTGGTACCGGCACCGTACTCGCAACGGGCGCCAACAGCGCGGCGGCAGTCCTCGATTTCGGCGGCGGCTCGACCGGGCAAGCCTCCATCAACAACACCAACACGGGCGGCGTGACGGCAACCACCGTGGGCACCCCCGGCGATGTAACCACGGGCATCGAACTGGCGATTCCGCTCGCGGCGCTTGGTTCCCCCGTCGGCGATTTCCGGTTGAGCGCCCTCATCAACGGCGGCGGACATAATTTCCTGAGTAACCAAGTGCTGGCGGGCTTACCGCTCAACACGCCCAATCTCGGCGACCCGACGCTGGTGAATTTCACCACGCTCGCGGGCGACCAATTTCTGACCATCCCCAATGCCGTAGCGGCGCCGGCCATCAGCGCCACCCCTAATCCGCTGGTTATCGGCGCGGTAGTGGTAGGCGCTACGGGTACGGGCACGCTCACGGTGAGCAATACCGGCACGGCACCGCTGATTATCAGCGGTATTACGTCGTCGGGAGCCGTCTTTACGGTGGCGCCCGCAACGGCCACCGTGGCGCCGGGCGCGTCGGCAACCTTTACCGTCACCTTCGCCCCTACTGCCGTGGGCGCGCAAACCGCCAATCTCAGCATCGCTTCCAACGCCGTTGGGTCGCCGCTGGTGGTGGCCGTCAGCGGGACGGCTACGGCGGCCCCGGTTCCGGTTGGCAGCCTGTCGGTTTCGGCCCTGACCTTCGGCAACGTAAACACCGGCAGCACTAGCACGGCCGTAGTGCGGGTGCGCAACCGGGGCACGGCGCCGCTGGACATCGCGAGCATCACCTCATCGAACGCCCTCTTTACGGCTGCTCCCACCACCGGCACGGTAGCGCCCGGCGACTCGCTGACCGTCACCGTGAGCTTCGCGCCGACGGCCGCCGGTGCCCAAACCGGCACGCTGACCGTGACGACCAACTCTTCGACGAACCCTGTGCAAACCGTCTCGCTGAGCGGCACGGGCGTGATACAGGCACCGGTTGGCAGCCTGTCGGTTACGGCCTTGAGCTTCGGCAACGTGAATACCGGCAGCACCGGCACGGCCGTAGTGCGGGTGCGCAACCGGGGTACGGCGCCGCTGGACATCGCGAGCATCACCTCATCGAACGCCCTCTTTACGGCCGCGCCCACCACCGGCACGGTAGCGCCCGGCGACTCGCTGACCGTCACCGTGAGCTTCGCCCCGACGGCCGCCGGTGCCCAAACCGGCACGCTGACCGTGACGACCAACTCTTCGACGAACCCCGTGCTGACTGTTGCCCTGACCGGCACGGGCGTCGTGCCGGCCGTCATCACCGTCGATGGCGCGCTCGACGCCGGCTATGGCGCCGCCCTGGCGCTGCAAACCACTCCGACCGGTTTCGGCGATGCCACCGGCGGCACCCAAGCCAGCACCGGCGGCTCGGAGTTGGATGGCGCCTACGCGCGCATCGAAAACAACACGCTGTATCTGCTGCTCACGGGCAACCTCGAAAGCAACGGCAACCGGCTCAACCTGTTTTTCGACACCAATTCGGGTACCGGCCAGCGGCAACTGACCGCCACCAATGCCGATGTAGACAATAACGGCCTCAACCGCCACGCCGGGTTGTCGTTCGACGCCGGTTTTACGGCTGATTACTTCCTGACACTCAACATCACCAACCCGACCGCCTTGGAAGCCGCCGCGTCGTTTGCGCCGATTGATGGCGCGGGCGGCACCGGCACCCTTCTGGCTAGCGGGCCGGGCCTGAGTAAGAGCCTGACTTTCAGTGGCACCCTAACCGGCGAGCTTGCCATTGATAACGACAACGCGGCGGGCGTGAGCGGTACGGCCGTGGGCAACCCCGGTGCCGTTACTTCAGGCATCGAGTACGCCATTCCGCTCGCGGCCCTCGGCTCGCCGACCGGCCCGATTCGCGTGAGCGCCTTCGTGACTAGCGGCGACCACAGCTTCATCAGCAACCAAGTGCTGGCGGGCTTACCCGACGGCAGCGGCAACCTCGGCAACCCTACCAACGCGAACTTCGGTAGCTTCGTAGGCAACCAGTTCTTCACCGTCGCCAACGGCATGGTGGCGCCGGTAGTCATCACGTCGGCGAGTGCGTTGGCGTTTGGCACCACCACGGTGGGCAGCCCGACCACGCGCCGCTTGGTGGTGCGCAACGTGGGCAATGCTGCGCTGACGGTAACGGGTATCACGTCGGACAACGCCGTTTTCTCGGCCTCGCCGGTTTCGGGCTCGGTGGCCGTCGGCGATTCATTGGTTGTCACCGTAACGTTCGACCCAACGGCGGCGGGCGCCCAAGCGGGCACGCTCACCATCGCCTCGAACGACCCCGGCCAGCCAACGCTAACCATCAGCCTGACCGGCACCGGCGTGGCCGCGCCTACGGCTGTCCTCAGCACTTCGGCGGCCACGCTGAGCCTCGGCTCGGTCACGGTAGGCAGTACAGGAACGGGCACATTTTACGTGCGTAACCGTGGCAATGCGGCCCTAAGCCTGACGGGCATCACCAGTTCCGACCCGCAGTTTACGGCCGCGCCCGGCACGGGCACCGTAGCCCCCGGCGACTCGTTGCTCGTCACCGTCACGTTTGCGCCCACGGCGGCGGGCTCGGCTACCGGTACGCTCACGCTGGCCTCGAACGGCGGCACGGCCACCGTGGCGCTGACCGGCACGGGCCTCGCGGCGGGCACGTTCGTGGTCGATGGCACCCGTGATACCGGCTATGGTGCGGCGCTGGCCGTGCAGACCTCCAGCACGGGCTTCGGCAACACCACCACCGGCCAGCAAACCGTGGCCCTGCTGGGTTCGGAACTGGATGCCGCCTACGCGCGCATCGAGAACAACACGCTGTATCTGCTGCTGACGGGCAACTTGGAGAGCAACGGCAACAAGCTGGAGTTGTTCTTCGATACCCAAACCGGCGGCCAGAACCAATTGCTCAACACCAACGCCGACGTAGATGGTAACGGGCTGAACCGAATGGCCGGACTGACCTTCGACGCCGGTTTCGCGCCGGAGTATTACCTGACCTTCAACAACACCAACCCGGCGGCGGGCTTCACTACGGCGGCGTACTTCGCGCCCGTTGATGGCGCGGGCGGCACGGGTGTTACGCTCGCCAACGGCCTGGGCCGCACGCAAGCGCTGACGTTCAGCGGCACGCTCACGGGGCAGATTTCGCTTGATAACTCGAACGTGGCCGGGGTTGATGGCAGCACCGTCGGCGCGCCGGATGCCGTCACGACGGGCGTCGAATTGGCGATTCCGCTCGCTGCGCTCGGCAACCCCACGGGGCCGATTCGGATTTCGACCTTCATCAATGGCGGCTCGCACGATTTCCTGAGCAATCAGGTGCTGGCGGGTGTTCCGGCGGGTACGGCCAATCTCGGCGATCCGCTGAACGTGAACTTCAATACGCCCGCCGGCAACCAGTTCTTCGTGGTGGCCAACGGCGCGGCGGCCCCGTCGGTCAGCCTATCGACCAACAGTGTGGCCGTGGGCAACGTAACGGTGGGCGGCACCGGCACGGGCACGTTCTTCGTGCGCAACCGGGGCGCGGCTCCGCTGACGCTGACGGGCATTACGTCGTCGGGCGCGCCGTTTACGGTGGCGCCGGGCACGGGAACCATCGCCCCCGGCGATTCGCTGCTCGTCACCGTGACGTTTGCGCCGACGGCCACCGGCGCGCAAACCGCCACCCTCACGCTCGCTACGAATGACCCAGCTCAGCCGAGCATCACGGTAGCCGTGAGCGGCACGGGCGTAGCGGCTCCGGCGGGCATCCTGACGGTTTCGACGACTGCGCTGAACCTCGGTTCGGTGGCAGTGGGTGGCACCAGCACGGGCACGTTCACCATCCGGAACACGGGGAATGCGCCGCTGACCATCAGCGGCCTGGCTTCCACGAACGGTGTGTTCACGGCGGCGCCGGGCACGGGCACTATCGCGGCCGGCGATTCGCTGGTGGTGACGGTAACGTTTGCTCCCACGGCCGGCGGCGCTCAAACCGGCACGCTGACCGTTACCGCCAACACCGGCACGGCCGCTATCGCGCTGAGCGGCAACGGTGTAGTGGGCCTCCCCGCCGAGCTAACGGCGGCGGTTTCACTGGCACCAAACCCAACGGCCGGTCGCACGACGTTGCGCCTGCCCACCGCGCTTTTGCTCAAAGGCGCCACGGTGGAAGTGTTCGACGCCCTCGGCCGTCGCGTGCGCACGGTGGCGATTGGCCGGGCAACTGCGGGGGCCGAACTCGCGCTCGACCTCAACCTCAGCGGTCTGCCGATGGCAACCTACGCCGTGCGGGTGCAAACGCCCGATGGCGCGCTGGTGCGCCGTTTGGTGCTGACGGCGGAGTAAGCGTCGGCGCTGCTCTAGCGGTTTTTGCTGCTCGCTGATTGAAAACGGCCGGCTCCTGGGAAAGGGAGTCGGCCGTTTTTGCGTTGTTGAAGAAAGCGGCGAACATGACATCGACGTGTTATAATTGCGCACCTGACGGTCAGCTACTTTGCTTTATACTCCATCCGATATCTTATTTTGACGTAAAAAACTGCAAATGCATCGTACCGTACTGGAGATTTTGCACTGTCGGCGCCTCATTAATGCGCAGCCTATTTAAATTTATTTCTTCACCCACATTTAGACGACAACCTCAAGCCCCAAGATTCCCGTAACATGAAAGGAGTTTTATTTTTTCTGTGCCTCATTTTATCTTCCTGCGGCACTAAGTTGGACGACCTTATGCTATTTGCTGACGGCCAGCCAGGCATCTCGTCAAGCAAAGTGCAGTCTAAGGCAATAGAGGTATGGAAAGCAGATGCAGCATTTGTTCCAGCAAAGCATAATTCCCAGAATATGGTGTTTGATTCAACTGATTTCATTGACATTTGGATTGAAGATAACTGGCATTACAAAGGCTGGAGGCGCTCGAACAAGCCTGGAATAGGGCATGGGGAGAAGCTAATTTGTCGCCTTTCAGTTTCTGGAATGAACAAGGTCAAAAACTCAACTTTGTGGTATGGCGACAATATAGGCAAATTCTCTCCCAATAACTTAGGTGATCGTTTTATATACGAAGATGCTTTTAACAACGGGGACACCGTTATCGTGTACATTTATCCTAAACCAGAAAGTCGCGATTATATAGGAAAGTTAAAATTTCTAAAGACAAAAAAACGTGAAGAACCTGCGCCACCATATCATCCCAAATTTCATCCATTTCCTAATAATTTATAAATTCTTCAGGGCCACGCTTATTTCTCGCTTTCTCTCTCAAGAGCCGGGCAGGAAATTGAGCGTCCGTACGTTGCAGATCCGGTGATATTTGATCAGGCGTTGCAATATTTCCGAGACCGAGCCTTTGGGCTCGGCACAGTGCGCTTCGCCTATTCGCGCGAAACGATGTTGTCTCAAATGCAATCTGGTTCTTCCCTCCTCCCCTCACCCCAAAAAACCCACCACCCGCGCAATCACGTCCGCATCGCGCATAATTTTATTGTGCCCCAGCCCGGTGCTTGGCGCCAACGTGAGGCGCGGCCACGCGGCGGCGATGGCCTGGGCTTCAGTGAAGGGCACCACTTCATCGGTGGTGTCGTGGAGGAGCATGGCGCGTTCGACGGGTAGCGTGGGGCCGTTGCGGAGCAAATCGAACGCGCCAAAAGTGGCGCCGAAGATGGATGCGATGTAGGCGCTCATTTCTTCGACGGCGGCCGGGGGCAAGCGCAGCAACTGCGCGAACCGGTCGGCAACGGCGCGGAGGGTAGCGGGGGCGCTCATCAGCACAAGGCGCGGCAAAGGGTTGCCGCTACGTGTATGGAGCGGTTTGGCAGCCACCGCTGCCGCCCCGAAAGAGTGCGCCACGATGGCGTGTAAGCGCGCGCGCGCGCCATCAGCGGGCGGTTCAACGGGTAAAGCTGCGGCGGCTACAGCCTCAATGGCCGCGTGGTATTCGAGCAGATTGGTACGGCGGCCCGACCCGGCAAACGCGGAAGCGCCGTGCGCGGGACCATCGAAAGCCACCGCGCGGTAGCCGGCGGCGGCTAGTCCGCGCGCCATCGCACCCCAAAACGCCGCCCGATGATCCCAGCCGTGAACGAGCAGCACGAGAGGCGCCGTGGGCGCGCCCCACTCGTACGCCATCAGCCCCGGCCCCTGCTTACGCTCACCGGCGCCCCACCCAGCAAACGGCACCCGAAAAGCGCGCGCCTCAGCTACGGCTTCCGTTTCCCAGGGCCGCACGATGGCGCGGCGCGGCGTGATGAAAAGCCGCCACGCCGCGCGTGCGCCCAACGCCGGCGACACGCGGTAGAGCGCGCCCAAACCCAATCGCAACGCCCGCAAACCCGGCGGCACCGACGGGTAGCGGAGGCGCGGCGCTGCAACCGCCGCCACGGCCACCGTGGTCAGCGGGTACATATCAGAAGCCGGAGAAAAGTGATTGACCATGGAGGAGATGGATGTGAAGATGTGGGAATGTGAGGATGTAGAGATGTGGAGATTTTCTTATTCGAGCGACGGTAGCGGCAGCCCGCCGGGCACCAGTTCCTCCACAAGTTGCCCGACGATGAGCGTGAACTGACGCGCCTCGTAGACGCGCGCTACTTGCAGCGCCCCCGCGAAGGTGGTGAGTACTTGGGCAGCTTTGGCGATGGGGTCGCCCACGAATCGCAACTCGCCGGTGACACGGCCTTCGGCCAATACATCGGCCAACCAGCCGGTGAGGGCAGCGGTGAACCGCCGCAATTCGGTGCGCATCGGGTCGCCCAAAACTTCAAAACCACCCGATAAGGAGCCGAACAGGCAGACCTGTCCGCCGCGATGTAAATGGCCGAAATAGACTTCCAGCAGAAGTGCAAACCGGCCGGCGGGCGGTAGTTCGGTAACACGCGGCAGCGTACGCCATTTGGCCAGCCGCGCGGCCTGGCGCTGAATCAGGGCAACGCCGAGGTCGTCTTTCGTGGGGAAATGATAGTGAATGGCGGCGGGCTTGACGCCGAGCGCGCGCGCGATGTGTTGGTAACTGAACGCCTGAAAACCGCGCGTGAGGAGCAGCATTTCGGCTTCGTCGAGGATGCGGCGGCGAGTGTCGGGTACGGCCGTTGGGGGCGGCGCGGGGGCGGGAGTTGGTTTCATTGGGCCGAAGGTAAGCATAAACTTACTAACTAGTAAGTAAGTTAAATAATCCTGGCAACGTAACGCGCGCGGCGTAGGTTGCGGCAGTTCGGCACCACCTGCTACTTATACATCATCGCAAAATGACCACTCCGCAACTCGTTTTTCTGCTTAGTGTGCTGGCCCTGGCGCTGGCGTTGGGGTGGTGGTTTGCGCGTGGGCGGCGGCAGGTGGCGGAGGTGCTGGAAACACCGTTCCCGGCAGGGTGGCGCAAGCAGTTGCGGCAACGCGTGGCGTTTTACCGCGCCTTGGATGCAGCTGGCCAGAAGCGGTTTGAAGCGCGGATGCAGCTTTTTCTGGCGCGTACACGCATCAGCGGCATCGAAACGGAAGTAGACGATGTGACGCGGATTCTGGTGGCGGCGTCGGCGGTGATTCCAATTTGGGGGTTCCCCGATTGGGAGTATCCGAATCTGCGGGAAGTGCTGATCGTGCCCGATGCGTGGCAGGAGCAGCGCCGCGCCGACCACGAGTTTTTGCCGCTGCAAGGCACGTTACTCGGCTCCGTACGTGATTTTCAGGACGACCAATATATGCACCTCTCGAAGGCTGCCCTCGAACGTGGTTTCCGGGATTGGCAGAACGGTGAAAACGTGGGCATTCACGAGTTCGCGCACGTATTGGATGACGCCGACGGCAAAATCGACGGCACGCCCGGCCTGGGTCTGCCCGACGAACTGCGCGGCGCCTGGGCTGAGGTGGTGCGCATCGAACTGCGGCGCGTCGAGCGCGGCAAGGGCATTCTCAACCCTTATGCTGGCACTAACGAGGCCGAGTTGTTCGCGGTATCAGTGGAGACTTTCTTTGAAAAGCCCGACAAGCTCGCGCAGCATCATCCGGAACTGTATTCGCTCCTGAGTCAGGCGTTGCGGCAGAAACCAGCACTGGCGCCGCCATTTCCGAGTTTGGGCCGCGCGATTCGGCGGGGCCTGGGGCGGGGCGGCTGAATTAGCTGGTTGGTTGGGTGGGCGGCTGGATAGCCGGGCGGTTGAGCCCGCTCACGAAGTACACCACCGCGCCCACGGCCACCAGCGCCAACCCTGCCCCCGCGTAGGTGGTTTTGTACACAAGCAGCGCCGTACAAATACCCGTAGCCAGTCCGCAATACACGAGCGGCACCACGGGGTAGCCCACCACGCGGTAAGGCCGAACCCATTCAGGGTGGAGGCGACGCAACCGAATCAGCCCCACCACCGTGACGAGGTAAAACAGCAGCACGGCGAACATCACGTAATCGAGCAAATCGGAATAGGAGCCCGTGAGGACGAGCGCCGCCGACCACGCGCCCTGAAACGCGAGCGAGTTGGCGGGCACCCCGCGTTCATTGAGCCGAGCGGCGGCGCGGAAAAACAGCCCGTCCTGCGCCATCGCGTAGTACACGCGCCCCCCGGCGAGGATGATGCCGTTGAGGCAGCCGAAGGTACTAATGAGAATCAGACCCGCCATCAGCCCCGCCCCTACCGGCCCGAAAAGCCGCGCCATCAGTTCCGTACCGACCCGGCCCTGTGGGGCGTTGGCGATGCCCGGCATTCCCAGGCCCGCCACGTAGGCCACGTTGGCGAGCAGGTACAACGCCAACACCACGCCCGTACCCAGCAGCAGCGCGCGCGGCAGGTTGCGCTGCGGATTGCGCACTTCGCCGGCCGTGAACGTGATGTTGTTCCAGGCGTCGGCGGCGAAGGCGGCACCGGTCATGGCAGTGAAAAAAGTACCCAGCATCGCCCACGAAAAAGGCGGCCATACGGTGGTGAAATTGGCCCAACCGGTACTCCCTGGCCCACCCGCTGAAGCTTGTGCAGCGGAGGCAGACGAATCGCCAAACCCAAACCACAACCCCAGACATACCACCGCCAGCAAGGCCAACACCTTGACCGCCGTGAAGAGATTTTGCACGAAAGCGCCTTCCCGAACATCCCGGAAATTGAAAGCCGTGAGCAGCCCGATCAACCCGATGGCAACCACTTGCTGCACGTTGATGCCGACCGGCCCAACCGTCAGAAAGGGCTCAGCGGAAACGGCCGGCACGAACACGCCGAGGTAGCGCGCAAACGCCACCGCCACCGCCGCAATGGTGCCGGTCTGGATGACGGTAAACAGCGTCCAGCCGTACAAAAAGCCCGTCAGGCGGCCCCATGCTTCTTTCAGGTACACGTATTGGCCGCCGGCCTTGGGCAGCATCGCCGCCAGTTCGCCGTAGGTGAGGGCGCCGCAAATGGTCAGCACGGCCACTAGCCCCCACGCGAGTAACAGCAAACCCGCGCCGCCGGGCAGCGCCTTTGCCATATCGGCGGGCACCAGAAAAATGCCCGACCCGATCATCGAACCCATTATCAGGGAGGCGCAATCCCAGAGGCCGAGACCTTTGTGCAAGCTTTCGGGCGGGGCAGGTGCGGTGGTGGTATCGTGCGGGGCTGAATCCATGGGTGCAAGAACGCCCCAAAAAGCGATTCCCCCGCCCGGCGGGTGCCGGACGGGGGAATATTTGAGGCTAGCCGTCACCTCGCTGGTGAACACGCCTGCGGAGCCACGCTCCACGCCACATTTGAACACTAGTCTTTCTTTTCGCCGAAGAACATGTCGATGCCGGCGGTCAGCAGCGAGAGAACGAACGCGAAAATCAGGCTCGTCAGGAAACCGTCTACCACGTTGCCGGGCGTAAGCGCATCAGCCAACTGGATGACGGCCACGTTGATGACAAGCAGGAACAGCCCCAAAGTAACCACTGTAACCGGCAGACTGATGAGCTTCAGAATCGGTTTCACCACGGCGTTCATCACGCCGAGCATCAGCACAAACCAGATGGCGGTACCGAAACCCCCAAAGTGGACGCCCGGCAGCACCATACCCAGCAGGTAAGCAGCGGCGGCGGTGAGAACAAGTTTAAGCAGAAAATTCATTGGGGGTAAAAAAGGGGGTGGGGGAAATTTTCGGGCTTGTACGCACAAATTGCGTAGACGTTGTGCGCATTCATCCAGACTCCCCTCCCCGGAGGGGGAGGGGTGGCCCGCAGGGCCGGGGCGATTGCGGTGGACGTGGATCGCTTGGGCGGAAGCACGAAAGCCAAGGATAAATCCCGCAACCGGCGTCGGCCGAGCATTCGCCCCCGTCGCGCGTCGCCCCATCACGTCTGACCTGCGGTCAGCCACCCCGCCCCCTCCTGGGCGGGGAGTGCGGGCTTCGGGTGGGGGGCACAGCCCCCCGGATTCCGTTTCGTGCCAGGGCGAAGCCCCGGACGAGCGTGAACTTTCGGGAGAGTGATGCGCTAAAACTCGGTGGTTTTGAGCTTGCCCTGCGAGACGGCCATCCAATTACACAGTTTGTAGAGGAGGCGTGCGCCGACGGAGCCGTTCCAGTCGGGGTCGGTGCCGGGGGCGACTTCGTTGAGGTCGAAGCCGATGATGCGGCGGCCCGACTTCACCACGTATTTGATGAGGTAGCACGCCTGCTCAAACTCCAGTCCGCCGGGCACGGGTGTACCGGTGCCGGGGCATAGTTTGGGGTCGAGGCCGTCGATGTCGAACGAGATGTAAACGTGCTGCGGCAGATGCGCGACGATTTTCTTGCATAGCTTCTTCCAGGAGGTGCCATTGAGGCGTTCTTCCTGTAAGTAAGCGTCGTAAAAGACGGTAACGCGGCCGTTCGATTCCTGCGCCAACCGGGCTTCGGCCTCGCAGATATCGCGGATACCGACCTGCACCAGCTTGTGGACTTGCTTAATCCTCAGCGCGTTGTACATAATCGACGCGTGCGAGTACTCGAAGCCTTCGTAGGCGGCGCGGAGATCGGCGTGGGCGTCGAATTGGAGGATGCCGAACCCGTCGGCTTCGGCGCCTTCGTAGCGCGCGGCCAGCGCATCGAGCAAGCCGAGCGGCGTGGAATGGTCGCCGCCCAACACGGCCACGAGCTTACCGGCGTCGAGGTGCTGCGTGGCGCGGGCGCGTAGCCATTCGCGTAGTTCCTGACCGGCGGCGGTGGCGCGGGCGGGCAGGTCGGGCGTGGCCGGGGCGGCGCCGGTACTCAGGCCATCGATGTACTGCTCGGCTTCGAGGCGGAGGTCGGCGGCGCGGGCAGCGAGATCGTCGTCGAAGGTATCCAAGGCAATGCCGAGTTGCCAGGCATCGGGGATGTTCGGCTCAAACAAATCGACTTGGGCGGAGGCTTCCAGTACCGTTTCCGGGCCTAGCGCGGTGCCGGCGCGGTACGATACGGTAACCTCCCACGGTACCGGAATCACGACCAGTTCAGCGTCTTCCGGTGTGAAGGGCAGGCCGAACAGGCCCGCATCGGCCACCCCGACGCCGTTGGGGTCGAAGGCGGCAATTTTATCAGCTTTGGTCATTCGATTTTGTTAAACCGGTTTTCGTTAATCGTTAGCCGAGGCTTTAAGCATTTCGGCTGAAAAACCAAAATACGCTAACGAACACCGTTCGGACAGCAATGCCAGATGAAATCCAGCCATCGAAAAAACATCACCGGCTAAAAACCAACGGAAATCGGCTAACGAAATCTTTACCGCAAATGCGAAGCGCGTTGAAACTCCGGCGTGCGAATCATTACCAGCATGCGCTCAAAGGTTTGACGGTCGAAAAAGAGCAGCAGGGGCAGTTCAATGTGGCTCGTCGAATCCTGAAACTCGGTCACGACGGTGAACACCAGCGGTTGCACCCCAGCGGCACTGAGGTCGCCCTGAATCAGCGGCAACAGCGACGCTAAGTCGGTGCCGGGCGTGGTGGGCGGCGCGCCGTACACCGCCACTTTCAGCAAGTTGGCGAGTTGCGTGACGAGCGCGCCCGTGATGATGTTGCTTACTTCGAGCAGCAGCGAGCGCTGCATCTCGCTCAAATCCAACGACAACGTCGTTTTCATCCGCAGACATACTTCGCTCAGGCGCTGGATATGTTCCGGCGAAAAAGCCAGCAGCGTAGCGCCCGTGAAATCGCCCCGAATATCGGACTGCACCAGGAAATGCCGCGTGCCGTAGCCGCGCGCCAGTTCCATCATCTCGCCGGGCGCCACGATGAGTACGTCGGGGATGGTGAGTAACACGCGTCCCTGCGCCACGAGCGCGAACGAGTCGGCGGCGCGGGCGAGGCCGATATTGAGAATTTCCCGGATGGTATCTTTTTCCACGGCGGTTAGCAGGCCAGGCATAGAGGTGGGGGCGAGTTGCGTACGAAAAAAAGCCGGGAAGGGTAGCAAAACCGGCAAAATAATCAGGAATGAACAGCTACGGCAGCGTGCCATAGTGGGCGGAGGCTGAAGGCGGTGTCAGGTCATGGCTTCGGCCGCAACCTTTCGGCCGAGCGTAAACGGACGAGTGAGGGCCGGAATATCGAGTACAACGCACACCCGGCCGGAGCCGAGCATCGTCAGACCATTGTAGAGGTCGATGAGTTGTAACGGCTGCGCAACGGGCTTCACCACAATGTCTTGCTGCCCCACGAATCGCTCGACCATCAGCCCGACGCGGCGGTTGTTGTGGCGCACTACCACCACCGGATACGGCGGCGGCGCGAGGTCGCGGCGGTCAGTGAGGCGCGCGAGGCCGGGCGCGCCCAACAGTAAGCGTCGCAGCGGCACCACCGGCAACGATTCTTCTTCGTAGGTGGTCATCAGCACCGGCCCGGCCGAAAAAAGCTCGTCTTCGCGCAACGACACCACATTTTCGGTGTATGTCAGCGGAATGGCGTACATCGTGGCTTCTTCTTCCACGAGCAAGGCCGGTTTTACGGCAATGCTCGCCGGCAGTACCAGCGTGAAGGTGGTACCCAGGCCGGCCGTAGTGTCGAGGCGCAAACGCCCGCCCAAGCTCTCGACGGCAAGCTTGACCACATCCAGGCCCACGCCACGCCCAGCAAATTCGGTTACTTCGGAAGCGGTGGAAAACCCCGGCTCGAAAATGAGGTTGAGGATGTCGTCGGCCTCCAACCCCACCGATTCAGCCCCGTCCAGCATATCGGTAGCGGTGCCGGCATCAGTACCCGCAGCGGCTACGTGCGCCAGCGCACCGTCGCCGCTGAGCAGCCCCTGCGCCACGGCTTTCCGCCGAACGGCTGAACGGTCGATCCCGCGCCCGTCGTCGGCGATGGTCAGGATTACGCGGTCGCGATCGGTTTCGGCGCTCAACCGGATAGTGCCCAAGGCGGACTTTCCGGCGGCTTCGCGGGCGGCGGGCGTTTCGAGGCCGTGCGTCACGGCGTTGCGCAGCAGGTGGAGCAGCGAGTCGGTGACGAGCTGCAACACATTACGGTCGATCTGAATATCCTGCCCACTGAGCAGCAGTTCCACTTGCTTGCCTTCGGCGCGGGCCACGTCGCGCACGACGCGCGGCAGCTTACTGAACAGCGACTCCACCGCCACCAACCGCGCATCCATCACCGAAAACTGGAGGTCTTCGATGAGCCGGAAAATGTGGTCGGCGAGTTGCGAGAGCGCCGGATGGTCGAGTTCGCGGGCCACCGTACGCAGGCGGTCGCGGTCGATGGTCAGCTCCCCGGCCAGCGTCAGCAGCGTGTTGAGCTTCCGGACGGGAATGCTGATCACATCGGACAACGCCAGCGGTGCCGCCGTCCGCAACCCACCGGGGGCAGTAGGCTCGGTGCCGGCCGCCACGGCCGCTTCCACGTTGGAAGCGCGGGTGGCAGCATCGGCGGAGTTCGCCGGTTCGCTTGGGTCTTCTGTAGTGGGGTTCAGCGCCTCCAGCCGGGTTAGCAGTTCGGCCAGTTCGGGTGGGGCGGGCGCGTCAGTGGTGGTGGCCTGCTGCACCAGCGCCGACAACGTATCGACTCCCTCAAAAAGGGCCGCACTCACGGTCGGGCCAAACGGCAATTCCCGCGCCCGCAACCGGCCGAACACAGTTTCGAGGCCGTGCGCCAAGTCGGCGATGGCCTGAAAACCGGTCGCGCCGGCCGATGCCTTCAGGTTGTGCAGCAACCGAAAGCTCTCGGCGACGGCCGTTTCGTCGGACGGCGCACGCTCCAGCTCGCTCAAATGCCGCCCCAATGAGTCGGCAGTTTCGAGCGCCTCGGCGGCGAATAGCTCGCGGTATTCCTGCTCGCGGGATTTCATAGGAAAAGAAGCGCGGCCGGTCTACGCGCCCGCACCGCCTTCCAAAGCCAGCAATTGGCTCACTACTTCCAGCACGCGCTCCTCCGAGAAAGGCTTCACCAGATAAGCCCCCGCCCCCGACGAAAGCGCTTCGTTCACGATCACATCCTGCCCGACGGCGCTAACCATCACGATGCGTTGGGCGGGCTGCTCGGCCCGAATGCCTTTCAGCACATCGAGACCGGTGTTGTCGGGCAGAATCACGTCGAGCGTCACGAGGTCGGGCCGGGTTTCGCGCGCCATTTGCAGCGCTTGCTGGCCCGTAGCGGCCTCGCCGGCCACTTCGTAGCCCGCGTCGGTGAGAATGTTGCGGAGCATCGTCCGCATATAAAAGGAATCGTCGACAATCAGAATGCGCTTTGCCATGGGGCCGCGAAGGAAAAAAAAGCAGGAAAGAGATACGCACGACCGCCGCCGCTGCTCCGCCGCCAAACGGCCCGGTGCAGCGCGCAGCCGCGATTTTAGGTAGCGCGAGCGGCGCTTTCAGTACCCGGTACGGGTGCTGCGTCGGAGAGTTGTAAGATTTCCTCCGGCTGGAGCAGCCGGAGCAGGTCGAGGAGGATGATGACGCGGTCGGAATCGGGCAACCGCACCAGCCCCTCAATGTATTTGTCGTTGATGGCGGGCAGCGATTGCAGAAACTCCGGCGCGCGTTCGAGCAGCGCCACGGGCACGGTGGTAGCCAGGGGCATCACACTCACCAGCAGCCCGATGGCGTACGTGGCGGCTTCCACCACCAGAATGTACGTGCGGGCTTCGGCGGCGGCGTTCACCACATCGGTAGCGCGTTCGAGCTGGAAGCGTTCTTCCAAATCGATTACCGCCACCAGTTCGCCCCGAATGTTGGCGACGCCGCGCAAAAACGGCGGCGTGCGCGGCATCCGCGCAATGTCGGGCGTGACGGTAATTTCCTTCACCTGCCCGATGCGCACGGCGTACTCCTGCCGGCCGAGCGGGAAGACGATGAGCTGCATCAACGGCTCAATCTTTTCCTGCCCGCGCCTGATGATGGGTTGCAGCAGGTCGGCGGGGGCGGTGGGGGCGTTACTGTTGCGGCTCATCGGTGAGATCGAGGCCGCTGTCGGCAGCGGGAATAAAGTCAAAAGCATCGGAGCGGCCGTTCTGCGCCGCCGCCGAACCGCCGACCCGCTGAACCGTCAGGCGGGGGCGGCCCGACGTGGCCGGGCGCGGCTGGCTGGTGAGGCGGAAGGTGGCGAGGCCGGCTTGCAGGTCGTTGGCGATGGCCGTCAGGTGCTGCGACGACATCGTGAGTTCCTGCATCGAGTTGGAAAGCTGCTGCGCCGTGGCCGATACCTGGCGCGTGCCGGAGGCAGTTTGCTCGGCAATGGCGACCACTTCTTCCACGTTGCGCACCACGTCGCCAATGCTCGATTTCTGCACTTCGGTGGCCGCCAGAATCTCCTGCGACGACCGCAGCGTGTCGCCCGACGACGCCGCGATGGCCTTAAAGGCTTTCGAGGCGTCGAAGGTGGCGTCTTTGCCGCGCTTCACCTGGTTGTCCATCGTGGCGATAGCGGCGGCGGCCGACGCCGTATCCTTCTTCACGTCTTCGAGCAGGGTCGCGATTTCGGAGGCCGATTTTCGCGAGCCCTCCGCGAGCTTGCCCATTTCCTGGGCCACCACCGCGAAGCCGCGGCCGTAGTCGCCGGCGCGGGCCGCTTCGATGGAGGCGTTGAGGGCGAGCAGGTTAGTTTGCAGCGCAATTTCGGTGATGATGCCGAGGGCGCGGCTGATTTCCTGCGAGCGCGTGTTCAGTACCTCAATCGTGTGGCCGGTGAGGGTGGCGGCGGTCGAGATTTCCTCCATGTTCCGCACCACTTCGGCCACCGTTTTCAGCCCTTGCTGGCTCGATTGCTCGCCCTGCACGGCGGCGCGGTTCACCACTTCGGCTTTCGCGGCGGCCTCGCGGGTACTCTGCATGATGTCTTCGATGAGGCGGAAGGCTTGGTCGGTCTTTTGGGCCTGATTCTGGGCGCCTTCGGCCATTTGCTGCATCGCGCGGGCCACGCTGGCGGTCGTGCGGCTCATCTGCTGGCCTTTGCCCACCATTTCCTCCGACGACGCCCCCACCACCTCGGCCGACTGGCTGATTTGGCCGAGCAGATCGTTGAGGTTTTCGAGGGCGGAGTTGAGTGCGTTCGACATTTCGAGCGGGTCGCCGGCAACGTCCTTCGCCAACACGCGGTCGGTGAGGTCGGATTCGGAAACCGCTCGCACCACCCGCGCCACGGCCAGTACCGGCTGCGCGATGGATTCGAGGAGCGCATTGAGCGTGTCGGCCAACTCTTTCCAGCTACCCGATACGCCGCTCACGGTGGCGCGCTCGGTTAGTTTGCCTTCGGCACCGGCTACGCGGGCCACCCGGCTGACTTCCGACGCGAGGCGGTTGAGGTCGTCCACCATTCGGTTGATGGTTTCGGCCAGTTCGGCCACCTCGCCGCGCGCTTCCAGCGAGAGTTTTTGGGTGAGGTCGCCTTTCGATACCGCCGTCACGATTTTCACGATGCCGCGCACCTGCGTAGTAAGGTTGCTCGCCATCGTGTTCACGTTGTCGGTGAGGTCTTTCCAGACGCCCGCCACGTTAGCTACGGTGGCTTGGCCGCCCAGGCGGCCTTCGGTACCTACTTCGCGGGCCACGCGGGTCACTTCGCCGGCAAACACGTTCAGCGAGTCCACCATTTGGTTGAGGTTCTGCTTCAATTCCAGCAACTCGCCGCGCACGTTTACCGTGATTTTCTGGCTCAAATCGCCGCGCGCTACGGCGGTGGCCACGTTGGCAATGTCGCGCACCTGGCTCGTGAGGTTGCCCGCCATATTGTTTACATTGTCGGTGAGGTCTTTCCAGACGCCGGCTACGTTCGGCACGCTGGCTTGCCCGCCGAGCTTGCCCTCCGTCCCTACTTCCAGCGCCACGCGCGTTACCTCCCCGGCAAACACGTTCAGCGAGTCCACCATTCGGTTGAGGTTGTCTTTGAGGTCGAGCAGTTCGCCTTTGACATCGACGGTGATTTTCTGGCTGAGGTCGCCCTTGGCTACGGCGGTGGCCACGTTGGCAATGTCGCGCACCTGGCTCGTGAGGTTGCTCGCCATCGTGTTCACGTTGTCGGTCAGTTCTTTCCAGGTGCCT
>JANPJM010000020.1:0-25082 GCA_031425525.1 Hymenobacteraceae bacterium | reverse complement strand
CCATGTCATAGGGCACCCGTCATGACCGGCGCCGTTCCCCTACTCCACCACCAACCGCTGCCGCTGCCCGGCGGCGCGCACCAGATACACGCCCGGCGCCAGGCCGCGCAGGTCGAGAGCACCAGCGCCGAGGGCATCGGCGCCGGCCGTGCGTACCACGCGGCCCACGGCGTCGAAGAGGGTGAGCGCGGCGTGCGCGGGCGCACCCGTCACGCGCACGGCGCTGGTGGCGGGGTTGGGCGTGAGCTGAAGGCCCGCCACCGTCGCGGCCGACAACGTGGTGCCGAGCGGCCGACCACCGTTCAGCTCCAGGGCAAACCGCCCGCGCACCTCGCCCGCTTGCGCCACCTGAACCGGCACCCGGAAACCGGCCTGGTGCAGGTCGTGGCGGAGGCCGGTGAGGCGGTCGAGCAACACCGCCGGGGTGCCGTCGAGGTTGGCCACGGTGGGCACCCTGAAGTGGTAGGTACCCGCCGCCGGGGCCACTACCAGGAGCTCGATGGTGAGGCCGGTAGCCAAGTCAGTAGGCGCAAAGCCGCTGACGGCCAACTCATCGGCGGCGGTTGCCGCGAGGGTGGCGAGGGTGGCTACACCGACGTTGCGACCGGGTTTGGGGGCGTCGAATTCGGTATCGAAGGCCGCCGTGGCGCCGGCCTGCACGTACACGGTCGTTTCGTCGCCGCCGCCCGTGGCATCGCGCACGGCTAGCGTGAGGGCGGGGCGCCCATCGCGCGCGGGCCGCTGCTTGATGAGCGTTACGTGGCCGACGTAGTTCTTCTTCTTACCATCGCCACGCATCAGCAGCACGACCGGGCCGGGGCCGGTAACGCGCGTGAAAAAGCCTTGCCCGATGGGCAGCAAGCCATCGGGCAATGAGCCCAGCCCGCCGACCCGCGTCAGGTAGCGGCCTTTGTCGGTACCGCTCGATTCCCAGACCGAAATGGCGTTGCTCAGGCCGGGGGTGGCGGGCTGGTCGTCCCAATCGAAGGGGCAGGCGTAGGGGTTCGCTAGCAACTGCCAGCCCGATTTGTCGGTGTCGGCGCCGCTGCTGCCCGCCGTGCGCGCGAGGTTGGAGATGGGCACATCGCCGAAGGCCGGTTCGCCGCTGAAATCCGGGGTGATGTTGCCGGGGCAATACACGCTCAGGCCGCGCCCAACGGGCATCGGCGCGCCCAATGCGGGGGGCGAAGCGTAGCCGCTCGCGAAATCAGTGGAACCCGGCAGCCGACCTTCCTCAAACCGAAATACGTTGGGGAACGGCCGCACCGCAAACGGATTGGGCGCCGTGTTGTACGCCGGATTGACCACCGGCTGGAAGCGCGTACAGGCCAAGGTTTCGAGCAGAGTGCCGATCACGGGCGAGCCCAAGTGCCGGTAGCCCACCCAGCTTTGCGGCCCGGAGCCCAAGTACGTCTGCACCGTGAGCGAGCCGAGGAAGCGCGCGCCCACCGATTCATCCGTCCAGAGGTACGCCGTGCCTTCCGGCCCGCTTTCGAGGACGACGCGGTTGGCGTTCGGGTCGCCTTGCTTGTTTGATTTCAGCACTTCCACGCGCCGCCGCACCGAGACGCTCGGCGTGTTTTGATTGACGCCGCCGGGGGCGTCGCACACCAGCCCGTCGATGCGCGCCGGGAAGCCGCTGCCCATCTGTCGCAGGGTCGGGTCGGCGCCGTCGAAGATGAACGTGGCACCATCGCCGTAGTCGTAGAGGGCATTTAATGGGCCTTGCACCGGCCCGAATGCGCCGTTGGCCGACAGCCCGGCGGGGTCTTCGATGTGCATCGTGGCGCCATCTTCCAACACGAAGGCGTTGTTGATGATGACGGAGCCTTTAATGTTCCCTTTGTTTTTCACCCGCATACTCGCTACCACAATGCCCGCAACGGTGCCGCCGGCAATCGGCGAGAGCGTCGCCTCGCCGCCATCCAGTACCGTAATGGAGTTGTAAGTACCGGCGGGTACGGTCACGGGCGTACTGATAACGAGGTCGAGCGGCGAAGGCGCGCCTACTTCAAACACCCGCACCGAGCCATCGGCGCACCGCACCACGAGGTCGCGCGCGCCGTCGGCGTCGCAGTCGCCGAGCCAGGCTTCCTGCGGCACGGCGCCCACGGCCACCGTGCGGCTCGTGGGGAAGTTGCCGGCGCCGTCGTTCACGCCCACCCAAATGGTGGAGTTGCCGGGGCACACCACCACGAGGTCGCGGTCGTCGTCGCCGTCGATATCGGCGGCGCACACCTGCGTAGGCGCCGAGCCGGGGCCGGTGGGGATGGTGCGCCGGCCGGTCGCACTGCCGCTGGCCCCGTACCGGGCTATCCCTTTGAGGGTATGCACCGCGTGTAGCAAGGGCGTAGAAGTCATCACATCGGGCACGCCATCGCCGTCGAGGTCGGCGACGGTGGCGCCCTGCGGGTTGCTGCTGATGACGCCAAAGCGCGTCGCCTCCCCGGAGCGCGCCACGCCGGTGTTATCCACGGGGATGCGCCGCACGTGCGGCCCGCCACCGGGGCCGGCGCCGATAGTCAGGTACAGGACCGCCTCGCCGGTGTGGTCGCCGAGGTCGAGGGCCGCCGCCGTGATGGGGCCGGGCATGGGGTACGAGCGCTCGTTCGACTGATTGGATTTAGTGCGCGTCTTCAAACCATCCCCGTCGCAGGTCACGATTTCGAGGTTGCCATCGAAATCAAGGTCGCCGAGCAGCAGCGCCGTCGCCGGGCTTGTCAGCGCGTAATCGTCCACTTCCACCAATTGCCCACTCGCGCCGTCGAACACTTTTACGTGCGGCCCACCGCTACCAGGGCTGCTGCTGATGCCCGCCACTACCACGTCGAGGTGACCGTCGGCGTCGAGGTCGGCGCAACGGATTAGCGTCGGCGTAAAATTGAGAATCGGGGTAGCGGTTTGCACGACGGGCGACCCCCACCGCGCGGCGGCCGTAATCCCGCCTTTGCTGGTCTTGATATCCCATTCCGGACACGGCGGGTTCGGGCACCGGGGTCTGGCCGACACCATATCGTTGCGGCCGTCGTTGTCCCAATCGCCCATCGTACTGATTTCGGCGGGGGCGAGCGCCAACACCGAGCCGTCGCTCACGAATACACCGTTCGACTGATCGGGCCGTATATCGAAGGCCCATGAGAACGGCCGGATGGCCTTGCCCGTGGTGGTGCGCGTGCCATTGGAAACGGTCAGTTCGTAACACGCCTTACCCTCGCCGGGCAGGTTGAGCTGAGCGCCTCCATCGGGGGCTGGCCCCACCGGCCCCAAGGGGCCCGGCGTGTAGGAGCGACCGAGGTTGTCGCGCACGATAACGCCCTGGCTCGTACTGATGTCGAGCACTTCCGGGGCCGACCATTTGACCGGAATCACGCCGGCGGCCACCGTCCCGTGCGCCGGCGGCGAAACCATCTTGATGGCTTGTATCGGCGTGTTTTCCAGCACACTAAGCGATTCGGGGCCGAGCGTCACCGCGTCGAGGTCGCCGTCGCCGTCGAGGTCGCCGGTGGCCATTCGATGCACCGATCCGGGCGGGCGGCGGGGGCCGGTGCAGGTCTGGCCGTTGCTGTCGATGGTGCGGTACAGTGCGCCGGCACCGTCGGAGAACGTGCCTTGCGCGGTGTATTTGCCGTTGAAGCAGGTAATGAGCGCGTTGTCTTCGACGCACAGAATATCGCGGTCGCCGTCACCGTCCACATCAACTAACAGACAGTTGGCCTTGATTTCGGCGAGCTTCATCTTGCGGAAATTCTTCACGAACGCCGGCAACGTCGAGGCCCACGTCTGCACGCTGCCGTCCACCGCTGCTGCACCGCCAGCGGCGGCCGTTCCGTCGCAGCTCACGACAAAATCGCTGAATCCGTCGCCGTCGAAATCGCCCGTCACCACCTGCCGGGGGTTCGAGCCGGCGCCCGTAGGCAGCACCCGCGCCGGCAGCCACTGGCTGAGTTGCCAGAGCAGAATGGCCACTTGGCCGTTGTCGCGGCAGGCAGCCACGAAGTCGGGGCGGCCGTCGTTGTTCATATCGGTGCAGGCCACGCCGGTAGGGGCGCCGGGGCACGGCACGTCCAGCGGCGGCGCCCCGAAGGCGCCCGCATCGTTGAGGTAGGTGCGGATGCGGTTGTTGGGGGTGTCGGAGAAGTAAATGTCGAGGTCGCCGTCGGCGTCGAGGTCGGCGCAGCCGGCTTCGTATACGCCGCTCTGTGGGCCGCCTACTACTACGGGCGCGCCGAAATGGCCGGTGCCATCGTTGGCGCTCGTCCAGACCATTGTGTTCGACGCAATGATCATATCCGCGTCGCCGTCGTTGTCGAGGTCGGCGCAGCGCGCCAGTTTGGCCGCCGGAACACCGCCCACCTGCAGGCGCGGCAGCAGCTCCCGCAATTGGCCAGAACCGTCGTTGAGGAGGATATCGACCCAGCCGCCGGCCGTGGAAGCCACGCAGGCGTCGAGGTCGCCGTCGCCATCCACATCGCAGAGCTGCACATCAGTTGGGTTGGTGCCGGGCAGCGCCGGCCGACTGGCCAGGGCATAGGTGCCTGCCCCCGCGCCGGCGGGTGCCGTGAACGCCAGCACCGACGGGTTAGCGAGCGGCGTACCCACCACGCCGCCGGCGCCCAGCGAACGCACGGTAGCCGGAACCGACACCGTGATCTCGGCGCCCGGCGCCGGCGGGCTGCCCAGCGTCACGATGACTTGCCGATCGTTGGCGCCCGCACCCTTGGTGTTGATGGCGTGCTTGCCGCCCACGAAAACGTCGATACCGGCCCACGTGGCCGGGTCGAGCCGTTGGCTGAAGTTCAGCTCCAGGCGGGTGCCCCAGTGGCTGAGGCCGCGCGGCGTCGAGCTGGTCAGCGTAAAAGTGGCCGATTGGGCCGTGGCCGCGCCCAGCGGCAGCAAGCCGACCGCCGCGCCCAGCAGCGCGCGGTTCAGGAAAAGGCGCGGCCGGAGCCACCCCGAAAAAAAAGTAGAAATACGCATCGCACGGACTCAAAAAAACGTGAGGTTGAACCGACGGACGCAGTACTGCGCGGGGGAAGGCACCCACCGCAGTAACCACTGATTGCGCGGCTAAGGTACTCGAATATTCAAGCGCAAGGACATAGAATTTAGTATTTTTTCCAGAGATGGTTAGCTTTAACACATTAGGCCGCCTTGGTTGCTGCAGCGCGGGGCGCCAGACGAGCCGTCGCTGGCACCGTCCCGGTGCCGGTAGAGCGCGCAAAATCCGGCACCGTCCCGGTGCCGGCGACGTAAGCCGCAAGCAGCGGGCGAACCAACCGCCCTGCACCTACCGGCGCACATGCCGGTTTTAGGTTTACATTTCGCCTACGAAGTCGCGTGCCGCCGTATAGCACACGCCGCTCGTCGCATTTTCCGTCTTCCATTTTCGCGCTTCCGGCGCCCTTCCGTATGCCTACTATCGTCACCCGCGCGTTCGATATTCTCGCCTACCAACTCGCCACTTACCCCAAGCCCGATTGCCTGGCGTGGAAGGAAAATGGCGCGTGGCTCAAATGGAGCACGCAGGACGTGATCGACCGCGTAAACGCCGTGTCGTACGGCTTGCTGCGGCTCGGCGTGGCGGCCGGCGATAAAGTGGCTATCGTGTCGCTGTCGCGCCCGGAATGGGTGCTGTCCGATTTCGGAATTCAGCAGACCGGCGCCACCACCGTGCCGATGTACCCGACGATCACCGTCGAGGATTACCGCCACATTCTGCGCGACGCGGGTGTAAAAGTGGCGATTGCTTCGACGGAAGAAATCGCCGGAAAACTGCGTGAAGCCGGTGGCCCCGACCTTAAAATCTTCACCTTCGAGCCGGTGGCGGGCGCCAAGCGTTTCGCCGAACTCATCGCTGACGGCCAGGCCAACCCCAACCCCGCCGAACTGGAAAAGCGCAAAGCCGCCGTCAAGCCCGACGACCTCCTGACCCTCATTTACACCTCCGGCACCACCGGCACACCGAAGGGCGTGATGCTCACCCACGACAATTTGGTGAGCAACTATAAGTCGTGCGAATCGGCCATTCCCCTCGATTCCGCCGACCGCGCCCTCAGCTTCCTGCCGCTCGCCCACATCTTCGAGCGGATGGTGACGTACCTCTACTTCATGCGCGGCGTGAGCATCTACTACGCCGAATCCATCGAGGCCATCGGCGTGAATCTCAAGGAAGTGCAACCGCAAGTGTTCACCACGGTGCCGCGTCTGCTGGAGAAAATCTACGACCGCATCGAGGCCAAAGGCGCCGAACTGACGGGCGTGAAACGGTCGCTGTTTCAGTGGTCGATGGGCCTCGGCAACCGCTTCGACAACCAGCGCACGCCCGGCGCGTGGTACGACATGCAGCTCGCCATCGCGCGCAAGCTTGTGTTCAGCAAATGGCAGGAGGCGCTCGGCGGCAAAATCAAGATTGTGGTGACGGGCGGCGGCGCCTTGCAGCCCCGGCTGGCGCGCCTCTTCTCGGCCGCCGGCGTGCGCGTGATGGAAGGCTACGGCCTGACGGAAACGTCGCCGGTAATCTCCGTCAATCGTTTCGACGCGGCCAATAACGTCATCGGCACCACCGGCCCGGTGGTAGACAATATTGAGGTGAAGATTGCCGCCGATGGCGAAATCCTCACCCGCTCGCGTTCCGTGATGAAGGGCTACTACAACCTGCCCGAGCAAACCGCCGAGGCCATCGACGCCGACGGCTGGTTTCACACCGGCGACATCGGCGAACTGGTAGACGGCAAGTTCCTGAAAATCACCGACCGCAAGAAGGAGATGTTCAAAACCAGCCAGGGCAAGTACGTGGCGCCCCAAAAAATCGAGAACGCGCTCAAGGAACACCCCCTCATCGAGCAGGTGATGGTGGTCGGCGATGGCCAGAAATACGCCGCCGCCGTGATCGTGCCTTCCTTCGAAAACCTGAAAGACTGGTGCGCTAAAAACGGCGTGACTTTCACCTCTAACGAGCAAGTCGTCAAGGAGAAAAAAGTACTGGCCGAAATCGACTCCGCCGTCGACCGCTACAACGCCACCACCGCTACCTGGGAGCAAATCAAGAAAACCGCCCTCCTACCGCGCCTCTGGAGCATCGAGTCGGGCGAGCTGACGCCTTCCATGAAAGTGAAGCGGAAGGTGGTGACGAAGAATTTTGAGGAGGTGATTGCGGGGTTGTTTTAAGGAAAAAGCACATCCGTAATCACCGCTCGTTCACGCGCCACTATGTTCCGCCGAGCTGGAAATTACATTGTGGAAGCACTAGAAAGCTACGTTTCTTTCTGGTTATTCGTGATGGCGCTGTGCGCGCCCCTTAACGCTGGGTATTACCTTCTTGGCTGGGTGGGAGCCGTACTCGGAGTACTGGTATTTGTGGTCGGCTTACTCTGCGTATTTGTTTTGAAAAACGCGGCGGAGTATAGGCAATACATTGCGCGCTTGGCAGCGCAGCGTCAGGGAGAAAACTTGCAAACTTTCCGGTTGGCACTGGCCGATCCAACGCTCGATTCGCGCGTGGTTGAGGCCGTGTACAACCACTTCCAAAAGCACCTTGCCTTCCCCCTCCGCCCAACCGACCAGCTTGAAAAAATAGGGCTTGCTTGGAGAGTTGGTTACGAAGAATATGCAGACGGAGCAGAAGATGGTGAAAGCTGGGTAGCTACTGAGGAATCAGAAGAAGCGGAGGATGAGTTGGCGCTTGCCGCAGGCCGCTCGATAGACCACATAATTGACAATAGGTATGTGGGACAGCTAGCTACACCCGAAGCAATTATTCGTTTTTTGTGCGCGCAGCCGCCACTGACGGATCAACAAACCGGTAGAGCAACGTAGCCCCGCCCGGTACCTTTGCGGCCCTGTATGAACGTACTCGTTCGGCTGGCCGCGCTACTCGGCGCTGGCGGCCAGCAGCCACTCCTCGGCGATGCGTACATGCGGCAACTCTACAGCAGTTCCGAGCCGGGCGAACGTTCGGCAAGGCCGACACGCTCCGCGCCTACCAGCAGCGCGTTGCCGCCATCAGAGGCGCCAAAAAAGCCGGCCACGACCTGCTGTGGTTGCAGATGGAAGCCCTATCGTGGGTACCCGGCGCGGCCAAAATGGCGCTATTCAAAAGTGAAGTTGTTCTAGAATACCTACCGCAGACGTGAGTGTACGCGCGACACTGCTTCTTCAAACGCCCATAAAAACACCGGCCCGCCAGACGCCATGTCCAGCGGGCCGGTGCCGTTTCGGTCAGGACGGGGCGTTACGCCGCCGCCGTAGCCGCCATCTTATCCAGCGCATCCATCACCTCTTTCACGTGGCCGCGCGAGGTTTCGAGGAGCGCTTTCTCTTCGTCGTTGAGTTGCAGTTCGATTACGCGCTCGATGCCGTTTTTGCCCAGAATTACTGGGGCGCCGAGGTACACGCCGTTGATGCCGTACTCGCCCTGCAATTCGATGCAGACCGGGAACACCCGGCGCTGGTCGCGCACGATGGCCTCGACCATTTGGGCCGCCGCCGCGCCGGGCGCGTACCACGCGCTCGTGCCCATCAGTTTTACCAGCTCGCCGCCGCCGGTGGCGGTGCGCTGCACGATGGCATCGAGCTGTTCTTTACCAATCAGTTCCGTCACCGGAATGCCGCCCACCGTGGTGTAGCGCGGCAGCGGCACCATGGTGTCGCCGTGGCCGCCCATCAGCACCGCCTGAATATCCTTCGGCGAGACGTTGAGCGCCTCCGCCAAAAACGCGCGGTAACGCGCCGTGTCCAGAATGCCGGCCATCCCAAAAACCTTCTCGCGCGGGAGGCCCGAGGTGAGGTGCGCCTGATACGTCATCACATCCAGCGGATTGCTCACGACGATGATGATGGCGTTCGGCGAGTATTTCACGACCTGCTCCGTGACCATTTTCACGATGCCGGCGTTCGTCGAAATCAAGTCGTCGCGGCTCATGCCGGGCTTGCGCGGCAGTCCGCTCGTGATCACTACCACCTCCGAGCCCGCCGTGCGGCTGTAATCATTGGTCACGCCCACCGTGCGCGTATCGTAGCCGATAACCGGCGCTTTCTGCCAGATGTCGAGCGCTTTACCTTCGGCAAAACCTTCTTTGATATCGACGAGTACCACTTCGTTGGCAATCTCGCGGGTGGCCAGCACATCGGCGCACGTGGCGCCCACATTGCCGGCGCCTACTACGGTAACTTTCATCGGCGGGGAGTTTGGGGGTTGATGTTGGTGAAGCGCGTACCGCAGGCCGTACCCATAGGGCAGACAGGCCGCAGCGCATTTCGGGGTCAAAAATAGGGCACGCGAGCGGTGTAGGCCGTGCCCCAAAAAAAACGCTCCGGCGCGGTGCGCAACGGAGCGGTTTCGGGAGGCGAGCAGCCCCCAAAGACGGTACGGTAGGCCAACGCAGGTAGTGCGCAAGCCCGAATCGCTACTGGGCCATTAGCTTGAACACCACCGGCAGGTACATCTGCATCGTGGCGGGGCGGCCTTCCTGCAAGCCGGGCTCCCAACGGTCGATTTTGCGCGCCACCCGCAACGCTTCCGCTTCAAGCGCGGGGTGCGGCGACTGCACCGCACCGAACCCATAGGCGTGGCCGACTTCATCGACCCAAAAACTCACTACCACCCGGCCGCTCACGTGGGCATCGGCGGCTTCAGAAGGGTATTGCAGATTGCGGCTGAGGAATTTTGCCAAATCAGCCGACCCACCCGGGAATGCGGGCTGCCGAAACATCACGACCGCATCGGCGGGTGGGGCAACGGCAGCGGCTGCCGCGATACCCTGGCTACCGGGGCTTGCCATAGCCTGCACGGTTTCCTGCGCAAAAGCAGAAAACGCAACTCCACAGGAAAATCCTAAGAAAATGACGAAAAAGCGCCCAAAACGAGCGGTGTTTGCGTGAAAGGAGGCGAAAATATGAGGCATAAGGGTCGGTTTTGCTGCTAGTGAGCAGGTAAAAGTAACTTAGTACCCAAGCGGTTAGTATGCGTTCGCCTCGCATTTTTTGCATTATTATCGAAAGGTGCAACCGAATCAGAGCATTGTCCAATTTTTGCGATCGTTCTGGAGCAAAATCGGCAATGAATGTTATGTCATTGCCCATAAATTTTATGCTGTGGCAGCGCTGATGGTTTCGCTCGCCCATCGGTAAACTGGCGAGTGTACCACGTGGCTACAGCCCGACCAAGCACCGGTACAACCACCGCCTCTTAACCCTCTTACTGCCCGCTCGTTGGCCGCCGAAATACCACCGGCACGTGTACCAGTTGAGGCGCAATTTGCCCATTGCGTCGGCCGGGAAGCCAGTCCGGCATCAGGCGTAACGCGCGCAGGGCTTCAACGGCAAGTGAAGGATGCGGCGATTCCACAACGCCAAATCCGTAGGGGTGGCCTTTTTCATCAATCCAGAAGGAAACATCCACTTTGCCTTGAGCGCCTTCTTTATAGGCATCGGCAGGATACCGCAGCGTTTGCCCTAAAAACTGCATCAGCGCGGCATCGCCGCCCACAAATTCGGGGTAAGCGTTAGGGGCCGGAGGAACACTCGCGGCGGCTGGAGCGGGAGTATCGGTGGTCTGCGGAACCTGCGCGACGCCAACCGTCTGCGCGGCCAATGGCTGGATTTTGGCGGTGAGTAACAGAAAAACGGCCGCCAGTAGCCAACCTGCTGAAAATGAGCGACCCACGGCCGCGATTCTTATAGGGTGTATCACGCCGCAAAGGTAAGAACAGCGGCCAAACATCAGATTATCATAAATACTATTTAACCCAAGGTGCAGCTTACCTCGGCCGCGTCTGCGTCAATCCGCCAACCGAAACGTAACGGGAATGCGCAACTGCATCAATGCCGCCCGCCCGTCGATGAGGGCCGGCGCCCAGTCGGGCATTTCGCGCAGGATGCGGAGCGCCTCTTCGTCGAGGCCCGCGCCGAGGCCGCGCAACACGCCGAACCCGTAGGGGTGGCCGCGTTCATCGACCCAAAACGACACGATGATTTTGCCTTGCACCCGGTTGCGGGCCGCCAACGCCGGATACCGCAAACGCTCCCGCACGAAGGTCATGAGCGCCGCCTCGCCGCCCGGAAACTGCGGCGCCCGTTGCTGAAGCGAATCGGGGGCAGTGACGGAAATGCTATCCGGCATGGGCGGCCCGGCCGGACTAGCCGGCTCCGGCTGCGTCGACACCCGCTTCGGCGTGGTATTACTGGGGGCGCTGCTATCAGTAGTGGGGGCAATCGCCACGTGAACTCTCCCCGAACGTTGCGCGCGAACCGGGCTGTCCAGGCAGCCCAAAACGTTGCTTAACAAGCTCAGCAGTAACCACAAGCCGCGTTGTGGGTAAACTTTAAGACTGATCTGCATAGCCGCGACAGGGCGCCTAGTGGCGGCTCTGTAGCACAAAAATACCAGTCAAACGGCGATTTTTAAGCGTCTATTGGGCAATTTTAACGGATAAATAACATTCGCATAACATACCATCAGATGGGGTGCGTTAGGATTTGCCACCCTGCGATTGCCACCACAGCCAAGGTAGGGCCGAGCAGATTGACGAGCAGAAAACGCCAGTGTGCCGGGCCCAACTTGGTGCGTTGGATAAAAGCTACTATGGGCAGTAAGGCGGCGGCAGCCAGCAACACCGGCGCCGCCGAAGCCGCCAATATCGGCCAGCCCGACCAGCCCAGCACGTACGCCAGTTCGGCGCCGACCCCCAACGCCAAGCTCAAGCTGATGGTAGCGCCCAGTACGGAAAGACGCAGATGCTCGGTGGCGCAGAAAAACGACGCCCCAACTTGCACCACCAGCAACAGCACCAGAATGGCTAATACTGCCGCCAACGCCCATACCGAGGCCACGCCACCCACCCGCGCCACCAGCGCCGTGGCAACGGCCAGTGCCCCAACCACTTCGAGGGCGTCGGCGAGACTATCGACGAACGACAGCACCAGATACGAAACTGAAACGCTGGAGGTGTGCTGCGCAACGGGATGGGCGGTCAGGGTAGGCGGCGTGCGCATAGGGTGACAACTGAGAGCGAAAAAAGAAGCTGCTGACGCCGGCCTTCCAGTCTCGGTGGATTGAACCGGGTTCCGCGCCCGCCGCACTACCGCTATCTTGACTAAAGCTTGGCCGAAGGGCCGCTATAATTATACCACTTTTGCCCTGAAAAGTACTATCGGCGGAGGGTTTATGGTCAACTTCGACGCGGCTTACTCGTTGAAGGCGTGACTGAGCAAACGGCGGTATGTCGTGCGGCCTACGTGCCTGCGTTTGCCACTATAAACAGTATCAATAGCCGATAAACTGTGGACTTAGGGTCTGCGCTATGATTTGCTGATGCAGCGCGTCTTTAGTTCACTGCAAGCTCTATCTAACTTCAGCCCTGACATGCATTCCGACGTACCACTACCTTCGCCGCCCGACCGGCCCACCGCGCGCCCCGTCCCGCACGCATTGGCCGAAGTATTGACTGCTCTCGACCCATTGCCCAGCTCGGCAACGCCCCCTACCGGCTCGGCCTTGGCCGAGCTACGGCCAGTGGTTTTTCAGTGGCTGGCGGTGCTGGATGCCGCAAACATCGGCGAGTTGGCCGGCGTAACCGACGACCTGCGCGAACTGGCAAACGCCCTCCCCCTTACGGGCGTGGCGGCGCCCACTGCGCCTGTAAGGGCAGCGCTGCACCGGGCGGGCCTAAGCTTGGAACGCGTAGCCGCGTGGGGCCGCACGGCCGGCCTGACCGACGATCTGTTGGCGCTCGGCCAACGGCTGTTGGCGCTGGCCGAAGAGCTGCCATTGGCCTAGAGGCACAACCTAACTGCCAAGTCGTAATCAAGTTACGGCTTGTGCGAATCGGCCAAGGTTCTTAGTCAGACAGTACTGCTCGGCATCCAAAAGGTGTTTCCGTCAGGGGGCACCTTTACGGACGTAACCTGAAGACCTACTTCTTACTCGCCCGAAAAAGCTGCTGTTTTTCGTCTTTGCTGAGGCTTTCGTAGCCGGAGCGGTTGATTTTGTCGAGGATGCGGTCGATGGCGGCTTCATCGGCGGTGGGGGTGGCGACGGCGGTGGCAGTGCCCCGGTTGGCCGCCGCCCGTGTAACGGGCGCGGGCGCGAACAGGCCCGTGGCCCACGCCCAAAACTGCTGGAGGGGGCGGCCTAAATCGCGACCAGCTTGTACCTGCTTGATGTATACGAACCCGAGCATCGCGCCGCCCAAGTGGGCAAACTGGCCGCCGGCGTTGTCGCCGGTCAGGCCGCTGACACTCAGCAGCACCAGCACGGCGGCAATCCATTTGATGCGCACCGGCCCAAGCAGAATCAGCATGAACGTGTATTCGGGCAAAAGCGTAGCGGCCCCCACGATAACGGCCGAAACCGCGCCCGACGCCCCCAGAATCGGTGGATAATTGAAGCGGTTCACCAGTACCGGAATCAGGTTCATGGCGAGCAGGAACGCGACGGCGCCCGCCAGCGCGCCCAAAATATATAGGCTCACGACCCGGCGCGCGCCCAGATATTCCATCACCAATTGCCCAAACCAGTACAGGTTGAGCATATTGAACAGAATATGGAAAAAGCTCTCGTGCGTGAACGCGTACGTGAGTACCGTCCAGGGGCGCACGAGCAGCGTGGGCAGCCATGAAGGCAGTAACAGAAACGAGCGGACGGTCGCCTGCACGCCATCCAGGCCGGAAAGGCCGAGAATGGCGTTCGTCACGACCAGCACCACATACACGGCCACATTATAGAGAATGAGCCGGTGCAGGGCGTTGCCGTTGGCGCGGAGGGCGCGGCGCAGATCGTCGGTCAGCGAAGTAGCCATAGGAATGGAGATGGTGAAGAGATTTTTGGAGATTGGGGGATTGTAGGGATGGGAGGATGTGGAGATGTGGGAATGTGCAGATTTGGGGCAATGAAGCAGCGCGCAATGCGGCATCCGCACATCGTCGCATCAACACATTTTCACATCACTCAATAAAAGCCTGGGTGGCGCTTTTCCCAGTACTTCAATAACAAAAACGCAATCAGCATCCCGCTGAGGTGAGCGAAGTGCGCCACGTTGTCGCCGCTGGCGCGTTGCACGCCACTGTACAGTTCGTAGGCGCCGTAGACGAAGACCAAGTATTTGGCTTTGACCGGGATGGCGAAATAGAGGTAGATTTCGGTGTTGGGGAAGAGATAGCCGAAAGCGAACAAAATGCCGAAAACGGCTCCCGAAGCGCCTAACATCGACGAATACGTGACGAGATAAGACGCGATTTCGGTGACAACCCGCACGGCCGCCGTGCTAATTTCGGTGTTCGTCGGGTCGGCTTTGAGCGCTTTGGTTACGGCTTCGTACTCGTAACCGCCGCCGGCGTATTTTTCCGTGAAACGGTCGAAACCGATGTCGGATGGCGCCGCCGTAAATGCGCTGGCCGCCTGCTGCATCTGCTGGGTTTCCCAGCCGCGAATACCGTTGTACAGCAAGCCCGCACCCACGCCGCAGACCACATAAAACAGCACAAACCGCTGGCCGCCCCACCGTTGCTCCAGCATGGCGCCGAAAAACAACAGGCTCAACGAATTGGAAATTAAGTGACTCCAACCGCCGTGCATAAACATATACGTCACCACCTGCCACGGCCGAAACAACGACGACGTAAACCCGTGCAGCGCAAAGGATTCACTGGGAAAATACCCCGCGTTTTGGAGCAGCAGCACCGCCACGTTCAGCAGCAGCAAAACCCGAACGACGGGCGTCAAATTGAACATACGGCTTGTTAAGAGATGAGTGTTTTTTTGGATGAGTAGATATGCCGATGATTAGAGGAGTAGTTACCGTTGAGGTTATCTACTCACCTACTCATCGGCTCATCTACTCATCTCGTCCTACCTCGGCAGCGGGCACAAAGTAACCGCCGAAGGTGCCCGTTGGCCCGGAGTAGCGAAGGCGCGGGCGCTATTCGGCCCGAAACAGCGCTTCTATCTGGCCTTGGGCCAGCACCGAAACCGTGGGCTGTCCGCCGGGCGTGTAGTTGGGCGTAGCGCAGGCGAAAAGGCGATCTACGAGAGCGGTCATCTCGGCGTCGGTGAGGCGTTGGGTGTAGCGCGCGGCGGCGCGGCGCGCCAGGGCGCGGGCCACCTGCTCGCGGGCGGCGAGGCGCACATCGGCCCCGGCGCGCCCGGCGCGCACCTGGTCGAGGACCCCATCGAGGAGCGCTTGCACGTCGGCGGCGGGGAGGTCGGCGGGCAAGCCTTCGGCGGCGAACGCGCGCGGACCGAGGCTTTGCAGCCGAAAACCGAGAACTTCCAAATCGGGCATCAGTTCCTGCACGAGCGCCGAATCGGAGGCGGAGAAATGCAGTGCCTGCGGAAACAGCAGCGCCTGCGACCCCACGGGCGCGGCCCGCTCGGCGGCGCGGGCGTAATCGTCGTACAGAATCCGTTCGCGGGCGGCGCGCTGGTCGATGAGCATCAACCCCGACCGCACTGGCACTACGATGTACTGCTGATGCAATTGGAGCAGCCGGACGCCCGTGCCCTCCGGCGCCAGCGCCAGGGCGGGCGGGGCGGGTGGTGCACCCGGCGCGGCCGTGCTAGGCGCCGTGTGCCCACCAAAGCGCGCGGCCACGGCCGCGAGGGCGGCCGTAGTGGCGGCATCATCCGGGAGGTCGTCGAAATCGGCAGTCGGGCGCGGCACCGGGGGGCGCATGGGCGCTCCTCCGTGCCCACTGCCGTCAAAGGTGCTGACGGGCAGCGGCGTGGCCGACACGCGGGGCGGCCGCGTAGGCGGGCCGACGGGCGGACTGATGGCGGCGCCACTCGTTGCGCCGCTCACGGCCGTGGCGGTTTTTGCCTTCGTTGATGCGCTGCCACCACTGCCACCGCCAAAGGTGGTGAAATTGACATCGCCCTCGAAATCCAGCGACGGCGCCAGATTGTACAGCCCCAGCGCCTGCCGCACCGCCGCGCACACGATGGCATACACGGTGCGCTCGTCGGCGAACTTGATTTCGGTTTTGGTCGGGTGAACGTTGATGTCGATTTCCGCCGGGTCTAAATCGAGGAAGAGCGCGTAGAACGGGTGCGTCTCGCGCGCCAGTAGCCCTTCGTAGGCCGTGAGTACGGCGTGGTTGAGGTACGCCGACCGAATGAAGCGCCCATTGACGAAGAAAAACTGGTCGCCACGCGCCTTCCGCGCGCCTTCGGGCTTGCCGATGAAGCCGCGCACCCGCACGGAAGCCGTATCCTGATCGCACTGCGCCAGATGGCTTTTGTAGCCCGCCCCCAGCAGCGCCACGATCCGCTGCGATAGATTGACCGCCGAAAGCTGGAACACTTCCAACTCATTCTGAAACAGCGAGAACGCCACCTCCGGGTGCGCCAGTGCCACCCGCTGAAACTCATCCAGAATATGACGCATTTCTACGGCATTTGACTTCAGAAACGCCCGTCGCGCCGGCACGTTGTAGAACAGGTCGCGCACGGCGATGCTCGTCCCCGGCGGCGTGGCGCACGGTTCCTGTTCCTGCACCCGCGAGTTCTCGATCAGGAGCCGGGTGCCGGTTTCGGCAGCCGTCAGGCAGGTTTTCAGTTCGACGCGCGCCACGGCGGCGATGGACGCCAGCGCCTCGCCCCGAAACCCGAACGTGCGGAGCTTGAAGAGGTCGGCGGTCTCGCGGATTTTGCTCGTGGCGTGGCGTTCCAGGCTCAAGCGGGCGTCGGTTTCGCTCATTCCGCGCCCGTCGTCGGTGACCTGAACCAGCGTCCGCCCGGCATCGCGGATGATGAGCTTAACGGTCGTGGCGCCCGCATCGAGGGCGTTTTCGAGCAACTCCTTCACCACCGAAGCCGGTCGCTGCACCACCTCGCCGGCGGCAATCTGGTTGGCGAGGTGTTCGGGGAGCAGGCGGATCAAATCCATAGCAACGGGGCAAGGCGGCGAAGTGCGGGGCAAAGATGGAGTGCTGCGTAACAGTCAGGCGTGGGTGGTGGGTTCGGATTATGCCGGTGTGTGGCGGATGAGCGCAAAAGCCGGCTTTCAGACGTGCTGAATTGCGGCTAAGGCTTCTCAAAGGTGATGCTCCGCGCGTTGGCTGTTAGAGTGCAAGGTGCGGCAGGAGGCGTCTAGTAAGTGGGCGCTGTTGGGAGCGCCGCCGAAGTTGGCGGGAGCCTAAACACCCACCTTTGTGATTGCGAGGAGGCTTTGCGACGAAGCAATCTTCGTTCGCTCGGCGCGAGTGTTCGGCCACGTAGCCCAGCTACTCTGGGAAAACGAGGATTGCTTCGGCGTCGCAAAGCCTCCTCCTCGCAATGACAGAATGGAGGAAATTGCCCTGCCGGTTGGTGGGCTAGTGTAGTTTTGCTACATGAACAAACAATTGCTTGCTGCTTACCGGACTTATTTCCCGGACTTGATAATTGCCCTCGAAAGTGGGGCGACTCAAGCCAATCAGCTTTCTGCTCCTTTGTTATTACACGCGTTCCCAGATTATGCAGGAGCATCCAATAAACTGTTCGTTGTTGGGCAAGAGACGAACTGGTGGGGCGAAGACGACTTAGGTGGCAAGCAGTTGCTGGGTCATTCAGCCGAGACGGTCGAGCTACTGATGCAGTGTTACGAGCGATTCGCGCTGGGGCGGCGGTACGACTCGCCTCTTTGGCGATTCACGCCCAGTCTGTATCGCGCACTCAATCCGGGCAATGCAGGGCCAACTGGGTTTCTGTGGAGCAATCTTTACAAGACTGATCAGCGTGGCAAGCGACCTAATCAGGCCGCACAGTTAGCATTACGCACATGTCAGCCCACGCATATCCTTCGGCAGGAAATTGCAATAACGAAACCAGACACGGTTGTATTCGTGACTGGCCACGGGTTGGATTGGGAGATTCGGAATGTGTTTCCTTATGCAAAATCTACTGCCTTGGATGGTCGATTTTTAGCGCGTATTGAGCATCCTGAGTTACCAAAGAATACGTTCCGAACGTACCATCCCAGCTACTTGCAACGCAAATCCCGCTTATCGTCGATGGTTCGACAAATTGCCGAGGCGTCGAGATAGCGAGTTTAAGAACGCCCCGCCCCCCGGCCGGGGCCTTTTCTTTGCCCCCGCCGCACCTCTCAACCTTTGCGGCCTATGCACGCACCCAACGTCCTCGCCATCATCCTGACGGCGACCCTCGACCGCAAAAACTACCTCGCTGCCGACCTGTTGCGCCTCTACGAAGGGCTGCTGCTACCGCGGATGATCGAGGAAAAGATGCTCCTTCTGCTGCGGCAGGGGCGCGTGAGCAAGTGGTTTTCCGGGATCGGGCAGGAAGGCATCGCGATGGGCTGCACGCTGGCACTCAGCCCCGACGAATACATTTTGCCCCTGCACCGCAACCTGGGCGTATTTACGGGACACGAGGTGCCGCTGGAGCGGTTGGTGCGGTAACTAGCGAAAGTAATAACACCCGACAGTTTGAGGCGCCAACGCCGCCAACGCCAAATTACCCATTGCTATACCCCACCCCCAAAAACACAAAACCCCCGTTCGCTACTCGCAAACGGGGGTTTTTCGTGGCAACAGTTGGAATCGAACCAACGACACCAGCATTTTCAGTGCTGTGCTCTACCAACTGAGCTATGTTGCCCTCAGAGGCCCAACCCGCCGCAAACGACGAAGCGTTTCGGTGCGTTGGTTCTGCAAAGGTACGGGGCCGAACCTACGCGGCGCAACCCCAGCGCGAAATTTCGGTTTCGGGGGTGGAGCCGGTATCTTTGGGCCTCCCGACGACGGCCGCGCCGGTCTTGTCTTCGCCTTCGTATCCGTCGGTTCTTTCCTTGGCACCTTCCACCGCAACCCATTCCCGGTGATCAGTCAGCTTCTCTTCCTTCTCGTCCTCGTGGCGGGCTTCGGCTTGTTTGCGTGGCAAGTGCGGAAAGTCCGCGCCAATATTCTCACCGGCCGCGAGCGGCGAATGGGCGGCTCGGCCGCCGAACGCTTCAATAAGATGCTGCTCGTGGCGCTGGGGCAGCAGAAAATGTTCAAGCGGCTCACGCCCGCGCTGCTGCATCTGGTAGTGTACGTGGGCTTTCTGGTGATCAATGTGGAGGTGATCGAGATCGTGATCGATGGTGTGTTCGGCACGCACCGGGTGCTGGGCTTCCTGGGGCCGCTGTACTCGGCGCTCACCGGCACCAACGAGGTTCTCGGCTTTCTGGTGATTCTGACGGTGGCCGCGCTCTGGTACCGCCGCAACGTGAGCAAGGTGCGCCGCTTCACCGGCCCGGAGCTGCGGATGTGGCCCGCCCTCGACGCCAATATCATTCTCTATGTAGAGGTCGTGTTGATGGCGGCACTCTTCACGATGAACGCCGCCGATGTAAAACTGCACGCCCTCGAAGGCAAACCACTGGCGGGCGCTTTCCCAGTTTCCAGCCTACTGGTGGGTATTTTCCCGGATTCTCCGGCTGCCCTACACGCCTTGGAGCGCGCGGGCTGGTGGGCGCACATCGTGGGCATTTTGCTCTTCCTCAACTACCTGCCGAGCAGTAAGCATTTTCACATCATCATGGCCTTCCCCAACACGTGGTACACGCGCCTCGTACCGCAGGGCCAGTTCTCGAACGTCGAGAGCATCACCCACGAGGTGAAGGCGATGATGGATCCCAGCTACTCGCCGCCCGCGCCGCCCAACGATGCCGACGGCCAGCCCATCGTGCAGCGCTTTGGCGCCAAAGATGCCGACGACCTTACGTGGCTCAACCTACTCAACGCCTACTCCTGCACCGAGTGCGGGCGCTGCACGAGCGTGTGCCCCGCCAACCTGACGGGCAAAAAACTGAGCCCGCGCAAGATCATCATGGACACGCGCGACCGCATCGAGGAGAAGCACCACGCGCCGATCATCTTCCGGCCGAACCGCGATGGCGAAGGCGGCGCAGCGGCCACTTCTGTGGAAGAAAACACACTCGTGCGCGGCTATGTGTCCACGGAGGAACTCTGGGCCTGTACCACCTGCAACGCCTGCGTCGAAGCGTGCCCTGTGAACATCAACCCGCTCGATTCGATCATCGAGATGCGCCGTTTTCTGGTGCTCGAAGAATCGGCCGCGCCTGCCTCGCTCAACGTGATGATGAGCAACATCGAAAACAACGGCGCGCCGTGGGCCTTCTCGCCCAGCGACCGGCTCAATTGGGCCGATGAGTTGTACACCGTCGCTAAAAACTAATTTTTGTCATTGCGAGGAGGCTTTGCGACGAAGCAATCCTCGTTTGCTTGGCTTCGGTGACTCAGCCACTCTGAGCAACCGGAGATTGCTTCGTCGTCGCAGAGCCTCCTCCTCGCAATGACAAAGCCGGAGGAACAAACCGGAGGTAGAAATCTACAATGGAAAAACGCCAAATCACCGTCCCCGTCATGGCCGACCTCGCCGCGCGCGGGGAAGCGCCGGAAGTCTTGTTTTGGGTGGGCTGCGCGGGCGCCTTCGACGACCGCTACAAGCGCGTCACGCGGGCCTTCGTGCGCATCCTCGACCACGTGGGCGTGAACTACGCCGTGCTGGGCCTAGAAGAAACCTGCACCGGCGACCCCGCTAAGCGCGCCGGTAACGAGTTTTTGTTTCAGATGCAAGCGATGCAAAACATCGCCACGCTCGACGGGTACAACATCAAAAAAATCGTGACGGCGTGCCCGCACTGCTTCAACACGATTCGGAACGAGTACCCCGCCCTCGGCGGCAACTACGAGGTAATTCATCACTCGCAGTATTTGCAGCAGTTGATCGATGCGGGGAAAGTGAAGATTGAAGGCGGCGAGAGTTTCAAAGGCCGCCGGATCACCTTTCATGATTCGTGCTACCTCGGTCGCGCCAACGACATTTATGAGGCGCCGCGCGCCGTGCTGGAAGCCCTCGACGCCGATTTGGTGGAGATGAAGCGCTCGAAAGCCAATGGCCTGTGCTGCGGCGCCGGCGGTGCGCAGATGTGGAAGGAACCGGAGCCCGGTCGCAAAGACATCAACATCGAGCGCGCCGAAGAAGCCCTCGCCACCCTCAGCGGCGATTCGGCGACCCTCAACGCCCTGCACGGCGTTGAAACGCACCGCGCCGACCCCAGCGCCCGCTCGCTCGAAGGCGCCATCATCGCCGTTTCGTGCCCGTTTTGTATGACGATGATGAGCGACGGCGTGAAAAACAAGGAGCAGGAAAACACCGTGCAAGTCTTCGATTTGGCCGAACTGGTGGCGAGCGCGGAAGGCCTGGATCGCTGATTTAGCTGATGAGCTGATTTCGCTGATTTAAAAACTGCCGACGCGCTTGGTAATCAGGGAAATCAAAAAAATCAGCTAAACCAGTGAATTGAGTCCGCTAAAGTCCGGCAATCAGCTAAATCAGCGATCATGTACGTCCCCCTCAACCTCCTCCCTGATTCGGCCCGCGTGTGGGTGTACCAGGCCGCCCGCGACCTGACGCCCGCCGAAGTCGAGGTAGCCGAAGCGCACCTGCGGATTTTTTGTGAGTCGTGGGCCGCGCACGGCCAACCGATTCAAGGCGGCTTTGGACTGCTCGAAGACCGGTTTCTGGTACTCGCCGTCAATGAGGATGCGACCCTGCCGAGTGGGTGTTCCATCGACTCGTCGGTGGGGGCGCTGCGGACGCTGAGTGTGGCCCTCGATGGCCTCGATTTACTCGATAAGTCGCAGATTGCCTACGCGTTGCCTACCGGCAGCGTAGGCACTATCCCCCGCGCTGAACTGCGCGCCGCTGTGGCCGATGGTCGTCTTTCGGCGGCTACCCCCGTCTTCGATACGCTGGTGCCCACGCTAGGTGCCTTGCGCACCAGCTGGCGCAAACCCGCCGCCGCTACGTGGCTGGCGCGTTACGTCAGCGTTAATTTATAGGCGAAAAAAAGGCATTTTGATTGCCAATTTTGCGCTCGTAAGGAAAAATGTGCGTAATATTGGCCGTCCCGAAAGGGGCACAAGCCCAAACTGCCCGTCTTCACCAGTCACCCAACGCGAGCCGCGCTCGTTTCCTTCGCCCCTCAATTTTTTCGATGAAGCACGTATCATCCGCTTCTCTGCTTGTGTCGGCCGCGCTGCTGGCCGCTTGTGCCACCAGTGGTCCGCTGGGTAAAGCCGACAAGAAGTTCCTGCGCGGCGAGTACCAGGCCGCCATCCCGATGTACCAGGAAGCCCTCAAAGGCAACAAGGAAGTCGGGCAGGCCAATTTCAAAATCGCCGAATCGTACCGCCTCTCCAACCGCCTCAAAGACGCCCAGCCGTTCTACGAGGCCGCGCTTGGCAAGGGCGTCAAGAGCGAAGAAGCTTTCTTCTATAACGCGCTCGCGCTGAAAGCTGTCGGCCGCAGCGATGACGCCGCCAAAGCCTTCGGTGATTACATCGACAAAGGCGGCCGCAAATTCGCCGACCGCGCGCAGCAGGAAGTGCAAGGGTTACAGATGGCCAAAACGATGGCCGCCACGGCGCCACGTTACGAAGTGCGCGGCCTCGATCAGGTAAACACCGACAAGAGCGAGTATTCGGCGGCACTGCGCAGCGGTGAGCTGTACTTCGCGTCGGGCCGCGATGCCAAGACGTACCCCGGCAACGGCGAACCATTCACGGACTTGTACACCGTCAAATTCGACGATGCCGCCACGATGATGGGCGGCACCCCGGCGAAAATCGGGAGCGAGGAAATCAATATGCCCGAGCAGAACGAAGGCTCGCCGACGTTCTCGCAGGACGGTACGCTGATGATTTTCGCGCGCGGCAACGATGGTTCGAAGAAAGGCGCGTTGAGCGTCGATCTTTTCCAGTCGCGCTACGAGAACGGCGCCTGGAGCACCCCAACGCTAATGACCATCAGCGTGCCGAACGCTGATGATTTTGCGCCGGCGCTTTCGCCCGATGGCCAGACGTTGTACTTTGCCTCGTCGCGGCGCGGTGGCGCGGGCGGCAACGACATCTACCGCTCCACCGCAGCCGGTAACGGCCGCTGGAACGCTCCGGAGGCCGTAGCCGAAGCAAATACCGCCGGCAACGAGAACTTCCCCGGCGTCAGCCCCGATGGCACGCTCTACTTCTCGTCGGACACGCACCCCGGATACGGCGGGCTCGACGTTTTCTCGTTGAAAAACGGGAAAGTGACGAACGAGGGCGGCGGGATCAACTCAGCCGGCGACGACTTTGCTCCGCACTTCACGGGCAACGGAATGGGCGTTATGTCCTCGAACCGCGAAGGCGGCAAGGGCTCCGACGACCTGTACATGTTCAAGCGGATGCCGCGCAAAACCACCACGTTCTACGCTGACGGTACGCTGTTCTCGAAACCTGAAAAAGGTGCCGACCTGATGCCCCGTCCGGTAGCAAGCTCCAAAGTACGTATGGAGCAGAACGGCCGCCAGGTAGGAGAAACGATGACCGACGGCGCCGGCAAATTCTCGTTCAAAGTGGACTCGGCCCAGACCTACCACTTCGTAGCCGAGAAAGACGGTTTCTTCACTGCCTCGCAAAACCTGACAGTGCCGGCCCCACCGGCGCAAGACCGCCTCACGCAGCAGCAGAACGATATGAAGCTGCCCGTGACCCTCACGATGGTCGAAATCGTGAAGGACAAAGCCATCGTACTCGAAAACATTCTGTACGACTACAACAAGGCCGATATCCGCCCAGATGCCGCCGTCGAACTCGACAAGCTGGTGACGATTCTGCAAGAGAATCCGAAAATCTCGGTCGAGCTGTCGTCGCACACCGACTCGCGCGGTAAGGATGCCTACAACATGAAGTTGTCGTCGGATCGCGCTAAATCGGCCGTCAATTACATCATCAGCAAAGGCGTCGCCTCGGCTCGTATCACCTCGCGCGGTTACGGCGAAACCAAGCCCGTTGTGAAGGATGCGAAGACGGAGGAAGAATTCCAGAAAAACCGCCGCACCGAGTTTAAAGTCACCAAGATTGCCACTGACGCCGGGATGGGTATGGCCGCCCCGGTGGAGCCGGCGCCGGCTGCTCCCGCCAAGAAGCCGGCGAAAGCGCCGATGAAGGCGAAGAAGTAAGCACGCACGGCATCTTGCCATTGAAAACGCCCCCGCTGGATTTAGTCCGGCGGGGGCGTTTTGCTTACAGGTTCGTTGTGTCATTGCGCGCAGAGGTACGCAATTCGGCGCTCGCTGCCGTGTAGCGCACGCCGGATTGCTTCGTCGCAGAGCCTCCTCGCAATGACAGGTCATATTGTTCTGTCATTGCGAGGAGGAGGCTCTGCGACGACGTGGCAATCTCGATTCGTGCGTGGCGCGCTCGTCTAACGCGAGATTGCTTCGTCGCAAAGCCTCCTCGCAATGACAAACTATTGAATAGTTTTTGACTCACCGCTTAATATTACCTCAAATAACCCTTCCATTAACTCTCGACGAACTACGCATCCTTTTGGACGACCTAGCAACGATGGGTTTGGTAAACACGCCGGAAATCAAAGATCACCTATGTCGACTGGGTGAGCGGAAAGGCGATGAACCCTGTGCCACTAATTGGCAATCAGGAAAGAAGTGGGGCGAATGGCTTTATGATATCGCGTGGCTGGATGTATCGTATTCGGATAATGGTCTTTACCAGCTTCGAGATTTTCCGTTAGTCGTAGAGTCGGAATGGGCGTTTGAAAACAGCTTTGGCTCAATCCGGGATGATTTTCAAAAGCTGATGCAGTCGAGAGCTGCTGTTCGATTAATGATTTTTGAGGCTCGTTCGGAAGCGATTTTTGACGAAATATTTCGCGTGTTGACAGATTTAGCTAGAAGGTACCGCCGTTCATCTGAAGATGATATTTACTTGTTTGCTGGGCATTATGACGGTAGATTTCATTACGCCAGCTTCGATATGCGTTTTTGCCTGAAATATGAGGAGGAATCCGACGGCCGTTGGTTGGCGGAATCGCCTGAACTGCCCGGAGTGATGACGTATGGGCAGACACCGGATGAGGCCGGCTCTAAAGCCGCTTCTGAGGTGGTCGGGGCAAATCGGACAGTGGGCGAAGGTATCTTCGATCCGCGATGCAGCCTACTTCCCCCACCGGCCCCGCGCCGGCTCCCCGTCGAAAATAGGATGCGGCGTTCCGCGCCGAGGCCGTTCGGCGCGTGCTC
>JANPJM010000019.1:0-34696 GCA_031425525.1 Hymenobacteraceae bacterium | reverse complement strand
AAAAAGGCCAGTTCCGCCGACGGAACTGGCCTTTTTGCGCTCCCTACTGGAATTGAATCCGCAGCATCTTCTATCCTAACCTGGCCCAACTGTGTCGGTTTCCAGAGTTTTGGGGCACATTTAATCCGATTGAGTACGGGTAGAACCGGGTCCGTTCAGGAGTTTTGTCCCGTGAGTTGTCCCAGTGCCACGGGCCAGCTTGAGATGGCGAGTTACCGCGAATGGTAGCAGGTCAGCGCCGTTGGTACCGGCGCGACCGCTGGGCCGCCGCCTCAGTCGCGCACCACCCGCAGCGTCGTCTGGATCATCCCCTGGCGCACGCGCAGCACGCTGCACGTCGCCGCTCACGGTGGTGGTGCCTGCGTTGCGCAGGTTGAACGCCACCTAGTGCTTCCCTACGGCTCTATTTGCGCGCCTGGCTGCTGGCGGGCGCCCTATCGCCGAGCAAACGGGCCACCTGGGCTTGCAGGTTGAGTAGGCTGGCGTGGTCGGCAGCGGCTTGGGTGGCGGCCGTTTCCAGCGTAGCGGCGCGGGTCTTGAGGGCGTCGTTTTCGGCCTTCAATTCCTTGATAGCCTCGATGAGCACGGGCGTGAGCTGGGCGTAGTTCCCGGCCTTGTAGCCCTGGGCATCGGTGCTCACCAGCTCGGGGTAGAGTTGCTCAATCTCCTGGGCAATGGGGCCTACCTGCCCGGCCCCGGCCGTGCCGCCGTACTGCACCCCCAGGGCGTTCCACTCGTAGCGCACCCCGCGCAGAGCCAGCACCGAGGCCAGGGCGCCGTCCAGCGGGCGCACGTTGGCCTTAAAGCGCCGGTCGGTCACGGCAACGTTGTTGGCGCGAATTACGCCTACCACGTCGAGCTTGTAGTCGGGGGCGGTCGTGCCGATGCCCACGTTGCCCCCGGTACTCACCGACAGGCAGGGCACATACCCGGTGTAAATGTCCACGCCGTACAGGTTGGGGCTGCCCGAAACGCGGTTGGACCCGATGCCTTCGCCGCTGCCGGCGCTGCCAAACACCACGCCCTTGAGCGGGCTGGCGTTCGCGAACGTGCCGGTGTTGGCACTGGTGGCATCGGCGAAGAGCGTGCCGCTCACCGCCCCGTTGCCCACCACCTCCAGTTTCTGGGTGGGGGTGGCGGTGCCGATGCCCACGTTGGCCCCGTTGCCGAGCACCACGGTGTTGCTCTGGGTCAAACTCACGTTGGCCCCGATGGCCGTGGGCGATAGTGGCTACGCCGTGCTCGACTTGCTCCACGCCGTGCGCCCCTACGTGACGCTCATCACCCGCCTGCAGCTCGATGCGGCGCTGTATGCGCCCGTGCCGCCGCGCCCGGCCGGCCAACGAGGGCGCCCCCGCCTCAAAGGCGCGCGCCTTCCCCGGCTGAACCAGGTGGCGACCCACGCCCCGACGGTCTGGCAAGCGCGCGTGCTCCCCGCAGACGCGCGCGGCCGGGAACGCGCCGTCGAAGTGGCCACCGATACGGCCCTGTGGTACCACGCCGGCAAACCGCCCGTGCCCATCCGCTGGGTGCTGGTGCGGCAACAAGGCCCATAGGGCGAGCAACTGCGCTGACCATCAGCTCCTTGACGGGCTGCCTGCTGGCAGGCGCTCGCCTTTGAGCCGAGTGCAAAGGGCAGGGCCCAGACCCGCCCGGCCCACGGGATGGGCGCCAGCAGCACCACGCTGATCCAGCGCAGGCCGCTGCACGTGACGAAGTGGTCGCGGCGGCTGCGCACCGCGTCGCGGTAGATGCCGCGGGCGGCAATCTGCGCCCCCCACCGCCGCTCCAGCGTTTCGTCCAGGCCCACCAGCACCGGCCCGGCGCCGGCAAAGACGGCCACCAGCTGCGTAAGCAGGACGCGGCCCGCCGCCCGTGCCGACCAGTGTGCCTGGCTCAGCACCCGATGATATTTCGAAAAGCAGCGCTCGTGCTGGCGGCCCAGGATGCGCAGCACGGAGGTAATCGTGCGCTTGCCTGGTGCCAAAATGGCCCCGGCCAGCAGTAGCTGCACGTGGGCAAAGACGCGGCGGCAAAACAGGCCCGCGTACGGTAATATTACGGCTAGAAACTCGCTGGGCAGGGACGGCATTGGGATTCGAGTGTGGTTACCCAAATCTAGATGCTCCCTGCTCGGCGGGCTTCGTTAGCCGCCACGAAAGGCCAAAGTCAAGCTAAGGTAGGTTGGTTTTCAGTTCGTGTTCAAATTGGTGGGGCGAGCGGTAGCCAAGCGCGGAGTGGCGGCGGTCGAGGTTGAAGTAGGTATTGAGTTACCAGGCGACTTCCAGGCGCGCTTCTTCCAGCGAGGCAAAGGGACTGCCGCCGGGCAGTAATTCGGTTTTGAGGGTGCTCCAGTCGGCTTCTGCTTGGACGTTGTCATAGGGGTTGCCGGGGCGGCTGAAACTGGTAAAGGCCCCCGCTTGCGCGATGCGGGCCCGGCAAGCTGCGCTGGTGTACTGGCTGCCCCGGTCTGCGTAAATAATCAAGCCCGGCGCGGGTTGGCGCAGTGTCAAGGCCTGTTCCAGGGCCAGCCGCACGAGTTCGGTGGGCATCTGGGCCGTCAGATGCCAGCCCAAGACCCGGCACGAGCCGGCATCACGCCACGTCGCCAACTAACACCAGCGCCCGCCGACCAGCGGTAAGTTGAGGCGGTCGGGTAAAAACGGACAGTTGGGTAGGGGGTGTGAATTGTTGCTCGAATTGCGTTGGGGTGCGGTAGCCGATGGCGGAATGGAGGCGGAGGGAGTTGTAGTAGGTGCCCAGATAGTACTCGATTTCTTCCCTGGCTAGCTGCACGTCCTCGAAGACGGCCTGCTGGGGCAGCAACTCGGGTTTGAGGGTGGACCAGCCGCTTTCGACCAGCGCATTGTCGTACGGATTGCCGGTTCGACTGCACGAGGCAACAAATTTCTGCTCCGTCAGATACTGCGTGAAGGCGTGGCTGGCGCACGGCCACGGCGCGGCGCAGGGCGTCAAGCACAGGTCGGTGGTCATCCTCTCGTCCACGTTCAAGCCCATCACGGCGCGCGAGTGGGCGTCGCGCCAGGCGGCTAGGTAGGCCCAGCCGCCCGAAGCGAGCGGCAGGTAGGTGATATCGCCCAGCCAAATCTGGTTCGCGGCGGTGGGCGTCGGCCAGGCGGTTGGGCGCACAGCGCGCGGCCGGGTCGGGCTGGGTGGTGCGCGGGCGCGGGACTGGCGGGCGGGTGCAGCGCGCCCGCTGGCCCGTTTCCCGCAGACTCAGGCGCAACCGGTCGCGCCCGACGGCGACCGGTTGCGCCTGAGTCTGCGCCTGCTGGTCCAATGCCGCCCGCAGCCGCCGTGTTCCGTAGCGCCCGGCGTGGGCGTCTAAGAGCTGTTGGGCCGCCGCTTGCCAGAGCGGCGTGGGCGCGGGTAGGGTAGCAGGACGGCCCGACCAGGCATAGTAGCCGCTGGCGCTCACGCCCAGTAACCGGCACTGGCGACGCACGGGCCACTGCCCGGCGTGGTGGCAAATGAACGGGTAGCGCATCAGCGTTGAGGCGGTTGGGAGAAGATCGTCACCGCTTTTGTTAAAATATCGCGCTCCTGCTCCGCCACGTCCAGGGCAGCGCGCAGGCGACGATTTTCGGCCGCCAGCTCTTGGTCGGCCACGGCACTTGCCGGGCGGCGGGCTAGTGCCAGCCAGCGGGCCAATACGGACGGACTCAGGCCCAGCGTACGCGCTACGCCGGCCGCCGGCTGGCCATCCTGAACACGGCGCACGGCCTCGGCACGGAACGCCGTAGCGTATTTTCGACGGGAAGCCGGCGCGGGGCCAGCAGGGGGGAGAGTGTGCATCGGGGATCGAAGATACCTTCGCCCACTGTCCGATCTACCCCGACCGCCTCAGGGTTTTGGTTTTGGTGCTTATGTTTGAAGTATGAGCTGGCTTTTGACTCCTGAGCAACTCGACTCGGTGCAGCAAGCGCGTCGGGCGACGCAGGAGAAAAAGGCGTTTGCCCGCCTCTCCTCCCTGGTGATGCTCGATAGCGGGTTTACGCACGCCGACGTGGCCCTCGCCCTCGACCTTCACGCCGAAACGGTGGGCCAGTGGAAGCAGAAATACCTGGCCGTTGGCCTGGAAGCGTATCTGCGCGACGAGTTCGCTGGCTCCTCGGCCTACCTCTCCGACGCCCAACAGGCCGCCCTTACCGCCCACGTGCTCGCCACGCCGGCGACCACGGCCCGCGCGGTAGGCGCCTGGATCGCGGCCGCGTTTCACGTCGCCTACGGCCTCTCGTCCGTGCGGGCGCTGTTGCGGCGTCTCGACTTCGTCAACGTCCGCCAGCAGCGCGTTCCCGGGCGGGCGGACGCGAGCGCCCAGGCGGCGTTCGTGGCCGAGTTTACGCGCCGAACGGCCGAAGCGGCCGCCCAGCCGGCTCCCCAGCGGCAGGTGTTTTACTTCGCCGACGCGGTCCATCCGCGCCATCAGGCGCAATCCACGCGGGTCTGGATCAAGCGCGGCACTCAGGCCTCGGCCGCGCTGCTGCCCACCAACACCGGCCGCCAGCGGCTCAACTTGAACGGGGTGGTGAAGGCCTCTGACCCGACCCAGATGCTCGTGCAGCAAGCCGACACGATCAATGCCCAGGACACGATTCGCTTATTTGAGCGGCTACTGGCCGCCGAACCGACGGCGGAGCGGGTGGTGGTGATCTGCGACAACGCCCGCTACTACCGCTACTACCGCTGCCACCTGGTCGCCGACTGGCTGGCGGCGCCTCCGCGCCTCGAGCAGTGGTTCCTGCCGCCCTACGCCCCGAATCTGAATCTCATGGAGCGCCGCTGGGGATGCCTCCACCAGCAGGTGCTCGCGGGGCGCTACTACGCCGCCTTTGCCGACTTCCGCGCCGCCGTGCTCGGCTTTTTTGACCCCGCTTCCCTGGCCCGACAGGCCGCCGAATTACGCTCCCTGCTGGCCCCTAATTTCCACTTGATTCAATCGCCTCTGCTGACGACGTAAGGGTCGCCAGTAGATACCCCGTAACCCAGATTTTCAATTAGCAGGAGTATATTACGGATTGTTGGCAACTGTATTCCTTAAACCCGGGGTGGGGCGCTGATGCTCGACTGGGTTTTCTACTCCATCTCTTTTCTTGCCCGATGACTTCTCTCCCTGCTGCTACCGTTGGCGCAGCTCCACTGTTGCCGTCCGAGCCCAACCGCCCGAAGCATCGCCTGATCATCTGCAACGACGGCACCTGGAATAGCCCCGGACAAACCGACCGCGGCCGCCCCGCCCCTACCAACGTGGTGCGAATGGCGCGGATGCTAGATGACGATAGCGACCAGCTTCGGGCTCCCGCCGTCACTACTCCCGGCAATGCCCCGGCCGTGCAGAAAGTGTTCTACGATCAGGGCGTCGGGACCGGCAATTTTGCCGATCAGATCGTGCCGGGAATGCCGCTGAACTGGCTTCGGCGACCCGTCCGGTCGCTGTACCTATGGGCCCAGAACATCCACCAGAGCGCCGGCACGCGCATTTTGCCCTTCGTGCCAGCCGCGATTATGCGCCTGTGCCGCCGCCTCGATGCCGTTATTGGCGGCGCCACGGGGGCGGGGCTCGTCGAGAACGTGTATGACAGCTACCAGTTTCTGGTCGACAACTACTACGACGGCGACGAGATATTCCTTTTCGGCTTCAGCCGGGGCGCTTACACGACGCGCAGCGTCGCGGGAATGCTCCACAAAGTAGGACTGGTGCGTCGCGAAGAGTGTCGGGAAACCGTACTGGCGCGGCAAGCCGGCAACCCCGGGCCGTGGCGGGTGCCGACGTGCCTGATGCTGCGTCAGCTGCCGTGCCCCGCCTGCGAGCGCAACCGCCAGCGCATTCACCGGATGCACGAGCTGTTTCAGGATTCCAAGGAGAAAAGCCGCGACCACCACCACGCCGCCCGCCAAACCGCCGAGGCCGAAGCTACCGCGCAGACCGGCCGCCCCGTGGCCGGCACCTTGACGGCCGACGCTGCCCGTGCGGTGCAGCAGACGCTGGCCGGCCACGCCGCCGCCGCCAAGGCCACGCTCAAAGACGAGCGGCTGGCGTACGCCGGGCGCGTCCCGATCAAGTATATCGGCGTGTGGGATACGGTGGGGGCGCTGGGAGTGCCGAAGCGATTACTGCTGTTTCCGAAGCGGCACGACCGCTACGCGTTTCTCGATACGGCGCTCAATGACGACGTGCAGTACGCCTACCACGCGCTGGCCCTGGACGAGCGGCGCGACGTGTTCCGGCCGACCGTGTGGGCCGCGCGTCCGGAGGCGCGCAATAAGTGGGGCGAAACCCTCGCCCCTCCGCATCAGGTGTGGTTCGCGGGCGTCCACTCCAACGTGGGAGGGGGCTACGATGACACCGGCCTGTCCGACATCTCGCTCCGCTGGATGATGCACTGGGCGACGGAGCGCGGCCTGCGTTTCCAGAAGCAGTACCACGGCCGCATCTTCCCCGATCACTACGGCGAGCTGCGTAACCCCATCGACGGACTCCTGGGCCACGTGGCCTATAAGGCGGTGCCGCGCTTTCCGTGGACCGGTGCACCGTACCCGGATGGCCGGCCGAAGGTGCATCACTCCGTGTTCCGCAAGCAGCGACGGGGCCTGCTTACCTACGGCCCGACGCTGCCACCCAATCAGGAATACGATATCTGCGACGACGAGCCGCGTCACGACGGATAGCCGCGCACCTGCACGTTGCCGCTTCCTACCGCTTGTTTCCTCTTCATTTTCTTCGTTTTTTAGCCCTTTTTTTGATGGACTTCTCCGAGTTTCGCGACCTCTACCCCGGCGCCGAAGTGCTGCCGGTCTCCCTTTCCAGCTACGCGCCGGGCTTGATATTCAAGAACGACATATTCCACCCGCACCGCTTCCAGCCGACGGGCCAGGCGCTGGTGGAGCTGCTGCCCTTCGCTACCGAGGCCGACCGCACCCAGGCGCGGAACCAGCTGACGACGGCGCCGCACGTGGAAGCGTCGCTGGCCGACAGCAACCTCGACCTGAGCAGCGAGATCACGCCCAACGCGACCGTCAAGATCGCCAACGTACCCCAGCAGCTCTCGGCCGAGATTACCAACCACCGCGTGCTGTCGTTCCAGTTCGGCAACGTGACCGCCACTACCATTCCGCCGCAGCTGCGGGCGCAGATGGGGCAACTGTTGACGAACCTGCGCGACCAGAACGCCCAGCTCTTCCGCCGGGCCATCGCCGGCAACTTCGTGGCACAGACGTTCTTCTACGCCGACTCGGTCGAGATCACGATGGACCGCAACTTCGCGCTCTCGGCCACCGCGCAGAGCGCTCTCCAGCAGGCTGATCCGAACGCGACCGTCAAGACGACGCAGAATAACACGGTGGTCATCTCCTTTAAGCAACCCGCCAACTGTCCCTTTGCGATGGACTTGGTGAAGGGCCGGCAATTTCAGTGGTAAGGGTTATGGTCAAGGACGCGCTTACGCCGCGACGCTTTCGGGGGCTTCTCCGCCTGATGACCCTGCTCGCGGGAGGGCTGCTGCCCGCGGTGCTGGCGGGGCCAGCGGCCGCGCAGGAAGGGCGCGATTCTTCGACGATGGCGGCAGTGACGGCTGCTGCCGCCGCCGGCAATTCGTTCCGCTCGTACCTGCGGACGACGGATGGCTCGGACCTTGAAATCGTGTTCTCGCCGTTCCGGCGCCCCATCTCGGCCGGACGCGAATTCACGATTACGACGCTGTTGCGCAACCGTAGCCCCCGCCATACCCTGTACTTCACCGAAAAGGATCTGACGCTCTCGTCGCCGGCGGCTTTCAAGCAGCCGGTGAAGTATGGTCACATCACGCTGCTCGGGCCGCACACCGGCGACTCAACGACGCCGCGCCCGTTCGCGCTGCGGCCCAGCTCCGAGGTGACGATGACGTGGTACGGCAACAATCGGCAATCGTCGTCGCTGTTTCATTTCCTGAACTACACGTTCTTCTCACCGGGCGAGTATAACCTGGCTATCAACGCGCGGTACTGGATCGACTCGACGAAGAACATCACTACGCTTCAGCCCGCCGATTACTTCTCGTGCACCAACAACGTCATTGTGAGCGCATCGGCCCCGGAAGGCGTGCTGCTGCTGGGCGCGGCGATTGGCGGGCTGATCGCGTACCTGATCTTCCCGCGCCGCCGCACGACGAACCTCGTCACGGCGCCGCTCGACTGGAGCTTGCCGCTGCGCACCTGGACCCGCCGCGTGACCGTGACCGTGGGCAGCAGCCTGCCGGGCGCCTTCGGCGCGATGCTGTGGGCGGCGCTGGTCACCATTTTGCTCTCGCGGCTGGCCAAAACGGATTTCGTGGTGCAGATATCGGTGCCCGATTTCTGGGGAGCCATCGCGGCCGGCTTCATTGCGCAGTACGGTGGCACGAAATGGCTGGAGCGCCTGGTGCCCGACGGTGCCGAGCCTCTACCTCCCCCCCCACCCGCCGACTCCGCGCGGCCCGCCGCCGACCTGCTGCCCCCGACGATACCCCTGCCGGGTATGCCTCCCCCCGCCGCTGACTTTGCCACGCCGCCTGTTGCCATTCATCCCCCAGCGGCGGGTACGCCAGACCTGACGCCCGCCCCTCCTGCTCCCCCGGTGCCTCCTATCGAGGTGGTGGATGAGCTGGACGCAACTTCGCCACCACCCGTTACGCCGGAGGCGGCTCCGAAACCCAGCTAGTAAGCCGGAGAGATCAGTACATTCGTTTCGCCCTACCTACTCTGTTCGTCGCTCGCCTACATTTTCCCCCTTGCCCGATGATGAACCCGCTGAAGCTGATTAAGGAAAACGATCCCGAAGCCAACATCCAAAAAGCCGTCGAGATTGAGCTGAGTACGATTCCCATCTATCTCTACACCTACTACTCGATCAACCGCACGCCCAATCAGAACAAGATCATCGCCGACCTGACGAACTGGTTCATCGATTCGGGCGAGTACTCGCCGGAGGCAGCGGCGGCGCGGGCGCAGAACATCTCGGTGGATATTATGGTCCACGCCAATAAGGCCGGCGCGACGATCATGAGCGTGGCGGTGGAAGAGATGCTGCACATGTCGCTGGCGAGCAATCTCAAGCGCGCCCTGGTAGGGATGCCCAAGCTCACCGGCCTCTCGCCGAGCTTTCCGGCGCAGCTGCCGGGCCATAAGCCGGGCTTCGAGATCTCGCTGACGGGCTACTCGCTGGCGCAGCTCAACACCTTCCAGACCATCGAGCAACCCGAGCAGGGCGCCCACCCGCACCCGGAAAAGACCTGGGACACCATCGGCGAATTCTACGGCTGGATTCTGGAATACATCGACGCTCTGCCGGCCACGGCGTTCGACCGCTTCCGCGGCCAGCCGCAGCTGGGCCCCAACAAGGGCTACTACGCGACCAACAACGTCAACACGATGTACTACGACCGCAACCACCAGCAGCAGTACGCCAACGAAGACAACCAGGAAACCGAGAACCACAAGAACCACGAGGGCAAGACTGACCACAAGAAGGATGACCTGCTCATCATCGACAGCAAGGAAACCGCCCGCCGCGCCATCGAGATCATCGTGACGCAGGGCGAGGGCCACCACGCGCCGAAGGCCGACGGCCAGCAGCTCAAGTTTCGGTCGCCGGTGGTGCCGGAAGAATCGCACTACCAGAAGTTCTGCAACCTCTACGCGGAGCTGGACCAACTGAGTAGCGAGATCGGCGGCGTGGACCTGACGAATTACTTCGTCAAGCCCGTACCGAAGAACCCCACCACGGCTAGCTACCCGGCCCACGTGCAGACCGTCTCGAACCTGCTCAACGCGGTGTACACGTACCTGTACATGATGACCGAGGCGTGCTACCGCCACAACCTGCCCAAGCAGGCGGAGATCTTCAACTTCGGCATGCACAAGGGAATGATCTTCATCTTGAGCACCCTCTGCGACGCTATTACGTCGCTGCCGTTGCCCGGCGGTGGCGTGGCGGCTCCCACCTTCGAGAACTACACGTTCAGCCCCGCCACCAGCGCCAAATTGCAGCTCATCGCGCTCTACAACCAGATTCCGGCCCACCTGAACCCGAACCCGAACGTCCTCCAGCGCATCGGCACCCTGCCCGATATGGACATCGTGAGCAAGGAAATGCTCAGCTTCGCCTAGTCTCTCCTCTCACTTTCCGCATTTCGCTTTCTCGTCATGAGCAAAGAACAGGACAACTTTATGGCCACCGCGGCGGCGGCCAGCAACGGCTGCGGCTCCGCCCCGAGCCCCGCCCCGGCCGCCAAGCAGCCCGCGACGCCTGCCGCCATCGTTCACATCGAGCTACACGCCTGCATGGGCCTCAACGCCTGCAAGGGGCACGACCGCTTCGGCACCAACGCCTGCGCCGGCACGGGTATGTGCGCCACCACTCAGCACGTTTGCCACTCGCTCAACAACTGCCGCGGGCAGGGCGGCTGCGGGCTCTACGGCAGCGCCGAAGAGCAGAATCAGCCCGGCCAGAACGCCTGCGCCTGGAAGGGCAGCTGCGCGACGCCGATACAGGCCGAGCGATTCAGCACCCTCGGCCCCAACAAGGACAAACATGTGTGGCAGCGCGCGCGCCAGCTCTTCGAGGATCGGCTGAAGAGCGAAGGCCGCGAGTTCGGGCAGCCACAGTTCCCACAGGGGCCGCCGACGTGGTGGCTCAAGTCGATCGGGCCGTTCGACGGCTGCGGCTCCAGCGGCGACCCTAACTGCTCGTTCGGCGGCGGGGGCGGCATCTGCGGCCAGAAAGCCGCCACCGACGCCGCCACCGATGGCGCCGCGACCGGCAGCCTACCCGCCGGCAACGCCCCGGCCGGCGCCCAGCAAGCCGGCGCGCCCAACGCCCCCGGCAAGACGGACGGCGGCAAGACGGACGGCGCGACGGCAACGGCCGACAAGGCAAAGAAATAGGTGTCCCGATGACCCGCGAGCACTACGCCGACCGCGTGCATCAATTGCCAAACCTGGGCCTGGGGCTGGGGTTGCGCCATGTCCACTTCAACCACATCCTGACGCACTGGCCCGCGGTCGACTGGTTCGAGGTAATTTCCGAAAACTTCCTCGACTCAGGTGGGCGGCCGCGCTACGTGCTCGACCAGGTGGCCGAGCGCTACCCGGTGGTGCTCCACGGGGTATCGCTGTCGGTGGGGAGCACCGATGCGCTCAACTTCGAGTACCTGGGGCGGCTCAAGAAGCTCGCGGCGGCTGTCCGGCCCGCCTGGGTCAGCGACCATCTGTGCTGGACGGGCGTGCTCGGCGTCAATACCCACGACCTGCTACCAGTGCCCCTTACCGAGGAAACGCTGCGCCACGTGACCGACCGGGTCCGCACGATCCAGGACTTTTTGGAGCGCCCGCTGATCCTCGAAAACCCGAGCACGTACCTGAGCTTTCAGCACTCCACCATCCCCGAAGCGGAGTTTCTGGTGCGACTGACGCAGGAAACCGGTTGCGGTCTGCTGCTCGACGTCAACAACGTGTACGTGACGTGCTTCAACAATGACCTCGACCCCATCGAGTACATCGAGACGCTGCCGGCCGACCGCATCGTGCAAATGCACCTGGCCGGCCACCAGCACTGCGGCACCCACATCATCGACACCCACGATCGCGCGGTGATCTCGCCGGTGTGGGCGCTGTTTCAGCGCGCCTGGCAACGCACCGGCGGCGTGGCGACGTTGCTCGAATGGGACAGTAACATCCCGCCCTTCGACGAGTACCACGCTGAGCTGCTCAAGGCCCGCCGCTTCATGGACGGGCTGGCGCTGCCGGCCGCGGTAACGCCGGCGGTGGTGGATCGCGCCGATTCGGTCTCGAACCCCATCGGCTTCCTGGTGCCCGGCATCATGGCTCCCGCGCCGAGCCGGGAAAGCATCTCCGTCCCGTGACGACGACGACGCCCGAACTCAACGTAGAACCCGGCGCTGATACCGGCGCCGGGTTCCCGCTGGCGAGCGTGCAGCGCTGGATGCAGGCGGTGCTCACCCACCCCGACAGCATCGGCGCGGCCCTGCGCGAGGAGTCCGCCCACGCGGCCCTGCCGCTCACGGCCGATGACGTTGAGCAGCTCATCGCCCCCTCGACGCGCCTGACCGGTGGGCAGCGGCTGGCGGTGTACTACCGCAGCTACTTCGCGCGCCTGCTGGAGTGCCTGGAAGGGCAGTTCAAGGTGCTCCGCCACGCGCTCGGCGATGAGTTGTTCCGCGATTTCGCGCTGGAATACCTCCGGGCTTACCCCTCGCGCAGCTACACCCTGGGCGAGTTGGGCGCGTACTTCGCCGCCTTCCTCGCCGAAACCCGGCCCGACCGCGACGCCCCGCCGGCCGAGCGCGAAACGTGGCCGGACTTTATGATCGACCTGGCGCGCCTGGAGCGGGCGGCCTTCACGCTCTTCGACGCGCCCGGCCACGAGGGCCAACTACCCCTCGCCCCCACCGTGGCGGACGCGGACCTGCGCCTGGCGCCGTGCTTCGCGCTGCTCCGGTTCCGCTACCCGGTCAACGCCTACTACCAGGCGGTGTACCACGGCGCCGCCCCCGGCTTGCCGCCCGCCCAGCCCAGCTTCCTGGCGATCACCCGCGTCGAGTACCAGCTCGGGATGTTCGAGCTGACGCCGTTGCAGTACGGATTTCTGTATACCCTCCGGCAAAGCCAGTTGGTGGAGGAGGCGCTAGCCCAGCTGGCCGCCCAGCCTGGGTTGGATGCAATCCAGGCCCAAGCCCTGTGGCAATCGTGGCGCGAGCCGTGGCTGGCGACGGGGTTTTTCACACCGAAAACGCTTGAGCAAACCGCGTAAGGGCGCTGCTCCACGAGTAGAAAATTCTTTCGTTCGTGCCTAAAATTCAGTGCTAGCACTGATGCACGGTACCTGCGAACACCCTACGTTTGTCGTCTCCGAGACCGCTCGCAGCGGTGCCCTTCACCTAACCAAAACCCATCACGATGGATCTCGACATTGCCGTTATCGGCGGCGGCGTTTCCGGGGCTTACAGCGCCTGGCGCCTCCAGCAAGCTCAAGGAAAAAAGGCGCGCATTGCCCTGTTTGAGTACAGCGACCGCATCGGCGGCCGGCTCTACACCATCACGATGCCGGGGATGCCGCACGTGAAAGCCGAAGTGGGCGGGATGCGCTACATCCCGACCCAGCACCTGATGGTCGCCAACCTGGTCGATCATCTCAAGCTCCCGACCAAGGATTTTCCGATGGGCAACTCCGACCCCAAGATCGGGGCGAACTGCAACCTGTACTACCTGCGCGGCCGGCACCTGCGCCTACGCGAACTGGCCGACCCCGCCAAGGTGCCCTACAACCTGGCGTGGTCGGAGCGGGGCCTGGGGCCGACCAACCTGCAGGTGCAGGTGATGAACAGCCTCTACCCCAACATGGAGAACCTGAGCTTGTGCGACCTGATGAAAGTCAAGGTTTTCGACAAGCCGCTCTGGAAGTACGGCTTCTGGGATCTGATGTACCGCACCCTCAGCAACGAGGGCTACCAGTTTATGCGCGACGCCGGTGGCTACGACGCCAACGTGGCCAACGCCAACGCCGTGACCCAATTGCCGGCCACCGAGTACAGCGACGACACCAAGTTTCTGACTCTGCGCGACGGCTACGACCAGCTGCCAATCACCCTCGCCCGGCAGTTCAACGACGAGTTCGCCGGGGTCATCCCCCAAGGGCAGCGGATCTTCATGAACCACCGCCTGGCCGAGATCAAGCTGCACCCCACCGACGCCGACGGCTACCGCTATACCCTCTACTTCGAGCCGACGCACACCGTGCTGCAGCCTGACGGGCAGCGCAAGGTGAAAGTCCGCCACGACCAGGCCCGCCTCACGGTGCGGGCGAAGAAGATCATCCTGGCGATGCCGCGCCGATCGCTGGAGCTGATCAAGAGCTCCTTCTTCGAGCGGCCGTGGATCAAAGCAAACCTCGGCTCAGTACTGATCCAGAGCGCCTTCAAGCTGTTCATGGCCTACGAGCGGCCGTGGTGGCGCGCGCTGGGCCTGGAAGCCGGTCGCTCGGTGACCGACCTGCCCATCCGCCAGGTGTACTACTTCGGGACCGAGGCCGCGCAGCCCGACGGCAAGCCCTACATGAACTCGCTGCTGATGGCGAGCTATAACGACATCAGCACAGTGCCGTTCTGGAAGGGCCTCGAAGACGGCGCGCCGTACAAGGGCTATCTGCCGTCGTGCATCGAGCCAGGCGTCACCAACCCCATCCCGCCGACCGAATTCCCCGCGACCGACGAGATGGTGCAGGTCGCCAACCGGCAGGTGGCCGAAGTCCACGCGCTGCCGGAGCTGCCCATGCCCTACTCGGCCGTGTACCACACCTGGAACGAGGACCCCTACGGCGGCGGCTGGCACGAGTGGAAAGCCAACTACCGCCTTGACGAGATCATGTGCCGGATGCGCAAGCCCGAGCCCGACGAGGACATTCACATCGTCGGCGAAGCGTATTCCTACGGCCAGGGGTGGGTGGAAGGCGCCCTCGACACCGCCGAGTCGATGCTACAGGAATTCTTCGGTTTGAAGTGGCCGTCGTGGCTGAAGGAAGGCTACCAGCTGATGCCCAACCCCTGCCCCGGCTGCGGCGACCTGACGGGCTGCATCGAGTGCCAGCAGCACCGACCGCACGTGAAGGGCAACGCCTGCGCGGCCGACCTGCAAAGCATCACGCCCAGCTGCCTCACACCCGTGCAGCCGAGCTGAACCGAATGCCGCTGCTGTTCGCTGGCCGATCGGTGTAGGCCACCACCGGCCAGCGAACCGCAGCGGGCGAATAGCAGTGAAGCCGGTAACTCCTCCCATCTCCCCCTCTTTTCCCGATGACCGTTTCCGACTACCTCCTCGCCCGGCTGCACCAGCTCGGCTTGGAACATATGTTTGCCGTACCGGGCGACTACGCGGGGCCTTTCCTGACGACCCTCGACGGGACGCCGGGCATCACGCGGGTGCCCAACATCAACGAGCTGGGCGCGGGCTACGCGGCCGACGGCTACGCCCGCTACCGCGGCATCGGCGCGGCGTGCGTACAGTACGGCGTGGGCACGTTCAGTTTGCTCAACTGCACCGCCGGCTCGTACGTGGAGCGGGTGCCGGTGGTGGTGATTTCGGCCAGCCCCAAGACCTCCGACCGGGTGCTGGAGCACGAGAAGGGCATCCTCTTCCACCACAGCACCGGCGATCTGCGCGCCGACCAGCTCGTGTTCCAGCACGTGACGGTGGCGTCGGAGATTATCCGCGACGCGGCGACCGCGCCAGCCGTGATTGATAGCGCCCTCACGGCGCTGCTCACCCACAGCCGGCCGATCTACCTCGAAGTCCTCAACGACGTTTGGACGATGCCGTGCGCGGAACCCGTCGGCCGCCTCGTGCCGGTGGTGACGCCCAGCGACCCCGCCTCTCTCGAAGCCGCGCTCGACGCCACCTGGGAGCGGCTGCAGAAGGCCCGCCTGCCGGTGCTGTGGGCGGGGGTGGAGATTCAGCGCTTCGGCCTGCAATCGACGCTGCAAGCACTTATCGACGTCAGCGGTCTGCCCTTCACCACCACCAGCGTGGGCAAAACCGTGCTTGACGAGCGGCAACCGCGCTTCATCGGTACCTACGCCGGGCCGGCCTCGCCGGCGCTGACCCGCGCCGTGATGGCCGCCACCGACTGCCCGATTGCCCTCGGCACGATTATCACCGACGACTACCTCGACATTATGAAGGCGTCGTTCGGGAAGATGGTCGAAGTCACCGACGAGGAAGCACGCGTCGGTTACCAGCACTACCGCCGCGTCACGCTCCGCGACTTCCTCGAAGGGCTGCTCGCCCGCTTCCAGGCCGCGCCCGGCAAACCCCGGTCCTATAAGCTGCCCAAGGTACCGGCCGAGCGCCAAGCCGTCGCCGCGCCGGCCGCCGGCCTCACGTACACGACCTTCTACGACGAGCTGACCCGCTTCCTGCAAGCCGAGCAGCTTACCGACAGCACCGCGCTGATCCTCGGCGAAAGCACGTCGCTCTACGTCTTCGGCAACCTGTTCGGCTTGCCCGCCAATGCGTTCGTGGCGCAGGCGGCGTGGGGCTCGCTCGGCCACGAGACGGGCTGTGCGCTGGGCGTGGCGCTCGGCAGCGGCAAGCGCCCGCTGGTAGTGGCCGGCGACGGCGGCTTTATGATGATCTGCCAGGAGCTGTCGAGTTTGGCGCGCCACGGTGTCGATGCGGTGGTGTTCGTGATGAGCAACCGAGGCTACGCCATCGAGCAGGCCTTCGTCGACATCACCGCCTTCGAGCCCGGTGGCGAGTTCGCGCCCTTCGACATCCTGCCAGCCTGGGATTACCTCGCCCTCGCACAGGCATTCGGCGCGCGGGGCCACCGCGTCGGCACCGTCCGGGAGCTGCGCAGCCTGCTGGCGCAGCTCAAGGCTCCGCAGTCCGGCCCGACCCTGGTGGAAATCGTGATTCCGCCGCACGACCTGGCCCCACAGCTCGCCCGATTGGCGGGCACCCCCCAGGCCGTTGATTTCCGGCGCCGCCACGCGCTGGCCGCCGCCGCGTCGCAGCCCCAGACGACGAACGAGAACCTCTAACCGGGGAGCTGCCTTACCAGCACCGACGCACGGTGGGCGGCGGCTGCACATTTCCCTCTCTATTCCCCTCCTCCACCTGATGACCGCTCCCAAACTGACCGGCCCCATAAGTTCCGCTCCGTCCAGCGCGACGGCTGCTCCGCCATCCCCAACGCCGGCCCCGCCAACGCCAGCCTCACCCAGCACGACGGGCGCACCGACTGACCGCGTGACGTCCCTGCCCGACCTCGGCGCGGTGGCCGGCGTACAGTTCGCCGGCTACGCGTCAATCTACGGCTCGGCTAATCCGATGCCTGCCAGTAGTCTGGACGAGGGTCTGTTCTACTGGTTCGCCGGCACCGACGACTACGCCTCCCGCCCGACGGTGCTGTGGACCAACGGCGGCCCCGGCTCCAGCAGCTTCTGGGGCTTCTTCACTGAGAATGGGCCGTACGAATTCGACGCGGCGGGCCGGATTCAGCTCCGCGCCGATGCCTGGAACAACGAGGTCAACTACATGATCTTCGAGCATCCGTTGAGCGTGACGCTCTCGTACGCCGCCGACGACAACGACGTGCCGACCTCCCCGGAGATGGGCATCGAGCAGCTCTACCAGGCGCTGCTCAACTTTCTGGCGCGGCACCCCGAGCTGATCAAACAGCCGCTCGTGCTGGCCGGTGAGTCGTACGCGGGCACCTACCTGCCGCTGCTCGCCCAGGCGATCCTGGCCGGCAACGGCCACCCCGGCAACCCCACCCTCAACCTGCGCGGCGTCGTGCTGCTCGACGCGTGGGTTGATCCGATGGTGCAGATGGCCCAGGACACCACCTACGCCCTCGCCCACGGCCTCATCTCAGCAACCCAAAAGCAGGAGCTGGACGCGCAGTACACCGGCCCGAACCTCGGCAACATCAACGAAGCCATCGCCGAGATCTGCGGCCTCTACATGGCCAACATCGCCGAGCAGGGCGACCCACCGTTCGACCCCGTGCTGGCGTACCTCAACCGCGCCGATGTCCGACAGGTCATCCACGCCAAAGCGGGGCCGGAGCTGACGCAGTCGTGGTCGGCGCTGGTTTCCAACAACTACGCTTCGGCCGTCAACAACTCCTACGCCGGCACGGTCGCCAACCTGCTCAATCAGGAGCTGCCGGTGCTGGTGATGTCGGGCCTCAACGATGCCAAGGACTGCAACTTTCTGGGTACCGGCGCCTGGCTGGAGCAGCTGGCCGGCGCCGCGGCCGATACGTTCCGGGCGGCACCTACCACTCAGTGGGCCATCGGCAGCGGAGCCAGCAAGCAGGTGCTGGGCTTCGTGCAGGGCAACGAAGGCGACCTGCTCCAGTGGGTCAAAGTACTCAACGCCGGCCACCTCGCCGTCCTCGACCAGCCCCGCATCCTCGACCTGATTCGGGCGAAGCTGCTGGCCGACTGAGCAACGCGCAAAAATTATTGGCGGTGGTCTATTGTGGTGTGATATGGGTTTGTGGTGCGGACTTTAGTCCGCAGTTTAGCGGCTGCTATGACCGTAGAACGGCGGACTAAAGTCCGCACCACAACACAACCAGTGTTTGAGCATCACCTTGGTTTAGACCACCGCCAAATTATTTAACCTCAGTCATTGCTTTGCTCGCAACGACTGAGGTTAAATAATTTATAGTTATCTAGTTAAGAAGTCTGCAGAGGTGGGGGTGCGTGGCTCGGCGACGCCATTCTCACCGTACGGTTTCCGCCTCCGACTCCACGTACATCGGCGGGTAGGCAATCCAGTTGAACTGAAAGGTCCAGTGGTGGACGTGGAAGACGGGGTCTTCCACGTCCGCTTCCTGCTGCCCCCCCGCGAACCAGAACAGCCCGTAGTGGCCGTTCGGGAACCGGATGCCCCAGCAGGCGCCCACGTTTATCACCCCGCCATCGATTGGCCGCAGCTCCTTCTGGTCGTAGTGGCCTTCCCAGATGCGCATTTTGCCCACCTGGTCCGGCTGGCTCTGGTAGGTGGCCCCGACTACCTGCGCGTAGCCCGGCCGGTTGCCCGCGGTTGGCACTCCCAGATTCGCGACTTCCACTCCTCCGAGCAGCTCCACGCATACATCCGACGGATATTGATCAAACCCCAGCCCATTGCGCACCTGGAGGGCGCGCGCCACGTCGCCCAGCGCCACGATGCGATGGTCATCGAACACCCACGGCAAAAAGTTAGTGACTACGATCGGCTGCACGAAGCTCACTTCCGCCTCGGCCGTCGCGGCGGGGCCGGTGTAACTGGTCAGTCCATCGCCCATGGCAAAATACTTTCGGGTCGTATCGGGCGCGACGTACCGGCTACCCTTCGCCACTTCGGGGCCCTCCACGACGCCGACGCCCTCGAGGTGGAGCTTCGAGACGTTGGTGGTTTCCCACTCCAACTGAATGCGCGGCACCGGCTGCCCGATCACGATGTCGGCGGGCGTTACTACGAACCGACTGATGACGGGCGTCGGCACTACTACCTGCACCACTACCTGCTGCTGGGCGTGGTATGTCACCCCCGCGATCATCTCCTCGACCCGCAGCGTGAAAATGGTCAGCTGCTGAAGCTTCAGCGCCGGGTCGGTCGGGCCGGGATAGCGCCCGCTGTTCGCCAGGTTTTCTACTGTTACCGGGCCGGTGCCGGGCGTGTAGAACTGGATCGAGTAGCTCCCCTTCGCCGGCCCCGACCAGCGCAGCACCGGGCTGCCGTTGTAGGGCACCATCGCCGACTCGGCCTCGAACGTCGTGTTACCCCACCCCGCCGGAAACTTCGTCAGGTCGAGCGTCCGCTCCAGGTCTTCGTCGGCGCCGCCCTCGGTGATGCGCACCTTAGTCAGCCCCGCAACGCTGTTGACGGCAAGACCCGTGAAGCCAAAGCTCAGCGAGCGATTCGCGCCCAGCGCGGCGTAGCCCGGCAGCGGCACGAAAAAGAACTCGACGTACTCGGTCGTTCGCTGGGTCTCGTCCAGCTTCCAGTGTTCCAATTCCGGCGCGACCGGCACGATCCCGACGGCGTCGGGCGTGAGCGCGGTCGCGCCCGGCCCGATGGCCAACCGCACGGCGATGTCCTGCAACAAGACGCTGGCGCCGGTGGCGTTGGTGGCCACCAGCGTCAGCGATGCTACCGTAGCCGGCCCGCCAGCGGGGCTGGCCTGCAACGGGAACGGCGTGGTGGTGAGGGCGTACTGTAGTAAGGTGCTCATTCGGGAGTTACGAGGGCAGCGACGAGGTTGCTGGTAACGTGTCGGCCGAGTCGTCTTCGTTCGCTAGCAGCGACGGGTAAAGAATCCACTGGAAATTGAATTTCCACTTCCTGAAGCTGAAGGTTTGTTCATCGTGCTCGGCGCCCGTGTACCAGAGCAGCGCGTAACGCTTGTCGGCGAATTGGATTCCCCAGGCGGCGCCCACGTTGACGGTGTACTGTTCTTCCCTGTCAAAATTCATTAACCAGAGCACTTCATGCTCGACCACCGTACCGTAATTCCCGCTTTCTACTTGGCGGTAGCCAGGGTGCGTCCCCGCCGGCCATATGCCCAGATTGGCGACTTGTACCCCTGCCTCTTTTACCCGTTCTGGAAGTACAACAATTTCTTGTATTATATCATAACCAGGATTCTGCATTTCTATTTTCAACTCAAAAACTTCCTGACCGCTCACTTTTAATATAAAATAAGAATAATTACTTAAATATGGGGAAACATACCCCGTATCGAGGTGATGCACGAAAGTTACCCAAGCCGTTTTTTCGTCCGTCGCGCCCGCGTACCCTTCCATCCCGTGCGCTTCCGCGCGGTAGCTGCGCGTTTCCTTCGGCCGGATGACGTGGGCTCCCTCGTTGGTCGCCGGATAATCGACCTTTTCCAGGTCAGGCAGCCGCAGGTACAGCCGCCCGACGTGTTCAGTCTGCCACACCAGCTTAATCTCCGGAATCGGTTGATCGACGTCGACATCAGCTGGTTCTATGGCCAGCCGCTGGATGACCGGCCCGGGAATCTGTACCTGCACGAGCTGCTGGGTGCGGGCCACGTAGGGATGCAGCTCGACTACCAGGGTAAAGATGGTCAGCTGGTAGAGTGCGGGGCCGACATACCGCCCGCTGCTACCCAACGGATCCTCGCCGGCCGCCGGCACCACCACCACGCCCGTAGCGGGAGTGTAGTAGTTGATGGAATACGTGGCGCCGGCGGGCCCGGCCCAGCCCAGCGCGGGCTTGTCGCCGTAGCCGACCGGGGTGTGCTCCACCTCAAACCGGATCGGCTGCCAGTCGGGCGGAAACTTCGTGATGGGCAGCTTGTGCTGGCGCTCTTCGTCGACGCCGTTGCTTTCCTGCTCCGTGACGACGATTTCCGCCGTGCCAATCACCCGGTTGATCGTCAGATTATTGAAAATGAAAGACATCGACTTGTTCGCCCCCACACTCGCGTAGCCCTGATCGGGCACGAAAAAGAACTCGACATAGCCGGGCGTTCTCTGGGTTTCGTCCAGCTTCCAGTGGTCGGGGGGCTCCACCTGGATGCCGACGTCATCCGGGGTGAGCTGCGTGGCGCCGTCGCCGACCGGCAGACGGATCGCCACTTCCTCGAAGGGGACGCTGGCGCTGGTGGCGTTGGTGGCGACCAGCGTCAGCGAGGCCTCGGTGGCCGGACCGCTGGCGGGGCTGGCGACCAGTGGAAAAGGATGCGAAATGAGGGCGTATTGGAGCAGGCTGCTCATGCGACGGCTACGAAGACAAAGGTGAAGTTGCTGCTGGCGCGGCGGCCGCGTCGTCTTCGTCCGTCAGCAGCGACGGGAAAAGCGTCCACCGGAAATCGAATTTCCAGGTATTGTAACCGAGTCCTTTGATGTAGTTCCCATCGTGCTCGGCGCCCGAGTACCACACCAGCGCGTGCCGCTTATCGGCGAACCGGATTCCCCAGGCGGCACCCACATTGACGGGGTGCTGGTCGATGGGCTCGGGCTGATCGATGCGCTGAAACTTGGTTTCCCAGAGCAACTCGTTTGCCACCTCCGTCCCGTAATCCCCGCTCTCTACCTCCCGGTAGCCGGGGTGCGTTCCCGCCGGCCACACGCCCAGATTGGCGATTTGCACCCCCGCCGCTTTTGCCTGCTCCGCCAGCATCAGGACCTGGGTATTCATCTTGACCCCGATCATGCGCTCCTGCACGCCGAAAACTTCCTGGCCGTTCACCTTCCCGATGCTGTGCGGCGGGTGCGAATGGATGTCGAAGCACCGGAAAAAGCCGGTGGAGATGGGATGCACGAAATGCACCCACGCGGTTTTCTCGTCCGTCGCCCCCGCGTATCCCTCCATCCCGTGCGCTTCCGCGCGGTAGCTGCGCGTGTCCGTCGGCCGGATAGGGTGCGCCCCCTCCACGGTCTGCGGGTAATCGACCCGTTCCAGATCCGGCAGCCGCAGATACAGCCGCCCGACGTGCTCCGTCTGCCACCCCAGCTTGATCTGCGGCAGCGGCTGACTGGCATCCACGTCCGTCGGCTCGATGGCCAGGCGCTCGATGTGCGGCCCCGGCACCCGCACCTGCACGAGCACCTGTGTCCGGGCCACGTAGGGCTGGCCGGCAATCTCCTTTTCCACCACCATCGTGAAGATCGTCAGCTGGTAGAGCTTCGGGCCCTCGTATTGGCCGCTGGGCGCCAGCGGATCCTCCCCGGCCGCCGGCACCACCACCACATCCGTTTCGGGGGTGTAGAACTGAATGGAATACGTCGCCCCGGCCGGCCCCGCCCACCGCAACACCGGCCGGCCGCCGTACGCGACGATGGGCTTCGCCACCTCAAACCTGGTCGGCTGCCAGTCCGACGGAAACTTCGTGATGGGCAGCTTGTGCTGCCGCTCTTCGTCGACGCCGTTGCTTTGCTGCTCCGTCACGACGATTTCCGCCGTGCCAATCACCCGGTTGATCGTCAGGTTCTCGAAAGTGAAAGACAGCGACTTGTTCGCCCCCACACTCGCATAGCCTTGGTCGGGCACGAAAAAGAACTCGACGTAGCCGGGCGTCCTCTGCGTCTCGTCGAGCTTCCAGTGGTCGGGCGGCACCACCTGAATCCCAACGTCATTCAGGGTAAGCTCCGTGGCACCGGCGCCGACCGGCAGACGGATCGCCACTTCCTCGAAGGGGACGCTGGCGCTGGTGGCGTTGGTGGCGACCAGTATCAGCGCCGCCATGGTTGCCGAGCCGCTGGCGGGGCTGGCAACGAGCGGAAAAGGACGCGAAACAAGCGCGTAGTTCAGACGAGTACTCATGGGGACGAAAATCGGCGGGCGAGTAGGGTTCAGCGGCGGTCAGTAGAATCAAGGTCCGAAAGCTGCAGCCAGCCTTCGCGCAGCTCCATTGGTCCTTCGGGCATGCGGGCGCGGTCGTCGGCTTCCACGATGGGTTCGGAGAGCCAGTCGGCGGGCGCGGCGACGGCCTGAATCCAGCTCCACGTCCCGCGCTCCTCGGCGGGCCGGGGCAGACGCAGGGTACCGGGATCGGTCAGGATCGGGCCGGCCTGGAAAGTGACCTTCAACTGCCGGAGGAAATCTTCGATCAGCTGCGGCGGCAGCGCGGCCGCTACTACCGGCAGGATGCCCGTGTAGGCGTGGACAGACCCGCGCGGGTCGAGCAGCAGCGTGACCGTCGTGGCCTCGCCGCCGCACCGCAGGTGCAGGTTGCCGGCGTACGCGGGCTCGGTGCCCGCAGGGCGCATGATGGGCTGCACGAACGTATCGCGCTCATCGAGCCGGTGCGGCACGTGCGATGCGTAGAACCGCGAGTAGCCCGCCGTCTCAAAATCCTCCGCGCGGAAGTAGCCGATCAGGCCGTCGTCGCGCAGGTCGAGGCTGCCGAGCCGTACCGGGAATGCTACTTCGCCGAGCTTGCCGGTGTCGTGGACGGGCTTCAGCTCCCCGCCTTTTTCCTCTGCCATTTGGTTCCAGAGCTGGCTGTGGGGCGGGTGGCCGTGGTGGTTCAGCTGCAGCGTAGTCTGGACGATGGCCAGCGGCCGACCGATGAGCACCGACAGCAGCTGGTCCTTGCGCCCGCCGAGCGGATCGACGAGCCAGAGCGTCTCGTCCACCACCTTGAGCAGGTCGTGGAAAACGGCGGCCGGCTGCGCGGCGATGCTGGTGATGACGCGCCGCAGCTCCGCGTTCGGGATGTCGGCGGGCGTCGTGACTGGCCCGCCGGGGTGCGGCCGCCAGTTGTAGGGCGCGGGCAGCCCCACCACCTCGCCGAGCTGCACGCCGGCAGCGTCGTACACGGCCAGCCCTTGGTCGAGGTGGTTCGGCAGAATCCAGCCGCAGACGGGATTAGGGTTGTCGGCGACGGTGGTATCCTGGCCCGATTTGTCGTTGGCGAGGAAGCGGACGTCGAGCCGGGTGCTGGGCACCACGCGCGGCGGCAGCTGAATCAAACCCGGCAGGCGGGAAGTCGGCGCGGTCGTCGGGGTCAGGTCGGGGCTGATGAGCGGGACGAAGCCCTGCCCGGTGTTGTTCTGCGACGCCCAGAAGGTCTGCCCGAAGGCGTCAACGATCTGCAGGCTGTCGTTTTCCTGGTCGGACTCCCGCTGGTGCTCAAAACGGATGAAGCCCGCCCGAATGGGCTGGAAGGAATCGGCGGCGCTGCTCTGCCCTTGCAGGAGCGGCATCGCGTGGTACTGCTCGTCGATGAGCGTGCCGATCTCGGGGCCGGCCGCGCCGGGCTGACGGGCGGGCGGCGGGAAGGTTTCCTGCGAGAGCAGCGTGATGAGTTGGTTGGTGAAGCCGCTAAGCGACTGCGACACCAGATCCCAGCTCGCCACCGTGTCGAGCAGCTGCTTCATCTCGCCCGAGTCGAGGGCGGGATGATTCTTCAGGAAATCCTGAATCTTGGCCTTGAAGAAAAATGACGTCTGCGGCGTCAGCAGCGTCCGGCCCTGATACGCGAGGAAAGCGCCGGTATCTAGGCCGCTGCCCTGCCACCCGTAGTCTTCGCCGTCGAATGTCCAATGGCGAAGGACGTCCGGGCCGGGCTCGGTCGGGTAGTACTTGAGGCGCCACTCCAGAAACAGCGGCGCCCACGCCTGCCGCCACTCCGCCAGCGCGAACGGCACCGGCGCGGGCGCCGCTACCGTCGGGCTCCACCACTGTCCTCCCGCCTCCGCCGCCTGCTGTAGCAGCCGCCCGATAACCTTGGCAATAGCCTCGGCGGTGAAGCCCGGCGCGGCACCCACGATCAGGCGGGCGTTCGCCGGCTCGGCGAAGAACGCTTCCCCAACCAGGCCCGGCAGCGCGGGAATCGCCGTGTACGGCGCATATGGCCGCAGATCAACGCCTGCCTGCGCCATCGCCGCTACGTCCACAACGACGCCCGGCTGCCCGGTGGCCGGGTCGAAGAGCTGCAAGCCGGCGATGGTCTGGCCGGGCAGCCGGCACCGGAGCAGCCCGTCGGCGGCGTAGCGGCCGTCCTGCCCGTGCTTGTCGGTGCGGTGCAGCCCGGTCAGCAGCAGCACGGGATCGGTCGGGTGCCAGAACCGCGGGTTGTTGACGGCCTTGAGCTGCAGACCGAGGTCGAGGAGCGTGACCGTGCCGCCGCCGCTATCCGCCGGGAACGTCCAGGCAGCGGCAGCCCAGGCCTGCGCTTCGGCTTCGTCGAGGGGTGGGAGCTGCGCTTGCTCGCGGTCAGTGGCCTGGAGATCAGTCCACACCTTTGCAACCTGCTCCGGGTATAGCTTCTGCTCCATAAAGGGCTTCAGCAGGTCCCAAGGAGGTGTGGTCGGCGGCTTTCGGCGGATGGAGTTGGCGCGGCCCACTTTCAGCCACAGGCGGTACAGCTCGCCTTGCTCCGCCTCCAGCCGGCGGCGCTTCTCGTCGAGGGTGCGCTGCCGCCGGTTGAGGGTCGCCAGCTGCGCATTGAGGGCGGCAGTCTGGGCGGGCGTCAGGCTCGGCAGCGGATTGGTCTCGGTGGGTTGGTCGGTGTCAGGCGGTGCCACGATGCCGACGACTTCCCACGTGGTGCCGCCCGCCTCGGAGCCGAACCACGTCTGCTGGATTCGCTCCCGGATCAGCGCCGCACCGCCGGGCTTGCCGTACTCGTCCAATGAGTCGGTCATCGCGGCCCGCAGCAGCTCGTCGAGCAGATCGGTCACGGCGTTGCCGGCCGTCAGCCACGCCTGCTGGCGGGTCGGGTGGGCGGTGGCCTCTTTCTGCGCCTGCGCCTGAATCAGCGCCGCGAGCGCATCGACGGCGGTGTTGCCAATCGCCACCTGCACATCGGCCGGCTTGATGACGTCCGTGCCCGATGCCGCGTACGGCCACTGCACACCCGCCAGCAGCCCGTGGTAGAGGCTGGTGGCCGGCGGGGTATAGCCCGCTTCGCCCCCGACCGACCAGCCGAGGTACGCCAGCAGCGTCGCGAAACGCTCGGCGGCCGTTTGCGCTTGCCAGTCGGCCTCGCTTGGCCAGACACCGGGCAGGTAGGTCGTCAGTCCCCGTAGCGGGTCGCCTTGGGCGGGGTCGGAGTACCAGCCGGTCACCAGGTAGGTGTAGCGGCTGACCGGCCCGACCGCCGGCAGCTCGGTATCGATGAAGGAGAACACGTTCTCGACGAACGGCACGTAGGCACTGAACGACACGTTGCCCGGCCCCACCGCCCGCAGAAACAGCGGGCTGCCTTCCGCCAGCGGCGTGGCCTCCCAGGCCGCGACGGCGTAGCTTTTTCCGAGCTTGGTGGTGCGGATGTCGAACCTCGTTTTCTCCCCCGGCACGACGTCCATCTTCGTGGGGTGCGCCGGGTCCGGGTCGAGAAACTCGCTGGTACCGAGGTCGAAGAGGGTGCTGCCGACGGGCAGCGCGTCGGCGCTGAACTCGCCGCTTTCGATGCTGAGCTGCGTCGTGCCCGGCTCCACAGCATTCACCGTCGTTACCCAGGCCGACTGCTGGCCGTCGGGCGCGAGTAGCCAGAGCTTCGTGCGCGCCGGGATGCGCTTCCGGGCACCCGGCGGCGCCAGCGTCAGGGTTTTCGCCTTTTTATCGAGTACGCTGGCGAGGGCACCGACTTCCTGGGTCAGATAGTCGCTTTCCACCACCCACAGCTTACTTGGCCACGGCGCCTGGCCGGCTTCGGTAGGTCCGCCGAAGCGTAGCACCAGCCAGCGGTTGGGCACGAGCGGAAACTCCATCTGGCTGCCACTGGCGGCCCGCCCGCGGGTCAGCGCGTCGGGCAAGGCCCAGTGGAGGTGAACGCCGGACACCGGCCGCTCGACCGTCGTGGTGTTGAAGGCGGCCGGAATCGGACTCTCGAAGCTTTTCAGCCGGTCGTAATCGGCGCGGTAGGTGGCGGTGGCGTCCTGGTTGTTGGGATTTACCACCCAGGCATCGAGCTGAACCGGAACCAGCAGGCTGGTGGCGTCGCTGGGGGGAGTGTTTCGCAGCGGCATACGTTAGCTTTTCTTAGGGGTAAAGAGCATCTGTTCGGGTACGCGCACCAACTGCACGGCCAGGGCTGCTGGCCCCAGGACCGGGGCCGGAGCCGGAAACTTGCCCGCCAGCGCGCTGGCCAAGCCGTCGGGGCCGGCGATGCGCAAGGGGGGCTGCATAAGGGCGACGGGGCGGCGCAGGGCGTCCAGCTCAGCGCTGCTGAGCCAGGTTTTGGGAACCAGCGCCTCGCCGGTCTTCGCCGGGGGCGTGCCCGGTACGTGGGGCAGGTAGCGGAGCAGCACGCCCTCATCCTCGACGCCGAAAACCAGCCCTTCGGACGGCTCGTTAAGCTCGACCCGTACCGGCACGGCCGGGAAGATGGCGATCAGAATGCCGGGGGCCACGCGGTCGAGTCGCAGCGGCTTCATTGGGTTGACGGCATCCTGCTCCGACCAGGCGCGCACTTCGAGCCCCGGCCAGCCCGATACCACCGCCGAGCGTAGCACGAACCCGGCGAGCGCGCCGGCCGGGGCCGCCGGCGACGCGGCGACGTTCCGCTGACTGTCGCGCACCTGCCCCAATAGCCCGCCAACGGTGGCGTGGAGCGGCTCGCGGACTACCTGCTGCAACTCACTGTCGCGGCTCGATTGGATGCCCGCGCTCAGCGCGCCGTCGAGCAGACTGGCGATCCAGTTGGGGTCGAGGTAGAAAAACCGGATGGATTCCTGCGGCAGCAGGTCACTATTGGGCACCAGATTGTTGAAAGGCACCCCTTGGAGCAGCGCAGTGCGGGCCAGCCAATCAACTACCAGTCGGGGCATCAGGGATGCGGTGAGCTGCACGGTACTACCGGCCGGCAGGGGCACGCGGCAGTCGTGCGCCTCAATCGGAATTTCCTTGCCGCCTTTCGCCACGGCCTGCGCCGTCACGACCCGGACGCTAACCTGCCCGTCCGGGCTGAGTACCGCGAGGGTCGTGCCGGCGTCCAGGTCCAGCGCGGCGCCCGCCTGGAGCGGAATGCTCGTTACTTTCCCGCTCAACGCGGCGGCCGTGGCGCCGATGACGGCCAGCCCGCTCACGTGGTTGATCAGCGCCCCCACGGCCGGCTGCCGCATCAGTCGGCTCAGCTGAACCGGCGCCGCCGCCAGCGGACGGGCGGCTTTCAGGCGAGGGCGGTCGGGCGTCGTCACCAGGTTGCCGTTGCGGCCGAGGGTACGGGCTACGTCGCGGTGGAAGCCGTCGGCCAGATAGTCGCGGAACGCGTTGGTCACCAGCTTCTCCTCCAGCAGGCCGACCAGATCGGTTACCCGCGTGGTGGCGAGGAGATGGTCAACACCCGCATCAGTGGTCAGGTCGGCGCTCGCGGCGGCTTTCAGCAGACCGGAATTCGCTCGCAGCAGCCCGCGCAGGTGCGGCGAACGCAGCCGGTCGTGCAGCAGGTCGAGGCGGTTGTGCACCTCCCGGCGCCACTGGAGCAGACTGGTGGCGAACGGCAAATCGGCCAGCGCCAGCGAACGGCCGGTCTGGAACGCGACCGCGTACGACTGATCGAAGAGCCCGAGCGCCGGGTCGTACACCATTGCTTCGGTCGCGCTCTGCGGCGCGGCGGCGTCCGGCGGCAATTCGGTGTCGGGCGGGTTCAGAAACTGCTGGGTGACCACCGGCGCAAACGGCCCGCGGTACCAGGCGAACGTCTGCTCGCCGCTGCGGGTCGCGTAGCTCAGCGGCACGTAGCCGTTGCGCAGGCGCTCGGTCACGGGCGGCGGAATGTCGGCCTGGTCGGCGGCGGGCGTCAGGCGCAGCAGCAGGTCGGTGCCGCGCGCGCTTTCGGGGGCGAGCAAGTCCAGCATCAGCTCCCGAAAATTCTCTTTCGGCTTCGGCAGCTCGTTGTACGTCCAGCTGTAGAGCGAGACGAGCCGAACTTTTTGGTAGCCCGCAAAGTCGGCCGCCGCCTGCGGCGCGGTGGTGCCGAGGTACGCTTCCAGCCCTTCCAGCGACACCAGATGCACGACGTTGCGCTGCGGCCCCGCCGCCGACACCGCGAACCGGCTGCTGATGGCGGTCGAATACCAGCCGTCGTGGACGGCCTCCTGCGGCTCCTTGTGCTCAGTGGATACCTCCCGTACGTGCGCCAGTAGGCGCAGGTCGCCGAGCGTGGGCGTCAGCGCGGCGAAGGTTTCGACCGATACGTCAATCACGTTGCAGTACGTCTGCCGGGGGTCTTCGTCGTCGGCCAGCTTCAGGCCCGTCGGCCCCAGCGTGTCGGCGGGCGGTCCCGTCGTCGCATTTCCCTTGTAGGTACCGCGTACCGCGTTGGTCAGCGGGACCGACGCCACCACGTTCAAATTCTGCTGGCTGCCGGGCGGCGGGGCGGGCGGCGTGGTGCCGTCGGGCAGCGTGGGCGGCAGCAACTCGTCGGCGGCGAACACCAGTAGCGCCAGCCACGGGTACAGCGCGGGGTCGCGGACCTCGGCCGGCAGCTGATTGAGCTGCTCGGCCGTCGGGCGAAGAGCCCGTTCCCACGGCAGCGAGCGCTTGTTGAAGACGATGAGCGGCAAATTTGCCGCGAAGGTCCCGGCGGCGTTGTCCGGCGGGAAAACGTGGTGAATGTCGGCCGGCGGCAGCACGAAGCGCGGCCCCCGAACGGCCAGCTTCTGCCGAACCGGCGCGGGCAGCGGCAGCTCGTGCGCGCCCTCGGCCGTCAGCTCCTGCTCGACCGTGATGGTGTATTCGCCGCCCTTCAGCGCCGGAATGAAGTTGTCGTAGAACGTGGCATTGACGGTGGGCGCCACGACGCTGACTCGGGTAGTCGTCATAAAAAAGCTGATTCCAGCGGCGGCGAGGCCGCCCGATGAGACGGTAAGGGAAACGGGCGGCGCTACGCCGCGCTGGCGGCGATGGTCAGCGGCCGGCCGCTCAGATAAGCGGCCGGGGTGGCGGCCAGCTTCGGCAGCGGCCCGTTCGTGCGCGGCGACAGATTCAGCTTTTGCAGGGCGGCAAACACGTCGGCGCGGGCCCGGCTGACGGTATCGCTCATGAGCGTAGCGTGCAGCTTGTCGAGCGCCGCCGCATCGGTCTGCGGCACCGGCCCGACCGGCGCTTGCCCCGGCTTGAGCGGCAGGTGATCGGGCGAGTAGTGGGCGTTGTCATCGACCGCCACGTAGGTGAACGCTTCCTCGACGTTGATCTTCAGTAGATCATCGCCGCTGGGCGTCGGGGCGGGAGCGCGAACGCTGATGCGCTCCAGCCCGAGCAGGCGGCCGTCGAGCAGTTCGCTGTAGTCGGGCTTCGCGCCGTCGGCCAGGGGGTGGCCCCACTTGGCGGCCGGCACCCGCTGAAGGGCCGGAGTTAAGTCAAACTTGTCGTAGAGGTCGTACGCGACACCCGTGACGTCCGAGAGCGTCACGCGCACCACCGAGACCAGCTGATCCAGCTTCATCGGCCGGATGCCGACGTAGTACGCTTCCCCGACCGGCGACACGTCGGCCGCCTCGATGATGACGGGGTCGCCCGCGGGTTGCGCGATCTCGATGGAAGTAACCGGAATCACCGTCAGGGCCGAGAACGCGAACTGGTTGGGCCGCACGATCCAGACGGTTTCGCCCGCGTCGGTGGTCACGGTCTGGAGCAGGCCGTCGTTGACCGTAATCGTGCAGACCCCTTCCGGCTGCACGGCCTGGGCGGGCGCAGCCAGGCGGTTGGCGGCGCGGTAGCCAATGGCGCGGCGGGCCATCGCTGCCTGCTCGGCCTTGTGCGGCAGCAGCGTCTGCGCGAACCCGGTTCCGTCGGGGTTCGTCCAGTCGAGGGCGGACGGCGTGCTGAGGCGGGGGGCACCGAAGCCAATGGAGAACGAGATGATAAACCAGTTGATGTGGACTTCGCCGCCCATCTGCGGCCCCCAGATCTGGAGATTGGCGCCCAGCTCCACCTGCACTGTCGTGGTCACGAACAGTAGCTTGAGCCGGTACGAGGCCCCGATGCTGACGCTGATGCCGATGTCGTAGTGAAACGGTGCCCACTGCACGAGCGCGTCCATCCGGGCCGTGAACCACGCCCGCAGATCGCCGCGGCTGAAGAGAATCTGCAGGCTCGCGCCGGCCATCACGGCCGAGGGCGTCAGGGCGAAGTACGCGTCGCCGCTGATGGTGACGTCTGACGAGACCGGCCACCGGAACCCCAGGCGGGGCACCCGCGGGAAGTGGCTCGGCACCACGAAATCGGGGTGGTAGCCGCCAATCGTCACCACGAACTCGCCGGCGTGCTCGTGCTTGCCGAACCAGAGGTAGAACGCGGCGCCGCCCGTGAGCTTGCACGCTTTGTCGATGACGAACGAGTTCGGCGTCAGAATCGCCGTGGCCCCCAGAAAGCCCTGCTCGGGCAGAAATTTCACTTGCAGCCCCAGCTCCACGTAGGCGTACTGCTTGGCCGGCGCGGCCGCGCCGGGCGCCGAGGGAGGTGGTAGACTCAGCCACGAGACGCCCAGCAGCGCAATCTCCAGCTCGCGGCCGAAGGCGATCATCAGCAGCGCCGACGAATGCACCAGGTCGAAGGAGGTGAAGCGAACGCCAGCGGCCAGCCAGTACGCGCCCCGCTCCGGCGGCAGGTACGGGTGCAGCAGGGCCAGCGCCTTCACGGGGTTCGGCGAAAGCCAGTTGCCGGCCGAATCCTGCTCGGCGCCCAGCAGCGCCGGGTTATTGAGGCCCGCCACCAACGGAAACTCGCCCACTTTGTCTTGCGCCGGCAGGTTCAGGCCGCGGTTGTAGCCGAAGCCGGCCGCCAGCCCCGTTACGTAAAAGAAAGCCGGCCCGCCGAGGTCCTTCAGGAACGTCCCGAACACGAACAGCGACGTGTAGCCCTCGTCGGTCGGCGTGGCTTCCACGTAGGCGTACGACCCCAGAATGTTGAGCGTGAACGTGCCCGCTTTCAGTAGCGCCGTGCCGTCGTAGCTCACGTAGGGCCGCGGCGGTGTGGCTTCCGGATCGGGGGCACGCTTTACCAGCGCGGCGTTCAGCGCGACGCTGCCCTGCGCGTACGTCAGCCCCAGGCCGTTGAGGTCGAACGCGTAGCTGCCGAAGTCGGTCGGCGTCTGCACCGGAATCCCGACCGACAGACCCACCAGATCAATCTTCAGCGGCCCCAGCTCCACGTTGCCATCGAACAGAATCGAGAGCGTGTCCGTCGGGCTGCCCGACACCCAGCCGAGTCCGATCTTCTCGCTCTGCAACGGCCCCAGCTTGCGGCGGATCGGCAACTCCAGCTCCGAGGCGGCCTCTCCGTCGGCGTCGTAGAACTGCACCGCCGGCACGCTCGCCTCCGCCTCCACGTACGATGCGGCCAGCGAGAACGTCAAACTCACGGGATCCTGGTCGCCCGGCTCTTCGTCTTTGGCCGCAACTTCTTTCGGACCGGCCAGCAGGCTTTGGGCGACCGGGTTCTGGCTGTCGCCCCCGGCTGCGCCCGCTTCCAGGCCGGGCGCCAGCGGCATCTTCAGGTCATTGAACCTTCCGCCGAAGCCCAGCGCCGGGTCGTCGGTCCCGAAGGTGGCGTTAGCGCGCAGCTGGGCACCGGCCAGCTCGTAGCCTTTCACCTCGAACAGCGGGTTGTCGTCGGCGCCGGCAATGTCGAGCCCGACGCTCGTGAAGGTGCAGGCCGGCGCGAAGCTTAGCTCCCCCTCGCTCGTATGCCGCACGAGCCGCACCGCGATGCCCGGCACCGATACATCGGCCTCGGCCGCACTGCGGGTAATCCAGTTGTCGTCGTCATCTTCGCCCGTCAGCCAAGTACCCAGCGCCAGATTGATGGTCAGGCCGCCGTCTTCGTCCGGCTCCGGGTCTTCGTTTGAGGTGGTTTCCTTTTTCGGATCTTCTTCGTCCGGGGCCAGCAGCGGCAGCGTCGCCTGGATGCGGAAGCCGTAATCGATGGCGTCGTCGGTTTCCTGGCTGGTAATGAACAAGCCACCGTCGGGCAAGTCTACGAGTGCCTCGTCGGTCCCGACGAACGGCTCCAGCAAGCTCAGCACGAAGTGCTGCGCGATCTGAAGGGCTGTCTGGCCGCTCGCGTCCAGCTCCCGCAGGTTCAGGTAGTAAATGTCGCCCTCTTTGCGTAGCAGCTGCGCCGCCGTCAGCAGGACGCCCGGGGTCACCGACGACTCCGCGATCGGCTCGTTCAGCCACTCCTGCACCTGCGTCATCACGTCGTCGAGCGCCCGCGCTATCGCCGCGTCGAGCAGTTCGCGCAGGGTGTGGTAGGTCGCCACCGGTTTGCCTTGCGCATCGAGCAGCTGCAGCGCGAACGTCGGCGTTCCACTCGCCAGGGAGATGTCGGCCGTCACGGCCACGCCCGTAAACGCGGGCGTTCCCGCCGGCTCAGTCAGCTGTTGAATCTCGATCCCTACTTTGCAAAAGCTGTCGGCGCCCCCGATGATCAGCTTCGCCCCTTCCGGCGCGTAGCTGAAAAGTGGCAGGTAGCCGTACACTTTGATCGGCCGCTTGCCGGCCTTCGGCTTCGGCAGGATACCGAAACCGATCTCCCCTTTTTTCACCTTCGCCGCGGGCGCCACGATGCAAAAGGGCGTTGCCTCAAGCTTCTTGGCGCGCAGGCTTTTCGGAATCTGGTACCACTTCGCGCCCTTGAACACTTCTGCTGGTGCGTCCTTGGTCGGCGTCAGCAGCTTGGCCAGCAGCCCCACCACTTGGTCGAGCCGCTGGTCCATCGTCCGAAGCCGGTCAGTGGGTTTCCTGAACCAAGTGGCTATCTGCGTCAGCTCAACCTTGCCGTCCGGTGTAAGCAGCCCGAGCAGAACGCCTACGGCAATCGCGTGCTCCTTGATATCACCGGCGTTGACTTGCCGGATCGGGTAATCGTTCATACACAACGAGCTATTCAAGAATATGTAAAATATCCGCGACAGACATACTGGTAGTGCGTGAAACACGCCCGGAGGCGGTTATCAAGAAGGGTAGCTGTACGCTTGGTGGGCTGAGCCCAGCTTCCGGCGCCGCAGAGGTACGAAAGAAAATCTTCTTGTCTTTGCAGAAGTTAGAGTCAGCGCCTCAAAGTGTAATGGTGTAGCTTTCGAGCCGACAGCTCACCAGGACCTGCTCAGCACCGAGTGGAACCGGACGTCTGCCTGGCGTGACCCGCCCGAAGGTGCGCTTCCCGGCCCCGGTCGGCGAATCGCGCGGGCGCTTCGCCCTCTCCTTCGGCCCGCGGGCGCTGAGCACCTCGCAGTTCGCATCTCGCAGTTCGGCCCAACCCGGCCCACGACCCAGGGTGCTTACACAGTGTGCTTGCATGGCCCGGCAACGGAATCGGCCACGTTGCTCGACGCCACCGGCCGCACGTTGCGCACCTGGCACCTGGCACCTGGCACCTGGCACTTCGGACCTTTCCCTCACGGGCCTGGCCCCGGGCGGGTACTCGGTGCGGGTGGGCACGGCCACGCGCCAGTTGGTGATCGAGTAAGCGAGTAGCGACTTACCGATGACAACCGCCCGTTCGACCTCACGCCGGGCGGTGCCATTGATGAAGTCCTCACTCTTAGCTTCACCGACCACTTGCTCCGACGAGGTGGCCTCGGGAATGAGGTGGTCGGGGCAAATCGGACAGTGGGCGAAGGTATCTTCGATCCGCGATGCAGCCTACTTCCCCCACCGGCCCCGCGCCGGCTCCCCGTCGAAAATAGGATGCGGCGTTCCGCGCCGAGGCCGTTCGGCGCGTGCTC
>JANPJM010000018.1:0-13714 GCA_031425525.1 Hymenobacteraceae bacterium | reverse complement strand
GTGCGCACTGCTTTCCTCTGTTTGACATTTGGAACGGTTCCTATTGGTGCTAACGGGCGGAGTGATGGCCGCACTACAACCCTCACAATAGTAGTCGCGGAATGGCTTCCCCTTCAACTACGCGGACGATGAACAAAGGATAAATGCAAAGCGTCCTCGCCGGTGCAAGTGCTTGAATATTCATGCTCAACTGCTCAATTCATCCACCCACCTTTACAAAAAAAGCCGCCAGGTGCTACACACCTAACGGCTTTCTGAAATCCTTTAACAACCCCCTTTACGCCCCGCTCCCCACAGCCGACTCGCGGCGACGCATGCGGCCGGCCGGGATGCCGAACATCATCTTGAAGCGGCGGCAGAAGTAGGCGGTATCCTTGTAACCCACCTCTTTGCCGATGTCGCGGATGCTTTTTTTGGTAGTCCGTAGTAGCAGCACGGCGCGCTCCATGCGCTGGTACTCGATGTAATCCTGGGGATTGATGCCGGTGAGCATCTTGAAATACTGCCCTACGTAGTCTTCGCTGACGTTGGCGACGCCGCTGAGTATCTTGTTGGAAAGGTCGCCGCTGAGGTGTTCTTTGATGTAGTTGAAGATGTCGATGAGGCGCGGATCCTTGAAATACGTGCTGTTCGTCGCCATCTGCTCGACGAACATATTGCGATGCAGGATGTAACGCACCACCTCGACGGCGATATTGTCGGTGTACGTCGAGAGGAGCCGGTCGCGGCCGGGTCGGTCGGCGAGCGACTCTTCGACCAGCATCTGCACGAGCGCGGCCAGGCGCGGGTGCGTCGCGATCTTGAACGCCGGAATATCGAGCGAGGCGAAGAAGTTGACCGAATCGAACACCTTGGCCTCAAACGAGACGTAAGAGTGCGAATTGGGCTGCTGGCCTACTTTCTCCGTATCGTTGTTCGAGCGAAAGTACTGGCTCTTGGAACCGATCAGCTCATCGTTGGAAACCTGCGGCAGCGGGTTTTCGTCGGAACTGATGCCGTAGCAAAGCTGCGTGGCGCGGCCACCGGGCAAAAACAGCAGCTCGCCGGGCCCAACCACCTGGTTGTCTTCGCCGAACGACAATTGGCCATGATGCACCAGCACCAGCGTGTTACCTACGTCGTAGGAGTTGCGCACGCACACCGGACGCTGCACCGTGAGGTTGTGCGCCAGCACGTACCGGACGCCAAGGGCCTCTATTATCTTATTGTAGTCTTCCATCAAAAAGAACAGAAAGCCAGACGGCGGAGCCGGGCAATTCGTAAGGCCATTTCTTAGGAATAAACCCTTGAAAATAGAATCCGAATACTGCGCGGCTCCGCCGTCGGCGGGGGAAATTACTTGAGAAGTTCGCGGGAAATGACAATTTTCTGGATTTCCGACGTGCCCTCGTATATCTGCGTGATTTTGGCATCGCGCATCAGGCGCTCGACGTGGAATTCCTTCACGAAACCATAGCCGCCGTGGACTTGCACGGCCTCCACGGCCGTATCCATCGCGGTTTTGGAGGCGAACAGCTTCGCCATTGCGCCCGATTTGGAGTAATCGCGGTGGGCGTCTTTGTCTTGCGCGGCGCGCAGGCACAGCAGCCGCGCGGCGTCGATGTTCGTCGCCATATCGGCGAGCTTGAACTGGATGCCCTGGTGCTGCGAAATCGGTACGCCGAACGCTTTGCGCTCTTTCGAGTAGTTGAGAGCTAGTTCGTAGGCACCACTTGCGATGCCGAGCGCCTGGGCGGCAATGCCGATGCGCCCGCCGTTGAGCGTCGCCATCGCGAACTTGAAGCCGAAACCGTCGTCGCCGATGCGGTTGGCTTTCGGTACGCGCACATCGGTAAACATCAGCGAGTGCGTGTCGGAGGCGCGGATGCCGAGCTTATTCTCCTTCGGCCCCACCACGAAACCGGGCGTACCCTTCTCCACGATAAAGACGTTGATGCCCTTGTGGCGCTTTTCGGGGTAGGTTTGGGCTACCACCAAATACACGCCGGCGGTGCTGCCGTTGGTGATCCAGTTTTTGGTTCCGTTGATGATGTAGTCGTCGCCGTCGGCGATGGCCGTCGTGCGCTGCATCGTGGCATCGGAGCCGGCTTCGGGTTCCGAAAGGCAGAAGGCGCCGATCATTTCACCGGAGGTAAGTTTCGGTAGATACTTACGCTTCTGCTCTTCGGTGCCGAAATGTTCCAAACCCCACACAACCAGTGAGTTGTTTACTGACATAATCACCGAGCAGGAGGCATCGACCTTGGAGATTTCTTCCATCGCCAGCACGTAGCTCACGGTGTCCATTCCGCCGCCGCCGTACTCCGGCGAGGCCATCATCCCCAGAAAACCCAGTTCGCCCATCCGTTTGATCTGCTCGGTGGGGAAGCGCTGGTGTTCGTCGCGCTCGATGACGCCCGGCAGAAGTTCGGTTTGTGCAAATTCGCGGGCGGCGGCTTGCACGGCAAGCTGTTCCTCAGTTAGCTGAAAAAGCATCAGAAACGCTGAAAATTGAAAGGTTTAGATTCGAAAATAGTCCGCAAATGTACCAATTTCGGAGGAAACGTTGCGTGCCTTCCGGCGCACACACAAGCTCAAGCCGATGAATCCCGGAAATGATCGGCCGAATCGAGCAAAAAAAGCCCCGAACGCAGACTAAACTACGGTCGGGGCTTTCTGTTTTGAGTCGGTTTGGATGCGCTAGCTCCGGCGCGAACCGCCGGCAAACAAACTCACGTAATACAGCAACGTCGCGAGCGAGCCGATAGCGGCCACCACGTACGTCATGGCCGCCCACGACAAGGCATCTTTCGCCATCGCGTGTTCGGGTGCCGTCACGATACCGCGCCGGTCGATCCAAGCGAGCGCGCGGCGCGAAGCGTCAAACTCGACTGGCAACGTGATGAAACTGAAGAGCGTCGTGAGCGCAAACAGCACAATACCAATGCCGAGCGGCAGCGGCGTGGTGCGCAACAGCAACACCCCCGCGAGCAAAATCCACTGCATATACCGCGAGGTAAGGCTCAGGACAGGCACCAGCTTCGAGCGCAGCCCGAGCCATCCGTAGGCGGTAGCGTGCTGCACGGCGTGGCCGCATTCGTGGGCGGCAATGGCAGCGGCGGCGGCCGAGCGGCCAGCGTACACGTCGGCGCTCAGGTTCACGGTCTTGTCGGTCGGGTTGTAGTGGTCGGTGAGGCGTCCTTCGGTGGAAATGACGCGCACATCGCGGATTTGGTGGTCGGCGAGCATGAGTTCGGCCACTTCGGCGCCGCTCATACCGTTTTGCAGCGCAATCTGCGAGTATTTTTCAAACTTGGAGCGGAGGCGCCACTGGATAAACCAGCTCGCGCCCATCACCAGAATCAGAATTACATAAATGCCCATGGGGGAGTTTCGAGTTTTGAGTGGGGAGTTTTGAGTTGAACGACCCGCGAGTGTAGGGGTGCAGTCGGGAGTCGTTTCATTCAACTCTCGCGCCGAAAAGCAGGTTTCGTCTTTTTGGCAGATTGGAACGCGGGGCGGCGGCCCGCGAGCCTAGAGCGGCTTCGTTATGTGAGGCTGGCCTTGATTTTCTCGACGATGCGCGTGGTACCGTAGCCCGCTACCAGCGGCACTGTGACCACTTGGCCGCCGTCGGCCATAACAATGTCGTAGCCTACAATGGCTTCGGGCGCATAATCATCGCCCTTCACCAGCACCAGCGGCCGTACCACCTCGATGAGCGCGCGCGGCATAGACTCACCGAACAGCACCACGGCATCGACGAACCCCAGCGCCGCCAGCACGCGGGCGCGGCTGGTTTCGTCTTGCAAAGGGCGCTCCGGGCCTTTTTGCTGCGCTCGTACCGAGGCATCGGTGTTGAGGCCGACCACCAGCGCATCGCCCAAGGCGCGGGCGCGTTCCAGGTAATCGACGTGGCCGAGGTGCAGCAAATCGAAGCAGCCGTTGGTGAACACCACGCGCCGCCCGGCCGCGCGCCACGCCGCCGCTACCGGCGCGAAAGCTGCGCTCGACGGGTAGATTTTGGCGGCGGTCGGCGGTAGGAGAGAAGCAGTTTGTGGCACGGTGTGGAGCGAGGTTTTGGGGGAGGAAAGACCTGCGGATGGAGCAGTCTTGACTAAAATTTGCCCGCTATTTGTCATTGCGAGGAGGAGGCTTGGAGTTTACCCTGAGCTTGTCGAAGGGCCGACGTGGCAATCTCGCATTGGGCGCGGCGCGGCGGTTGAGGGCCGTTCTATCGCACTCGTCTACCGCGAGATTACTTCGTCGCAGAGCCTTCTCGCAATGACAAAAAATGTCGCTCACGCCCCGCCGCGCGTCGGCAGCCCGTCGGGTACGGCTTCCGCATCGGTTTCCAAATCAAGCAAATCTTCGTGCGCCAAATCAGACCCCCGCTTCCGGCGGGCGGTTTGAACGGTGGAAGCCACGAACGAAAACCCGCCCAGCAGCACCACCAATACGGTTTGCGTGGTATGCGAGATGAGCGCGTACGCCATCCCCTGCTCTTTGCCCAAGCCGTAGGCCATCAGTGCGCCCTGCACCAACAGGTGAAAAACGCCGATGCCGCCCTGCACGGGGGCCGCCATCCCGAAACCGCCGATCACGAGCAGCGCCAGCGCGACATTCAGCCCCAGACCCGCCGTGCTTTGCAGCGCCGGAAATAACGCGACGGCCGTGAAGAAGTACGTAGACCAGATGAAAACCGAGTGAAACCAAAACGCGCTCTGCGACCGCACGCGGCGCACGCTCAATAGCCCATCGAGTAGCCCGCGCAAGAAACCCGCCGCCCGCTGAAAGTGCCGATTCTGCCGAAACTTCTCCAGATTACGCCACACGAACCAGCCCATCAACCCCAGCCCCGTGCCCACCGCCACGAGCGCGAGCAGCAGCGTAACGCGGTTGGCGGCGATGGAATCATAAGAATCGTTGAATTGCAGATAGAAGAATGATTGCAGATGTCCGAATTCCAGCAGCAATAGAATGCCGAGGAGGGTCAAAAGCGTAAAAAGGTCGATGACGCGCTCGGTGATGACGGTGCCTAAACTCACTTTCACCGGTACGCCCGCCGTGCGCGTCAGCACGGTGCAGCGCACTACCTCCCCGGCGCGCGGCAGCACGAGGTTGGCCAGGTAGCCGACCATCATGGCGTGGTACGTCGTCCAGAATCCGCTGCGTTGGCCAGCGGCGTCGAGCTGCATTTTCCAGCGCCAAGCGCGGCTGAAGTAGCCGGGCAGCGTTACCAGAATCGAGAGGGCCACCCACTGCCATTTGGCCGCGCGCAGTTCTTCGCCGATGCGGGCAAAGTCGAGGTTGCGTAGCGCATACCACATCAAGGCGCCCGACAGGCTCAGGAGCAGCAGGTATTTGGCGACGTTCAGCAGTCGATTCATAGTATGAAGTAGGCGGCTGGCCGGGCGCTTATCCCAAGCGGTTGTTTTGGTCCGGAAACACGAGCGTCGGCACGTGCTGGCGGGCTACGGCAAAGTCGATGAGGGCGTAGGAGAAGATGATGACCACATCGCCCACGGCCACGCGCCGGGCGGCCGGGCCGTTGAGGCACACCATGCCCGAGCCGCGCTCGCCGCGAATGGTATAGGTCTCGAAGCGCTCGCCGTTATTGACGTTGACGATGGTCACTTTCTCGTTTTCGACCATATTGGCCGCGTCGAGCAGGTCTTCATCAATCGTGACCGATCCGACGTAGTGCAACTCGGCCTGCGTCACGCGAACGCGGTGAATCTTCGACTTTAAAACTTCAATGTGCATTGCCGGAAGGGGGCACCCCAAGTGAAAACCCGCGCCGCCGGATGGGCGCGGGCAAAAGGCCCGCAAAGGTAGCTAAAGGAGCGCGGGCCTTCGGTGCGCTTGCTGCCCGTGCTTTACTCGCGGCAAGCGCGCCATAGGCCCACGCTCCTTTTACAGCACGCCGCTGCCTAACAAGCTCACGGCCAAGCCCAAAGCCAGTCCGGCCCACACTTGTGCCGGGGTGTGCGCCTTGAGGGCCAGCCGGGCGGCGCCCACAGCTCCGGCCAAGCCTACCGTGATAACGAGCGGGCCGAAACCCGTGCCACCCACCAACCCGCTCACCAGCGCCACCAAGCCTACGGCGCCCCCCATCGCTACGCCGTGCGCGCTGATGAGCCAATGCCGCGAGATGGCCCACGTGAGCGCCACCGCTACGGCTTGCAGCGCCAGTACCAGCCCCAGCAGCGGCTCGGCAGGGTATAATAGACCTGCGGCTGCCGCAAAACCGACCAGCGCTAACAGTAGCGGCCAGTGGCGCTCGCGGTGGTTGGGAATGAGGAGAGAGGCCACCCGGCCGGTGCGTACCAGCGCATACGTGCCCACGGCGGGCAGCAGAAAAGTGGATAGGAACACCGTACCCAGCACTTGCGGCCGGGCCTCGCGTGCCCACACAAAGAGGCCGGGCGCTCCGAAGAGCAGCCCGGCCACCAGGTAAGTAGGCACCAGCAGCGGATGAAAAACGCCCGAAAGCGCTTGGGCCAACCCGCGCGGCATCCGAAATGAAATCAACGGTTTACTGAACGTCGATCAGCACGCCCGCGAACACGATGCGGCCCAGACTTGGGGCGCCGTACACCTGAATGTTGGTGGCGTCGAGGACGTTGGTAGCGCCCGCCTGAAAGGTGGTGCGTAGCTTTTGCACGTGGTAGCCGAGCGTGACGTCCAATGACGACGGGGCCGCCAAGGTGCCCGCCGCAAACGGCATTTCGTACCGGAACGCCTGCGCCCAGCGGTAGTTGATGCCGTAGGTGAAATCGGTGGCCACGGCGCCGCTCGCGCCGAGCGTGAACTTGTGCTTCGGGGTGTTGAAAAAGGTCTGGAAATCGGCGGGAAGGTCGGTCGTGGTCAGCTCGTTGTAGGAGTAGGAACCGTTGAAGCCGACATTCGGCGAGAGGGTGTAGCCGAGGCCGAGGGTAGCGCCGCGCGTGTCGAGGTCTTGGGTGGAGTTGGTCCAGGCTTGTACGACGCGGGTTTTTTGCGAGGCATCGGTGAAGCCCGACGCCAGCGAAGCACTCAACTGCTCGGCGGTGGGCAGGGTACCATCGGTGTTGCTGAAAAAGCGACGGGCGCCGATGAAGTTGCCGTAACGCGAAACGTACACGTTGGCGTCGAGGGTAACTTTTGCACCGAGTGCGGCCCGGTACCCTACTTCTACTGTATTGACGCGCTCCAACTCCAGGGCGGGAACGCGGATGCGGTACTTGGCGGCCACGGCCGGGTCGCCGATGCTGAAAATTTCGCCGCGTGCGGCCAGATCATAGCCTTCAAACCCATTGCCGACGTTGCCGAGCAGCAGCGCCCGAATCAGGTCGAGCTGAATGTATTGGTCGAGTTGCGCCGGCGAACGGAAAGCGCGGCTGTACGATGCCCGGAAGTTGTGCTGCAAGTCTTTGCCGATGGCGTACGTGACGGACGCGCGCGGCGAAAAAGCAGGATCGAAATTCTTGAAATCATCGACCCGCGCCGCGAAAGCCAACTTCAAGCGGTTTTCCATAAACCCTTTCGTGGCTTGTGCATACGCACCGTATTCGTGGTTTTGAATCCGGGAACCGGGTTTATCGGAGAAAAGACGCCCGTCGGAACCAAGACGGAAGTCGCGATACGCGCCGCCCACGATCAACCCGAAACCAGCCGGTAGTTTCACCTGATATTGCGCGCTCACATCCGACATCCGCGAGCGCGGCCGAATCAGCGCCCCCCGGCCGGGCGTGCCATCCGAGATGATGCGGGCGCGGGCTTGGTCGAACTCAGGCGTGCCCGGCTGGAGCAAAGTAGCCGCCGCTGCCGCATAGGCAATAGGTGCGGCAATTTGCTGCGTCTGCGCTTGTGTAAGCATCGGATTGGCTTGCGCGGCGGCCAGACGGGCGCGGCCAAACTCAGTGCTGTACGTCTGCGCGAAAAGGCCGCCGTAGGAAAGGTTGCTGGCCATATTTTGCCGATCAGCCGGTACAAGCTGGTTCTGCAAAAACGCGCCAAGGAAGTTCATGTCGTACGTTTCGCCGCCATCATCGCCGGTAGTGTAAGCACGAACAAAGAATTTGTCGCTCTTCAACTCCCCAAAAAACTGCTGTGTTTCGAGGTTTTTGAAGCGGTAGCGCGAAGTGCTTTGATACGTAGTAGTGCCCCGCGAAAAACGGTAACCGGCAGTAGCCTTGAGCTTATCAGTCACCAGGTACGACAGCGTCGGCTGGATGCGCACGCCGTACGTGCGGTTGTCGTCGGCTACCAGCTCGCGCTCCGTAAAACCGGGCATGTAAACGTTATACGAGACGTTCTGCCCCGTCGCCGGGTCGCGCACGGTTTGCGTGAGCGGTTGGTTCGAGCCGGGCGGGTTGGGGTTGGCGTCGCCGTAGCGGTTCACGGCGTTGTAGCCGAAAACGGAGCCTTCGGGATTGTTGGTCAGCTCCAGCAGCCGGTCTTGCGCAGCAAAATTGGTTGGAATAAAATCATTCGCCTGCTGATAGCTCAGGTTGATTTTCCCCGCCAAACGCGGCGTAAATTTCTTCGCGTACCGCACCTGCGCATCGGCGTAGGCGCGCGAGCCACCGCGAATGCGCGCCGTCAGGCCTTCGTACACAAACGGGTCTTTTGAGTTGAACAGTACCACGCCGTTGAAGGCGTTGGCGCCGTACAGCGCCGACGACGGGCCGTGCAGCACGTCCACCGATTCCATATCGACCTCCGGGATGCCCAGCAGGTTGCCGGCGTTCACGCTCAGGCTCGGCGATTGGGTATCAATGTAATCGGCGAGCTGAATGACGCGCTCCGATTTGGCCGAGTTGAAACCGCGCGTACTCACCGACGACATCAGCAGCGCCGACGACGAGACATCGACGCCCTTGAGGTTCGCCAAACCCACCATCACATCGGGCGAGGCGAGGCGCGTGATCTGGATTGAGTTGAGTTTTTCGATGGTTACGGGCGCTTCGGCGAGCGTCTGCTGCACCCGAGAGGCGGCCACCACGGTCTCGCCGAGGGTGGTGGCGGCGGGTGTAAGCGCGAGCGTGAGGTTGCCACCGTCGGCGGGGTCAAGCTGCTTGGCGAGCGTTTCGTAGCCGATGTACGACACTTCGAGCGTCACCGATTGGCCGGCCACCATTTTGCCCGCCGGAATCACGAGCTTGAAACGCCCGGTGCCGTCGGTGCTGGTGCCGAAGTACGTGCCCCGCACGAAGACCGTAGCGCCAGGCAGCGGCTCGCCGCTGCTGGATTGCACGATGCCCGAAAGCGTGATTGGCCCCGAAATCGAGGTAGCACTTGCCGCTGTGGCTTGCGCAAACGTGCTGGGCGTATACGCGACCAAAGAAGTGGCGATCAGCAGCGCCGGAAGCCAAGAGCGAGTAGAGGTGGCAGACATCAGCAGGAGAGTGAACGTGAAGGGTATTGCGAACTGAACCCGACAAAGATATTCGGCATGCCGTGCTTATCAGCACGTTTGGCGGGTTTGAATGTAAGACATTATTTGGCCGACCAGATAAGTCGGGTGAATTCACATCAAAATGTGGTTTTCGGCGGGTCGGGCGCATCGCACCTTTACACCCGCCGCCACCGGGCGCCGCGTGGGCGTGCCGAGGCCAAAATCGCATTTTTAGAGCTTTTTGCTGATGAATCGTTTCCTGCTTTTCTGTGCCGGCACGTTGCTGTTGGGCCATACCGCCACCGCCCAAAGCTGCCAGTTGGGCGACCTAAAAAAAGGCTCGACGCTGGAAATGACTTCCTACGACGCCAAAAATAAAGTAACGGGCCGTTCGATGCAAGCCGTGACCGACGTAGCCAACGCCAATGGCAACATCAAGGTCACGTTTCATCAGCAGCAGTTCGACCAAAAAAATAAGCCCGTGATGGAGGGCGATTACTCGCTCGAATGCTCCGGCAACCTGCTGCGCCTCGATATGCGCGCGATGATGGGCCAGGGCGAATCGATGCGGTCGATGGAAAATCTCGACTTTGAAATGGAAGGCGATAAACTCGAAATCCCCATTAACCCCACCGTTGGGCAAAAGCTACCCGACGGCTTGCTCACGATGCGCGCCGCCGACAAATCGAGCCAGATGGTGATGATGTCGTCGCGGATGAACCTCACCAACCGCGTAGCCGAAGCGAAAGAATCGCTCACGACGCCCGCCGGTACCTTTCAGTGTATCCGCGTGAAGCAGCACATGAATATGGAGAACAAGGCGATGGGCATCCCGATGCGGTTCGAGATGGAATCGGTGAGTTGGTATGCGCCCGGCATCGGGCAGGTGAAAACCGAAACCTACCGCAAGGATAAGTTGGTGGGCACTACCGTACTGACCAAGTTTGCCAAGTAGGCGGACTTCCTTCTGTCATTCTCCCTTCTATCATTGCGAGGAGGTGCTTTGCGACGACGTGGCAATCTCGAATTGTGCGTGGCGGTGAAGCTGAACCGAGCAAGTCGCGAGATTGCTTCGTCGCAAAGCCTCCTCGCAATGACAGAAATTTAGTGCAGTTACTTGCCCGGCGTAGGAGCCCCTTTCTCGAAAACCATCGATTCGGTCATCCACGGATGCACTTCGTAGACCACGCGTCCGGCTTGCACCACGGGGTCAGCGTCGGCGAGGGCTTTTACATCGTCTACCGTATTGGCGCGTACCAGCATGAAGCCGCGCGCGGTGCCGCCGTCCATGAAAGTGCCATCGACGAGGCATTTGCCATCGGTCGAGAGCTTGTCCATATAGTCGAGGTGGCCTTCCATCATCTTCACCAGCGCCGCTTTATCCTGGTCGAGCTTGGTTCCTTTCAATAGCATCACGAAATAGTACTTCTGAAAGCCCGACGGTGCCGGTGGGTCTACGGGGCGGGCTGCTACCGCAGTGGGCGCCGCCGGCGCCACGGCCGTAGGTGCAACGGCCGGCGCGACTGCCGGAGCCGGCGCGGAAACGGCCGCCGGCGCAGGTACGGCGGCAGGCTTAGTGGCTTTGCGCGACGATTGCGCAAACAGCGCAGTGGGGGCAGCCAGCAAGGCGAGGAAAACGAGCGACGTACGCATGGGTGATGAGGAGAAAGTGATGGGTGGTGAAGGGAAAAGACAAACTTGAACGAAAGGTAGGCATTCAGTTAGCCGAAAAAGCAAGTTTCTGCTTTTTGCCCAATCTTTTCAGGGTTTCACATAAAAATGTGATGGCTAAATGGTTGCTATCTCCCGACCTTGCAGCGATGAAGAACCGCTACTACTCTATCTTCCTGCGTTCACTGCTCGCGGTACTGGCCTTTTTCGCGGGGCCGAAGCCGCCGGCGCACGCCCAGGACGCCGCCGCCGCACCGCCGCCACCCGCGCCCGTGCGGCCCGTTACCGACACGTATTTCGGCACCAGCGTGACCGATGCGTACCGCTGGCTCGAAGACGGCGAGCGGCCCGATGTGCAGGAGTGGTACCAGACACAGGGCGCGTATTCGACCAAAACCTTGCACCAGCTCTTGAGCCGGGGCAAGATGTTGGCGCGGCTGCAAGAGCTGACGCAGGAATCGCCGTACCGCATAAAAGGGCTTCAGCGCGTTGGAAATCGTTTTTTTATGCTGAAGCGGCGCGGCGGCACCACCAGTTGGGTGCTGGCCATGCGCGACGGCCTCGACGGCCCCGACAAGCAACTCGTAGACCCCGCCGTGGGGCCGTTGGCGGCCATTTCGGCGCCCAGCATCGCCCAATTTGCCGTCTCGCCCGATGGGCGGTACGTGGCCTACGAGCTGACCTGGGGCGAACCGCTCGAAAACCGGGTGCGCGTGCTGGATACCAAAACCAGCAAGTACATCGGCGATATTCTCGACCACGCGCACGTGGCGGCCTCGGCGTGGCTCGCCGATAGTCGGGGGTTCATTTACAACCGCGTGAGCGCGGCGGCCTCGAACCGGCTCTATCTCAGCCAGCTACCGGCTAAGCCGGGCGCCAAACCGGTAGCCGACCGCCTCATTTTCGGCGATACCTACAGCCCCGCCCTACCCGGCGGCGTGGCCGATGTGGTGGTCGCGCGCGGCGGCGGAATGGGCACCGGCGATGCCGCGTGGGCGGTGGTCTACGTGGGGCCGAGCCGGTTGGCGCACGCCGCCATTTATGTGGCGCCGATGGCTGCCATCAAGCAAAAAAACGTGCCCTGGAAGCGCATTGCGGCCCTGGAAGACGAAGTGCGCACCGTGCATCTGCAAGGCACGCTCGTGTACGGCCTTACTACCCGCGATGCCCCGGCCGGGCGCCTGGCCCGCACCGGTGTCGAGGCGCCCGACTGGCGCAAGGCCACCTCGGTGCTGGTGCCGGAGGAGGCCACCGAACTGCAAACCCTGCAACCCGCCAGCGATGGCCTATATGTGCTGGGGCGCGACGGCAGCGCGAGCCGCCTCTGGAAAGTGCTGTTGCCGGTGGGCGTCAAAACCTTTGAAACGGGCGCGCCCGTGCCCGTGCCACTCCCCGAAGGCAGCGCCGTGGCCGAGTTTGCCACCGAGGCGCGCCAGCCGGGCGTGTTCATCAACCTATGTTCCTGGATTGCGGCGCCGCTGACGTACCGCTGGGCCAACGGTCCCGAACTGACCGAAACCGACCTGCAACCCGCCGGCGATTACGACATCCCCGACCATCTGGCGACCGTCGAGCTGAAGGTAAAAAGCCCCGACGGGCAGCGTATTCCGCTGACGCTCATTTACCGGCGCGGCCTCAAACTCAACGCCCGCAACCCTACGTTGCTGACGGCCTATGGCGCCGAAAGCCGCGTACTGGCACCCGTGTACGACCCGCAAGACCTCGCCTGGATCGAGCGCGGCGGCGTGCGCGCCATTGCCCACGTGCGCGGCGGCGGCGAGTACGGCCCCGCCTGGGCTAAAGCCGGCCGCGCCGACGCCAAGCCCACCGGCTGGCAGGATTTACTGGCCTGCGCCCAACACCTCATCGACCAGCAGTACACGGCGCCTGATCGCCTCGCGCTCGACGGCACCGGCGCGGGTACGGTGGTGGTGGCCGGCGCCGCCATCGAAAAACCGGAGTTGTTTCGGGCGGTTATCCTGGAGCAGCCCCTGACCGATCTGGTCCGCCACCAGGGCGGCGACCAAGCAGTGGTCGATACCGAATTCGGGACGATGACGAGCGAGGTCGGCTTCCGGTCGCGCTTGGTGGCGAGCGCGCTCTATCGCGTCCGCGAGCGCAGTCGGTATCCGGCTACGCTGTTGCTGCCGATGCCCAGCGGCGCCCCCGAAATCGTGGATTGGCAGGCGGGTAAACTGGCTGCGGCGCTGCAAAACGTGCGCAATCCGCCGATTGTGTTACTGCGCACCGAGGTGGCGCCCACCGACGATGAGGCCTATCGGCAAGCCGCTTTCGAGCGCCGCGCCGACCAATTGTCGTTCCTGCTCTGGCAGATGGAGAACGCCTCGTTTCAGCCCATCGTACTGGCCAAACGCAAGCGCCCCACGAAAACCAAGACCAACCGCACCATCGCGACCACGAAGAAGTAGAATAGCGCCGTTGCGTTGGCCTGTTGCGCAGAAACATCGTTTTTGTGCGTCGGCGAACCCTGAAAGGGTTCTATCTCACAGCCTGGGGTTGCTACGCCAACGGCGTTGCTACCCCAGGCGCCCCCCCCCTCCGGGGGGCGCGCCCGCCCGCCACACCCCCGCGGGGGGCGGGGGGGGGGGGGGGGAGGAGGAGGTGGGCGAGTAGGCCCCGCCCACCCCCCCACACAAACAACAAAAAACAAACAAAAAAAAA